>JBBISL010000001.1:0-78652 GCA_037441285.1 Caldifarciminota bacterium
TCAGGGTGACCTTGATGCTCGTCGGGTAATTGCGCAAGGTGTGCGTTGTACACAGATTAATACGCAGGGTGCCTGTCATCTGGATGGTTTGATGCTGGCATCGGTTTTTCCCCTTATTGATTTGAAGAATATTGACCTTTTAATCATTGAGAATGTTGGCAACCTTGTTTGTCCGGCAGAGTTTCGGTTGCCCGCCCATTACAATGTCACCATAGTCTCAACACCTGAAGGTAGCGACAAACCGATTAAATATCCCCTGATGTTTTCGAAATCTGATGTTGTAATTGTCAACAAAATTGACCTCCTGCCTTATGTTGATTTCCGGCTCGACGACTTTAAGCAGGCGGTGCGAAAGTTAAAGCCCCGGGTGCCGATTCTGACCATTTCATTGCGTACCGGGCAAGGTGTTGACCAGTGGCTGGATTGGTTGAATCGGGCACTGGTGGCGCGGCGTAACAAGCAAAAGAGAGGCAGCTAATAAGTAATTTCACTCTTAGTTTTACTTTGGTGTTTAATTTTGATATAATTATTTATAAGGGGATTGAAAGGAGGAAGTAATGGGGCAGATTGATATTGGGTATGTTACGGAAGTCAATGGTGAACGGGCACTGGTTGATTTGACGGTTGATACCACGGTTCCGTTGAGTAATGGTTATTACCCGGGGCAACCTGGTTCCTATGTCAAAATCTCTTTTCAGGATTATCGTGTCATCGGGCTGGTTTCGAGTATTAAAATGGAAAATGGGAAGTCAGGAAGGAAGGTGGCGGATTGTGTTTTACTCGGCACCCTGGAAAAAAACAAGAAATTCGTCCGCGGTATTTCTGTTTATCCCAATGTTGGACAGCGGGTTCAGATGGTCGATGACAGTGAACTGGATGACATTTTTTCTGAGTTTATTGAGTACGGGTTTTCGTTTGGCAAGCCCAGCGGCGCAGAGAGTCAGCGGGTTTACATCAATGTTGATAAGTTCTTTGGGCAGCATATCGCGGTACTGGGGACAACGGGTTGCGGTAAATCCTGTACCGTGGTGAGTATTCTGCAGGAGGCGATTAAGAAGTATCGTAATACCCATATTGTTGTGCTGGACCTGCATGGTGAGTACGCGGCGGCATTTCCCGAACAGGTAAACCTTATTCAGGCGGACAATGTTGAGTTGCCTTACTGGCTCTTGAATTTTGAAGAGTTTGTTGACCTGACGGTTGATTTGAGCGAACCAACGGCGAAAAACCAGATTATTGTTTTGCGCGACTCATTGATGCGGGCGCGACAGGCATGGGATACACGAGAGCGGTTAGGGTTGGGTTCTGCGATAACCGCCGATTCACCGGTGTATTTTGACCTTGATGACATGATTTCCATGCTCCGGGATTGGAATATCCAGATGGTGTACAATGCCCAGGGTGAACAGGAAGAAGGTCCACTCTATGGCGTTTTTGATAAATTCCTCATTCGTCTGGACAGCAAGCTGTCTGACCCGAGATACAATTTTATGTTCAAGCCCCGAACTTATACGAGCAGCGCCAGTTTTATTGAACTGCTCCAGAACTACCTTTCAATAAATGCGCCGCATCAGATGACGGTCATAGATTTAAGCGGTGTTCCTTCAGAGGCGATTGGGGTTGTGGTGGCGGTGGTTGCCCGGATGGTTTTTGAGTTCAACCTCTGGAATCCAGAACGGGAGCGATTCCCGATACTTTTGGTTCTGGAAGAGGCGCACAACTATGTACCCAGTCGAAGCGATGGCCGGTTTACCGCAGCAAGAGGGGCGGTAGAACGAATTACGAAGGAGGGCCGAAAGTACGGCATCGGTATGATTGTCGTCAGTCAGCGCCCTAAAGAGCTTTCGGAAACGGTTCTTTCGCAGTGTAACACATTTATTGCGATGCGGCTTACTAATCCCGATGACCAGAACTATGTGCGCCGTTTGGTACCGGATTCACTGGCGGGTTTGATGAATATGCTGCCGGCATTGCGAACCGGTGAAGCGTTAATTCTGGGTGAGGCGGTTGCGATGCCAACGCGGATGATGGTTGACTTGCCGAATCCGAAACCGATGAGTGGTGATGTTGAGTTTGCGCGCTGGTGGCAGGAAGGGATGTGGAACCCGGACCTCAAGCGCATTGTTAAACGCTGGCGTGCCCGAAGGAAAGATTTGTAGAGTTTGCTGACAATCAGCGTAAACTTTCTGGGTTAATCTGTGGATTGACAGGGTGCCGGTTAACAATAATATTTTTCTATGAGGGCGTTTACCGGTGCTTTTGATTTCGTAATTTTTCTCGGGCGGAGTTTGACATTACCGTGGGATTTAAGACGCACATTACCCCGGGTTGCTGAACAGATATATCATTTTGGTGTCGGGGCGGTGCCCATTGTGGCTCTGGCGAGTGTATTTGTTGGTTTAACCACCGCGGTGCAGACCAGTTACCAACTTTTGGGGGTCGTGCCGCATTATTTTATCGGTATGGGGGTTGGTAGGATGTTGCTCATCGAACTCGGTCCGGTTTTTTCCGCGTTCATTTTTGCCAGCCGTTCGGCACCGGCGATGGCTGCCGAGATTGGCGCAATGCGTAATTCAGACCAGATTGATGCATTGCGGGTTATGGGTATCGACCCTTACCGGTTTCTCTGTTTGCCGCGGATTGTTGCGGCGACAATCTGCTTACCTATCCTTGTGGTAATAATGGAGGTCCTTGCCTCATTTACCGCGGTTGTTGTCGCAAACTGGGTTGGAGTGGCACGGGAGACATTTGTTTACGGTTTAACCCATTTTGTCCAGGTGCGAGACTTTGTTGGCGGGGTAATCAAAGCATTTATTTTTGGGTTGTTTATTGGTGCCTGCGGTTGTTATTTTGGATTTAATGCCGAAGGCGGTGCTCAGGAGGTGGGTAAAGCAACGACCAAAGCGGTGGTGGTTTCCGGGGTTTTAACCCTCTTTTTTGATTTTATTGTTGCCATCTTGATGTTTTCCCGATGATTAAATTAGAGAAGGTTACAAAGCGGCTACAGGGTCAGTTGATTCTTGATGCGATTGATATGGAGGTTCCAAAAGGAACGCGAGTTGTGGTACTGGGTCCATCAGGTGCGGGCAAAACAATTCTTCTCAAAATTATGGCTGGGTTAATTGCGCCTGATTCGGGACAGGTGAGTTATGGTGGGCAAATGTTAAGTTATGGGCCGTTTGCAGACAACGGTACAATATCGGGTAAGCTTGGTTTTGTATTTCAAGGCGGGGCACTATTTGACTCTTTAACCGTTGCAGAAAATATCGCTTTGCCGCTGCGCGAAGGCGGCAATTTAAACGAGAAGGAGATTAAGGAGCGGGTTAATCAAGTACTGGTTCAGGTTGGTCTGGAAAAAGCCGGTAACCTGCGCATTCAACAACTTTCGGGCGGAATGGTGCGATTGGTTGCGATTGCGCGAGCGCTGGTCGTTGAGCCTCTGTATCTCTTTTTTGATGAGCCAACTACTGGTCTGGACCCGGTAAATCGAGAACGCATCTGTCATTTGCTTTCCGAAATCTGTTGCAGTAAGGACCGAACAGCCGTAGTTGTGACTCATGACCTTGACATTGCCCGGAAATTTGGTGAGCAAATTTACCTCTTAAAAGAATGCCGGTTGACTTCAGCCCGAGAGATAAGAAAGGAGGATTATGAGGCGGCGGGTGCGTGATTTACTGGTTACGGTGTTCGTTCTAATAGGAATATTACTGGGAATATTCGGCTATTTCTGGTTTTCCGGAAGGTCATTTCATCGGCGCCTGAAGGTTGTTCGGGTTTACTTTAACGATGTTGCCGGATTAAGAGTTGGTGACCGGGTTGATGTCCTCGGGATAACAAAAGGAAAGGTTGTCGGGTTAAAACTTGATGGGAAAAAGGGTGTTGAGGTTCTGGTGGGTTTGGAGCGGGATGTGCCATTGACTCAGGACACGCGGTTTGCGATTCGTTCCCTTTCTTATCTTGGGAGTGACCGGTACCTGGCGGTAACACCGGGAATCGGACCGGATGCTGATGAGGCGGTTGTTTTTCAGGGGGTCAATGAGGTTCTTGACCTCGAGACCACCGTTGCTCGACTGGACCGAATTTTAAGTGAGATTGACCCTGCTGTTCTCACCGAGGAGTTGCGCCGGACAAGAGAAGATTTGCTGCGGATAATAAACTCCCGGCTAACGGGTTTTGATTCCGGGTTTGTCGCCACCAACAAGAGCCTTGCCCAGTTGGGCACTGTGCTTGATAGTATGGTTTTATTACTGAATAAGGAGTCAACCGCAAAGAAACTTTTGACTTCGCCAGAACTTTATGATGAGTTGTTGAAAACCAGCCGGCAGTTACAGGAGTTGATTGCCGACCTGAAATCTCATCCCGAGCGATATTTTCGATTGAGGATATTTAAATAGAATCCATTAGTTCTGAATATGGGTCTAAAATAGAAGTAAAAAATGAAAAAAAGGAGGTAAAATGCAACTAAAAGGCAGCAAAACCGAAAAGAATATCCTGACCGCTTTTGCCGGAGAGTCTCAGGCGAGGAATCGTTACACCTATTTCGCCAGCAAAGCCCGAGATGAAGGTTACATTCAGATTGCGCAGATTTTTGAGGAGACGGCAAACCAGGAGAAGGAGCACGCCAAACGGCTTTTTAAGTTACTTGAAGGCGGCAATGTGGAAATTCAGGCTTCGTTTCCGGCTGGAGTGATTGGTACAACGAGTGAAAACCTAAAAGAGGCGGCGGGCGGTGAGCATTACGAGTGGACTGAGATGTATCCAACATTTGCCCAGGTAGCAGAAGAGGAAGGGTTTTCCAACATCGCGGCGATTTTCCGGGCGATTGCGGTTGCTGAGAAACAGCACGAAAAGCGGTATCAGACGTTAAAGGCGAACATCGATAATGGTCGGGTGTTCCGTCGCGAAAAGCCGGTGGTGTGGCGCTGTATCAACTGTGGCTATATCCATGAGGGAACTGAGGCGCCCGAGATTTGCCCTTCGTGTGCTCATCCTCAGGGGTATTTTGAACTTTTAGGGGAGAACTGGTAATGGAAGAGCGAAAAGGCGAAGTGACAGTTCAGGGGAATCCAGTAACGCTCATTGGTCCCAAACTGATGGTTGGTCAGAGAGCGCCCGATTTTGCTTTGATTGGTACTGATATGAAGCCGGTAACCCGCGAGCAGTTCAAGGGGAAAGTCCTGGTACTTCTTTCGGTTCCGTCGCTTGATACCCCGGTGTGTGACCTTGAAGCCCGAAAGTTTAATCAGGAGGCGGCTAATTTGGGTGACGATGTTGTCGTGTTGCTGGTTAGTATGGACCTGCCCTTTGCTCAGAAGCGGTGGTGTGGTGCGGCGGGCGTGGAGCGGGTTATAACCGCTTCGGACCATCGGGATGCCTCGTTTGGCACATCTTACGGCGTGTTAATAAAAGAGTTGCGGCTTCTTGCCCGGGCGGTATTTGTTGTTGACCGTGAGGGGATAATTCGTTACATACAGATGGTTTCTGAAGCCGGCAAGGAACCGGATTATGCGGCAGTCCTTGAGGGGGTTCGTAAGATAAAATGAAAAGGAGAAAAAAGGTATGAAAGAGGAGCCCAGAGTTTACAGTTGCAGCGTTTGTGGCCAGATAGTTGAACTGGTTCACAAGGGGGGCGGTTCGCTTGTGTGTTGCAACAAGACGATGCAAAGAGCCCAAGAGAAGCAGGGAGAACAAAAGGTTCCAGCAAATGCACCTTACTGGAGTTGTTCCAGTTGCCATTATGTTTTGCAGGCGGTAACACCACCTGATGTGTGTCCAGCATGTGGACAGCGGTGTCAGTTTGTTGATGTTTCCTGCTACATACCGGAGTGCGGTCTGACCGGAGTGGACAGCAGGTTGATAAAGTAAAAAATAAAAAGGAGGTATAAATGGCTAAAAAGTTAGAAATTTATAAGTGCGAGGTATGCGGCAATATCGTTGAAGTTCTGCACGGTGGTGCCGGTCAACTGGTGTGTTGTGGTCAGCCGATGAAACTTCTTGTAGAAAATACGACCGATGCGGCGAAAGAGAAGCATGTACCAATGATTGAAAAAACCGACCAGGGTTATCGGGTAAAGGTTGGTAGTGTGCCCCATCCCATGGAGGAAAAGCATTACATTGAATGGGTGGAACTGGTGGCAGACGAACGTGCCTATCGGCAGTTTCTTTATCCAGGCGAGAAGCCGGAGGCGTTTTTCTCGGTGGCGGCAAAAGAGGTCTATGCCCGGGAGTACTGTAACATCCACGGTTTGTGGAAGGGGGTTTAACCTTTATGATTCCGAAAAAGATTGAAGAGGCGTTTAACCGACAGATTAAACACGAACTGGAGTCGGCATACCTTTACCTGGCAATGGCGGCATATTTTGACGAAGCCGGCTTTCCCGGAATGGCGCGCTGGATGCGGGCGCAGGTGCAGGAAGAGTTGACCCATGCGATGCGTTTTTTCAAGCACATCTTAGAACGCGGGGGTGAGGTGAAACTACAGCCGCTGAGCATCTTGGGCGAGAAATGGGACTCGCCGCGGACAGCGTTTGAAGCGGCTTACGAGCATGAAAAGTTTATCACCGGCACGATTCACGAACTGGTAAAACTTGCGCAGAGTGAAGGTGATTACGCCTCCAGCAGCCTGCTGCAATGGTTTGTTGATGAACAGATTGAAGAGGAGGAGAGCACCCTGAAAATTGCCCAGGACCTGAAACTGGTGGCCGATGATGGTCGCGGCATCTTGATGCTTGACCGGGAGCTCGGTCAGCGTGTCTTTGTGCTGCCACCAGAGCTCGCCGCCTTTTATGCCCAGGGCACAGGAGCTAATCCTTAGCCCTTAAACGGAGCGCCTTATGGGGTTCAATGCGGTTAAAATTAGCGACCGGGTTTTCTGGGTAGGCGCAATTGACTGGGCGGTAAGAGACTTTCACGGCTATTCGACAAATCGGGGTACCACATACAACGCCTATCTTATCATTGATGAGAAGGTGACTTTGATTGATACGGTGAAGGCGCCTTTTAAAGACGAGTTGCTCAGACGGATTTCCTCGGTTATCAGCCCCGAGAAGATTGACTACATCATCTCCAATCATGCCGAGATGGACCATTCAGGTGCTCTGCCCGCGATAATTGAGGCGGTGAAACCAGAGAAGGTTTTTGCTTCGGTGATGGGTGTTAAGGCGCTAAGCGAGCACTTTCACTTCACCCAGGAGTTAATTCCCCTTAAAGATGGTGACACACTCAACCTTGGTTCACTCAATTTGAAATTTCTGGAAACGAGGATGCTTCACTGGCCCGACAGTATGGTCAGTTATCTGGTCGAGGAGCGGTTGCTGTTTTCTCAGGACGGTTTCGGGATGCACTGGGCAACAGGCGAACGTTTTGCCGATGAACTGAGTTACGAAATTCTGAGATACGAAGGGGCGAAATACTATGCTAACATCCTTCTGCCTTACTCAACGCTCGTTTTGAAACTCATTGAACGCATCGGACAGTTACAGCTGGCGATTGATATCATCGCGCCGGACCATGGTCCAATCTGGCGCAAGGAACCGATGAAGGTTGTCTCATGGTATCGGGAATGGGCAGAACAGAAACCGAAAAAGAAGGCGGTTGTGGTGTACGATACAATGTGGGGCAGTACTGACATCCTTGCAAGAGTGATTGCCGATGCGATCGCTGATAATGGGGTAGAAACAAAGGTTATGCGGCTGCGCGCCAACGACCGCAGTGATGTGGTGACCGAGATACTTGATGCGGCTGCGATTGTGTTTGGTTCGCCTACCCTGAACAACGGTATCTTTCCCACAGTTGCTGATGTGCTCGCCTATATCAAGGGGTTAAAACCGAAAAACAAATTGGGCGCGGTTTTTGGTTCTTATGGCTGGAGCGGCGAAGCGGTTTCGATTCTTGCTGAGGAGTTGCGGGAAATGGGCGTGGAACTGGTAGCAGAGCCTTTGCGGGTGAAGTATGTGCCAGACAAAGAGGCGCAGGAGCAGGCGCGGAAACTTGGTCATATTCTGGCGCAAAAGATAACTGAAAGGAGCGTTTAAGTGGCGGGTAAAGTGGATTTAAGCGCACTGAACAGTTTAACCTATGGCCTTTACATCGTAACCAGCCGAGCGGGGGAACGCATCAACGGATTGACGGTAAATACCGTTGTTCAGGTGGCGCTTGAGCCCTGTCTGGTGACGGTGGCGATAAACAAGGCGAGTTTTACCAATGAGTTGATTCAGCGGAGCGGGCTGTTTGCGGTTACGGTTCTGGAAAAAGAAACACCGCTTGAGTTCATCGGTCGGTTTGGTTTTCGTTCCGGTCGAGAGGTCAATAAGTTCGATGGGCTTAATTATGAAGTGGGTGAAACCGGTGTCCCGCTTGTTACCAAACATGCGATTGTGGTAATGGAGGCAAAGGTGCGGGAAAAAATGGACTGTGCCACCCATACGCTGTTTGTTGGTGAAGTGGTAATGGCAAAATGGGTAAAACAGGGTGAGCCGTTAACCTATGCCTATTACCATGAGGTTAAGAAAGGAAAGACCGGAAAAGGTGCACCAACTTACCAGGCAGAAAAAGAGAAGGAGAAGTTAGTTGATTCCCGGTCAGTCAGGAAAACAAAGGAGCCGAAAATGCAACGCTATGTTTGCACCGTTTGTGGCTATGTTTACGACCCAGCAGAGGGTGACCCGGATAACGGGATTCCAGCGGGCACGCCGTTCGAAAACCTGCCGCCAGAGTGGGTTTGTCCGGTTTGCGGTGCTGGCAAGGACCAGTTTGAGCCGGAGGAGTAGACGGTAGCCTCAGTAGTTGGTTAATAGCAGGTAACCAGTCGGTTACTTATCGGGGCAGAGTTAAACATCTGCCCCGACTGTTTTCTTGTCTACCTGGATGTACAAATCAAGGCTGAGGTGCGGGAACAGAAAGCGCCTCATCCCGTATCCGTTCCAGAACTGCGCGGTTCAGGGTTCTTGCAACCCATTTTTCCAGTAGAACTCCAATTTCACGGGAAAGAGATGGACCGGAGAAGCGCCGGCGTCGGGAGTAGATTTCCCGGGCGAAATTAAGATAAAATGGATAAAGCACGGTCGGTACATCGGCGGAGTCCAGGACCTGTTTTGCCTTGGTTTCAATCTCCACTAACAGTTTTTGCTCGTGTTCCTGGCGATTTTCCATCGAAGTCCGGAGCCGTTTTAGGCGGACACAAACCTCTTCCGGCTCAGTTTTAAGCCGCCATCTTTCCATCCTTTTTGTGACATCAGCCACTTTTACCTCCTTTTTGATACTATTTTTCCATCTGACCATTATGAGCCAGAATTCAGGAGAAATTAACGGTTTAGCTTAATGAGAAGTTAAAGGAAATACCGCAAGATACCTGATATGAGGGGGTTAGAGAATAATTAAACTCCAGCCCAGGGCTTGCCTGACCGCAGTACTAACAGCCGTCAGGGTAATAATACCAGAGTTCTACGTTGGGTAGGTTTTTTACTGCGCTTTGCGCTGGGCGGTCCGGCTATAGATGTATTCCGGAGGCTTTTTCCGGGCGATGACATCAGGGGTGATGATGCATTCAATCACATTTTCTTTATTTGGGAGCTCGAACATTATGTCGAGCATCGTTTCTTCGAGTACGGCGCGTAAGCCCCGGGCACCGGTGCGCAGTGCCAGCGCCCGGTCAGCAACCGCGGCAAGCGCTTCGGGTGTGAAGGTCAGTTTCACCCCTTCCAGCTCAAAGAAATAAGAGTACTGATGAATCAGGGCGTTGCGCGGTTTTGTCAGGATGTCAATCAGCGCCTCGCGGGAAAGGCTGTGCAGGAGTGCGATGACCGGGAGCCGGCCCACAAATTCCGGGATGAGGCCGAATTTAATCAAGTCGTCCGGCTGCACCAGGGTTAAAAGTTCGTCGCTATTCTGTAAGCGGTTGCCACCGAGCGGGGCACCGAATCCGAGCGATGTTGTTCGTACCCGGCGCTCAATAATTTTATCCAGTCCTTCAAATGTCCCGCCGCAGATGAACAGGATGTTACGGGTATTTATCGGAATAAACTGCTGCTCCGGATGCTTTCTGCCACCCTGAGGCGGGACATTGGCGATGGTGCCTTCAAGGATTTTGAGCAGCGCCTGCTGAACTCCTTCACCGGAAACATCACGGGTGATTGAAGGAGAATCGGCTTTCCTGCCAATCTTATCAATTTCATCGATATAGACAATACCAATCTCCGCCTGGGCGATGTTGCCCTGTGCCGCCTGCAGAAGCCGCAACAGGATGTTCTCTACATCCTCGCCGACATAACCGGCTTCGGTTAAAGGTGTGGCATCAGAAATTGAGAATGGTACCTTGAGAAATCGGGCAAGGGTTTCGGCCAGCAATGTTTTGCCCACGCCGGTGGGACCGATAAGCAGGATGTTGCTCTTATCCAGTTGCGGGGCATCACGCCGGGCGGTGATGCGTTTGTAATGATTGTACACGGCGACCGACAAAACCCTTTTGGCGTACTCCTGACCGATGACAAATTCGTCCAGATAGGCTTTGATTGCTGCGGGTTTGGGTATTTGTTTCAGTGGTTCAAGTACGGTTTCCCGTTCTTCAAAAAGGCTGACCGCAAGTCGGGCACACTGTTCGCATATCAAACCGTTGCGGCCCCGGACCAGACGGCTGGTTGTGTTCTCGGGTGTGCCACAAAAAGAGCAGATTTCCGGTAAACGTTTTTTTACGGGCCGATGGCGGGAACTCATTTCCGTTTCTCAATCACCTCATCAATCAGTCCGTACTCTTTGGCTTCGGTTGCCGACATAAAGAAGTTGCGGTCGGTGTCTTTGAGGATTTTCTCCACGGGCTGGCCCGTGTGTTTGGCAAGAATTTCGGAAAGGGTTTCCTTTGCCCTTACCAGTTCCCGGGCATGGATTTCAATATCGGTTGCCTGACCGCTCAAGCCGTAAGCCGCGGGCTGATGAATCATCATCCGGGAACGGGGCAGGGCAAATCGTTTGCCCTTTTCACCAGCCGCGAGCAGCAGGGCGGCGATTGACGCTGCTTCACCAACACAGATGGTTGATACCTTGGGCCTGATGTACTGCATTGTGTCGTAGATTGCCAGTCCAGAGGAGACGACGCCACCGGGAGAGTTGATGTAGAGAAAGATGTCTTTTTCCGGGTCTTCCGCCTCAAGATAGAGCAACTGGGCAACGACAAGATTGGCAACCGTATCGTCAACCGGTTGACCTAAAAAGATGATTCGTTCTTTAAGCAGCCGGGAGTAGATGTCGTAGGCTCGTTCTCCCCGGCCGGTCTGTTCAATTACCATTGGGACTAACACAGGGACCTCCTCGGTTTCCTGATTTTTTATCTTTTCCGCCATTTGTTATTTAGACCACTAGTTTTTTGGTTCTGATTCACTTGATGTTTGCCTGGTCAAGGATAAGGCGAAGAACCTTGCGCTGCAGGGCGTAGAAGCGGTAAGATGCGGTATCAACGAGCGGTGCGATTTCATCCGGGTTTCGGCCCGTACTGCGGGCAAGCTCATCAACCTGTTGTTTGATATCATCTTCGCCGACCTCGATATTTTCTTTCGCCGCGATGCGCATCACAATACAGTCGAACTTTGCCGAGCGGACGGCAACAGGCAGGATTTTTTCCCGAATTTCCGGAGTGTCGGGTAAATTCAGTTGTTGCCGGACCCGGGTGATGTGTTCTTCAACCCAGGATTGCGGCGGTTCAAAGTTGTGGGCGGCAACCAGCTGGTCGATAATCTGTCGTTTTAATTCGTCTTCAATCTGCTCCTCCCGCTCAGCGAGGATTTCGTTGTTTATCGCCTGACGCAAGGCGTCAAGATTTTCAAACCCAAGGTCGGTGGCGAACTCTTCGGTTATTTCGGGTAGATGTTTTTCTCGTATTGCGCGGACCGTGAATTGATAGGTGATGGTCCGGCCCGCGAGCGTTTTGTCCTCGTGGTCAGCGGGAAATGTAATTGTGGCATTACGCTCGTCACCGGGATTTACTCCGAGTAGCGCCTTGTTGACCTCAGGATGATTGTTTTCGTTCCCGACCTGTAAGGTAACATTGGTTTTCGGACCAACCAATTTTTTGTTACCCTCGGTAATTGTGTAGTCAACAACAACAAAATCGCCATTCTGGGCGGGCCGTTGCACCGGCTGAAAATGGGCACATTTTTCCCGAAGTTCGGAAAGTCTTTTTTCAAACTCTTCGTCAAATCCGGTAGGGGTGGGACGGTTGAGGTTTAAATTAGTATAAGGTTGCAGTTCGAATTCCGGAACCACTTCCACTGCCGCTCGATAACGAATGGTTTTATCCGGCGTAACCTCAAGGTCGAGAAATTGGACCCGGGAGGCGGGTTTAATGGAGTGTTTTTCCAGTGCCTCAGTTAAGGTTTGTTCTACAAGTTCTTCCACCGCTGCCGATTCGAGGGTGGAACCGAACCGGCGCTCCATAATATATTTAGGCACATGGCCCCGACGGAATCCCGGAACCTCGGCACGGTTCCGGTACTCTTTAATTAACCCTTCAATACGGGATTTTAACCGTTCGGGTTCAATCTCCACTTCTATTTCTCTCAACCACTCTTTCGGTGATTTTACCGCAACTTCCAAACTCTGCTCCTTTATTGCTTATTCTTTAACTGGTGCGAGGAGGGGGAGTTGAACCCCCATCCCTTTTCGGGACCAGATCCTAAGTCTGGCGCGTCTGCCAGTTCCGCCATCCTCGCATCGGCGTAAATGTCCGGTCGTCTTGCGGACCGATTCTATTTTAAAAAGGTGTGAACCGAAGTCAAGGAATGGTAACAGAATAAATGCTACAATTTGAGATGTACTATTTATTTATTCAATCGTTGACTTGTATTTAGTTTATTTTACCATTTTTAAAAGTTAAGGAGTTAAAAATAAAAGGATTTTTGTTTTCGCTTCGTGGTTTGAGAACTCGAGCAAACGCCGGTGCGGCGTTAATCTGGATAACTTTTCTATTTTTTATCGGCTGCGAAAATTTACCCCCTTCAACCCCGATAGTATTAGGACCCCAGCGGGCAAGACCAAACGATACGGCGATGGTTTCAGCGTTGTCAGTAGATAAAGAGGGAGATTCGGTTTCCTACTATTTTGAGTGGAGCGGAGGGGTTGAATCGGGCTGGAGCGAGTGGATTTCTGAAGGAATAGAATATTACCGTCCGGTGGTGTTTCAAGACACCGGACTATTTTTTCTCCGGGTAAAGGCACGCGACATTAGGCAGGAGTCGGGTTGGTCCGACACCTTTGTGGTTGATGTCCGATTCTGGACACCGCAGGTGCCCGAGCCTCCTTCTGGTCCTGATACCGTTATTGTGGGTGATACGGTTAAGTTCGTCTCGCTCGCATTGCATCCGCTCCAGCAGTCGGTTGCCCTGCAGTTTCATTGGGGCGATACGATTGGTGAATGGAGCGGTTTTGTGCCTCCGGGCACATTGGTGTGGCAGCGACACAGTTATCTTTTGCCCGGGATTTATGAGGTGCGCTGTCGGACAAAAGACCGTGGCGGATATGTTTCGGACTGGTCTTTGCCAGAAACGGTTTTGGTGGTTGAGAGCCGGTTTGAAATGCAGGGTGGTGTGCGATGAATAATAATGGAGGTTCATTAATATGAGAAGGCTGATTGTAGTCGGCATTCTGGTTCTGTGGTCAGGGGTAATTACCGCTGCAGAACCGCCCCGAGAGATGAAAGTCAAGGTCTTTTGCCCGCGGCAGGAATTGAGTACAGTGGCAAAAGATGTCCTCGAATTTTATGAAGTGAAAGATGACTACTTCATCGGTGCGGTGACCGCTGAAACCTATAAGGAGTTTTTGCGGCGCGGGTTCCGGGTAGAAGTGCTGGTTGAGGATATGCAGGAGTGGGCGAAATTGCAGTGTCCGGGCGATGATTTTGGCCGGTACCACTCCTATCAGGAAATAATGGACACATTCGCCCTGATTGCTGCCACCTATCCGAACATCTGTCAACTGGAGACGATTGCGGTCTCGCCAACCGGTAAGTTTTTAATCGCTTTGAAGATTACTCAGAACCCAACGGTTGAGAATCATCGGCCCAGACTGGAGTGGGATGGTTCAATTCATGGCAACGAGAACATCGGGACTGAAATCTGCTGGTATATTACCCGACGCCTGACCGAAGGTTATGGGTCAGACCCGCTAATTACTCATCTGGTCAACACCAGGGAAATCTGGGTGGTTCCCTGTATGAATCCGGAAGGTTTGATTAACCGCAGTCGGAGTAACTCCAATGGCATTGATATGAACCGCGATTTTGGTTATGCCTGGAATCAGGAGTCCGGGGCTGATGTTCCCTGGAGTCAACCCGAGATTCAGGGGTTCAGAAATTTTATGCAGCGCCAGCCGTTTGTGATTACGATGACCTATCACAGCGGCACCAGGTCGGTAATGTGGCCCTGGAGTTACTCTCAAATCGCTACCCGGGATAGCGTTGCCCATCAACAGTTGTGTGAGTTGTACGGTAGTATCACCGGATATCCGGCATTTCAGATTTCCCGGGGGCTTTATGTGTGTTCCGGTACCTCCTCGGACTTTACCTATGGGGCGGAAGGTGCCTTGGGTCTGGCGGCTGAAGTGGCAAACGGTCAACCACCACCTCAGGGTGATATTGATACAATCTGTCGGGCGAACTGGACTGCAAGCGTTCAGTTGATGATTCGTGGTGCGTGGGGGATTCGTGGCCAGATAACCGATTCCGTTACCGGTTTGCCCATAAAGCGGGCGATTGTAGTCCCGGTGCCGACAAACTGGATGGTGTACGCCGATACTACCGGCTGGTTTTTTAAATATGTTTTACCGGGGACATATACCCTAAAGGTGATGGCGGATGGTTATCGGACCAAGACGGTCAGCGGCATCGTTGTTCCTAACGACACCTTTGTTGTGGTCAATGTGGCATTGAATCCGGACTCGACCGCACCAATTACCGGTTACAAGGTTACCACCTGGATTTGTAAGAGTGCAACCGGTGCCGGTTCAACAATGGGGCTTGCGGCTCTGGGCAAAAGGGATAACAGTACGCTGAGTTTAACCACGCGGGGTATGGCGGTTATTGAACTTTCCGAAGAGATAATAAACGGACCCGGAACCGATTTTACGGTCTATTCTACTACTAACAAACCCTGTTCGGTGTTCGTGTCGAGTGAGTGGAATGGACCCTGGTCGTTCTGTGCTTATGGTTCGGGTAACATCACCTGCGACCTTGCCAGTGCCGGGATTAATATCGCAAAGTTCGTTCGACTCAACGATGCGGGCCAGAATTACGACCTTGATGCTGTCGAAGGGGTGGTTGTTAATGCACCGGCGTTGGTTTTTCAGAATAAAACGGTAATCGATTCACCACCTGGAGGTAATGGCGATGGGAAACTTGACCCGGGTGAGAGCGCGGCATTGACCGTGGCGTTGCGTAATGCCGGTCGGCTGGGTGCAAGCAATGTTACCGGTGTGCTTCGAACTTCCAGCCCGTTTGTTTCGGTCATTGATTCAAACGGAACTTTTGGCGACATTCTCCCTGATTCGGTGGCAACAAACAGCGCAGACCGGTTTATGGTTGTTGCCGCACCCGAGACACCGCGGGAGCACCAGGCGGAGATGAAACTTTATCTATCAGGCACCGGTTATTCCGATAGTGTCAGTTTTATCGTTACGGTGGGTGAGTTGCGAGTCGTTGACCCAATACCCGATAATGCAAACCCGGTAATTTATTGGGCTTACGATGAAATTGATACGCTTTATACCGAACATCCTGAGTTCAACTGGGTGGAGATTAGAAACCTCGGTACAAGGCTAACTTTAAGCGACGACCAAACCGTCCAGATAACTCTACCACCATCTTTTGGTCCTTTCATCTTCTATGGACAGCCCTACACTCAGGTTTCGGTCTGTTCTAACGGCTGGCTGGCGCCAGGATACACAACATCAACTGCGTATCAAAATACCAGTTTGCCCAACAGTTCAATGCCACAGTTGCTTGCGGTAAACTGGGACGACCTGTATCCACCCAGTGGCAATGGTGTTTGGTACTATCACGACAGCGCCCATCACCGTTTTATTGTGGAATGGGATTCGGTTCGTTATTTCAACCCTAATACGATATGGGAAAAGTTCCAGATAATTCTTTACGATACCACGCTGGCGGGTGAGGATGGCAACTGTAAGTTTGCCTTTCAGTATCTAACTGCGAACTATCCAGGACATTCAGCAACTGTCGGGGTTCAGGACCAGGGTGGGGCTCGGTTTATTCAGGTACTCTACAACGGGACCTATCACCGGGCGGCATCGCCCTGGATTCCAGGTCATGCGATAGAGTTTTCGACCGATTACCAGACCGGAATTGCTGAGAGCCGGGTATCAGGATTATCAGCGGCACGCTTAGCACTGCGGGTGGTGGAAAACCCCGCTCCGAGTAGAGTGGTCCTGCATTACTCTTTACCTTTTGCCGACCGGGTAAATCTGGATGTGTTTGACCGTTCGGGCAGGTTGATACGCCGATTTGAATTGGGCGAACAGCGTTCGGGAAATTACAAAGTCCAGTGGGATGGACGCGATAATCAAGGACATACAGTTCCAGCCGGAATTTACTGGGTTCGGCTTTCAACCAGCCGACAGTTAAAAACGGTCAAGGCGGTACTGGTGCGCTGAGCGGTATGAGAAAGGACAAAGAAAAAAAACAGAGCAGGGGAAGTCTCAATCCTACCCGAAACAGGTTGCAATCATGCCCGCGTAAGACTTGGGATGAGTATTTTATCGCCATCGCCCGCCTTGTGTCAGAACGGTCTACCTGTTTACGACGGAAGGTTGGTGCAATTCTGGTTCGGGAAAAACGGATTCTCTGTACCGGTTACAATGGGGCGCCGCACGGATTGCTCCATTGTGAGAAAGTGGGTTGTCTGCGCGATGAACTTAGGATTCCAGCCGGAGAGCGGATTGAGATTTGCCGGGGAATTCACGCCGAGCAGAATACGCTGGTTCAAGCGGCGGCATTCGGTATCAGTGTTTCCGGAGCTACTCTTTATTGCACCCATGCACCTTGTATTACCTGCGCCAAGATGTTGATCAATGCGGGTATCCGGGAGTTTGTTATTGCGGATGACTATCCGGACGATTTTGCTCGCTCCTTTCTGGTTGAGGCGAGCGTTGTGGTGCGACGGATACGGGGGTAAAAGAAGTCCAGAGTGCACTGATGGTAACAGTTGACCTTGAGAGGTAGCACATTATATTTACCACCGAGAGCGATGATTAAAGAAGAGTTGATTATTGGCGGTCCGGTTGGTCTTCATGCTCGGCCCGCAGCGGAGTTTGTCCGGCTTGCCGAAAAGTTTCAATCGCGGGTGAGGCTTGCCAAGGATGGCATCTGGGTTAATGGCAAGAGTATTCTCGCGATTCTGACCCTGGCAGCGGAGAAAGGAAGTGTTGTAACGCTCGAGGTGAGTGGCGTTGATGAGGAAGAGGCGTTTCGGGTTTTAAAGGAGAAGTTGACCAAGAATGATTCGTAAACCGGTGGATTCCCGTTTGCGCGGGAAACCAAAAGAAAGAATTATCCGGTCAATCCCGGTGTCGGCGGGTTTCGCCCGGGGCAAGGTTTTTATTTATCGAGTGTATTTACCAGAGGTTGAGGAAAGAACCATTTTCCCCACAGAGGTAACAAGAGAGATTGAGCGATTCAAGAAAGCGATTAAAATTACGAACGATGATTTACGGAAGTTGAAAGAGCGGGTGAAAAAAGAGATGGGGCGGGATTTTGCCGATTTTATCGATGTTCAACTGGCGGTGTTAAACGATGAGGAGGTGCTTAAGAAAACTGAGCAGTTCATCCGTGAGCGGTTACGAAACGCCGAATTCGCTTATACGCAAACTCTAAAACAGCTTACCGCCAATGTGAGCCGAGCCGGACTGTCCTTTTTCCGCGAGCGGTTTGTCGATGTCGCTGATGTTTCGGCTCGGGTACTTTCCGTACTGCTCGGAGATGAGCTGCCCTCGATTCATACGCTCGAGCCGGGTTCGATAATAGTTGCCCATGAGTTACCGCCTTCGGAGACGGCACTACTTGACCCGGGAAAAGTTGCGGCTGTGGTCCTTGAAGCCGGGGGCAAAACATCGCATACCGCAATTATGGCAAAGGCGAAGGAGATTCCTGCGGTAGTAGGGGCAGAAGGCATTCTGCGCGAGGTTAAAGATGGTGACGATGTGTTTGTTGACGGGTATCGGGGAATTGTGTTCGTTAACCCGACGCCCAGCCGTCTTAATACCTACAAAAATGAGATTGAGCGTTACCGTGCGCACCGGGCGTCACTTAAAGCACTGGTTGAAGAAGAGGCGGTCACGCTTGATGGTAAGGTAATCGACCTGTCGGCGAACATCGAATTTCTCATTGAGGCGAAAGTTGCCCGGGAAAACGGTGCGCGTGGCGTCGGTTTGTTTCGTACCGAGTACATTTATCTGGCAAAGCGCCGGCCGCCAACTGAAGAGGAGCAGTATGCGGTGTATCGTGATGTTGCCGAAATGTTTAAGCCCTATCCGGTGATAGTGCGCACCTTTGATTTAGGAGGTGATAAGGTAATTCCCGGTTATTCTGAGGCAAATCCGTTTCTGGGCTGGCGGGCAATCCGATTGTGTCTTGATGACCCGGCATTGTTTAAAACGCAGTTGCGAGCAATTTTGAGGGCATCAAGCCACGGTAATGTCAAGGTGATGTTCCCGATGATTGCGACAATTGAAGAGTTACGACGGGCAAAGCTCTTGCTTGAAGAGGCGAAGAAGGAGTTGCGCCGCGAAGGCAAAGGTTTTAATGAACAAATTGAGGTCGGGGTGATGGTTGAGACACCATCCGCGGCACTGCTGGCACAGCAGTTTGCCAGCGAATGTAATTTTCTATCCATCGGCTCCAATGACCTGACGCAGTATACACTGGCGGTTGACCGTGGTAATGAACTTGTTGCAAAGTTGTTTGACCATCTACACCCGGCGGTGCTGCAGTTGATTAAACTGACGATTGATGCGGCACACCGTCAGGGTATCTGGGTTGGAATGTGTGGTGAGTTTGGCGCCGACCCGCTGGGTATTGTTCTGTTACTGGGGATGGGAATTGATGAGATTTCAGTAGTACCGGGAATGATCCCAGAGGTGAAAAATATCATCCGTTCGGTTGACACAACTATTGCCCGGGAGGTAGCATCCCAGGCGTTGGAGCTTTCGACCGCACTGGAGGTTGAGCGATTGCTCTATCGGGAGTTACACCGGCGTTTTCCCAAACTGTCGCAGTCGCTGTTTGCCCTCGGCGAGAGAAAGAAGTGAGTAAAATGGAAGATAAAAAAATGCTAAAACTTATCTATGGGTTGCCCGAACAACTTGGTCAGGCAGCTGCAATTGGCCGGGGCGGTCCAATAGTTTTTAAGAGGGAATTGGAGAATGTCGTAATTGCCGGTATGGGTGGTTCGGCAATGGGCGGTGATGTAGTGCGAACCGTATTGAACGAAGAGGCTTTGTTACCAGTTGCGGTCTGGCGAGATTACCGGTTGCCAGCGACAGTCGGGAAAAAGACACTTTTGTTTCTTAGCAGTTACTCTGGTAATACAGAAGAGACAATCAGTGCCTATGAGGAAGGACGGCGACGCGGCGCTTTGATATTTGTCATTACCAGCGGTGGCAAAATGGCTGAAATGGCAAAGGCGGACGGTTTTCCCTTGCTTCTTGTTCCAGGGGGAATGCCGCCGCGAACCGCCGTGGGCTATATGAGCGTTCCGATATTAATGGTGCTCTTCCGGCTCAAGATGTGCCGGGATTATACATCAGACATCATTGAGGCGCAGCGGCTGATAAAACAGCGGCTCAGAGTGTGGCAGAGGCGGGCAACTGTTTTCGCGCCGCTTTTATTGAATCGCCTGCCCGCGATTTATTCAACCGCCCGGCTGCTTGATATCGCGGCTTATCGCTGGCAGTGTCAGTTGAATGAAAACGCCAAGGTGTTCTGCCATAGCGGTATGCTGCCCGAGCAGAGCCATAATGAGATAATGGGTTTCGGCGCGCCGCAATTTCTAAAGCGCAAAATTTATACGGTTGTTCTTGTGGACAAAAACTCTCACCCCAGGACCTTGCAGCGTTTGCGGGAGATGAGAAAACTTGTTGAAGGAAGTTGGGCGGGTATGCACATCGTAAAAACCGAAGGTGTTTCGCCGCTGGCACGCCTGTTTTCATCAGTGGTGATGGGCGACCTGGTAAGTGTTGCCCTTGCTCAAAAAAGAGGTGTTGACCCGATAGGTATTCCCCGGATTGATAAATTAAAACAGGCGCTGGCAAGAAGGAGCAAGGTAAAATGAAATTAGGGGTTATAGTTCCGGCAGCTGGGGAAGGACAGCGGTTACGACCCCACACGCTTAGGCGACCTAAGGTAATGCTGGAGGTTGGGGGTAAACCAATAATCGGTCATATCTTTGAAAGTTTGATGGAATTGCAACCTGAGCGGGTTTGTGTTGTTGTGCCACCACACGACCACACGATTGAAAACTATCTTCGTTCCAACTTTGCCCTGGATATCCGATTTGCTATTCAGCCCGAACCTCTGGGGTTAGCAGATGCGGTGCTTAAAGCGCGAAGTGAAGTGGATGACCTGCCGCTGTTAATAATTCTCGGTGACACGATAGTCGAAACTGATTTCAACCAATTAGTGACGGGAGATTGCGTAATTGGTGTAAAAGAGGTGAGCGACCCTCGGCGCTTTGGCGTTGTCATCTTAGAAAATGGACTGGTTAGAAAGGTGATTGAGAAGCCGCAGACACCGATAAGCAACCTGGCGATTGTTGGAGTTTACTATTTTGCCGACGCCCACGCTCTGTTTGAAGCCGTGGACCTTCTTGTTCGAGAGGGGAAAAAGGTCAAAGGCGAGTTTCAGTTTACTGATGCTCTGCAGTTTCTTGCTGATAACGGGCTCGCGATTAAGACATTACACATTGAGCACTGGCTGGACTGTGGAACGCCGGAAGCGTTAATTGCAACCAATCGCTTTCTATTAGAAAAGACCGGTGGTAGTAATCCTCAGGGTTGCGGCCAGGTGCTGGCAAGTTTTGTAATTCCACCCGTATGGGTTGCCCGCGATGCGGTAGTGGAACGTTCGGTAATCGGTCCGTTTGTATCGGTTTCAGCGGGTGCAAGAATAATTGACTCGGTTGTTAATAATGCCCTGATTTATGAAGGTGCAATGGTTGACCATGCGGTTATCTGTTCCGGAATCGTTGGAGAACAGGCGCAGGTGCGGGGGCAAGCAAGCTTGATTAATGTCGGGCCCGGCGAAGTCTACGAGGTGAAATTGAGATGATGCAATTTGAAGTCATCGCAACTTGTGGAAAGGCGCGTCTGGGCAAACTAAGTTTGCCGCACGGCGTTGTCGATACTCCGACATTTATACCCGTTGGCACCCAGGCAACGGTCAAAACTTTAACACCGGCTGAGTTAAAGGCGTGCGGGACCCAGATGATTGTTTGTAATACATATCATCTTTACCTTCGTCCCGGACACAAACGGATTAATCGATTGGGAGGGGTTTCCCGGTTTATGGGCTGGAACCTGCCGGTTTTAACCGACTCGGGCGGCTTCCAGGTCTATTCACTGGCGGCGCTTTCTCGAATCGGTGATGAGGGCATTGAGTTTCAATCCCATATTGACGGGAGTAGACATTTTTTCACACCGGAACTGGTAATAGAAATCCAGGAGGATTTGGGGTCGGACATTGCGATGTGTCTTGACGAATGTCCGCCTTTTCCGGTGAGCCGGCACCAGGCAGAAGTAGCGGTTCAACGAACAACCGTCTGGGCAGAGCGTTGTCAGCGTCGTGCCCGCGCTGAAACCAATTTGTTCGGTATTGTTCAAGGAGCAACATATCCGGATTTGCGACGGCAGAGTTGCGAACAGTTGCTACAACTTAATTTTCCCGGCTATGCAATCGGTGGTTTGTGTCTGGGCGAACCTGCGGAGCTGACCTACGAGCTAACTGATACAGTTTGCACCCTTTTGCCGGTTGCGAAGCCGCGTTATCTGATGGGTGCGGGATATCCCGAAGACATCATCACCGCGGTGGGTTTGGGCGTTGATATTTTTGATTGTGTGTTACCCACCCGTAACGGCAGAACGGGTACGGCGTTCATCAGTACCGGCCGGTTGTTGATTCGTAACGCCCGATACGCTGATGACCCAACGCCGCTTGACCCGAATTGTGACTGTTACACCTGCCGTAACTTTTCTCGTGCCTATTTGCGACATCTTTTCATTGCGGGTGAGGCTTTAGGACCGAGACTTTTGACTTTTCACAATCTCTGGTTTTTTCAGTCGTTAATGAAGGCGATTCGCCAGTCGCTGCAAACTGGTGAATTTGCCGCGTGGTCAAAAGGGTTTCTTTCCCGGTACCGAACCCAGATTGAGGACAATTCGGTACCAGAACAGAGTTTGATTGGAAACGAATAAACCATAGGAGGCATAAATGAGGATAATAACAACCGTAGGTACCATCTGTCTGATGCTCGGTCTGGGCATATTTGCCTGCGGTCCGGGCAATGTTATCAAAATCGGAGTAGTTGCTCCTCTAACCGGAGATGTTAAAACCTTCGGTGAGTCAACGATCAACGGTATTACCCTGGCGGTAGAAGAGGCAAACCGTGCCGGTGGGATTAACGGCAAACAGATAAAACTGTTTATCTCGGACGACAAGAACGACCCGACCGAAGCAGCAAATGCTGGTGGTAAGTTGATTGAGCTGGATGGAGTGGTGGCGATTATCGGTTCGGTCTCGACTAAGTGTTCTTTGCCACTGGCAGACAAGTGTCAGGTGGCAAGGATTCCGATGCTGACCCCGACATCAACCAATCCTAAAGTAACGGTGACCGATGATGGCAAGCACAAAGAGTTTATCTTTCGCGCCTGTTTTACCGATTCTTTCCAGGGTGTGGTTGCTGCCCGGTTTGCGGCTGAGAGCTTAAAAGCGAAAACCGCGGCGGTAATGTTTGATGTCGGCAATGACTATTCCAAAGGACTGGCTGAGTATTTCAAGCGTTTCTTTGAACAGGCGGGCGGTAAGGTGGTCGCATTTGAATCCTATCAGAAAGATGATGCCGACTTCTCAGCGCTTTTGACCAAGATTAAACAGCAAAAGCCCGAGGTAGTTTTTCTACCGGATTACTACAACAAGGTCGGTTTGATTGTTAAACAGGCATATCAACTCGGTCTGGAGACGAAATTCTTAGGCGGTGATGGCTGGGATTCTCCGGCGATGCTCGAAATTGCTGGTAAGGAGGTAGCGGGAAGTTATTTTGTCAATCACTATTCTGCCGATGACCCCAGACCGGAAGTACAGAACTGGGTAAACAAATACCAGGCGCGGTTTGGCCAGAAGCCGGATGCGATGGCAACACTCGGGTATGATGCGGCGCTGTTGTTGATTGCCGCCCTGAAAAATGCGCCTACTGCTAAACCGGATGAAATCCGTCATGAACTGAGTCAGATTAAAGATTATCCCTGTGTTTCAGGTGCAATCTCTTTTGACGAGTGGGGTAACCCGATTAAGCGCGCCGCAATTATCCAGTGGACCGAAACGGGGCAAAGGTATGTTACTTCGTTCAATCCCTAAGTAGAGGCTTAAAGGCAGATTCGGCTCGACCGCAGGGGTGTGAAAAACACCCCTGTTTTATTCTATCCATTCAACATCGGGCAAGTTAAGCTCTTCCTTTGTGACATTACCCATTATTACCATAATATAGTGGTCAGGAAACAGATGTTGTTTTGCCGCTTCGTTTACTTGTTGTAATGTTGTTGTCCGTACCCGAGCGGGAAACTGTTCCAGCCAGTCGATGCCCAAATGGTAAAGTTCAATTTCCGTCACCCGGTCCAGTTTGCCTTGATTTGAACTGTAGGAGAGCGGAAAACTGCCCGTAAAATAATTTTGTGCCTTGAGTAATTCGGATTGAGTTGCCCCTTTTTCGTGCATTTGCCAGATTTCCGCAAGCATCTTTTCTATCGCCTCTTTTGGTTTTGCGGTCTGCACAGTGGCGCGAAAGGCACCGGGTAAAATGCGGCGGTCAAACCAGCATCGGACATCGTAGGCAAGTCCACCATATTCCCGGACGGCAAGACCCATCCTTGAGGAAAGAGGAGGACCTCCAAGAATATAAGACATCAAGCGTATCGCGATTAAATCCTTATTGAACATTGAAATACCTGGGTGCCCAAACTGGATGTAAGTTTGGTTCATGTCTTTCCGAGTAATCAATTTGACCTGAATTTTTTCAGGTACGGTAAGTTCGGGCGGTTGCGGGTTACTGACCGGTCCGGATTGCCAGTTACCAAAACGACGATTGACTTCGTTTTTTATGTCATCGTGGTCGACGGCACCAACGAAGACGATAAAGCAGTTGTTAGGGACAAAATGAGACTTATGGAAGTTTTTCAAATCGTCGCGCGTAATCTTTCGGATTGTTGCGGTATCGCCCCGAGGAGGCAACGAATAACGATGTTTACCGAAGAGAAGGCGGTCAAACTCCATCCCGACAACCGAACTTGGATAGTCATAAGCGCGACGCGCACCACTCAGTGCCTGTTCCCGGGCGCGCGTAAACTCATCAATCGGAAAGGTTGGTTCAAGAATTATCTCTGATAAGATGTCGAGTCCGGTGGTTAGGTCTTTACTCAAAAGTCGGAGGTTGATGAAACTGTGGTCAAAATCGGTTCCGGAACCATAGCGGGCACCGATGAAATCGAGAGTCTGGGCGATTGAGTCAGCGGTCAAGTTTTTTGTACCCCGCAAGAGCATATCAGTACAAAGACTGGCGGTACCGGCTTTACCATCAGGGTCAGAAACAGCACCGCTTCGGCAAACGAACGAGATGTCCACCATTGGTAAACGGTGGTCTTCGTAAGTAAGGATGATAAGTCCGTTGGGCAGTGAGTCACGAAAAAGCATTGCCCCGGACAGATTACCGATAACGACCAAGAGACTAATTAGATGTTGTTTACCCGGGAAGTTCATCTTGCCTCCTTATCCGAAAGAAGGACGCCGACGATGCGCCGTTTTTCAGTTAGATATTGTTTACAGAAAAAAATAACCTGTTCCGGGGTAGTTTTCTCGATATGTTCGATTTGCTGCAAAAAATGGCGCCAGTTGCCGGCGGTAATCTGCGAAGTAGCAAGTAACCAGGCGATATCAGAAATGTCGTCACGGTCAAACAGTGCCGCGGCAAGGGTTTGATTTTTTACCCGTTGCAGTTCTTGGGCGCTTACCGGCTCGGTTGCCATCTTTTTTAGTTCAGTAAGAATGATGTTCTCGATGCGAGGTATGAGGCTCTCGGCTTTGGGGGTAACGCTGATTTCGAGAATTCCCGGGTCGCGTTCCACTGAGTTCCAGGCGGAAACCGAAGTGGCAAGGCCGGAGTCAATAACCAGTGTTCGATAGAGACGGGAGTTTCGCCCACCACCTAAAATCGCTGCCACCACATCTCCAACAATGTAAAGTGAATCGCGAATTCCGGGTGTCGGAAAGCCGATTAAGAGCGTGGGGACATTGACGCGTTTGCGTAAAACAAGTCGCCTTTCACCCGCCAGAGCAGGCTCGATATCGTAAAAATCTGGTCTTTTGACTGGTGTACCTTTCATTCTGCCGTAATACTTTTCCGCTTTTGACCTTACTTCTTCCGGTCGCACATCACCGGCGATGACGATGACCGCATTTGCCGGGTTATAATATTTTTTGTACCAGTCGCGGACCTTTTCAACGGTAAACTTTCCCACATCATCAGCCCAGCCGATTGTGGGATTACGGTGGGGATGGGCAAGAAAGGCAATTGCCTCAAACTGTTCCCAGAGGGCACTGGTCGGACGGTTATCCTGCAGGCGCCTTTCTTCAGCGACCACTTGATGCTCGCTTTCAAACTCGGAGTCGGGAAAGATGCAATTATTCATTCTCGCTGCTTCCAGTTTTAGCGCCAGTTCCCAGTGTTCTTTTGCCAGTTCTTCATAATAACCGGTGTAATAGGTTGAGGTAAAGCCGTTGTTGTTGGCGCCTACCGAATCAAGCATCCGGTCGAAGTCACCGGGTTTGTAGATATCAGTATGCTTGAAACTCATATGTTCTACCATATGGGAGATTCCGGTACTGCCGGTTTGTTCATCGTAGGAACCAACACGATAATAGACATTGACGGAAACAACGGGCGCCGAGGAGTCAAAGTAGTGGATGACATGCAAGCCGTTTTTCAGGTTGAATTCGGTAACACGGGATTCGATTGCGGTAATTTCTCCTTTGGTTTCGTGATGCTCAACTTCTGATGGCACTGTAAAGACAAAAAACAAGAAAAGGACATTGTATAGCATATAATCACCTCGTTATTATTATCCGCAGCGGCTGAGCACCGTCAAAGCGGACAAAATATACCCCGGGACTGACCTTATTCCCATTCCGGTCTTTCCCGTTCCAGAGCAACTGGTTGCCTAATACCGGTAAGTTGGCAACGAGTTGTCCGCTCAGGTCAAAAATTTTTAGCGCCCCACTCTGTGCTGCATAGTTGGTTGTAAATCTTACTGGCAAGGCGGTAGGGTTACAGTGGGGTTTAATAACAACCGGCTCGGGTGCTTGATGTTGGGACGTGCTGATGCCAACATTGCTTACCCCTTCTATCGCATCAAGATGAAACTCGCCCGAGGCGGTGACTTTTATGTAGCGGGCGCTGTCCAAGCCAACAGCACCGATGTCCAACAGACTCTGGTTAGTGTTGGCGGTGCCAATATCGGTCCAGGGTCCTTGCCAATCATTCGCCCCTTGAACTAACGCCGTACCGCTGCCCGCGGAGCGATAGACAATTAAATCCATACCTTCTTGATTGCGAACCGGTGTATGCATATCAAGACAGATGTACTTACCGTTGTCGAGCCGGAACCCTTCACCATCGTGAGGACCGAGCGCCCGAATCGGATAGGTCCGATTTACTGATGGGTTGACATAGTTGTTGGAGATATTGCGGAAGGCAAAAAGCGGTGCTGATGGGTCCGGGGTTAACTGGACATCAACCGTTGTCACTGAGTCTCCGGAATCGGGTACAACAACATCGATTAAAGTCGTTTCCCGGTATCCGGGCGCGCGAAATGTTAACTGATAGGTTCCGGGAAGATAAAAGCGGTGAAAGTCACCCAGTTCGGGGTCATTATAACTGAGCCAGTTTGCGGGACTGACCCAGATTTGGCAGGGAACCGGCTCTCCCGTTGTTGCATCGGTGACAGTACCCCTAATTCCCTGACCGGCGTGATGCATCAAGGCAAGCATTGCTGGCTTGTTCAAATTGAAAGTCGGGTCAATTTCAGAAGCAGGTGGGGTTTTCTCGATGTGCACTTCAATTGACCAGCCCATCATTCCATAGCCATAGTCAAAATCTTTGGTTGAGCCATTAATTAGATACATACTGTCCGCACCCTGCCCATAGGTGTAGTGGGTGAAGGCGTCGTAGCGGGCTGAGAGAAATTGAATCAGGGTCAGTTCCGGAATAGTGTTTTGATAAGAGAAGCAATAACTCCAGGGATGGGAGATGAAGGTAGTGCCGGCGTGATAAGAGACATAGGTTACTGCAGGATTACGCCAGATGTGGGCTAAAGCCGCTCTATTTTCCGGCTCGGAAAATGGGGCGGCGCCCTGACTTACTTCATCACCCCACATCCAGCCCCAGTTACGATTTAAGTCAACATTGTTGCCATTGTAACGGCGGCCCGCGATATAGCCGTCGGGATTGTACATTGGTAGAAAGTAAATTTCCCGGTCGTTCACCAGTCGGGTAACAAGGGTGTCGGTGCCGTAGTTTTGAACAAGGTATTTTATCAGTTCGAATACAATCGCCCAACCGATTTTCTCATCGCCATGGATATCTCCTTCGAAATGAACTACCGGCTCATTTTCATCGCTTTGGGGGTTGTCTGAGATTTTCATTATGAGGATTAAATTACCATTATAACTCAAACCCAGCGTTTCCAGTTTGCAAATATTGGGGTTATTCTGGGCGATAATTGCCATTGTGTCCCGAAACTCGGTGTAGGTTAAATACCGACCGTCGCTGCCAGAGGCAAGGAAGTTTTGCTCGTATACCCTGGTAATGTCTCGGGTAAGAATTTCAATTGAATAACCGCTACTCCTTAATTTATTCTGTTCTTCTACCGTTGCTTCAGCTACTACACCCTTGTTGTCAATGTAGTTGACAATTACTCCGATTTTTTCTAATGCGCGCATCTCATTGCGACCGGCTCCTACAATCCGTACAAGGTCTCTGGACTTGTCAATATGGGCACTCGCCATGGTAAGGGTTGTAAAGATAAAAAAAACAATCCTTGGTTTCATCAATACTCCTTTCAGGACCATATTTTAAATGATATTGCGGTTCAAGTAATTGTCAAAATAATTGTTATTCGACATGTCAATGTCATATTAATGTCATATTAGAGTAAGAGTAATGGTTGTTTTAACCTGTCGCAATTTGTTAACATATTGATTTTGTGTTAGTTATTGTCCTTGACGCACTTTAGTAAGTGCGGTCGCATTAAACAATTTTGTTTCGGTTGTTGTTCTAACTTATTATTTTTTTATATGTTAGAATTTCAGGCTGTTGGTGGCACAGATAATGCATTTAATGGCTTTCGGTGTTTTTAATAAGAAACGGGAAGGGGTTAGGTGAAATTGACAGAGTTCTGTTTAATTTTTGTCAATAAGTTTGCTCTTTACAAGCGGGAGTTTTTGGGTCCACCGGGCTGCCTCATAAATTGAGTACAATTCTGTAAGACGGGTAGCTACGGAGTCGAGAGGAAGCGCATTGTTCTCTCTGCTCTCTGTTCCGTTGCCTTTGAGGCGCACCCGAAATATTAGTACTCCATAGTTTACTCGTCTTCAAAATTGGTGGGTTGCGGAAGGAGGGATACCATTATCCCTTTTGGGAAGGAGGGATAATGACCCAAAGATAAGCGGACCCCGGATGGTAGTTGGTAAAATGAAGGAGCAGAACAAAAAGAAGAGAACCTTTGACCGAACTCGAGACAAGTAAATGCTCCTTAAAGGCCGGAGAAGTTAAGGTTTAACCAGTAACCTTCGGGGTCCGCCTTAAGATTATCTCCTGGGGCCGGCATCTTAGCCTCCTTCTTGGGATTTTGTAAGCCCACGCCCAAGTCCTACCATAATCGGCCCCTTTTTCTACGCCCGGTGGGCCCCATTATTTGAAGGAGCTGCGGTACGCCTGAAGGGTGTTCTATACCTTTTTAAATGGGGAGAGCATGCCGCCTTTTTAAAATATCAGGCACTCTGGAACGCTCACAGGGTAGCCGCGGCTCCTGTAAGATTTACCGGGGGAGAAGGAGGAAAACGATGTTGAGGGTAAAGGGGTGTAGGTTCAAATATTTTACTTTTACTCTTTTGATGCTCATTGCCTTTGGTGGCTCTTGCCTTAAGCCACCAGCATTGCCGCAATGGGATGTCAGTCTGAAAATACCAGTTTATCAGCGAACGATTCGTTTAGGTGAACTTCTGTCAAACAGTGAAAAGTTCCAGATTCAGCCTGATTCATCTTTTGTAATCAATCTTACCCATCAATGGGGGCCCGTGGCGGTTGATAACGCTGTTTCTTTGCTTGCGATTGAAGAGAGAGAAAAAATCGGGTTGGCGGATTTCGTTTTTTTCAATTTAGGCAGCGGTAGAGATGGAATAAGCTGTGAGGAAATTTTTGGCCCGATTCCCGATTCGGGTTTGAAGTTACAGGTTGAGCCGTTTAGCAATAATTTTCAGAAGCACTGCGTTATAGAGAATATTCAGACTGTTGACATTCTCGAAGGTGTGGTTATTGTGCGACTCGAAAATCGCACACCGCTCAGTTTTGATTCGATTGATATCAAACTATTGGGGACGGTAGTCCATCTCGGCGGTATTAGAGCCGGAGAGTTCCAGGAAGAGAAGTTAAGATTGGGAGGAGCAAGGGCGGTTAACCCAATTGATTTCGATGTTGTTGTTCATTCGATGGGGAGTGGTCGGGATACAGTAAGAATTTTCCCTCAGGATAGTCTTGTGATAAACATTGAACCGGAGTCACTTAAAATTGGAGGCGGCCGGTTAAAAGTTGTTGATGCTCAAGCCGAGAAAAAAGTAGAAATAAGGATGGTCGCCCGCAATCCTTTGAGAATTGACAGTCTTGTTCTATCACAAGGACAGTGCGTTTTCACGGTGGGTAACCGTTTGCCGGCAGCAATAAATCTAAACTATGAGTTTCGTAAGATTGGTGTTAGTTCGTCCCGGACAGTTGAGGCCGGAGAAGGGATGACGGCTGAATTCAACCTGGCCGAGGTTGGAATCGACAATTTACGGAAAACGGGTGGAATACTCGAACTTCAGACGCGGATAAAGTTCGACTCCCGAGGAGAATTTGTTGATGTGACAAAAGATTGTGCGGTGGACATCGGATATGTAATTCTGGACGCTAAACCGCGATTTCTTGTCGGGATGTTTCGGGAACCAGTGTATGTTTTTTCCCATGTTGAGACCTTACCCGAATTAGTACCTTTTAATTTGCACGGCGTACGGTTTTCCACAGCACAGCTGGTGTTGGCAGGAGAAAATGGTGTTGGTTTTCCGATGGATGTCTTTGTTGCTTTAAAGGCGATAAAGAATCAGCAAATAGTGGCGACCGTTGAAGATGTGATTACCGTAATGCCCGGACAAAGAAACCAACCCGGTACTTTTGAGCGCATGTTTCCGATAACTACGCTACTTAACACCGGACCGGATTTTATCACCTGCGAATACAATGTCCGGATGAGAGGTTACGGTCGATTTGAGAGTGGACAGTCTGTTTCCGGGACGGCGGTTTTGAATGTTCCAATGCGAGTGGCATTTGTGCCGGATACGGTAATTTTGCCCGATAAAAGGATTGAATTGTCCGATGGAGAACGGCAATCGGTGCAAAACTATCTTGTTGATGGCCAAGCAGGAATCAGGTTGAAGACGGCACTGCCGTTTGGGATGAATGGGCGGCTGGTGTTAAAACCAGGTTCTTTGAGCGAACCGAATGTTCTTGTTGACTCCGTTGCAATTCCATTTGTTGTACCGGCCGGGGTGGTTAACAACCAGGGGAGATGTGTTGCCGAGCGGGATACCGCAATCTCAGTTTGTCTTGATAGCATGGCGGTTACCGTTTTCCGGAGTTACCCGTTGAGTGCCAGATTGATATTCGAGTTACCGGCAACCGATACAGTGGTTGTTTATACCAATGACCAGATAAAACTGGACGCAACTGTGGAAGTCCGAATACGGGTTAATCACAGTCCCAAATAACCATGTTGAATATTCTTTGTTTAACGCTTGGTGTCTTGAATCCCGTTTTTAGTACAGGAAGTAATGCCCTTTTGATAAATCCGGCAAACCTCGGGTTGACAGAAAACCCGATTTTTTCCTGCGAGATTGTTGATTTGAACGCCGGGTTGGAAAACAACGCCTTCAACATCGTCCAATATAATCGTTACAGCGGAGCGTTTATTGACGAGACGGCAAAAAAATTACTATTAAGGTCGGTACCCAAAAGCGGACTCGCAATTAACACGGGATTTAATGGGGCAATGCCCCGGTTCAGTTACCGTAATTTTGCGGTTTCGGTCCAAAGCGATGCCGGTGCCGAAGTGGTAGTGCCCAAAGACCTGATTGACTTAATTCTAAATGGCAATGAGTTAGACCGGATGTACAGTTCAAATGGTGCGCGGGCAAAGTTGACCGCCCTATTGCGGTCAGGTATAGGAACGGGCAAACGCTGGGGGAATTTTTTAGTAGGCGCATCTTTTAATTATATCCGAGGTCTGTTCTATAGTCAGCTTCTTAACCATGAGGCACGGATTGTTACAACTCGGGAAGGTTTTACGGGCGAAGGCTGTGTTGGTTATTTGAAAGCACAGGGTGGTAATGGCTGGAGCATTGATGTGGGTGGTGCCTATCAGAAAGCTCGACTTTACCTTGGGCTGTCGGTATTTGACCTGAGTCCTGGGATAGTGTGGCACGAACAGGTTGAGGAGGGGTACTGGACATTCAGGGTTGATTCAGTCAATCTTTACGAACTATTTGCGGGCTCAGATAAGATTTACTCTCGGGTAAATCGGGTCAGTAGTAATGAGATTTTAACTTACTTACCGATCAAATTAAATATGAGCATAGGTTATCAAATCCAACCGGGTGTTAATGCCGGTGTTGTTTTGCATCCGGTTTTGGACTTAGAACCCTTCGGTTTAAGTCGGTTCACTGCCGAACTCATATCAGAAGTGACAATCAAGAAACTGGTGCCGATTTGTTTAACCGTCGGATATGATAACCGCTTTGGGGTTATTACGGGCATAAACACCGGTTTAAATCTGAGAGGTTGGAGTTTTCAGTTGGGAGTTAAGGAGGTTGGTGGCCTTTTGTTTTTCGGAAAGGGGGCTGAGGTCAGATTGGCAATCGGTTATGCGGTTTTCCAAAGAGCGGCAGTTCCTAAATCGGTTATTAAAATCTAATCGATTTCGCTTGACGAAAAAATTACATTGATTATTATACTGATAAGGGGCTGTAGCTCAGTTGGGAGAGCACCTGCTTTGCAAGCAGGGGGTCGCCCGTTCGAATCGGGTCAGCTCCATTTACCTGCCTGCCGTAAGCCTCGTAAGGCTACAATCGTTAAAGCAAAATCCGGGCGTCAATCACCAGCGCCCCTTTACCTTCTTCATAAACAAAGAGCGGGTTGATATCAATTTCATCAAACTCCGGAAAATCCATGACCAACTGCGATAGGCGCTGAATCGACTCTTTAATCTTCTGTTTATCGCGTGCTGGTTTTCCCCGGAATGGTTCAAGCAGGCGATGCGCCCTGATACCGGTAATCATTGACTCGGCCGAGAGGTCGTTTACCGGCGCAACCCGGAAGACAACATCTTTAAGGACTTCAACTAAAATTCCCCCCAGACCAAACATCAACAGCGGACCAAAATGGGGGTCGCGTTTCATCCCGAGAATTGTTTCCAATCCACCGCTCGGTGCCATCTTTTGGACCATTACACCCCAGATTTCGGCATCGGGCTTTTTGTTTTTAACTGTTTCCAGCATTGCGGTATAGGACTCTTCGAGTTGCTCGTTACTGTTGATATTGATGCGGACACCACCGAAATCGGTTTTGTGAATGATGTCCGGAGAAACAATTTTAATCGCAACCGGATACCCGATTTTCTGGGCGATTGTTAACGCCTCAGTAATGTTGGTGGCGAGTTCGAATTCCGCCACCGGTATGCCGTAGGCTTTCAGGATTTGATGGCATTCAGGTTCAGAGATGAATGGGCGGGGTCGCTTTTTTGCCCGGGTAACAATCTGGCGTACTTGCTCAGGGCGAACATCGGTAAATTTGACAACCTCTCCGGGGGGACGGCGGCTTAATCGGCCGAATTCAGCCATCGTTGCCAGGGCGCGAGCCGCATTTTCGGGAAAGAGAAAATGAGGGATTCGAACGCGGAGTAAGGCACGCCGGATTGCGGTATTGTCACCCATTGTCTGAATGCAGGCGATGATGGGCTTGTCTGTATTTTGAGCTTCTTCGGCGATGACATTGGCAACATCAATCGCTTCTGCCATTACGGTTGGTGTCCATATCGGGATTATGCCGTCGATATTTTCGTCCTGAAGGAGGATACGAAATGCGGCACGATAGCGATTGGCATCACCATCGCCGATGATATCGACCGGGTTGTTAATCGCAGCTGCTGGGGGCAAAACCTTTTTAAGTTCGGTGCGGGTTTTTTCGGTTAAAGGTGCGATTTTTAGTCCGTATCGCACACAGGCATCGGTCGCCATAATTCCCACTCCACCGGCGTTGGTGATAATGGCGACTCTGGGACCGCGCGGCGGAGGCTGGTAGGCAAGGACGGCGGCTTTGGCGATTAACTCGCTTACTGTGTCAACTCGCAGGATGCGTGCCTGGGCAAAAAAGGCGTTGTATGCCTCGTCTGAACCGGCAAGGGCACCGGTGTGGGAAGATGCGGCACGGGCGCCTTCGCTTGTTCGGCCCGCTTTGATGGCAAGAATCGGTTTGGGCCTTTTGGCGTGGGAGGTTATTTCTCGAGCAATGCGCATAAATTCCGGCGGGTTAACTAAATCTTCAAGATAGAGCGCGATGACATCAGTTTCTTCGTCGTCCTTCAAATATTCGAGCAGGTCACACTCGTTTATGTCCGCTTTATTACCAATTGAGATGAATTTAGAAAGACCAACCTCTTCGGATTCGGCATATTCGAGTGCGTTGACCCCGACCGCACCGGATTGTGAAATCAGGGCGATGTTTCCGGTTCGGGGCATTACACGACCGAAAGTGGTGTTCAATCTTACTGCCGGACTGGTGTTTATCATTCCAAAGCAGTTTGGTCCGATAAGGCGAATACCCCAGGTGCGAGCTCTTTCCTTAACCGCTTGCTCGAGTGCCGCACCGGTGGCACCGAGTTCTTTGAACCCGGCCGAGATGACAATGGCACCTTTTACCTTCTTCTGGCCACATTCAGCCAGAACCGCAGGCACGGTTATTGCCGGGACAATGAGTATCGCAAGGTCGATTTCGTCTTCGATATCAAGAATCGATGGGTAGGCTTTTACACCGAGGATGCTCTTTGCCCGGGGATTAACGGGAAAAACGACGCCGGTGTAACCGTTAAACAGGATATTGGCGAACAGGGCGCGTCCTACCGAACCTTCTTTGCTCGAGGCACCGATGACCGCAACAGAACGGGGCTTGAAGATAAAGTCTAAGTTATTTGCTTTCATTTTTCAAACCTCAAAGTTAAGGTATAAACGCCGTCCTCCCATTTGGTTTCAAGCGGGAAGCCGGTTTTGGTTACAAGTCGGTATGCCCGGGTGTTGGAATCCAGAACATAGCCAACGAACCCTTTGACGCCTTTTATCCGGGCGATGCGAATCAGGTGGTTGAAAAGGGCGGTTCCGATGCCTTTATTCTGAAACTCGTCCTGAATTTCAATGGCAAATTCAGCAAGTCCAGTCGAAGGGTCGACATAGTATCGGGTTGAACCAACGATTTGCTCTTCACCATTTCGGCGCAGGACCGCGACCAGCGCCATCTCCTTTTCGTAATCGATATTGACGAATCTGGTCAGTTTCTCGTGAGGCATCGCCTTGATGTAACTGAAGTAGCGATAGAAAACTGTGTCCCGGGAGAATGAGTAAAAGAGTTCGCGCATTGCCGGTTCGTCGGTTGGTTTAATGGGCCGGATCAGGATGGTTTCGCCATTCGGCAGACGCACCTTGGTTTCAAACTCTTCGGGGTAGCGCGCCGAAACCAGAGCATCCTCGGGTTGGTCCTGATAAACGAAATTTCGCTGTTTTGCCTGTTTTAGCAATTCGGCGCGGAATTTCGGATGGGCGATTGATATCAGGGCAAGGGCGCGTTCCCGGATTGATTTGCCATGGAGATAGGCAACACCCCATTCGGTTACGACATAGTGGACATCACCGCGCGATGTGACAACACCGGCACCTTCCGAGAGCACGGGAACAATGCGAGAAAAACGGTCGTTGTCCCGGGTTGATTTTAAGACAATAATCGGTTTTCCCTCTCGGGCACGCGCTGCACCACGGACAAAGTCCAGTTGCCCACCAATACCGGAATAGAAGAGGGAACCGATGGAGTCGGCGCACACCTGACCGGTTAAATCAATCTCAAGTGCCGAGTTGATTGACACCATTTTATCGTTCTGGGCGATGACAAAGGGTCGTTGGTATAGTCCACCGGATGAAACTCGAACCTCGGGTTGTTGTTAATGTAGTGGTAAAGCCGCTGTGAACCCATCGCAAAAGAGGCAACAACCTTTCCGGGGTGCAGGGTTTTCTTGCGATTGGTGATGACACCGCTTTCAATCAAATCGATAATGCCGTCGGAGAAAACTTCGGTATGGACGCCAAGGTCTTTTTTATCTTTCAGATAGTAAAGAAGGGCATTGGGAATACCGCCGTAGCCGATTTGAATCGTCGCGCCATCGGGTATGAGTTCGGCAACATTTTTCGCAATACGCTGGGCAACTTCGCTTGGTCCAGGGGTGGTAAACTCATATATCGTGGTATCATTTTCAACAATGGAATGAATCTGGGAGATGTGAATAAAACTGTCGCCCAGGGTTCGAGGCATTTGTGGGTTCACTTCAGCAATAACATATTTGGCGACCTCGGCGGCGGGTTTTGTGATGTCAACCGAAACCCCGAGGCTGCAAAAGCCGTGCTCATCGGGCGGGGTAACCTGAATCAAAGCAACATCAATCGGTAGTCGGCCCGAGCGTAACAGGCGCGGTAGTTCCGAAAGAAATATTGGAGTGTAGTCGGCTCTGCCTTTCTGCACCGCTTCCCGGACATTGGCACTGATGAAGAAGGAGTTTGCCCGATAGCGTGCGGCGAGCGCTTCTTCGGCATAGGGGGCAACACCCAGTGTTAAAATATGGGTTACCTCAACATCTTCTACTGGACGGTCGGCAAGTGCCCTAACCAGTTTTTGGGGTGTGCTGCAAGCTGAGCCGATAAATATCCGGTCTCCGGGCTGGACAACTTCTAATGCCTGCTGGGGCGTTTTGATCTTTTCCTTAAATCTCATCTGCCAGTTGTTGGTTGTCATAAATTTTCATCCTCCTTAATTTGTTCAAAATGATATTTATCATCCTGCAGGGTAATTTTTCCGATTATGTTTTCCGTGTCGTGTTCAAAGAACGAAAGCCAGTTACCGTTGACCGCCTGATTCAAAAGTTTTTCCTTCTGGTCCATTGAGTCAAGCGGAAACAGGTCGTAGCCCATAATGTAGGGCACCGGAATGTGGCTTTTAGTTGGAATCATATCGGACCAGAAAATCGCGGTTTTGTTGTCACTGCGAATTTTAACCAGCTGCATACCTCTGGTGTGGCCCCCGGTATGAATCAACTCAATTCCGGGATAAATTTCGGTTGAACCGTTGATCAACTCAAGCTGGTTGGCTTCTTTTAACGGCAGGAAATTTTCTCCCAGATAGGAGGCACGGGAGCGACGATTGGGCTGGATTGCGTCGTTCCATTCGGTATGTTGAACGATGTAGCGAGCGTGGGGAAAAGTCGGGACCAGTTTGCCGTCTTTTATTCGGGTTGAGCCACCACAATGGTCAAAGTGTAAATGGGTAAGGATTACCGTGGTAATATCTTCGGGTTTAAAACCCAGACGGGCAAGACCGGACAGTAATGAGTCAGTTTTCTCGATGCGATACCGTTCCGCAAAACTGGCGTCGTATTTGTCTCCAATCCCGGTGTCGATGAGGATAAGTTTTTTGGCAGTTGCCACGAGAAGGGGCCGCAGGGCAAGTTTTATTCGATTCCGTTCGTCCGGGGGATGGTTTTTTTCCCAGAGAGGTTTCGGTACGACACCAAACATCGCACCACCATCCAGACCAAAGAACCCATCACAAAGAGGGTACAGCTTAAATCTGCCAAAGTCCATTGGAATTAACATTTTAAATGTGTTCTAACCAAAGTCAATATTACATAGAAGAGGTTTCAAAATTTGTTATCTAATACTGGCTAATCAGAATGAACGCGCAAGAGCCTTTGTATTCTAAGGTGAAAATCCAGGCGCCAGAAAGAAGGGGAAAACTGGATTTTGATAATGCGCGGGAATAGTATACTTTAAAGTATAATAAGACAGTCAGGCAATTTTTACATAACCCTTTGCAATCTTGATGGTTATACTGTATTAGCCCGATTTTCCCCACCCAACCCCGGGGTAGTATCGGGGATAGTATGGAAAATTAATAGGAACGCTGTATATCGGGTTGATTTTTATTGGAAAATGGTGTGCATTCAACGGGTTATTTTGTTGACATTAGCAAGTCTAATGGTATAATTAATTGTCTCGGCGGTCAAAGGGACTAGGTAAATAGAAAAGGAGGGAGGAATGTTTCATAGTAGATGCGCGGTCGCTCTGGGCGCATTAATCTTCGCCGCGGTTCTCATCACAACAGGATGTAACAGCAATAATAAACCGATGATTGCTTCTATTACTGCCAGTCCATCGGACACGGCAACTCCGGGTGGGGTCGTATTGTTGAAAGTTTATGCCAGCGATGCCGATGACGACCCGCTAAGTTTTACCTGGACGGCTACGGCGGGAACACTTTCCAGCACCACCGGAGATAGTGTTTTGTGGACGGCTCCAACTTCACCCGGTAGTGCAACGGTGACGGTGGTTTGCGACGACGGTAAGGGAGGAACGGACACAGAAACGATGACCTTGAATGTCCGGGCGTGGCGCATTGGAAATGTTGACGAGACCTTTGACGGTCCAGTGTCGATACCCAATCCCGGTTCGGTTGAAGTCAGTCTTGACCTTTCCAATGAAGTTCCTCAAGGCGCCGTTGCGGAGTCGGTCTGGATTACGGTTGAATTTGACCCCGATACGCTGGACGGTGAGTTTTTTGAGATGCGCCTGGTAGCACCTTCCGGGAGAGAAGTTCTCTTCTGGGATAATCGTACCGGTCCGCTGGAAGTTGACGGTGAGTTGATTCCGGGCCTTACTGATGAACCGGTAAAAGGCAACTGGCGTTTGAAGATTATCCGTGAGGTAGCAGGCGAAGAAGGGGTACTCGATGCCTTTAACCTCAACATCGACTACCGCTGGTAACGGTTAAGGGAAGTTTATTGCAATCGGGCATTAAGCGGCGGGATTAGTTCCAGTCCCGCCGCGAATGCTTTTAAGTTTAACTCAACCAATTGGGATTTGACCAGAGTACTGATAACCTGACGGTAAAGGTTTGAAGGAAATTCGAAAAAGCGGGACACGGCACCGAGCATAACCGTATTTTGCAACCGGGGGTTGCCCAGTTTGCAGGCAACTTCAAAAGCGGGGACCGGATAGTTTTTCGGTGCCCGCATCTTGATACGTTCGTCAAGTAGGGAATCGGGCATTTTTTCTACCGCTCCGATTAGAACCGGTAAAGGTTCAATTCGCAGGGGGTCATAGATTAAACTTCCCGATGGGGATAAGAAGTGAATATACCTCAGCGCTTCTAATTTTTCAAATGCGATGAGGATGTCGGCCGTGCCTTCTTCAATCAGGGGTGAATAAACTTTTCTACTCCAGCGGATATGGCTGGTAACACTACCACCCCTCTGTGCCATCCCGTGGACCTCGCTTTTTTTGACATCAAGTTTCGCCATAAGGGCGATATGAGATAGGATGTCAGAGAAGAGTAAAACCCCCTGACCGCCAACGCCGCAGACGAGGATGTTCATTCAATCGCCTCCTTGGGGCAGATTTCAACACACATCGCGCAGCCGGTGCAGGCGGTAGCGATGATAAGCGCTTTGTTGTCGGCAAAGGAGATTGCCGGACAGCCAAGGGCAAGGCAGGCGCGACAGCCAATGCACTTTTCTGGATTAACAGTCTTTGCTTCACCTTGTTTGCCGAGGATGAGTGCACAGGGGCGCTGTGATATGACAACCGCGCTTTTATTCTCCTTCAGCAGGTTTTGAATTGTCTTTTTGGTTTCCCGCGGGTGGTAAGGGTCAACACGAAATACCTGCTCGACCCCGCAGGCACGGCAGAGCAGTTCAAGGTCAATCGGTTTAGTCTGTTCGCCTTTTAATGTTTTGCCGGTTCCGGGATGGTCCTGGTGTCCAGTCATTCCCGTAGTTCGGTTATCGGTGATTATTGTTATGACATTGGATTTATTGTAAGTGGTGTTAATCAACCCGGTGATGCCAGAGTGAAAGAAAGTGGAGTCACCAAGAAGGGCGATGCGCGGTCTGGGGTCAGATTTGCCAAGGGCTTTGTCGGTACCATGGGCAAAGGTGATTGAGGCACCCATATCAATACAGGTGTCCATTGCACTGTGGGGTGGTAGTGCGCCGAGTGTGTAACAGCCAATGTCGCCCGCGATGATTGCTTTCTGTTTCTGCAAAGCATAGAATAGTCCCAGATGAGGACAGCCCGGACAGAGTGCAGGCGGGCGATTGGGAATTTCCTCTTCCGGATGCGGTTTTTCGACATTATTATCGGCAAGGGCGCTGCGGATAATTCCCGAGTTGAGTTCACCCCAGCGCGGTAGCCGGTCTTTGCCCTTGACTTGCAAACCGAGGGCGCGGGTATGTAGTTCGATAAATGGGTCGACTTCCTCAATAACAATCAGTTCTTTTACTTTTTGAGCAAAGTTAAGCACCAGGTTACGGGGGAAAGGGTAAACGAGTCCCAGTTTAAGAAATGATGCATCCGGGAAAACCTCCCGGGCGTATTGATAGGCAACGCCATCGCAGATTATCCCGAGGTTAGCATTACCGAGCTCGACCCGGTTGAGCGGTGATTTTTCGGCGTAATCCTGCAAACGCACCAGACGCTTTTCGAGGTCGATGTGTCGCACCCGGGCAAAAACCGGCAGTAAGGTGGTTTTGGAAAGCTTTTTTTCGTAGCCGCGCGGTTTTTTATCGATACGGGGTTCGAGACTTACTATTGAACTGGAGTGGGCGATGCGGGTTGTAAGTCGAAGTAAGACTGGTATGTCGTACTCTTCTGATAGGTCAAATGCCAGTTTTGTAAAATCTTTTGCTTCCTGACTGTCTGAGGGACAGAGCAGGGGAATTTTTGCCGCCAGCGCATAAAAACGGTTGTCCTGTTCATTCTGGGACGAGTGAAGTCCCGGGTCATCGGCGGTAACAATTACCAGACCGGCATTTACCCCAATGTAAGCCGCTGAGAACAATGGGTCAGCAGCAACATTCAATCCAACATGCTTCATTGCTGCCAGACTCCGGACCCCGGCATGTGCGGCTCCCAGGGCAACCTCCAGTGCCACCTTTTCATTTACTGACCATTCGCAATAGACATCTTGATAACGGGCAAGTGCTTCAAGGATTTCGGTTGAAGGTGTTCCGGGGTAGGCAGCGGCGACCGAGCAACCCGCTTCCCAGGCACCGCGGGCAACCGCTTCATCACCCAGTAGTAGTTCGCTGTTCATTTACGATTTATACCTTCTTAGGAGGACCTTAAGTAAATATTTAACTAAAAACCGGTCATTGTGTCAAATCAGGCGTGCTACTTTATGAAAATGAACCGGATGGGTTTACCATTTTCCATTTGAAAGAAAACGCCGCTGGAAACCGGTTTGCCTTTAACAACTTTTCGGCCTGTGGCGTCGTAGAACTCACCGGTAATAAACAGTGAGCCCTGTGCTGGATTGGTAAGAATATTCGGCACCGGGTAGAACGCCTGTGGCTCAAAAATTGCCGGGGGGTAGGTACCGTTGGCTTCAAGATACCGGGTAAGAATCTCGTTGCGGAAGCGTTCCGTAACCGCCGGGTTGGTCAAAATCAGTGTATTTTCATCGTTGTTGAAGTTGGCGTTTTGAGACCAATTGGCAGAACCGGTGATGATAAAGCTTGAGTCAATGAGCATAATTTTCTCATGCAGGACGCCGGCGCCAAATGGGACTGAGTCAACAAGGATTGGAATGTGCCAGCTGCGCAGCCGCGGATATTCCGAAGCCGGGTCATTAGCACCGGCTTTGTCAATGGTGCCGGCAACGGTCAGTCCACGATTCCAGAGGGCGATTAATGTTTCACCGAGTGGGTCATAAGTAAAGGAGTTGATGGCGAAAAATATTTCACTGCGGGCACGGCCGGCAAATGCGGCAATGGTATCAACCACGCGGTTTTGGGGTGAGAAATAGAGATATGCCGGATATCCATTGATAAGAAATTGATGGGATGGGAGAAAGTCCTGTTTTGAAGAATGAAAACGGGCGCTTTCCGGGACCGGATTTGGTCCCGTAGTACCCCACATCTGGTTGAATTCGGCAAGATAGGCAGCACCGAGCGCGCTATTTGGTATTTCGAGAGCGCAGTCGGCGAAGAGTTCATTCTGGTTGGGATTGTAAGAGGCAACCCAGAGAATGTCGTTTGTTGAGTCTTCATCGGCAAAATCCCGAATGGCAAATTTGTTGTGCATATAAGCCGAGCGTTCGGAAGAAACTGAGTCGGACCATACAGTGATACCGGCGGCACGCAGGTATGCGACCCATTCGTTGTTACGCCTTGAATCATCGGTAATTACCCTGATTCGCACACCCCGGTTATGGGCATTGATTAAAGCAAGTGTGACATCGGCACGAGATGAGTTATAGCAACAGTAATCTATTGAAGAAGTTGCACCGTTAAAAAATTCAACAAGGCGTAAACCGATGCTGTCCTGAGCAAACCAGACTTTTATTGTATCGGGTGGTGATTGGACAAGAAAAAGAAAGAGGGATAAGAGATGCGTTATCAAGTCGAAGGTAATGTTTGACAGGAGCCAGTTAGATGGTGAAAGTAAATATTTCTTAAAATTCGCAATGGAATTAATCTCGCATTACAGTGCATCACCATATTCTTATCTAATCTATTTTAGTCATTGTTGAATAATTGTCAATGTTCGGGACAAAACTTGACAGCAATTGAATTGGTGGATAATTTTGAACAGGAGGCATAGTATGAAATTAATTGGCAGGCTAGTTGCAATTGGTTTGTTTTTGTGCTATTGTGGCGGAGCAAAGCCAACTCCCAAAGTAGCCCAAATAGAAAAAAGTGATTCCGGTTCTCTTCCGAGGGTGCAGCTTTTAAGCCCGGCGTTTGCCCCAGAAGCGAAAATACCGGTTCGCTATACAGGTGATGGCGAAGATATCTCTCCGGAGATAGTTTGGGACAGTGTTCCTGACGGAGTAAAGAGTTTTGCCCTGATTTGTACCGACCCGGATGCACCGCTCGGCACATTTGTTCACTGGGTGATTTACAATATTCCCGGTGAGGTTCATCGGTTGCCTGAAGGGGTAGTAAAAAAAGAGCAACTCGACGACGGAACTAAACAGGGCGTAAACTCTTTTCAACGCGTCGGTTATAACGGGCCAAAACCGCCACCCGGAAAACCGCATCGCTACATTTTCCAGTTGTACGCGCTTGATACAATACTTGATTTACCGCCCGGAGCTTCCGCCGGGAAACTTCAGGAGGCAATGACCGGTCATATCCGGGCTAAGGCACAGTTGATAGGGATTTATGGCAGATAAAGAAAAACGATTTACTCAACTGGACAACTTGTCTCGAGAGGATTTAATCGGTCTACTGGAAGATGCTGCTAAAAACTGGCTGGCGCACGACGGGTTGTGGTTTCAGGCGGTGGAGTCAAAATTCGGGATGGACGCAGCGATTGAACTTGACCGTGAGGCGTGGCGCCGGTTCACGGTTATTGAGGCAAACCGGATTATGGAGCGGCATAAGATTTTGCCGGGCGGTGGTATTCCAGCGCTTGTCAGGGCACTGTCTTACCGTCTTTATGCCTATATCAATCGCCAGGAGGTACTTGAGGCCGGTCCAGACCGGGTTGTGTTCCGGATGAATGACTGCCGGGTACAAAGTGCGCGGCAACGTAAAGGATTGCCCGATTTTCCCTGCAAACCAGTAGGACTTGTTGAATACGAGTGGTTTGCGAAAACGATTGATGAACGGATTGAGACAAGGTGCCTTTATTGCCCGCCTGATAAGCATCCCGCAGATACCTGGTGTGCCTGGGAGTTTGTGATTAGATGAAAAACGAGTCGGGAGCAGAGCGCCGGCGATTTACAATGCGGGACCTGCCGGTTGCTGAACGGCCGCGAGAGCGGTTGCTGCGTTACGGTGCCGATAAACTGTCGGGCGAGGAGTTACTGGCGGTTTTGATCAGCCGTGGTACCAGCGGAGTTCCGGTGCGTGACATCGCTCATGAACTACTGGTCCAATTTGGTTCAATCGCAGCAATTGCCGATGCAACGATTGAAGAGTTAAAGCGCGTGTCGGGAATCGGGACGGCAAAAGCGTGCCAGATTAAAGCGGCGTTTGAGCTGGCGCGACGGTTTCAGGAAAGCCTCACCCCTGATGCCCGGGAGGCTTTGACTTCACCGGAGGCGGTGGTTCGACTGATCAAGCCGAGGTTAGTGGAGAGAAAGAAGGAGTGTTTTTTTACGGTGCTTCTTGATGCGCGTAACCGGCACATCCGCACCGAGCAGGTTTCGGTCGGAAGCCTTGATGCAACAATCGCCCATCCCCGTGAGGTGTTTGACCCAGCGGTGCATGACCACGCCCCTTCAATTATTGTGGTTCACAACCATCCTTCAGGCGACCCAACACCATCTAATGAAGACATCAGTCTTACCCGACGCTTGAGTGAAGCCGGCAAAGTTTTAGGAATTAAACTCCTTGACCATATCATCATCGCCGGCGAAAAGTATTACAGTTTTCGGGCTCAGGGGTTGATATAAGCTTATAGCGGTTCAGGCGGGGGCCAGACCGCCATACAGGTAGGATTAGCACAGCGTACCGCTTCCGGAGCGGTCATTTGAAGACAGCGCGGGCAGGGAGATGAGTGAATCGTGCCGCTGGGGTCAAGTTCGGCTTCCTCTTCCCAGTTGTAGTCACACTTAGCGCAGAAGTATTCAGCCCAGGTTTCTTTACCATTACAATTTGGACAGCGACAGCGCTGATTCATGCTTACAATATGATACACCATTTTAAGCCATGGTCAAGCAAATTATCAGCGGCTGAGGCGTGGGCTCCAGGTTGGATATTGGGCACCGCCAGTACGGGTAATTTGTCGTTGATTGGCACCGTTCCAGTCCATCGTGTAAATTTCCCAAACGCCAGTGCGATTGGATGCAAAAGCAAGGTGCAAACCATCAGGAGACCAAACCGGGTCTTCGTTGTTGCCGGCACTGGTCAATCTCAGGTAAGTATCGCCAAGAATGTTGGTAACACAGATTTGATTCGAGCCCTCGGGCTGGCGTTGAACAAAGGCAATCAAATCGCCTTTAGGCGACCAGGCAGGTGAAGTGTTGTAGGAACCGGAAAAGGTCAATCGACGCTGGTCAGTACCATCGATATTCATTATGTAAATCTGGGGCGTGCCAGTACGGTCGGAGACAAAGGCAATTTCTCTGCCATTGGGTGAAAAGGTAGGGGAGATGTCGATTGCCGGACTGTTGGTAAGTCGGCGGATGTTTTTGCTCGTGGCGTCCATTAAATAAATCTCGGAGTTGCCTTCATAAGTGAGTGAGACGGCAACGAATTTGCCATCCGGTGAGAAGGCAGGTGTTGTGTTAAGTCCTTTGCGGTCAGAAAGTGTTGTTACCCGGCGAGAGTTAAGGTCAAGGCAGTAGATATTTAACGAACGGTCGGAGTACGAACAGTAGGCGATGCGGTCACCTTTGGGTGACCAGTCGGGATACAACTTCAGTCCACCCGACGATGTCAGTTGCTCGACTCCTCCTCCATCGTAGTCCACCACCGCCAATTCTTTGTGACCGGGACCGATGTTCCGGGAAAAGGCGATACGGGTGCAACTGACTCCATCCTCACCGGTTAAAAGCTTTATTACTTCATCTGCCATTTTATGGGCAACCCAGCGATAGTTACCGGTAAGCGAGTAACTTTTAGTTGCGATTAGTTTGGAACTGGCAAGGTCATACAGTCGCAAAACGATTCCGGTGCCACCTTTTTTTATAACAAAGTCTCCGCAGATTAGTACCTCGGCGCCGGTTGTTGACCAGCCTTTGAGGTCCGGTTTCTTCTGGTCGGTAGAAAAGTTGTAAACCTCGCCCGATTCAGGTTCTTCAAAACTGAAGTAAAGGGAGAAGCGCAGGTCGGCTGTAAAAACATCCTGAATCGCCTTTATCAGCGCTGTGGTTTCCGGTTTTGTGCCTTTCGGAATAGTAAAATCGGCAATGACGAGAGACATAAGTTTGCGGGTGCCAGAAAGTGTTATTTTGAGCCACAGCTCATCCGCCGAGTATGTTTGTTTCGGTGTTGTATCCGGAACCTGATTGAGCAGGATTAAAAGAGTGGCGGTAAAGGAGAAAAACATAGAAAGATGATTATAGAGGAGAAAGTTCAGGGGGTCAAGATTTATTGTTTTCCTGGTGCGTTGTGCGCAATATTCTATTGCTTTTGTTGACTCTAACTGTTCAATTGCTATAATATAGCGGTGCACGGGAAGGGCGGGAAATTGTTTTTGTGTCACCATTGTGGTGGCAACGTACCCAATTACAGTTATTTTTGTCCTTTTTGTGGTCGGCGAACTAACAAAAAAAGCATTCCAGAAAAAAAACCTATCCACGGTCAAAGAAAAATGCAACGATTAATTGCACCCCTGCGCTGCAGCGCTTTTCAGCATGAACTTTTGCTTCGGCTTTTTCATTACCGGTTCTGTCCTGAATGCGGGATGGAACTTTGCTGGGGTCCGCCTGGTTTGGAACCGCTGTAGTTTATCGAATTAATGGAAGCCAGTCGTGAAACAGGAAGTAGAAACGACCAATCAAAAGTGAGATACGAGCCATTACGGTGTAGCCAAATGAGGCACCGAATGCCACCATAATAAAAACAATTCCAATGCGGGAAAGAATTCCGAGAACCCCGGTGTGTTCTCGGGAAAAGTAGAAGTAGGTCAGAGTGGTAATAACCCCGATGTAGATTACCGCGTTGTTTAAGGTTATTAAAGGACGCAATGTGTCGGATATCTGGGGTAAGAGATAACCCTGTACACCCGCAATTAGCCCCAACCCGGCGCCGATACCGATAGTAAAAGATATGGGCCAGCGCGAAAGCCAGACCAGTTTTGGTATTGAACGCAAAAGCATTACTAGTCCAAGTAGCGCCGGGATGATAAGGATGTAGGCTTCAAAGTAGTTGCGAGCGTTGAGGTTGGTTTTGAAGGCATCAATGAGCATCGGGTAAACATCAAATGCCCAGGCATAGATGACGGCGAAACCGGCAGAGATACCAACATAGATATGTTCGGCGGCTCGATAGAGCGGATTGTCTTTGTAGAGAAATGAGAATATGGCGATAGTTAAGGTTGCCGCAATCCAGGTGCCGATGGTATCAGAAAGCATTTTATGTCTACCTCTTCTTCTTTCGGGAAAGGAGAAAACCGATATTGCCGATGATAAGTAGTAAAATCAGAAGGCCATGAGCCGCTGATTGGGCGGGCATTCCCAGTGTCGCAGAGCCAGGTTTTTCAACCAGTGTTTCGTATTCTGATGCACCTTGGAGCCCACCGATTATTCCTTCAATTTGATGGGCGCTGTAATACTGAAACATCCCCGGCGCATTGACACCAGTACAACCGACAATGATTTTCTCTTTAAAACGGGCACCAGCATACTGAATCCAGGCATCGGCGACTGCGCCGTGGGCTAATGAAACAAGCAGGGCGATATCGTGGTAGTTGTGAACATTGCGCATAAATTCGAAACTGTCAAGCGGTATCCCCCGGTAATCGGTTTTAAAAAAGTCACGAATTTCCCGCCCGATGCCGACCATCATTGCGGCATAACCCGGGCGATAGCCAATGTTAACATAATCCTTCCCGTACACCTTCTGGTATTCAGGTGCTACCTGGTTTAAAGCAATTTCCCCGAGCGGTAAGCCAAGTGCCAGTTGTCCGGTGAGAATAACCCTAATGTTTTTTCTGAAACAGTGGCGCAATAGGGCGATAAGCATCGGTTGAACTTCAGGGGCGGAGGAAGGGTCAAAATCAATGGAAATCATTACTACCGAATTGGGCGGAAGTTGTTCGATTGCGTTGTAGGCAGCACGCACCGGCTCCGATATACGAACGGCGATTTTGGGTTTGATTATTAAAGGAAGAATCACTATTAAAGTAAGAATGGCGTAGATAATGCGACGGTCAATTGTTGCAAGGCGTTCCCAAAGTTTCATATCAAGATGAGAGATAAGTGCGTTCAATTCCGAGGATAATGCGCAGCGACATCGCAATTCCACCCAGGGCAAGTCCGATACCAATACCTCTCCCGGCGGCGGCTTGAGGTATTGCCATCAACCAGTCTTTTATCTGGGCAAAGAGTTCAATTCGATACAGGGCATTGAGGTCGGCGTTAGGAAAAAGAAGATGGACGAATCGGCTGATTGACTGCCAGATGGAACTGCCAAGAGGCACATTGCCCAGCATTACCAAACAGGCGGCAATTAAAAGCAAGGTAGCGGCAAGATTCCGAATGCGAAATGCTCGATAAGCAGCCGAGAAGATGAAAAAGGCGAGGGTGGCAAACATCGTCGCCTGCAGCGGGATAATCATATACTTGTAGAGCCACATAAATGGGGCACGTAAAGCGAAGGGGCTGGAAAATTTCACCCAGGAATAAAGCCCAAGTCCCAGAGTTGCAAAGAGGCTTAAGACTAAAAGAAGACTGTAGAACCAACCTTTTTCACGGCGGATTACCTTAAGTAAATGGTGTCGCGTCAAAGAATCAAGCCCTAAAAGAAAGGTAAAACCAGAGATTATTGCGTACCAGTTTAGGAAACGAGATTCGAGATTACCGAAAGGTTTATGCGGTATAAAAAAGGCAACGATTAACAATAGGGCGGTAAAGAGGACAATGAAAAGCGGAATATTGCGCTGGAGCATAGACTAAGAGGGTGGTGCAAACCAGTTGACAATTGCTTCGAACACCTGTTGCAGCGTTGGAACCTGTTTGTTGAAAAGCGCGGCGATGGTACCAAAGAAGACGAGGGCAGAAATGATAACAATCAAGACCATTTTGATGAAATCTTCACCTTTGATTGTGCCCAGCATTACTGGTTCTGGTTTGAGATAGCAGGAGGCGGCGTAAATCTCTTCACCAATCATCGTGTAGTCACAAGCGGCAACAAAGAAAGGTAACTGGGTGGTTTCGGTTGTACCGGCAAGTTGAATGGCACCTACTGTGTGTCCGGTCTCTGCAAGGATGAGGGACTCGGCATAAAAATACCCGAGCCAGAAAATCGCACCTGGGCGTTCCCGCAGAATAATACCATCGACCCCGGCGGCGTAGCCGAACTGGTCCGAAGTCAGAAAGGTGATGTTATCCGGATTGTAAAGGTCGGGGCGACCTGCTTCGGTGTATGCCTCTTTGACCGTTTCCTGGGCTGCGGTCATTACAATCGGGTCGGAGTTAGGGACGATTAAACGGACCGCATATTCCGCAGACTTTTTGCCAATTCGACGCAAAAGCGGTAGCGCAGCGATGACTACCATATCGGTTATGTAGCCCAGACCAAAACTAAATAAAATCGGTTTGCCCATTTCTGTAGCTCGGCCCAGGGCATCATCAATTGCATCGAGACCGCTGATTTTTCTAATAAACATCCTGATTCCTCTGCGTGCCCGTATGATATAATAGAGAAACAATGCTGAAATTATCAAAGTCAAAATTAGGACATTTAATCGACCGGTGTTAAACCATTGGGCACGGGAAGTTACAGGTCCGGCAATATCAGAATCTGCGGAATCGGTTGCTGAATAGGCACGGACAAGATAGTAATAAGCGACACCGTCTCTTAACAAGGTGTCGGTATCGAGATAGTCAGTACGGTTCAGAAGTTCAGCATCAACGGGCGAAAAATTTTCCGTTGGTGAGGTTGAGCGGAATATCCGAAAGCCGAGGATTGATTCCGGCGCCGGATGAGTCCATGTTATTACAATCGCCTGCCCCTGGTCATTGGGGTTGTCTTTAACTAACACCGACGCTGGGGGTGTTAGGGCAAATAGGGTCAAAAAGAGATGTAACATTAGAAGCAGTCCTGTTTTTGAGGATAGCGACAATTTTGTTTATGTCAAATTGATTTTTCTTGACCGGAATGAATTAGCAGTTATCATATGATGAAAATTAAAGTTTTTGAGGCATAATAAGTTTAGTTTTGGACCACGGACCCTGCAGGTCTATTTTGTCATTGGTTTGATTGGGCTTGCTGGTGTCTGGTTTTTCTATTCTCAATTTTTGCTGCTAAGACTTTCGCGCCTGTGGCGCGATTATGCAACTACCCTCTTGACCCAACTGGAGAACGAAACCCAGGTACGGACCAATATTTATGCCAAGTTTATGAGCCGGATAACCGAACCAGGTGAACCCGGTTCGCCAGAACTGGACATTATCTTCGACGAGGTGATTCAGAAAATCGACTTTCCGGTGGTAATTACTGACCCCAATGGAGTACCTATCGCCTATCGGAATTTGCCTGTATCTGATACAAGTCAAAGTGGACTGTTGAAAGTTGTCGCGGAACTGGACCAAGAGCACGAGCCGATTCCAGTTCTAATAAGGGAAGGTGATTCGCTGCGCTGTTTGAATGTGATTCACTATGGGGTCTCGCCTTCGACGGTAACTTTGCGGAAGATTAGCGTTAGTTTGGCAAATTCGGTGCGGCAGTTGCGTTTGTTTTCTTTTGTCCAGTTGGTTTTGTTCTTAGGCTTTATGCTCATTGGTATCTGGGGGGTTCTAACATACAAGCGGCAGGAGGAGGAGCATATCTGGACCGCACTCGCCAAGGAAACAGCGCATCAACTGGCAACCCCAATATCTTCTTTTTCCGCCTGGCTCGAGATGCTTAAAGAGAACGGACAAAAAGAGATTGTGTCGCAGATGGAAGAGGACCTAACGCGAATGAAAGAGGTGCTTTCGCGATTCAGTCGCATCGGGTTGCCGCCCGACCTCGAGTTGCAACAGCTGGGGGATTTAATCCGGCATTCGGTTGAGTTCGTGCAGCGCCGTTCACCTCAGGGGGTGTGTTTCCAGGTCGCAATTGAAAACGACCCATTGGTTAAGGTTGATGGCGTACTTTTTTCCTGGACACTGGAAAACCTTTTGAAGAACAGTGTGGATGCGATTGGTGAACGGGAGGGCAAAGTGCGGGTGCGATTAGCTTTGACCCCAGACCACCGTTTTGCCGAAATCTCAGTTACCGATACTGGGGAAGGTGTGAAGATAGCAAAACTGTTTGAGCCCGGTGTGACCACGAAACCTTATGGTTGGGGTGTAGGGTTGACACTGGCAAGGCGAATTGTTGAAGGGTACCATCAGGGACGGTTAATTCTAAAGGAGTCACACCCGGGACGAACGGTTTTTGCCATCTATCTGCCGGTAGAAAGAGAGGAATAATTGAAGATATTGTGGATTGACGATGAGATAAATCTTTTGAGACCATTTATCTATGCTCTGGAGAAAAAGGGGTATACAGTAACAACCGCAACCAATGGACCGGATGGTCTGGCAATTTTGAAAAAGGAAAGTTTTGACCTGATTTTACTGGACCAGATGATGACCGGTATGCAAGGGCTGGAGGTACTGCGCCGGCTCAAAGAGGTTGACCCGCAGGTTCTGGTGGCAATGGTCACCAAATCCGAGGACGAGGCGTTGATAAACGAGGCGCTTGGCAAACTGGTTGATGATTTTATCATCAAACCTTTTACGCCAACCCAGCTGCTGGCGGTGCTGAAGCGGCTGCTGGAGAAACGGCAACTGATTGCCGGACATATCGCTCAGGAGTATCTTGCAACGATGAACCAGGAACGGGACTTTACTACTCCTGAGGGCTGGGCCGACTATTACCGAAGTCTTGGTTACTGGGAGACGGTACTTGCCCGATTTGGTGAAAAGTCGCTAATTGAGTTACATCAGGACCGGCGGCGCGAGGCAAATGACCGGTTCAGTCGATTTGTAGAGGAGAACTATCGCTCCTGGGTTAAAGGTTCAGGTCCAATTATGAGTCATCAGTTAATGGAAAAGATGATAAAACCGCTCTGGGAAGAGGGGCAGACTTACCTTGTGGTTCTGGATTCGATGCGTCAGGACCAGTGGGAGGCGATTGTGCCGCTTATAAGGGATTTTCTCAATGTTGAGACCGGTTACTATTACGCAATTTTGCCGACGGCGACCCCTTATTCTCGTAATGCCATTTTTAGTGGGCTTTTGCCCCTTGAAATTTATCGCCGGTATCCTCGTTGGTGGGTCTTTGATGAGACGGGACAAAACCGTTATGAACCGGAACTTTTAAGTGAGTTGTTGAACCGGCTGGGGTTTAAGTGGCGTTACTCATTTGTTAAGGCATCACGCAGCGATGAATTGCAGGCGACCCGTTCTATTCTGTTTGATAACAATCTCCGTTTGGTGGTCCTGGTTATCAACTTTCTCGACCTTTTGATTCATTCGGTCAAGTCCACCCGGCTTTTGGACGAGATTATTCCGGATGACGCGGCACTCGTCGGAACAACGCGGGTGTGGTTTTCCTCTTCACCGATATATGAACTCTTAAAGGAATTGTCCCGGCGGAATTGTCGAATTGTAGTTACCAGCGACCACGGGTTTATTCGGGTGAATCGGCCAACGCTAATATACGGCTCAAGAGAAATTTCCGCCAATCTCCGTTACAAGCATGGTGCCGCATTGCGGGTTGAGGAACGGGACGCCTTTTTACTTCACCATCCTGAGGAGTTTTTCCTGCCGGTTGAACATCCCGGGGTGAAGTTTGCCATTGCTAAATCTGATTTCTATTTTATCTATCCGACAAAACCCCGGGAGTATGAAAAGACCTACAAATGGACATTCCAGCATGGGGGGATTTCGCTGGAAGAGATGATTGTACCGTTTGCGGTCCTGAAGCCTCGTTAGTTTATAAATTGGTGTCTCAAGGTTGACTTAAAATGGATTTATTGATAAAGTTAAATCTTTATGACAGCGATGCCCCAAAACGGTTTGTTTCAGGAAGTGGTCCACTGGATACATGCTGACCAGTTTTTAAAGGGTTTGCATCGGGTTAATATTTTTGTCGGTGGTTACGGTTCAGGGAAAAGTGAAGTAGCAGTGAACTTTGCCATTTCCTTAACGGAGCACGGCCGCACGGTTAAGATTGGAGATTTGGATATTGTGAATCCTTACTTCCGGAGTCGTGAAGCACGGACCGTGTTAAAAGAGTTTGGGGTAGAATTACTCTTGCCTCCACCCGAAATTATGGAGTCGGATTTACCGTTGATTCAACCGGAAATCGTGGGTGCACTTCAGAATCCAACTGGATTTCTGGTACTCGATATCGGCGGTGACTCGGTTGGTGCCAGAGTTCTGGCAAGTATGCGGGGAAAGATTCTCGAGGATAATTTTGACTGTTTCTTTGTATTAAACTCTCGAAGACCTTTTAGCGGTACCGTCGCTGAGGTCAAGAAAATGGTTGAAGCGATTGAGCAAGCAAGCAGTGTCTTGGTGACCTATCTGGCGATTAATTCCCATTTGATTGAAGAGACGAGTCAGGAGGTAATTGAAGAAGGGATTCAACTTGCTGAGGCGGTGCAAAAGGAAATAAAGAAACCGATTGGATTTGTAGCGGTTGAGCGCCGTATGCTCAACGAATTTGATGTCAGTTGGCTTCCTTATCCGGTGCTTGTTCTTGACCGGCAGCTTTTGAAACCCTGGGAGACAAGAGAAAAACTCGGTTCGGGAAAATTTAAACTTTGAGGTGAAATATGGCAAGAAAGGCTAAGGTTACAATTGACCGAAATCGCTGTAAAGGGTGTGAGTTGTGTGTCCGGTTCTGTCCCAAACAGGTCTTGGCGATGTCCCGAGAGATTAATGACAAGGGGTATTTCTTTGCCCAGGTGGTTAATCAAGAGGCGTGCATCGCCTGTCGTTTTTGTGGATTCATCTGTCCGGATACGGCGATTGAAATTGCCCTTGAGGTAGAAGGGGAAAAAGTGGAGGCGAAAAATGGGTAAGGTCTTAATGAAAGGAAATGAAGCGATTGCCGAATCCGGAGTCCGGGCAGGCGGGCTTTTATACTTTGGCTACCCGATAACACCCCAGTCCGAGATTGCTGAATATCTTGCCCGGCGGATGCCTGAAGTAGGCGGATGCTTTTTGCAGATTGAGAGTGAAGTTGCGGTCGCAAATGTGCTCTATGGTGCAGCAGGTGCTGGCGTCCGGGTCTGGACTTCGTCTTCAAGCCCGGGTATCAGTTTGATGATGGAAGGGGTGTCGTACATCGCGGCGGCAGAACTACCCTGCGTCATTGTGAATATCGTTAGATGTGGTCCAGGACTTGGAGGAATTCTTCCATCCCAGGGCGACTACTTTCAGGCGGTAAAAGGCGGTGGGCACGGTGATTACCGATGTCTGGTGTATGCGCCCTCTTCGGTTCAGGAAGCGGTAGATATTATGCCTCTGGCATTTGACCGGGCGGACCGTTATCGAAACCCGGTCATAGTAATTGGTGACGGGATGATTGGACAGATGATGGAGCCGGTTGAGTTTAAAGAGCAGCGGTTTCCGCCGCTGCCACCAAAAGACTGGGCGACTTCCGGCTGTAAAGGTAGAAAGCCCAATGTTATAAATTCACTTTACCTTGACCCGGTTGAGGAGGAAAAACTCAACTTCAAACTGGCGGCAAAATATCAGGAAATGAAACGAAATGAGGTGCGGTTTGAGGAGTTTAATACCGAGACCGATTTTCAGGTTCTGCTCGTTGCCTACGGCACGACCGCCCGGGTTTGTAAAACCGCAATTCGCCAATTGAAAGACAAAGGGGTCAATGTGGCACTGTTGCGACCGATAACCCTTTTCCCATTTCCTGACCAGCGGGTATTTGAACTGGCACAGCGTGCCGAATTCGTTATGTCGGTGGAGATGAGCACCGGTCAAATGGTTGAGGATGTTCAGCTGGCGGTTGGCAGGACCAAACCGGTGTTCTTTTATGGCAGAACCGGGGGAATGGTGCCATGCCCGGAAGAGGTGGTTGTTGCGGTTGAAAGACATCTGGGAGGCAAAAAATGAAGGTGATTTTTAAACGGCCTGAGTCATTGAGCAATACCCCAACCCATTACTGTCCAGGATGCACTCATGGGGTTGTGCACCGGTTGATTGCCGAGGTGATTGATGAATTAGGGTTTCGGGAGAGAACCGTAGGGATAGCTCCGGTTGGTTGTTCGGTACTGGCGTTTAACTATTTTAACTTTGATTTCCAGCAGGCGGCGCATGGTCGGGCACCAGCGGTTGCTACCGGGATAAAGCGTGCCCGTCCCGATTTGATAGTATTTACTTATCAGGGCGATGGTGACCTCGCCTCAATCGGAATGAGCGAAATTGTCCATGCGGCAAATCGGGGAGAAAAGTTTACCGTGGTATTTATCAACAATGCGATTTACGGCATGACCGGTGGCCAGATGGCACCAACCACGATGCCCGGCCAGGTTACTACCACATCACCGCGGGGCAGAAATGTAGCAGATGTCGGTTATCCTATTAGAATGTGCGAACTTCTGGCAAGTTTACGGACCCCGGCGTTCATTGAACGGGTTGCGGTACACAACCCCAAACAGGTGGTTAACGCAAAAAGGGCGCTTAAGGAGGCTTGCACCTTGCAGCGGGACAATGTTTGCTTCTCGTTTGTGGAGTGTCTTTCAACCTGTCCAACGAACTGGGGATTATCACCCTATGATGCGACTAAATGGTTGGAGGAAAATATGATACCATACTATCCAGTTCAGAACTTTAAGCGTCCGGAGAAGGGAGAGCAAGATGCAGATTGAGGTTGTGTTTGCCGGATTTGGCGGGCAGGGCGTAATGCTCGCGGGCAAAGTTCTTGCTGAAGTTGGAATGAGGATGGGCAAGGAGGTTGTCTGGTTGCCTTCATACGGTCCGGAGATGCGCGGTGGAACCGCCAATTGCACGGTAATAATCGCTGATGAACCCATCGCTTCACCCATTATCGCCCATCCCCGGGACACGGTTGTGATGAATAAACCGTCACTGGAAAAGTTTTGTCCGACCCAGAAGCCTGGTGGAGTTGCGGTGGTCAACAGTTCTCTAATTAACAGCAGGCCCAACCGTGACGATATCCTGATAGTTGAGGTACCGGCAAACGAAATAGCGATTGAAGCGGGCAGCGCTCGTTCCGCAAATATGGTGATGCTTGGTGCTTATGCCGGTGCAACCGGAATTGTGCCCCTGGAGATGATTATTGAACAGGTAAAAGAGGAGTTTGAAAAAAGGCCGAAACTTATTCCGACAAATCTCAAATGTGTTGAGCAGGGGTTCGAACTTGCCAGTTCATTAGTGCAGGGTAAAAGATAAGTCCGCTTGTTAACTCAACCAGAAGGTCTATTCAATAATATAACCGACATATTATCAATATGATACGCATTCAATCACCTATAAGGTTTTACAGTAATACGAGAGTATAACGGGGTTGAATTGGGATGGGCGCATAAAATAGGGAGGTGTAACCCCAGATTCGGTTAATAGTTACTACCCTCTTTACGGTGAAGATAATTTACTAATTATAGCAATAACATACTATATTGTGAAATGTTATGAGTATTTATGTTATTAACCTTAGCGCAACTCCCATAGTTGCTGTGGGGGTAGCACCGGGCATGCCCTCAAGTATTGTATGAGCAGTAGTTGTGGTGAGGATTGATAAATCTGATACTCTGTCTGTTGAGAATCTTAGAATCGAATATTTCGTAACGGTGGTCTAAATTGTTGATTAACTATGAGTAACGAAAAGAAAGGCCCTGTTCAGGAGTTAAAGGAACGCCTGGCTATTCTTGAAGCCCGGGTTAAGGAATTAAATTCTGATTACCTGCGAGCACTGGCGGACTTTGACAACTTTCGTAAGAGGGTTGAGCGGGATTTAGAGGTTAAACAGCGTGCTGGCATTGACTCTTTGCTTGAGGCGTTGATCCCGGTTCTGGACAACTTTGAGCGGGCGCTCAACTTTTCTCAGCCACCAGAAGCGACCGGTGACAACAAAGCGGTTGAGAGCTGGAAAAAAGGTGTAGAATTAATTTACCAGCAATTGTGCGAACTGCTTGGCCGGTTCGGTTTGCAGGGGTACACTTGTCTTAGGGAGAAGTTTGACCCACGCCGGGCAGAGGCTATTGGTTTCGTCGATACCACGGAGGGTGAAGACAATGAGGTGATAGAGGAGGTGTGCAAAGGGTATGAGTGTGCGGGCAGGGTACTCAGACCGGCAAAAGTTAAAGTGGCACGAAAAAAGGAAATTGAGAAAGAAATCCCGGAGGAAAAAAATGAGTCTAATAAATAGGGGGAAAGGGTTAGTAAGGAGTATTAAGGTAAATTGGCGTTGAAAAAGGAGGAGTATAAATGAGTAAGGTTATAGGTATTGATTTAGGGACAACTTTTTCTTGTGTCGCGGTTATGGAGCGGGGGCAACCGGTTGTTATTCCTAACCCAGAAGGGGGAAGGACAACACCCTCGGTTGTTGCTCTGGGTAAGGAAAGGCTGGTGGGAACCCTTGCAAAGCGTCAGGCGGTAATTAACCCCGAATCAACCATTTATTCAATCAAACGATTTATGGGCCGCCGCTACTCCGAGGTTACCGAGGAAATTAAGCGTGTGCCCTACCGTGTGGTTGAGGCAGCAAATGGCGACGCCTGGGTTGAGGTGGATAGTAAACGGTACTCTCCACCGGAGATTTCCGCGATGATTCTTGCCTATCTCAAACGGGCCGCCGAGGCATATCTTGGTGAGGCGGTAACTAAAGCGGTAATTACTGTTCCCGCCTATTTCAACGACTCGCAGCGACAGGCGACCAAGGACGCGGGTAAAATTGCCGGACTTGATGTATTGAGAATTATCAATGAGCCTACAGCAGCATCGCTGGCTTACGGATTGGACAAAAAGCGGTCTGAGAAAATTGCAATTTACGACCTTGGTGGTGGAACCTTTGACATCTCAATTCTTGAGATTGGCGAAGGGGTTTTTGAGGTATGTTCGACGAATGGTGATACCCATCTTGGCGGTGACGATATCGACCAGCGGATTATGGATTGGATTATCGAGGAGTTCCGCCGTGAGCAGGGAATAGACCTGTCCCGGGACAAAACGGCATTGCAACGGATAAAGGAGGCGGCAGAAAAAGCGAAGTGTGAACTCTCGACCTCAATGGAGACAAATATCAGCCTGCCGTTTATCTATGCGGACGAAAAGAAAGGACCATTACATATTGAAATGCGGCTGACCCGGGCAAAACTGGAGGCGCTGGTTGAAGACCTTTTGCAGCGGACTTTAGGACCGGTGAAACAGGCACTGGCAGACGCTAAATTGACGCCACGGGATATCGATGAGGTGATTCTGGTAGGGGGGCAGACAAGGATGCCCAGAGTACAGCAACTGGTGCGAGACTTTTTTGGAAAGGAGCCGCATAAAGGTATTAACCCTGATGAGGTGGTAGCGATTGGCGCAGCGATTCAGGGTGCGGTTCTTGCCGGTGAAGTGAAAGATGTCGTGCTGCTTGATGTCACACCGCTTTCCCTGGGAATTGAAACCTATGGCGGGGTTATGACCAAAATTATTGAGCGTAATACCACGATTCCCACTCGCAAGAGTCAGGTGTTTACTACGGTTGAGGACAACCAGACAACGGTGAGCGTTCGAGTTCTCCAAGGCGAGCGGGAAATGGCAGCGGACAACCGGCTGCTTGGACAGTTTGACCTGATTGGAATTGCGCCGGCACCGCGCGGGGTTCCGCAAATTGAAGTTACATTTGACATCGATGCTGATGGAATTCTTCATGTTACCGCCAAAGATAAGTTAACCGGAAAAGAGCAAGGGATTAAAATAACCGCATCTTCCGGTTTAAACAAAGAAGAAATCGACCGGATGATAAGTGAAGCCCAGGCATATGCGGCTGAAGACCGGCGCCGGCGTGAGATTGTTGACAGTCGCAATAGAGCGGATACCATTATATATCAGACGGAAAAGACGCTAAAGGAGTTAGGCGAGCTGGTTTCAGCCGAAGAACGACGGCAGATTGAAGCAGCGATTACTCGGGTGAAAGAGGTGATGAAAGGAGATGATAAAGCAGCAATCGACCGAGCCGCGGATGAGTTGCAGCGGTCATTGAGTACGGTTGCCGAACGGCTCTATCGCGAACAAGCAGCACAGGAAAAAGGCGGCGCAAGCAAAGACCGGGATAAAAAAGTTGAAACCGATTACACGGTAATAGATGGAGAAGATAAAAAAGAGTAATAGATAGGAGGTAGAATTAAAATAAAGGTTGTAAGGAGGTGGAGTTTTTAGCCCGCACCTTCGGGCAATTAATAACAAATGGCGGTAACAAAACGGGACTACTATGAGGTCCTGGGTGTTTCTCGTAATGCAACGCCCGAAGAAATTAAGAGCGCCTATCGGCGCTTAGCCAAAGAGTATCATCCTGACCGGAATCCCAACAATCGGGCTGAAGCAGAAGAAAAGTTTAAAGAGCTGTCCGAAGCATACGAAGTCCTTGCTGACCCGGAAAAACGGCGAGTTTATGATATGTATGGTCATGAAGGGGTTGCAGGACAATTTGGACCAAATGGATTTGATTTTCGCCGTCATTTTACCCACAGCGATGACCTGGAGGATATCTTTGGCGACATTCTTAGGGGATTTGGCGGTGAGGGCGGCACAATTTTTGACTTGCTATTCGGAGGCGCGGCGCCGCGTGCCACAGGAAGACGGGCGCGAGGCCGTGATATCATTGTCCGGATGCGGCTAAGCCTGGGGGAGATTGCCGAAGGTGTGACAAAGGAGGTGTCATTTTCCCGCTATGAACCCTGTTCCGAGTGTGGAGGTGCAGGCGGTGCGGGCAAGATTGCCTGTCCAACCTGCCGCGGACAGGGACGGGTTAAACAGCAAACCCGGTCGGTTTTCGGACAGTTTGTTCAGGTTTCAACCTGTCCGGACTGTGGAGGTACCGGCGAACGTTACCGCAACACCTGTCGCCAGTGCAGCGGCGAAGGTCGGGTTCGGCGTCTGAGGACATTGAAGGTACGCATACCGGCTGGTGTTTCTGCCGGTACCCCAATTGTCCTTCACAACGAAGGGCATTGGGGACCAGGTGGTCAAGGCGATGTTGTAATAGAAATTGAGGAGAAGGAACATCCGCTTTTCCTGCGTCAGGGAGACAATATCATTGTGGAGGTTCCGGTCTCTATTCCCACCGCAATTCTGGGAGGGAAAATAAATGTTCCTACCCTTAATGGGGTGAAGGAGATTGAACTACCACCTGGCACTAACTCCGGAACTGTTTTGCGCATCCGGGGCGCGGGTATTAAACGGTTAGAAGGGGGGGGCAGTGGTGACGAACTGGTTAGAATTGTAGTGCATATCCCCAAACATCTCAGCCGGGAGGAAAAGATGCTCTACAAACAGCTGGCAGCAAATCAATCCGAATCACTGCCAGAACCCAGGAAACCACAGTCGATGTAAAATGGAGCTGTTTTACATTCCTCAGTTAAAGCAGGTCGATGTCCCGCTGGAGATTTCCGGGGCTGAGGCAAGGCACATTGCGCGGGTTTTGCGCCATAAACCCGGTGATGTTGTATATGCGACCAACGGCCGTGGTGAGGAGTTTCGTTTGGTTCTAAAAAAAGTTGAACCTGCGCGAGTAATTGCCCAGGTTCTGGAGAAAAAGACCGGTGAGCGGGAACCAAAACACAGATTGGTTTTAGCCCAGGCGGTTTTGAAAGGGGACAAACTTGCCCAGGTGATTGAAGGTGTTACTGAACTGGGGGTAAGTGAGGTTATTCCATTTTTATCGGAACGGGTTGTTGGCCGCTTAACCGATTCGAAATACCGGCGTCTGGAAGGTGTTGCCGTAAGCGCAATGAAAAGCTGCACGAGAACGGTATTACCCCGCATTGGGCGATTAATAGAACTTGAGGGGTTAGTAGAAACTTTTCATAGTTTTGACCAGGTGATAGTCGCTTACGAGGAAGAAAAAAGACAAGGGCTGGTTCAGGTTTTGAACCGCGATGTTAAAACGACACTGGTGGTGATTGGACCTGAAGGCGGGTTTAGCGAAGGGGAAATTGTTAAAATGAGTGATGCCGGTGCGGTGTGTTGTTCGCTGGGCCCAAGGCGGTTACGAGCCGAAACGGCTGCGATAGCGGCGGTTTCGATTATCTTCGGGCTCATCGGTGAGTTAGGATGAAAAATTTGCCACGAAAGGAGGTGCAGGACTAATGGTAAGTATCACCGTAAAAGAAGGCGAGCCGTACGAGAGTTTTATTCGTCGGTTCCGGCGTGCCTGCGAACAGGCAGGTATTCTGCGCGAAGTGAAGCGCCGGGAATTTTACGAGAAACCGAGCGAGCGTCGTAAGCGAAAGATGGCAGAAGCTCGGCGTCGGCTTTATCGGAAACAGATGGGTGAGAGATAAAGCGTTTTAAAAACAACAATACGGAGTAAAGTGGACCGAGAAACCTTAGAAGCGCTCGACTTCCCTCGCATTCGGGAAATACTTGTCGATTTCTGTTCAACCGAACTGGGCAAGGAAAAGGCGCGTCAGTTTGGACCTTTTCTGAATTTAAGTTCAGTTCAAACAAAGCTCGACCAATTGGAAGAAATCATAAAATTTGATGGCGAGCCATCGTTGAGCGGAGTCCATGACATCCGGGTTATCATCAACCAGACAGAGGCGGGTGCAATGCTGGGTACCGAAGAGTTGCTGAAGGTGGGCGCAACCTGCCGGGGCTTTGCTGAATGTCAGGAGTTTTTTAAGGCAAATAAGGAGCATATCTCTCATCTCAAGCCCATAGCCGATGGAATCGTTGCTATCCCCAAACTGCAGCGGGCGATTGAGAAGGCAATTGATAACTCCGGCGCAGTGCGCGATACGGCAAGTCCCAAGTTGCAAGAGTTGCGAGACGAATTGCGGATGCGACGGAATCTACTGGTAGACCGTCTGGAGCGGATAATTGAAGACAATCCCGATTGGTTTGAAGGTCCAGTGATGGTGCGACGCGAACGGTTTGTCGTTCCAGTTAAACTCGAATACCGTAACCAGGTGCCGGGTGTAGTACATGGGGTATCGGCAAGTGGTCAAACCGTCTTTATCGAGCCGATGGCGTCCATTTTAGAACAAAACCGATTGCAGGAGTTGCGCGATGCGGAAGCCGAGGAAGTGAACCGGATCTGTCGCGAATTATCGTCCCTGGTAGCTCATTACTACAATGAGCTTAGCACCGGAATCGAGATGGTGTCCGAACTCGATTTTCTTCTGGCAAAACGGCGATTTGCGAGAAAGTTTGAATGTAGCCGGCCCGTAATTAACGGTGACAGAACCGTAGCGCTCGTTCGAGCCCGCCATCCTTTACTTCTTTTGCACAAAAATGATGTGATGCCGCTTGATTTTCAATTGCCCGATAACACCAATGTCGTGGTAATTTCTGGACCCAATGCGGGCGGTAAGACGGTGGTACTGAAAACCCTGGGAATTTGTGCATTGTTGTTAAAATCCGGGATGTTTATCCCGGCTGCTATCGGAAGCAAAATGCCGTGGTGGGAACAGGTGTTTGCCGATATCGGTGACGAGCAATCTTTAGAGGCAGACCGGTCTTCGTTCACCGCTCATCTTTTGCGGCTGAAGGAAATTCTTGCCTATGCCCGGGCAAGTAGTCTGGTGTTGATTGATGAAATCGGTGCCGCCACCGCACCAGAAGAAGGAACCGCATTGGCAATTGCAGTACTGGAGGAGTTGCGAGAAAGAGGGGTAATAACGGTTGCAACAACCCACTTCAACAATTTGAAGATATTTGTGCAAAATGAACCGGGGATGAGCAATGCGGCAATGGAGTTTCGTAACGGTCCGACCTACCGGCTGATTATGGGGATTCCCGGTGAATCAAGCGCGTTTGAGATTGCCGAGCAGCTTGGTTTGCCATCTCAGCTGTTAGAACGGGCGCGAAAGTTTGTCGGCAAGGAGTGGCTCAACTTAAACTTAAAATTAAGAGCAGTGGAAGAAGAGTTGCGTAAACTAAAAGAAGAAAGACAACAAATAGCGGTGGAAAAGAAAAAAGCAGATGAATTAATTGCTGCCTACCAGGAACGCCAAGCCCAGTTTGAGAAGTGGCGACAGCAAGAGGAACGGCGTGTCCGCGACGAGCACGAGCGGTTGTTAAAAGAGACCCGGCGCCAGGTGGAAAACCTGGTACGGGAGTTACGAGAACGAAATGCGGACCGGCAGAGTGTTGTTAAAGCGAAACAGTTTATTGAAGAAAATCTCGGCCGGTTGAAAAGTGAGCTGCCGCTTGAGAAACCGACAGAAATCCCTTCCCCGGTTTCTTTTGCGATTGGTGACCTGGTGGAGTCAAAGGTATTTCGACGGCGCGGCCGTGTGCTGGAGGTAAAGGGAAAAGATATTTTGGTTGCCTTTGGTCAAATTAAGATGACGGTAGGTGCGGACACGCTGACTCGTTTAGAATCAAAATTACCTGAAGCCCAAATTGAACCGGGGAACGAATTTGAATTTGTGCCCCGGCTCAACATTCGGGGAATGACCACAGAAGAAGCCCAGATTGCTCTCAACCAGTTTCTTGCTGAGGCGGAAGCCGCGGGCGTAAAAGAATTGTCGATTCTCCACGGCAAGGGTACCGGTACTTTGCGTCGGATGTTGTGGCACCGACTGCGTAAAGACCAACGAGTGTGTGAAGTGAGATTTGCTGAACCAGCCGAAGGCGGCATGGGTGTAACCCTGGTCAAATTGCGAGGCGAAGATGATCAAGCCTGAGATAATTGACCGAATTCGCCAGGAGACCGATATCGTCGAGCTGGTCGGGAGTTATGTATCTTTGAAGAAGGTGGGCCGAAATTATCGCGGGCTGTGTCCATTTCATGCCGAACGGTCACCATCGTTCTATGTCAGTCCCGAGCGCCAGTCGTACCACTGCTTTGGCTGTGGTGCTGGGGGGACAGCGATAACTTTTGTGATGGCATATGAGAAACTGGAATTCCCTGAGGCGGTAAAGTTTCTAGCCAAACGGTTGGGAATAACAGTGGAGGAGGAGCGAGGAAATGAAAACCGCCAGACACTTTACGACATCTGCGAACGGGTGACACGATTTTTCGAAGATAACCTTGCGAAGTCCAGCGAAGCCCAGGCTTACATTGAGAAGCGGGGTTTGAGCAATCCAACCGTAAAGCGTTTTCGGCTGGGATTTGCTCCCGGCGGGAATGTGTTAAGAGGAGCGGCACGGCGTTTAGGCGTTACTGAAGAACGTTTGTTGCAGGCGGGATTGGTTGTTAAAAAAGATGATGGGTACATCGATTATTTCCGTGAGCGAATTATCTTCCCCATTTTTTCTATATCAGGAAAGGTCATCGGTTTTGGCGGCAGGATAATCGGCGCGGGAGAACCAAAGTATTTAAATTCGCCGGACAATCCAATTTTCCATAAAGGAGAAATTCTCTACGGCTTTTATCAGGCAAAATCCTATATTCGTGCTGAAATCCCGATACTGGTCGAAGGTAATTTTGACTTGTTAACCCTTGTTGATAAAGGTTTTAACAATGTAGTTGCTGGTATGGGGACGGCCCTTACTTCCGCGCAAGCCGCACTCATTCGGCGCTACAATCGGCAAGTTATTATCTGTTATGATGGCGATGAACCAGGGAAAAAAGCATGCCGGCGGTCAATCAGTACATTGCTGGCAGCTGGTATTGACCCGGGCATTGTATTGCTTCCCGAGGGCAGCGACCCGGATAGTTATCTCCGTACCCGAGGACGGGAGGATTTTCTTGAACTGTTAAACCGGCGGCAGGATTTTGTCGACTTTGTGATTGGCGAAAAAATGCCGCAAACTGTGGCAGAACAGCGAGTGATTATTGAAGAGTTACGTTCGTTAATTGCACTAATTCCAGATGGGGCAAGCCGCGAACTTTACGCCGTCCGTATCGGAAAGATTTTTAACATTGACCAGCGCATTTTGCTTGATGTCGATACAGTTGAAAGTCCCGATATTGAAAAAGTTAAAAAATCGGCACAATCTATTGGTCCCCGGCTTGAAGAAAACCTTGTTGCCGCTCTGGTCCAGAAGCGGGAATTTGCGCTCGCAGCGGTTGAATTTTCCTTTTCCGATGCGGTCCAGGATAAGATGCTTAAGAAAATCGCCCGGATTGCCGAAGAGTCATGTGATGAACCCGGGTTCGGTCCTGCTTTATTAATGGACTTAGTTGATGATGAGGAGGCACGCCGCTGGATTGCGCGCGCCGTATTCAGTGAGTCCCAGTTACCATCGGAGGAGAAGTTTCGTAACCGTCTCCGACAGTTTCGGGCGCGCTGGCTGCACCAGCAAATTGAACAAGCCGAGCAGGCCGGGGATAAAGCTCAGGTTGAGGTTTTGCTCAAGGAACGAAATCGGTTGTTAAAAGGATTGGTTTAAGAAAGGAGCAGGTGATTATGAAAAAAAGGGGTGAACATAAAGTGAAAGGTTTACGGGAAGGATTGATAAAGAGAAAAAATAAGAGAAGTTTAAAAATTAAGGAAGATACCTTAGAGTCTAATCCGCCGGACTGGTTGGAGGTTGTTTATAAAAAAGCGGCGATAGATAAACAAATCACCTATGACGAACTGGAAGAGTTGTTACCCGATGAGGTGTTGACCGCCCCAGAAAAACTTGAAGAACTTATTGCCGATTTGGACCGGAATGGGATTCAGATGACCGAGAGCCATACACCGGAAGAAGATGTGATGATACCCCGGCGCGGTCCTAAACCGGTAATTCAAAGGACCGACGACCCTACCAAGGCATACTTTCGGGAACTGGCAAAGTTGCCCTTGCTATCACGGGATGAAGAGGTTAAGTACTCCCGCGAAATGGAGGAGGGATACAATAGTCTGATTCAGTATTTGTTTGAACCGATAGCAATGATGAAGCGGTTGGTTGAGGATTGCAAATCAATTGAAGAGGGAACCCGGTCTCTGGACCAGGTGGCACGGGTCGAATTCGAATGTCTCTTTGACAAAAAGGCGCTTGCCAAGGAACAGAAAGCGTTTGTGCGAAGGGTACGGGAGGTGGGAAGAATTGCCGAAGAGATAGAAAAGTTAGAGAAGGGCGGTTCGTCTCCTCGAAAAAAGACGCAGATCAAAGAACTGCGCAGTCGAGTCATCAAACGTATTCAGGAAATGTCGCTGCAGCATCATATTATCAACAACTTCCTGAACGAATTCAAATCGGTTGCCCAAAATGTTCTGACACTACGCGACCAATTGCGTCGGTTAGAAGAGGAAAGGAAAGGGAAAAGTGAAGAGGCGCGAGAGTTAAAAAAGCAGCTCAGAAACACCGCTGGCTTTCTGGGGAAGAAGACCTCGGCGCAAATCAAGCGGATGCTCCAGGCAATGGCTGAGTACGAACGACAGATTTTGTCCGCCCGGGACCGAATGATTGAAGGCAATGTACGCCTTGTGATTTCCATCGCCAAACGGTATGTTAATCGCGGTCTGGAGTTTGCTGACCTGTTAGAAGAAGGCAATGTGGGATTAATCAAAGCGGTTGAGAAGTTTAATTACCGTAAAGGGTTTAAGTTTTCTACTTATGCAACATGGTGGATAAAACAGGCGATTACCAGGGCAATTGCTGACCAATCCCGAACGGTAAGAGTTCCTGCCCATATTATCGACGCAATCAACAAGGTAGCAAAGGTGCAGAGGCGCTTTCTTCAGTCCTGCGGTCGGGAAGCGACCATTGCCGAACTGGCGCAGCGACTTTCGACGCCGAAGGAAAAACTGGAGGCGTTAGAAAAAATTGCGCAATTTGGGGTTTCGATTGATAAACCGATTGATGAGGAAGAGTCAAGCTTTATCGGCGACTTTTTGTACGACGACAAAACTGTTTCCCCTTCCCATGATGCTGCCGTTAAACTGTTAGGCGAAAAACTGGAAGAAGCGTTAAAAACATTGACGCTCCGCGAGGAGAAAGTTCTTCGTCTCCGGTTTGGCTTAGGAGATGGACAACCCCGAACCCTGGAAGAGGTTGGTCAAATATTCAATATCACCCGGGAAAGGGTACGGCAGATTGAATCCAAAGCACTACGGAAACTACGGCATCCCTTAAGAATCGGTGAGCTTTCAGAATTGATCAAGTTGCTGCGATGACCCGCATCGGATTAATATCAGACACACACGACAACCTTGATCGGGTTCGTTCCGCAGTGAAGTTGTTCAACGAATTACCGGTGGAACAGGTGTTCCATTGTGGGGATCTGGTAGCACCATTTGTGCTGAAGGAGTTCAAACCGCTCGCCGTTCCTTTGCTGGTTGTACTTGGTAATTGCGATGGTGACCGTGTGGCATTAAAAGAGGTCGCCAAACAAATGGGGTTTGCTATTTTTGATACCCAGGCCGAACTATCAATTGCCAATAGAAAAATTTGCATCACGCACCAACCGCTAAACCCCGTTCCCCGCTGTGATTTTTACATTCATGGACACACCCATCGCATCCGTTACGAACCGGGGAGTCCGATAATCGTTAATCCGGGAGAAGCGGGTGGGTGGCTAACAAATCGCAGCACGATTGCGACGCTTAACATCGAGACCGGCGAAGTTGAATTTCTTGACCTGTGAAAGCATCGCTCCAACAAAGATTGCCTGCCGGTCTCTATGTAGTTTCAACCCCGATTGGCAATTTGGGAGATATTACGCAACGGGCGCTCGAAGTTCTTGCAAAAGCCGATGTAATTGCCTGTGAAGATACCAGACGCACCGGATTACTTTTGACTCATTTCGGGATAAAAAATCGTCTGGTGTCTTACCATGAATACAACAAGTTGCGCCAGACCCCAGAGATTATTAAGTTATTGGCAGAAGACAAGGCGGTTGCCCTGGTAAGCGATGCTGGGACACCGGGAATTTCCGACCCCGGGTTTTATCTAATTCGCGAAGCGATTGAACAGGGATTCCGAATTTTCCCGGTACCCGGGGCATCGGCTTTACTGGCGGCACTGGTAATATCAGGGTTGCCGTCGGACCGATTTGCTTTTGAAGGCTTTTTACCCAAAAGAGCCGGACGCAGGCAGAAACGATTGAAGGCATTGGCGCGGGAGCCCAGAACAATGATTTTCTGTGAATCAGCGTTACGAGTTAAACAATCTCTCGAAGAAATGAGAACCCTGTGGGGCGAAAGGAAAGCAGTTTTGTGTCGGGAATTAACAAAGAAATTCGAGGAAGTAATACGGGGTACACTCTCAGAAATTTTGGAGAAAATCGGGACACGAGAGTTAAAAGGTGAAGTTGTTGTTGTTGTCGCAGGTACAGGGTTAAAGTTCGATACGATTTATGAAGAACCAGACTAAAGAACAGGGAAGAAAATTACTGAGGCCGTTAGTTTATTTGCTGGCACGACTTGGTATACCACCAACTGCGGTGACCTTGACCGCGATTCCGCTGAGTGTTTTAGCCGCTTGGCTTTTTGCCTCGGGACAATTTTTCTGGGCCGGTTTACTGGTAATATGCATCGGGCTTTGTGATACGCTTGATGGTGAGTTATCCCGAAGGACTGGAAAGGTTTCCCAAACGGGTGCTTTGCTGGATTCCACGGTTGACCGCTTTAGCGAAGGTGTAGTTTGGGCTGGAATCGGCTGGTATTACGGACTAAAAAACCACTGGGGAACTCTGGCGGTTTTTGGGGCACTAATATTTTCTTATCTGGTGAGTTATGTTAGAGCCCGGGCTGAAGGTATTGGTAAACAGTGCCAGGTCGGTTTATTTGAACGCCCGATACGGGTTATGATAATGGTGTTTGGGGCATTAATACTGAAGGAAAAACTGTTTGTCTGGGCAATAGTAGTGATTGCACTGGGCTCTTTGGTAACATTTATCCACCGAGTCTTTTTTGTTTTGAAACAACGCAGTTAATGAGTACCCGAATTTTGCTAATTGCTGTAATAAAAACGGGCCGGCAGCGGTGGCAAAAGATGGAGGCACTCGACGAGCTGGCAGCGCTGACCAGGACTTCTGGGGGCGATGTTGTCGAACGGCTCGTGCAAGTGCGCCCTCATATTGACCCGGCAACACTAATAGGTAAAGGCAAAGCGTTAGAAATCAGGAACTTGTGTCATCAATATGAAATTCAACTGGTAATATTTGATGATGAGTTAACTGCTACCCAATTGCGAAACCTCGAGGAAATCATCGGCGTAAGGGTAATCGACCGAACCGCGGTGATTCTGGACATCTTTGCACTTCATGCCCGAACCGCTGAGGCGAAAGTTCAGGTCGAACTCGCCCAGCTCGAATATATCAAAACGAGATTAACCGGTTTAGGGGTAGCGATGTCCCGATTAGGGGGTGGTATCGGAACCAGAGGTCCTGGAGAAACAAAACTTGAAATTGACCGGCGGCGAATTGAACACCGAATTACGGTGTTGCGGCGGCAGCTGAAGAAGATTGAGCAGGAGCGAGCAGTACAGCGGAAACATCGCAATAATGTTATTCAATTAACCCTTGCCGGTTACACAAATGCCGGCAAGTCAACATTATTTAATCGTTTAACCAATTCTCAAGTAAAAGTTTCCGAACAACTGTTTGCGACTCTGGATGCCAGCACCCGGATGTTGCCCTGGCAGCGCGGTGTTCCGGTTGTACTTACCGATACAGTGGGATTTATCCGCAATCTTCCTGCTCAGTTAGTTGCAAGTTTTCGTTCAACCCTGGCAGAGATTAAAGACGCCGATTTGATAATTCATGTTGCTGATGCCAGTGATGCCTTAGTCGAGCAAAGAATTGATGTCGTTAACGATACGCTCCGTACTATCGGCGCGTGGGGAAAACCCATCATTCTCACTTTTAATAAAATTGATCGACTTTTTGACGATATTATGCTGCGACGCTTAAAAGAACATTATCCGGATGCGGTTTTTATTTCTGCCGTCACCGGTGCTGGAATTGATGAGTTGACAAAACGCATTGCCACTTTTTTAGATAGCCAGCTGGTTGTGCGAAGGTTTACCGTGCCCAATGAACGCTGGGATCTGATAACCCGGATAATCAGCAGTGGAAAGGTTGTTAGTGATGTTGAAGTTGACGGTAAACGCCGATTCCGGGTCAAAGGATTACCGGGCGAACTTGCCCGCTTACGCAAACAGATAAATACGGCGCTAAAGTAACTTTAGCGCCGTTCGGTTGAACTATTATATTTTAGGGCTTGGCGTTACAGTGCAATCTATTCAACCTTAATAGCACTTGCCGGACAGTCTTCTGCTGCCTGCTGCACGCACTCTTCTGCTCCTGCCGGAACTTCATCGACTTTCACTTTCGCAAAGTCGCCTTCCAGTTCAAATACATCGGGACAGGAGTCGGCACAGAGCCCGCAACCGGTGCACAGTTCCTTATCGACCGTTACTTTCACTTTTTCCTCCTTTATTTTTGCCTTCAATCTAATAGCGAAAAAAACGCATTTGTCAAGAAATTATTGGGTACTTTGTTTCAGGGTTAAAAAAGCATGTACAAACCCTTCGATATGGCCATCGAGCACTGCAGCCACATCATGGGTTTCAAATCCGGTTCGATGGTCTTTTACCAGTTGATAAGGGAATAAAACATAAGACCTAATCTGGTGACCCCAGGCAATGTCGGTTTTTGCCGAAGTAAATTTTTGCATCTCGGCTTCCTGTTTCCTTTTGTAGTGGTCGTAGAGTCGCGAGCGGAGAACTTTGAGGGCATTCTGTTTGTTTTGAAATTGGGAGCGTTCATTTTGACAGGTAACAATGATACCGGTCGGAATATGGGTAATGCGCACTGCAGAACTTACTTTATTCACATTCTGTCCACCATGACCACCAGCGCGAAATGTTTCAATTTTCAGGTCCTGGGGATTGATATCCACCTCAATTTCATCGGCTACGGGTAGTACAGTTACGGCAGCAAAACTGGTATGGCGCCGCTGATTGGCATCGAATGGTGAAATCCGCACCAACCGATGCACACCCATTTCTGATTTCAAAAGTCCATAAGCGTAAGGGCCGGTAATCTCAATAGTGGCATCTTTTATCCCTGCTTCTTCGTTGGGTTGGTAGTCGAGGATTTGGTATTTCAACCCCTGATTTTCAATATAATGGATATAGAGACGGAGGAGCATTTCTGCCCAGTCGCACGATTCTGTGCCGCCGGCTCCGGGGTGGATTGAGAGAATTGCATCTCGGTTATCATCCGGAGAATTGAATAAAGCCCTTTCTTCCAACGCTTCAAGGTGTTGTTCAATGCGATGGATATGTTCCTGAAGTTCCCGAGAAATCTTTTCGTCATTTTCTGGGGCAAAAAGTTCATCCAATTCCCTGGTTTCCTGTAACTCCTGCTGGAGTCGGTCCACGCGGGTAATTAAATCAGTAATCATCGCTATGCGTCGCATCACCGCTTGTGCCCGTTGGGGGTCGTTCCAGAAATCTGGTCGAGAAACCTCTTTGTTTAGTTGAACGAGTTCGGCACGCCGATGCTCAATCTCAAAGAAACTCCGCAAGTTTCTTTAATCTGCTCTCCAGGAATTCTATTTGTTCAGCAGTAATGCTCACTGAATGTTATTTATTTTTCCGGGGCTCGCTTTGACCGTAGCGGCGGCGGAATTTTTCGACGCGGCCAGCCGTATCAACAATTTTCTGTTTACCGGTAAAGAAGGGATGACAGGCTGAGCAGATTTCGACATGGAGTTTCTGTTTCGTGGAGCGGGTCTTAAAGGTGTTACCACAGGCACAGGTTACAATGCACTCACCATACTTGGGGTGAATTTTAGGTTTCATTGTTTTACTCCTTTAACTTTCACTCATTGATTCTAAGAACTCTTTATTATTACGGGTCAATCGCATTTTGTCAAGAACGAATTCCATCATCTCCACCGGATTGAGTTCAGCAAGGAGTTTGCGCAACACCCAGATGCGATTTAGTTCGAATTCCGTAAGCAAAAGTTCCTCTTTACGGGTCCCGGAACGTTGCAGGTCAATTGCCGGAAAGATGCGCCGGTCAGCAAGGCGCCGGTCAAGAATAAGTTCCATATTGCCGGTGCCCTTGAACTCTTCGAAGATAACCTCATCCATGCGCGAACCCGTTTCAATTAAAGCGGTGGCAATGATGGTAAGACTGCCACCTTCTTCAATATTACGGGCTGAACCAAAAAACTTTTTAGGTTTTTGAAGGGCGTTGGAGTCTAAACCGCCCGAGAGGGTTCTGCCTGAATGGGGGACAACAAGATTGTGAGCACGTGCTAAGCGGGTAATGGAGTCGAGCAAAATCACGACATCGTGTTTATTTTCGACCAGTCGTTTGGCTTTTTCTAAAACCATATCGGCGACTTGGGCATGGCGTTCCGGAACTTCGTCAAAGGTCGAACTAATAACTTCTGCCTTTACCGAACGTTCCATATCTGTTACCTCTTCGGGTCGTTCATCAATCAGAAGGATAATCAGTTTAATTTCGGGATGGTTAACCGTGATGCTATTGGCAATCTTCTGAAGCAGTACCGTTTTCCCAGCACGGGGTGGTGAGACAATGAGGCCTCGCTGCCCTTTGCCAATTGGTGTAAACAGGTCAACGACACGCATTGAAAGGTCGTTTTGCTGAGGGACCTCAAGTTTAATGCGTTCCTGAGGGTATAGTGGGGTCAGGGCATCAAATGGTATCCTTGGCCTTTCCGCAGAGAGGGGGATACCATTGATTGTTTCTATTTTTAAGAGCGCGAAATAACGCTCACTGTTTTTCGGGGGACGGGCAAGACCAGTTATTGTGTCGCCGGTGCGCAGACCAAACCGTTTTATTTGAGAAGGCGAAACGTAGATATCGTCAGAAGAAGGAAGGTAACTGTACTCGGGTGAGCGTAGAAAACCAAACCCTTCTTCGAGGATTTCTAAGACGCCATCGACCTGAACACCACCTTCACTTCCTTCGGTTGCTTGCTGTCGTGCTTCGGCTTCGAGTATCGCCATTATCAGTCCATGTTTCTTCTTATCCCGGTAGTCTGGGATGTTAAGCGACTCTGCAATCTCGTAAAGTTCACTTATTTTCTTATTTTTCAGTTCTTCCTGGGTCATAACTTCTCCTTTTGAATTTTATCTCCCGGCAAGAATTTTAGGTGTTAAACGGTCCTTTTACTCCGGATTATTGCCGAGGGCACACATAAGAGTTTTTAACATTTATGCTGATTACTATTATAAGGATTTTCCCCCGACTGTCAAGCAAACACAATGCTCAATTGGTAAGACATTAACATAAGGTTTGAATGCTGACATATTCGCAGCAAGAGAAAGTTTGCACACTTCTGGAAAGTAAGTTAGAATAAAACGGTGTTTAGTTTTCGATTTAACCGTAACATTAAGAGAAACAATGAAGATATCGGTTTGGCTGAGAAGATAAGAAGCATTAGGGGAGCACAGCGAAGACGGAGTTACTGGATTAGCATCGTTTTCCTTGCTGGTTGTGCGGTATTAAGTGGTTTGATTTTCGGACCGGGTTTGAAAAGTAAGGGGTCGGTTTTTCCTCGTCCGACACATCCTGAACCGGTCTACCAGTTGCTGTCTATTAAGGAGGTCCGGGTCAATAAATTAAAGGGATTAACGGTTTTGGCGCAGACCGCTATTCAACCGGAGGTTGATTCGTTGCAGGTAGTATTAGACTGGATTTTGTATTCGGTGCTGGACAAGTACAACCGCCAACAGAAAGACCGTATCCGTGTTGTTTGGGTTTATGTTTACAAAGATTCGGTTGAAAATATGGCACAATGGCGAGCAATGGCAATCTGGGTTGACCCGAAGTTACCCCGAGCCTCCTGGCCGGAAGCAGCACGAATTGGAGGAGATGCAATCAGGAAAGGGGCGGTGGAGTACGATTTTACCAATCCTTTGAAAGGCTTGTCGAAAAAGGAGTAGATTATTCACGGCTAATGATAGAAGGTCCCAAATTTCAAGGAAAATCAACGACACCTTCATAGGAGGTGATGTTTATATGAGATGGTGTTGGGTTATGCTGTTAGTCGTTTTCAATGTCCTTGGTGCTCAGACTGTTCAAACTTCAGTAGGGAACGGTAACGCTCCATTTGCAAAGGGTTGGCTTGGTATAATTGCAGAAGATATGAGCACGGCAATGCTTATCGCTTTAGGAATCGAACAAGGCGTGCTGATTAGCGATGTAATAGAGAATAGCCCAGCGGCAAAAGCAGGCATAAGAACAGGAGATGTGGTTGTAGAATTCGATGGCAAGCCAGTTGATGATATTGATAGTTTGCGTAAGATGGTTCGGGCGCGCCCAGGAGTAGTTGTTGAAATGGTAATTGTCCGACAGCAGAAACGGCTGAAAATAAAGGTCCAAATTGGAAAACGGTCTGGGGTTAGCGGTAAAACCGAATTCAAGTCGCAGTTTCCTTTACGCGAGATATACCGTTCGCTCCTTGAAATCTTTAAGAAAGTCGAACCGCAGCTGCAGACCGGGAAAAAGATGTATGAGCAGTCGCTTGATTCAATTCAGATGGAAATTGAGCGTTTAAAGAAGGAACTGGAAACGTTAAAGAGAAGATTGGAGGCAGAAAAGATAGAAAGATAAACAGTTTCAGAGTTGACCTGATAGACCGTTTTGCTATTGTCAATTTAAAGGAGTAGCGATGAAACGAAACTTTGTTTTGCTTTTAGTTTCTGGTCTGGCGTTGGCAATGCCGCCCAAACCAGGGTTTAAGGGCCCAGTTCCAATCTTTCCACCTGAGGTTGAGGTTCCGGGACCAAATCGACTCAAAGGATATGACTTCTGTGAGACGGTTACGATTCTGATGCAGTTCCCAGACAATCGGGCGGACACAATTGAGCACTCACCAGCTCGTTTTGACTCAATGCTGTACTCTACCGGAGTTTACAACGGACAACCCTATCGAGCCGGTAGTTTAAACGACTTTTTCCTGGAAAACTCTTATGGAAGTTATTCGGTGCGTGGAGGGATTGCCGGGAATCGCTGGTTTCTTTCAAACTACAACTATTCCCGTTATTATGATGGTAATTATATGCTTTCTACGGGCGGACAAATGGCACGGGAAAATGTCCAGCAGGTTGACCAGTTTGTCGATTTTCGCCAGTTTGACCTGAACAATGACGGTTATATTGATGCAATGTTTATGGTTCATGCCGGTGCCGATGGTGCTGACAATGGCGATGTCAATTGCTGCTGGTCGCACGCAATTCCCTATTTCAATTACCGAACAAACGATGGTGTGACAATCCGAGGGGTAACAAATGTACCAGAATTTGCTATGGTTACTCAAACCCGTGAAACAACCCTTTGTTGCATAGCGGTGATGTGTCATGAATTAGGACATCTGGTTGGACTGCCAGACCTTTACGATTATTCGCGATACTCCTGGGGTGTTGGTTACTGGGGTTTAATGGGGTATGGTGCATGGGGTGCGGGTGGAAATACACCGTGGAGTCCTGCTCATATGGAGGCGTGGAGTAAAGTCGAAGCGGGTTTTGTCACACCAATCGTTATAACTCGTGATACATTCAACCTACGGATTGTTGATGTTGAAACAAATCCGGTGGTTTATAAAGTCTGGCGTAATGGATTAGATTGTGACACCTGTTTTTACCTCGAAAATCGGCAAAAGAAGGGGTTTGATGCACCGTTGCCCTGGTCCGGACTTCTCATCTGGCACATTGATCCGGGTGCAGGCTCAATGGATGATGTCGTTGACCTTGAGGAGGATTCAACTAATCATCTGGACCGTGGTAATGGCATTCGTCCGGACCCTCACATCTATCACGAAGCGTTAGGTGATAGTTCAGACCCACTGCCTGGAATCTGGAACCGCCGTGTTTTTGACAACTGGTCCAACCCTTCAAGCCGGGCACGGAACAGCCGACCTACCTATGTAAGTGTTCGTAATGTTCAGGAGATTGGTGACACAATTATCTGCGATGTAACAATCGATTCAGCGCCAGCCGGAGTACAAGAGCAAAAAAGACCGCAAGGGATACTTAAAGCAAACCCGAACCCGTTCTTTAACCAGACATTGATTGAACTCAATTCGGACAAACCTGCTGCAGTGGCAATTTACAACAGTCTTGGTAAACGAGTCTACCAAGGCGTTGTTCGTAATAGGTTTGTATTGAACGCCCGGGATGGAAAAGGAAATATATTACCCGCAGGTGTTTATCTGGTTCGCTTAAAATTGGATGGTTCAGGTGTAAGTTACAAACTTATCCACAAAAATTAAAAGAGGAGACGAAAAATGAAACGAGTTATGCTGCTGGTATTGGTTTTAGCCGGATTTGCTTTCGGGAGAGGAATAAAGAAAGCGGATAGTCTTGATGTGCTCTTTCATAATACGCTAACTCAAGCACTTGAGATACAGGGGATGAAAAAAGAAGAATTGGGTTTTTTCAAATTTTGGGCGGTTGACAGTTTTTTCCGTCTTAAGATTGTTGACCGGTTACTTTCCCATCCCCTTGAAGTAGCGCCTTATGTAGAGAGTAGTGCGGCACGGGTTGAGCGTTTATCAAAATCGCCCAACCAGATGATTTTCGAACAGTATCGAGCAATTGATTTGGATTTGTCTTATGCCGATACCGTTAGAATTACCCGAGAGATAACCCGACGGGAAAAATTAATAAGACGGGAAGAAAACGAAGACAGAGTGATGCGAGCGGTTAATACAATTCTTGTAAGTTTTGAGGTGGCGGATAGTTTTTTAAAACAGGCAGTTGCCCAAATTCCGGAGCAAGAACTTAACATTTTACTGGGTGAAGCACCCGAATTCTGGAAGGATGAGGACGACACACTCGAAAAAGGGTTCAGTGGCATTCTCCACCGGGAGTTTGGAAAGGATTACGACACTACTATTCAAGTGAAATCTGAAACGCTGTTAGCTTATGCCCGAAAGATTGACCGCCGGGCGCTTGCTTTAGCCGGTATGACCGTAACAATGGGTGCAACCCGGGCAATCGAGTTGTTAAAAGAAATGAATACAAGTCAGGACACCTGGAGAAATAGCCCGACTGTGTTTGAGACCAGATGGGGAAAGGTGATCATTGGGACCATCGGCGATGATGTGTATCGAGAAGATGCTGCGCTAATCATTGAACTGGGAGGGGATGACCGGTATTTTAATCGTGCTGGGGGTACGGTAGGGATTCTAAATAAACCTTTTTCCGTAGTCATTGACCTTGAAGGTAATGACATTTACCAGACCGAAAAGCTTTTTTCGCAGGGTGCAGCGCTATTTGGATGCGGAGTTCTCTTTGACTTTGCCGGTGACGATGTTTACCGGTCTCGTCATTACGCTCAGGGCGCAACGATATTTGGCACCGGAGTACTGTGGGATGTTTCAGGACACGATATTTATGATGCCGGTTTCTTTGCTCAGGGTGCAGGTCACTATGGAGTTGGGCTTTTAATCGACAATGCGGGCAACGACTCTTATCGCTGCTTCTGTTATGGTCAGGGTTTTGCTGGAACCTGGGGTTATGGGTTACTTGTTGAGGGAAGTGGGCAGGACCTTTACTATTCCGGGGGAAGGTACTTACATGAACCGTTGCTGCCTCGAGAATATCGGTCTTTTGCTCAAGGCTTTGCGATTGGGGTGCGACCTGATGCCAGCGGCGGGATCGGTTTTCTTTGTGATTTTAAAGGCAATGACTTTTACAATGCTGAGGTGTTCTGTCAGGGAACGAGTTACTGGTACTCCTTAGGGATGCTTTACGACCGGGAAGGTTTTGACCACTACACCGCGGCCCAGTATTCCCAAGGAGCTGGGATTCATCTTTCAATCGGCGCTTTAATTGATGAAGAGGGTAATGACTCATATTTTTCCCGTCTTGGTCCATCACAAGGAGAAGGACACGACCTTTCCGTCGGGGTGCTTTTTGACCGCAAGGGGGATGATGGCTATTACGCATCAGGAGGCCAGGGTATCGGTTTGACCAATTCCGTTGGACTTTTTCTTGATGCCGATGGTCAGGATTGGTATATGACCTCGGAATCGTTAATTGCCCAGGGCAGTTCCAACTGGGCAAGAGGGTTCGGTGGTATTGGTGTATTTCTTGACTTTGCTGGCAAAGACCAGTACCCGGCAAAAAACATTGCTGAAAACCAGAGTTTCTGGACAAAAGGAACTTATGGTTCTGGAGTTGACCTTGACCGTCCGGCAACGGTAATTGACTACGAGCCCGATGTCGACACCTCTGAAGCAAGTATTGATTCGATAATTACCGCACCGGTGGAAAGTGTGTTTAAAACAGCATCAATCTGGGCGGTGGGCAATGCTCGAAAAAAGGTGTTACGGGCACGTAAGGAGCTTATTCGATTGGGCGGTAAGGCAATGCAATATATTTACAATCACAAACTGGACACAAAGGACGGACTGGAGTCCGAAGCGGTACTGGCGCTGGTCAAAGCACTTCCTGATACCGCCAAACCTTATTTCCTAAAAGGATTGAGAGACGAAAGGTTCCTTGCCCGGCAGAACTCGGCTTATTGGCTTGGTGAGATGGGCAAAAGCGCTCGGGATGTCGTCGATTCAATTCTTTTGGCGCTTAAAGAAGGCCGGATCACGCCCAGGCGCGGTGTTTACGCACTGGGCAGCATCGGTGATTCCACGGTCGTTCCCCAGATTCTTTATTTGCTGAAAGACACCTTTGAACTGTCCAGAATCGTCACCGCGGAAGCTTGTGGCAAACTTAAGAATCCGGTAGCAATTCCCAGTTTAATCGAAGCACTGAACGACAGATTTTTTACGGTTCGAAGTGCCGCCGAAGCATCGCTGGTATCTCTCGGAGTGGTGAGCATTGATTCGATTCTCAGTCACCTTGACCGGTTAACTCCACCCGCGCTGGGACATGGAATAAGAGCAGTCGGACAGATTGTATCAAAACATGACACCCTTTTAGATGAAGAAGTTAAAAACCGCTGCCGGCAAAAAATTACAGGCTACCTCAGACATTCCGACCCATTTGTCCGCTTGTGCGCCGTCGCCACACTGGCGCAGATGCTTGATGACGATGTTAGAACCGCACTGACAAGAGCCTGG
>JBBISL010000001.1:78662-152898 GCA_037441285.1 Caldifarciminota bacterium
AAAAAAACCCATTCCTTTTTTCGTATTACCGGCGCTTGTTTGGTGAGGAAAAATAATCGAATGCACAACTTGACCGAGCAGGTTTAAATCTTATAATTTATAAGAGTGCTGTACATCCAGTCATTAGATTTGCGCGAGTACATTGAGGCAAACCGGATTTTCGTTGGTGAAGGTCGAGGTGAGTGCGGCCTTGCCCTCCATCTGCCAATCAAAAATTATGTTGCCGGCGCCGATCCTACGACCGACTACGCATTGATGATATCGATTGCCAACGACTTAATCGAATTCCTGATGTACAAACGAGCGGTACGTGGTCCTCAGGTATGGGACTACAATCCCGAGAAAGCGGTTGAGGTTTACAATGTCTGTGGGGACAATGTCTCGACGAGCGGAATTATTATTGAGGACAAAAACTATCCTACTGGCGCCAAGTTGCAGGTTTTTCTTGACAAAACTTTTGGGGTAAATGAAGTGGCGATTCGCTGGAAGGCGCAGATGGTAGGGGACGAGCGACTACTCTCTGATTACGAGGCCTACCTCAAACAGGTTCTTACGAACGAACAGGTTGCAACAGAACGGCAACCTGACTAATTGAGCACGGCTCGACTTTTGCGTATCCGGTTCAGGTAAATGGGGTATGGTTTGTCTGCGTGAGGTAAAAAAAGACCCTGAGGCACAAGCTCTAATTGCCGAAGCCGACCGGCAGCTGGCAGTTCTCGGCTATACGGAACACGGTCATCGCCATGCCCGGCTTGTGGCAAAGAACAGTCGTCGGATTCTAATTGAACTGGGCTATGATGAAAGAGTGGCGGAGTTAAGTGCCATCGCTGGTTACCTCCATGATATTGGTAATGTTGTAAACCGACAGGCACATGAGCGCACCAGTGCCCTTTTGGCACGGGAAATTCTGGTCCGCCTTGGAATGGAATTTGGCGAAGTTTCTCAGATAATGGCAGCGATTGGCAATCACCATGAAGAAGGCGGCAATCCTATCTCTGAAATAGCGGCGGCCCTGATTCTTGCTGATAAATCAGATGTTCACCGGAGCCGGGTGCGGAATCCAGCGCTGATAAAGTTTGATATCCACGACCGGGTAAACTTTGCGGTAAGAAAATCAACACTCAGTGTTGACAGTACTCATCACCGAATTATTTTCGACTTAAATGTTGATACGGGAATTGCACCGGTAATGGAATATTTTGAAATTTTCCTCAGCCGAATGCTCATCTCCCGCCGTGCCGCCGATTTCCTCAAATGCCAGTTTGAACTGGTAATCAACGGTACAAAATTGGTTTAGAGTTTAACTGGGCAGCGATTGAAGTTGACAATTTTCTGTGCCGCTTTATGCTCAATATGAATGGAAAATCAGTCCCGACCGGACAGTTTAATCTTTCTGGGTTCAGGTGGCGCGAGAATCGTCATTGCCAAGCAGGTGCGCGCCTCAGGTGGTATCTGGTTTAACCTCCAGAACACCCAGTTTATCGTTGACCCTGGTCCCGGCGCTCTGGTACGAGCCACGAGTAGCCGGCACAAACTTAACCCAACACAACTTGCCGCAATTCTCCTGTCCCATCGCCACCTTGACCATGCGGCGGATGTCAATGTGATGATTGAGGCTATGACGCTTGGTGGAACCGAACCACGCGGAAAGCTTTTTGCCCCTGAAGACGCACTGGAGGGAAATGACCCGGTAGTTCTGCGCTATTTGCGGAATTTTCTTGAAGCGGTCGTAGTTCTTCGGGAAAGGGGACAATATCAAATTGGCACGATATTGTTTACCTGCCCGGTACGGCACCGACATCGCGGTGAGGTTTACGGATTTAAATTTAAAACTGATGCGCTGAGCATCTCTTATATCGCTGATACTGCGTACTTTCCCGAATTGGCTGAATTTTACCGTGCCGATGTGGTAATCTATAATGTTGTTCGTTACACACCATCAAACCTTGACCATCTTCACTTTCCCGAAGTCGAAGAGTTGATCAGCGCAATGAAACCAAAACTTTCCATAATGACTCACTTCGGGATGACGATGATTCGGGCTCGGCCCTGGAAATTGGCTCGAGAGTTAAGTGAACGAACCGGATATATGGTTTTAGCCGCCGAGGATGGTATGTTAATCGAACTTGCCAAATACTTGAGGGGCAATGAATAGGAAGCCCGTTTTACCGCTTCCCGAAGAGGTGGTGCGCCGAATCGCCGCCGGTGAAGTGATTGTTCGACCCGCATCGGTGGTTAAAGAATTAATCGAAAATTCAATTGATGCCGGGGCGAAACGAATTCGGTTAGAGATAAAAGCCGGCGGAAAAAATCTGATTCGGGTCACCGATGACGGAATTGGGATGAACCGAGATGATACCCGACAGGCGGTAGCAAGATACGCTACCAGCAAACTGAGTTCGGTTGACGACCTCACCAGAATTCAGAGTTACGGCTTTCGGGGCGAAGCACTGGCATCAATCGCCGCAGTCAGCCGGATGACAATCGAGACCAACACCGATGAAACTCAAGCCGGAACGCGATTGGAAATAGAAGGTGGCGAAATAAAAGAAATTGCTGAAGTTGCCCATCCTCAGGGTACAACGGTGACTGTTAAGGCGCTGTTTTTTAATCTACCGGTACGCCGGGCATTTTTGAAATCAGAAAATTACGAGTTCCGAATGGTAGCGGAGGCGTTTCGCAATTATGCAATAGTTTTTCCTGAAATAGGATTTGAATTGATAAACAACGAACGCCTTGTGGTAAATTTGCCACCGGTTGGTTCGTATCGGGAACGGTTGCTGGGATTGTTTGACCGGAAAACAGTCGAAGGACTGGTTGAATTTCAAGTTAACAATCCTATGTTAAGCCTTCACGGATTTTTTTCTGACCCCACTCAGGTCAAGGGATTTTCTGATGTCCAAGTGGTGTTTTTCAACCGCCGTCCGGTGCGCAACCAGGTAGTGACAAGGGCAGTTTACGACGGGTACGGACCTATGCCTTCCGGTCGCCATCCCAATTTTGTCGTCTTCATCCAGACTGAGCCATCACGGCTTGATGTTAATATCCATCCGACAAAGCAGGAAGTCAGGTTTGCCGATGAACGCTTCCTGTTTGATTTTGTTTCAGAAGCGGTCCGGAAAGGTCTGGGGATTCAGCGCCGGTCACAAATGGAGGACACCAGCCTGTTTGTTCAGGAACGAATTATCCAAGACGACGAAATGCCAGGAGAATTCTGGCAATTGCACAACAGTTACATCTTCGCTCAGGTAGCATCAGGTTATGTAATCGTTGACCAACACGCGGCACATGAACGCATAATTTATGAAGAGCTCCTGCACCGTCAACAGGAGGCAAAACCTCAGGGGTTACTTTTTCCCATAACCTTCGACTTGAACGCTGAGGAGTTTGAAGCCTACGACAGTATCAAAGGAAAACTCCGCCAGATGGGGATGGAAACAAAAATTTTCAGTGGCCGTACTGTTGTGGTTGAAAGTGTCCCGGCCGGTTCATATATGGGAAAAGGCGAAATCAGGGAGTTCTTTGCGGAACTGGTTAAAACCAGCTTAGAACAAGCAACCATCGAACAAGAACTGGCAAAACTTTTTGCCTGTAAAGGCGCGGTTAAAGCCGGGCAGCGTCTCACGCAAGAGGAGATGGTGTCACTGATTAACCGGCTTTTTGCCTGCCGGGAACCTTACTTCTGTCCTCATGGCAGACCGGTGATTATTAAGATTACCCTTGAAGACCTGGACCGGAGGTTTGGCAGAATTTGAGGGTGCTCGTTTTAACCGGACCTACCGGAGTCGGGAAGACCGATGTTGCGGTAATTCTGGCACGGAGGTACGGGGTTGAGATAATCTCTGCCGACTCGAGACAGGTCTACCGGCACCTTGATATCGGAACGGCAAAACCTTCGGTTGAACTACGCCAGGAAATAAAATTTCATTTGATCGACTGCGTTGAACCAAATAAATTGTATTCAGCGGCCGATTTTGCGCGCGACGCATTGAAGATAATGCACCGGCTAAATGCCGAAGGACGCAATTTTATCATTGTCGGGGGAAGCGGTTTTTACCTGCGAGCCCTTTTTCAACCCTTTTTTGAGGCACCGTCGCATAACCCGAATCTTCGGACTCGACTCAGTGCAATACCAGTTAGAGAGCTTTATCGCACGCTAATGGAGGTGGACCCGGAGCGTGCAAAACAGCTTCATCCTAATGACCGGCAACGGATAATTCGGGCGCTGGAGATATATGAGTTAACCGGGAAACGTTTCTCTGAACTCACCGCCGAAAGAAAAAACAAAACGGAATTTGTTCCGGTCTATGTGGTTCTCAATATGGAGCGCAAACGGCTTTATACACTAATTGATAAGCGATTTGACCAGATGATGGCAAATGGATTGCTTGATGAGGTGCGGCGGCTCAAAGTGCTGGGATTAAGTCAGGGTAGTTACATCACCAACGCCTATGGCTATGCCGAACTTTTGCGCTATCTTGATGGCGAATTAAGTTTGGAAGAAGCAATTTCTACGGCAAAGAGAAAAACTAAGGAGTATGCCCGGCGTCAGTTGACCTGGTTTCGAGGACTTAAAGATGCCCAGTGGCTGGAATTTACAAACGCCGCCGAAGTTGCCGAGAAGTTGGCGCCGCTCTTGCTTGACCTGTTAAAAGCTAAACATTAGTCTTAAATGGAAATTCAGAGAAAGGAGAGCAACTTGAAAAGGAGTTTTAGGTTTACATCGGAATCGGTCGCCGCAGGACACCCAGACAAACTATGCGACCAGATTTCGGACGCAGTATTAGATGAAGTTTTGCGGCAGGACCCTAAAGGACGGGTAGCGTGCGAGACATTTGTCACCGTGGGAATGGTTTTGGTTGGCGGTGAAATTACCACGAGCGCCTGGGTTGATTTGGAACAGCTGGTGCGCCGAGTTCTTAGAGAAATTGGTTATGTTGATTCCAGGTGTGGTTTAAATGCCGACAGTTGTGCGATATTGAATGTAATTGGTCGACAGTCGCCCGATATTGCCCAAGGAGTTGACATTGGTGGTGCCGGGGACCAGGGAATGATGATTGGCTATGCCTGCCGCCAGACCGAGGAACTGATGCCCTTACCCATTGTTCTTGCTCATCGTCTGGTTGAACGGCTTGCTGAGGTAAGAAAGAAAAAAATCCTTCCATATCTTCGGCCCGATGGAAAGGCACAGGTAACGGTTGAGTACGAAGATGGCATCCCGCGACGGATCGACAGCGTTGTCCTTGCCGCCCACCACGACGAAACAATCCTTGACCGTACCGGAACAAAAATTACACAAAAAGCCCGGGCGGAAATTATTGAGGTCGTGGCAAAACCGATTTTACCCGAAAAGTATCTGGACCACAGGACCAAATTCTATGTCAATGAGACCGGCAAGTTTGTGGTCGGGGGTCCGCAATCGGACACCGGAATGACCGGCAGAAAAATCATCGTTGACACTTATGGTGGTTGGGCACGGCATGGTGGTGGTGCATTTTCCGGCAAAGACCCGACTAAGGTGGACCGGTCCGCAGCGTATATGGCACGTTATATCGCTAAAAATTTAGTTGCCGCTCGTGTTTGTGACGAAGTAGAAATCAGGCTGGCGTATGTTATCGGTAAACCCGACCCGGTGGATATTTCAGTTGATATGATGGGAACCGGACGCGTTCCTGAAACGAAAGTTCAGGAGGTAGTCCGGAAAATTTTCCCCCTAACACCCAAGGGTATGATTGAACACCTGAAGTTACGCAGCCCGATTTATCTGCCAACTGCGGTGTTTGGCCATTTTGGCCAGAAACCACGAGTTGGGAAAGACAAACTGTCGGGTAAAAAGCTGGAGTTTTTTACCTGGGAAAAAACCGATAAGGTGGCTGAGATACGGACGGAGCTTGGTTTGTAAAAAGGAGTTAAAATGAAATCAAAAGGGATTGAGTATGATGTTCGAGATTTAACTCTGGCTTCAAGGGGCAGGAATAAAATTGAGTGGGCAGCAAAGTTTATGCCCGTTCTATCTCTGGTAAAAGAACGATTTATCAGCGAGAAACCACTTAAAGATGTTCGGATAAGTTGTTGTTTACATGTGACTTCTGAAACTGCCAACCTTGTCCGCACATTAACAGCCGGTGGTGCTCGTGTTCGGCTTTGTGCCTCAAATCCACTTTCTACTCAGGACGAAGTGGCAAGCGCCTTAGTCGAAGAAGGGATACCGGTTTTTGCGATCAAAGGTGAAGACCGAAAAAGTTATTACCGCCATATTGAACAAGCGCTTGCCCATCAACCGCATATCACCACTGATGACGGTGCCGATTTGGTTTCCACACTACACAAAAAGGGCGGTAAGCTGGTTCAAGGAGTATTGGGCGGTACCGAAGAAACAACCACCGGTGTTATCCGTTTGCGCAGTATGGAAAAAGCTGGTGTATTGCGCTACCCAATAATTGCGGTGAATGACTCCTATACGAAATTTATGTTCGACAACCGCTACGGAACCGGGCAGTCAACGCTCGATGGTATCTTAAGGGCGACAAATATACTGTTTGCCGGTGCCACGGTTGTGGTTTGTGGTTATGGGTGGTGTGGCCGCGGTTTAGCAGCGAAGGCGCAGGGGATGGGCGCTGAGGTGATTGTGACCGAGGTTGACCCAATTCGGGCGCTTGAAGCACGGATGGACGGACACCGGGTTATGCGCCTAATAGATGCGGCGCCACACGGCGATATTTTTGTTACCGTCACGGGCGACATTAATGTTATTGACCGAGCCCACATCCTGAAAATGAAAGATGGTGCAATCATCTGTAATGCGGGTCACTTCGATGTTGAAATCAATCGCCGTGCGCTGGACAAGATTACTAAAAAGAAGCGAGAGTTAAGGCGGTTCTGCGTTGAACATACACTGGTGAATGGTAAACGGGTAATTCTTCTTGCCGAAGGCAGACTTGTTAACCTTTCCGCCGCTGAAGGACATCCCGCAATGGTAATGGATTTGTCTTTTGCCAACCAGGCTCTGGCAATAGAGTTTATCTATAAAAATCAGGGTAAGTTAGCACCCCGTGTTTACAAATTACCGGAAGAACTGGACCGGAAAATTGCGGAGTTGAAGCTGAACACGATGGGGATTAAAATTGACCGGCTGACCAAGGAGCAAAAAGCCTACATATCATCCTGGCAGGAAGGTACTTAAGCCCTTTGCGCGGCATCGGTTAAACCGATAAACTCTATTAGGATAGAAGGAAACCCCGAAAGGAGTCCCGGAGTTACTCTGTAACTGAGTGAATGTGTAATTCAGTGATTCAATCGGGTAGTCACTCCGGGAGTCGTTCCCCTAACAACCTCCTGAATAGTATCCAAAATGATATTTACCTTTATAACAGCTGTTAGTATTAATTTTAACTGATTCACGCGCTAACTTACATATTACTACAAGGTTAAATAAAATTGCTATAGATTGCTGGTTTTTACTATTTTTCAAGAGTACTCTATCCCGAAATAACGACGAACTGATGACGAGAAGTGATAGATTTGAATTAACGGATTCGGAAACGGGGTCCTTTGCCCGACGACAGTTGTCGGGCAAGAAGCCGCGCCTGCTCGAACTCTTTAAGGAGCCGGTTAACATCGGTAACGGTTGTTCCCGAACCGGCAGCAATTCTGCGCCGTCGTGAACCATCGATAATGTCTGGATTCTGCCGTTCTTCCGGCGTCATTGACTGGATAATTGCCTCAATCTTAACAAACTCATCTTCGTCAACATCGATATTACCAGCACCCGGAACAAGGGAAAGTAACTTGGAGAAAGAACCCATTTTTTTAACTGCCTTAAGCTGGCTTAAAAAATCATCGAGATTGAATTTACCCTTGAGAAATTTTTCTGCCATCTGACGCTGAGTAACTTCGTCCGTGGCGCTTTGCACCTTTTCGGTCAGGGTTTTGATGTCACCCATACCGAGGATGCGTGCCGCGATACGGTCAGGATGAAACTCTTCAATGTCTTCCAGTCTTTCTCCAGTTGAGATGAAATAAACTGGCATACCGGTTACCTGGCGAACCGAAAGTACCGCGCCGCCTCGAGCATCGCCATCAAGTTTTGTAAAACAGCAACCGGTCAGGACCAGACGCTCGTTAAATTCCGATGCTTGATTAACCGCATCCTGTCCTACCATTCCATCAAGAACGAGCAGCGTAACATCGGGTTTAATCTTTTCTTGAATCTCTTTGAGTTCGCTCATTAACTCTTCATCGATGTGCAGTCGGCCTGCGGTGTCGAGGATTAAAAGCCCGTTACCATTTTTGCGGGCATACTCTCGGGCTTTAAGGCAGGTGGTAATCACATCTTTTTCTACGGGATGGAAATCGCAGTTAACACGGCGGGCAACACTCTCTAACTGTTCAACCGCGGCCGGTCTCTTCGGGTCACAGGCAACAAGGAGTGGTTTACGGTTACGATAACGGAACGCAAGTTTACCAGAAAGCGTTGTTTTACCGGTTCCTTGCAATCCAACCAAACTGATTATCGAGGGACTATTCCTTAAATCCAGCCTGACGCTACTGGTACCAAGGAGTTTTACCATTTCCTGGTAAACGACATAAGTTATCAATTCGCCGGGCTTCAAACTGGCAGTAATATCCTGTTCTTTAAGCCGGGATTCGACGCCGCGGATAAACTGACCTACAACCTTATAGTTGACATCCGCTTCGAGGAGAATGGTACGAATTTCTCCGAGAGTTCGGGTAATTTCTACCGAGGTTAGTTTACCCCGACCAAGGAGTTTACGCTGCAGTTCAGTAAGTTTCTGGGTCAGTATGTCAAACATTTCAATTGACGAACCGTTTGAGTATAATCACCACTTTTAAATATCGCACTACCCGCAACCAATATATCGGCACCAGCCTCTATAACCTGCTGGCAATTTGCCGGGCATATCCCGCCATCAACCGAAATGGTAAACTGAGTTTTGGTTTGAATCCGCATCTCATAAAGTTGCTTGATGCGCTCAAGAGAGTGGGGAAGAAATGTTTGCCCCCCCAATCCGGGAAAGACACTCATTATCAAAACATCGTCCACCTTGTCCAGCAAGGAAAATAATGTTTCAATTGGCGTGTCGGGATTTAGAGAAATCCCCGCTTTTTTGCCCGCCGCAGAAATGGTGTTTATACAGCATTCCGGGTCATCAGTTGCTTCAATGTGAAAGATAATGTAGTCAGAGTAGGAAAGGAACTTCTCAATGATTTTTTCTGGTTTAATTACCATCAGATGAGAGTATATTGGAACCGAAGTTATTTTGTGGACCGCTTTAACAATCGGTACACCAAAACTGAGATTGGGAACGAAGTGTCCATCCATAATATCAAGATGTAAAGCATCGATCCCGGCTGCGAGCACGGCACGCACCTCGGCTTCAAGCTGGAGAAAGTTACAGTCGAGAATTGAGGCGGAGACCTTTGTCATCTTTTTTGTTCCGACGATTTAGGTTCACGGACAACGATTAGATTAACCGTATCCCCGCTTGCCACAGACATTCCTTCTTCCGGATACTGGAAAAGCACTGTGCCCAGCGGTTCACTACTGGAAGCGGGCTTTATTCCGCCCAGGATAAGTCCTTGGGAAACAATAATGCCGCGGGCGGTTTCGATGTTTAGCCCGACCAGGTTGGGCATGGGAAAAGTACCTGTTTTGGTCGAAACTGAAATTACCACCTCAGTACCCCGGCGAACTTCGGTTCCTGCTGGAGGGAATAAGGTAACAACTCTGCCCGTCGGTACTGTTGCCGTGCGTATTGATTCAATCCGAGCAATGACAAAGCCAGAGCGTTCCAGGGCGGTTATCGCGTTTGCCAGGGGTAGACCTTCAAGGTTAGGAACCCGTATTTTACTGACGCCGGCACTTACTTCCAGGTCGACCTCCCGGCCAATTTTTACCCGGCGTCCGGCGCGCGGGTAATGGGCGCACACCCGGTTGGGAGGAATCTCGGCGCTGGGTACAGTTCGAACTTCACCCTTTTTCAACCCTGATTTAAGCAGGAGGCTTTCGGCTTTTTCGGGTGTTAACCCGACCAGATTAGGAACGGATACCTCTTTGCCCTTATGAACAAGGATAGGCATCAGGAGGTTAACGATGCCAAAAATAAGGGCGAAGGTCGCAAGCAGTATCAAAAGGCTAATAAAAACGCGCAATGGTTTTTTAGATTTCTTCATCGTACCTGCCCAATCTTTCTCCAATTTGCGGACGATAACCGTTAATAAAATCTCGGCCAGTTAAAACTTTTTTCCCGGCTGGTTTCAAACTAATTAACTCGAGTAACTCGGTACCGGTAGCAACGAACAGACCAGGAGCGCCGTCAACAATTGTACCAGGTTTGAGGTTGCGTTTCTCGCTCAAAATGCGGGAACGGAGAATAATCAAGCGGTTCGACCGAAAATAGGTTATCGCCCCGGGCTCTGGAGACAGTGCTCGAATCCGATTGTGAATTTCCTGGGCGGATTTCTGCCAGTCAATATCTCGGTCGGCTGCTGTTAACTTGGGTGCGACGGTCGCAAGGCTTTTATTTTGCGGCTGGCTTTTTACCCTACCTTCTTTAATTTCGATTAGTGTTTTGTAAACCAAATCTGCCCCCAGCAATGATAACCGAGTCTCAAGTTCTCCTGCTGTTTCTTCAGGACTAACTTCAACCCGGATTTGATTCAGAATATCGCCGGAATCAACCCCTTTATCCATTTTGATTACGGTCACCCCGGATTCGGTGCACCCATCCATCAATTGACGGGGGATAGGTGCTGCACCACGGTAACGAGGAAGCAGCGAAGGGTGAAGGTTAATGAATCCATACCGGGGTATGTTTAAAAGCGGCTCCTTCAGAATAACACCATACGCGACGAGTACACCGCAATCCGGTTTAAAACTGGTTATTTTTTCTACAAAATCGCGACTGTTGGGGTTTTCGGGCGTAAACACTACGATACCACTCTCCCGAGCAACAAGTTCAACAGGCGAAGGAGTGGGCTTTAAACCCCGGCCCTGAGGTCGAGGAGGGTTGGTCACAACCGCAACAATTCCCAACCCCTTTTGCTGAAGTAGTTTTAACGTCGGAATCCCAAATGGCGCGGTACCGAAGAAAACTATCCGCAAATCTGGCGCTCCATTTCTTCAAGTTGTTTCAGTCTTGGGGCGAGTAGTTTGCGGCGCAGCTCACTGATATGGTCAATAAACAGAATACCACGCAAATGGTCAATTTCATGAAGAAGGGCACGAGCCAGCAAACCAGTACCTTCCATATATATTGGTTTGCCTTCAGCACTAAGACCTTTAATCCGGACAAATTCTGGCCGACTAACGATTTCATAAATATCTGGCAGGGAAAGACAACCCTCTTCCTCCTCAACCTTTCCTTCGGCAACCACAACTTCCGGGTTTATGATGCATAGGGGAGGACGGTCCAAATTGCAAGCCTGAGGGTTAAGAGCAAAAACCGCCAGAGGAATGCCAATCTGGTTTGCCGCCAGCCCAACACCGTCTTTCTTAATCATCGTACTCAAAAGGTCCTGAATAAGAGTCTCAATGTTCTGGTTAAATTCAACTATAGGCTGGGCAGGAGTCCTTAATACTGGATTGCCGTAAAGGACAATTCTCCGGCATTTTCCTCTATTATCGAGATTGACCACTTCTGCCATTAAGAACCCCTTACCCGAAACTATTAAGGCTGTTACCTATTGACCCGTAGAACCCAGTTTGTATGCAATGGCACCTTTTTCTACCTCAATTTCCGTGCCTTCTGACACTTTGACCATAAAGGTATTCTCTTTGACATTTGTGATAACACCAAGAATACCCGAAGCAAATACCACCCGGTCGCCCTTTTTAAGACTGGCAATCATCTGCTGGTGTTTTTTCTGACGACGTTGCTGGGGAAGAATCATCAGAAAATAGAGCACCACGAATATTAGAATCAGTGGTAATAGGCTACCCAGCATCCCTAAACCACCAGAAGGCTGGGAAGCGGTGCCTGTTCCGGTCTGGGCAAATGCGATTTCAATCACCTATCCTCCTTTGTCTTTATCTTTTAAATAAAGGCGGTTTTTATAAATGTACTCCGCCACTGCTGTTGGTAAAAGATAACAAATAGACATCCCTTTGGCAAGTCGTTCTCTTATGATAGTTGCTGTTAATTCCACCGGGATAACATTAAGGAATATTACATCGCTGGGTTTGTGCCCTGGCAAAAGGGATGGTTGGGGAACTCCCGGCCTACTCATAACGACCAGTTTTGCTGCTTTGGTAAGTTCCAGGGGTTTATGCCATCGAGCAATCGAACGGTATTGGTCATATCCCAGCATAAGAAAAAGACAAGCCTGAGGGAATAAAAGGCGCAGGCGGGTTAATGTTTGTACTGTATAAGAAGGTCCAGGATGGTTCTCTTCCACACGAGAAAGAACGAACCAGGGATTACCAGCAATCGCCCGCTGGACCATTTCGACCCGAGAATTATAAGAGGCGAGAGGCGGAGGTCGATGAGGAGGATGAAAGGTCGGGATAAAAATGACTTTGTCTAATTTTAATTTGAGTAAAACATCTTCCGCTATCAGCAGATGTCCCAAATGAATAGGGTCAAAGCACCCGCCGAATATGCCAATGCGGGTTCTATTAACCGGACATCGCCGCATTAGTGTATCAGGTTGAGATAACGCTGCGCCGCCTGTTTAAGCCGAGGGGAAACTGCACTGGTAACCAGTTCTTCGAAAATCGGACGTGCCGCCTCGGAATCGCCAGTTTCATAATAACAAACGGCGAATTGATAACGGTCTTTCTCTGACCAGTTAATTTCGGGGTAGTTTTCTTGGATGAACTGGTAATAAATCAGTGCGGACTTGTATTCGCCCGCCTTGAAATAGAGTCGGGCGGCGTCAAACTCCTTTTGCACTAAACGGGACTCAATTTCCTTCAAAGCGTTTTGTGCCTGCTCCCGGAATCGAGAGTCGGGATATTCCTCAAGAAACTCGTTGAGTAATTCTTGGGCTTTCAGTACATTACTCTGGTCTTTATTGGGCGCTGGGGCCGAGCGCAATGCCGCTATCGCCTTTTTAAAAGAGGCTTCTTCCTGAAATCGTCCATTGGGAAAATTTTTAAGATAGAAATCGAATTCACTTTGCGCCTGTTCATAGTCTTTGCTTTCAAAATAACAGTCGGCAAGGTAAAACTGGGCATCAGCCGCCTGAGCACTGCCGGGAAAGTTAAAAATTAAGTAGGTAAAACCCTCTTCCGCTTTTTGAAACCTTTTTGCCTTTTTATCGGACAGTGCTTGTTCCAGTGCTTCCTGCGGGGTTGTGGGCTTTGTTTGTTCCGGTCTTTTCGGGCAGGCGGTTCCAATCAGAACCAGCAGTAAAAGTAATCTCGGGCTCGCGATTGGTTTCAAATTCTTTTTACCACTTCCTGCACGATTGCCGTAAGTTTCGGTTCGGCTTCATTGGCAACACGCAGCACTGTTGCCAGATCAACGGGCTGGAGCTGTTGAGGAATTCCCATATCGGTAATAACCGAAAAACCGAGGACCCTTAATCCTGCATGCCGGGCAACGATTGTTTCCGGTACCGTTGACATGCCAACAAGGTCAGCGCCGATAATGCGAAGATAGCGATACTCGGCGGCGGTTTCGAGATTAGGACCAGTAACCCAGGCATAAACTCCCCGGCGCAGAGTTAAGTTCAGTTCGGCTGCGACCGTTTCCGCCCGTTTAATCAATTGCGGGTCATAACATTCAAACATATCAGGAAATCGTGGGCCCAGCGTTTCATCATTGGGTCCTCTCAAAGGGTTCTGGCCGGTAAGATTGATGTGGTCGGTGATGACTGCAATATCACCGGCTTGAAACTCAGGATTTAAGCCGCCCGCGGCGTTTGAGACAATTAGCGTATCGATACCCAGTTCCTTCATTACCCGCACCGGATGGGTAATTTCCTGAGGTTCGTAACCTTCATAATAATGAAAACGACCTTGCATTACCACCACCGGTTTAGCGCACAACATCCCGAGTATTAAACGACCACCATGGCTTTCTACGGTTGGAATGGGGAAGTGGGGAATTGTTGCATAGGGGATAGTTACAGCATTTTCCACTTTCTCCGCAAGTTTACCCAACCCGGTACCGAGAATTATCCCGATTCGCGGTTTGAAAGCAGTCCTATTTCTTATCGCTTGAACGCTCTCTTGAATCCTTTGTTTCAGTGTTGGAGTGTGTGTTGGATTCATTTAGTTCTAACCGTCCTTTTTCAAACCTTTCTACTACTGCTAAGTAAGTATTGGCAATACCTTTGACCTCATCGAGTATCAGTGCCCGGCGCTTTTGTAATTCCTTTAATTCGGACCGCATCCTCGCCGCCTCCTGTTTTATCTGTTCAATCATCAGTTCGCGCTCTTTTTCAACATTGGCACGCATTTCTTCGGCAACCTGTTGCGCCGTGAGCAGCGTATCTTTAAGTAGTTTCTCCATTTTTTCATAAGCAGCGACGCGGGCCGCGAGTTCATCAACCTTTTCGGCAAGTGCTGCTCGCTCCTTACGCAGTTCTTCAAGCTCATTGGCAACGACAGCAAGAAACGCCCGCACTTCTTTTACTGCATATCCCCGGAACGAGACAGAAAATGCCTTCTTCCTTATTTCAATTGGTGTTAACGCCATTGTTTTTAGTGTATATTGATAAGAAGCGGTGTCAAGAAAAAGTATCATTCCAACCCCGGTATCGGTTCCTTGACACGCCGATATCATTGAGTAAGATTGAACCGTGATAAAAATTACGGTTAATGGTGTTGTCCAGGAAGTCGAGCCCGGTATTACGGCTGGGGCAGCGTTGAATGATACAAAGGCACTGGCGGCGATGGTAAACGGCCGGCTGGTTGACCTTTCTTTTCCAATACGGGAAGATGCGGTAGTGACCCCCGTGTACTTCGATTCAAAGGAAGGGCGCGAGATATTCTGGCACTCGGCATCGCATTTGATGGCACAGGCGGTAAAACAACTTTATCCGGAAGCGAAGGTTACCATTGGTCCGGCAGTTCCCGAAGGGTTTTACTATGATTTTGATGTCCCCAAGCCTTTCAATGAAGAAGATTTACCCAGGATAGAAGAACGCATGCGCGAACTGTCACGGCAGCAAATACCGATTGTTCATAAATTTTTACCGAGAGAAGAGGCAATAGAACTGTTTCGGCAGCGGGGAGAGACCTACAAATTGGAGATTATCGCAGAAATACCTGATGAAGAGATTTCGGTTTACGAACAAGGCGATTTTGTGGACCTCTGCCGAGGACCGCATCTCCCAGACACGGGAAAAATCAAGGCGATAAAACTTTTAAGCGTTGCTGGGGCTTACTGGCGCGGCGATGAAAAGAACCGAATGCTATCGCGGATTTACGGCGTAGCATTTCCTGATGATAATTTGCTAAAAGAGTGGCTGGAGCGCATCGAAGAAGCTAAGCGCCGTGACCATCGAAAACTGGGACCGGCTCTGGATTTATTCAGTTTCCATGAAGAGGCGGGCGCCGGTTTAGTGTTCTGGCATCCTAAGGGTGCAACGGTGCGCCGGCTCATCCAGGATTACTGGGAAAAAGAGCATCTTACCGCTGGCTATCAGTTGGTAGTAACTCCCCATATCGCCCGGGCGCAACTGTGGCGGCAGTCAGGACATTTTGATTATTATCGGGAAAATATGTATGTCCTGCCGGTGGAAAAGGAGGAGTATGTATTAAAACCAATGAACTGTCCTGGACATATTCTCATTTACCGCACAAAAGTCCACTCCTATCGGGATTTACCCCTTCGCTTGGCAGAATGGGGGACAGTATATCGATATGAACGTTCTGGTGTGCTCCATGGAACAATGCGCGTCCGCGGCTTCACGCAGGATGATGCCCATATATTCTGCACCCAGGAGCAGGTTGGTGAAGAAATACACGGTGTGATTTCTTTATCGCTTAAAATGCTACGCCAATTTGGCTTCGAGAAATTTAGCGTGGCCCTTTCCGTGCGCGACCCAAAACATCCCGAAAATTATCTGGGTACTGATGAACAGTGGTCTGTAGCGGAAAATGCTTTGGTCAATACTTTGAAACGACTGGGATTGGACTTTTCCCGCGCTGAAGGCGAAGCCGTCTTCTATGGTCCCAAAATTGATATCCATCTTGCCGATTCATTAGGAAGAGAGTTTCAATGTGCCACCTGTCAATTTGATTTTAATCTTGCCCAGAAATTCAATGTTTACTATATGAATAATAATGGCGAACACTTGCCGGCTTATCTTGTTCATCGGACCGTCCTTGGTAGTATCGAGCGGTTTGTCGGAATCTTGATTGAACATTACGGTGGTGCTTTTCCAACCTGGCTGGCACCGGTTCAAGCGTGTGTTTTGACCGTGACCGACAAGGAAGCAGATTACGCCCATGAGATTGTTGCAATGTTAAAAAAGGAAAATGTCAGAGTTGAAATTGATTTAAATAATGATAAAATTAGTTATAAAATAGGTGAAGCGGAAAGACAAAAAATTCCTTTTATGCTGGTCGTTGGCGCCAAAGAAAAGGCAACCAATACGGTTTCTCTACGCCGACGCGGTAAAGGGAATCTTGGCAATATGCCGCTGGAAAGAGTATTGGAACAAATAAAGGAGGAAACCTCTGGAAGAGCAACAGGAAAAGATTAAAGATTTCTATAAGGACCGACCAAAAGCAAATGAGCAGATTCGGGTTCCTTATGTGCGAGTAATTGGGGTTGACAAAAAGCCAATCGGGATTATGCCAACGCGCGAAGCGATTGCACTGGCGCGACGGCAAAACCTCGACCTGGTAATGTTAGCCCCAAAAGAAGAACCACCGGTATGTGGCATTATGGACTATGGTCGGCACCTTTATGAACAAAAGGCAAAACAACGGGAGTCGAAAAAGAAACAGCATCAGACTCAGGTTCGAGAAATCAGGATGAAGATGAAAATTGACCGGCACGACTACGAGGTAAAACTCAAGAAAATGCGCGAGTTTTTTGCCGCCCGAGACCGCGTTCGACTTACCCTGTGGTTACGAGGTAGGGAAGTTCTCCATACCGACTTGGCTTATCAACTCATCGACCGAATACGACAAGACCTTGCTGATGTTGCAAAGGTAGAAGGGAACATTAAGTTACAAACCGAAGGAAAAAAATCTATTCAATTGATGTTGGTGCCCAAATGAAACAGAAAATTAAAACTTTAAGTTCACTAAAAAAACGCCTCAAATGTTCCGCTAATAAGAAATACCTTCATCGCCATAGCGGAACAAGCCATAATAACAGCGCCAAAAGCAATAAATGTAAACGACGGCTACATCGTACGGCAATAGTCGATAAAGCACGAGTCAAGGCAATAAAAAAACTTGTTCCTTACTTATAACAGGAGAGCATAATGGCACGAGTTAAAACAGGACCAGCAACCAGAAAACGACGCAAAAAATGGTTGAAGCAGGCAAAAGGTTACTGGGGAGGAAAATCCCGTTTATACAAAACTGCCCGGCTGCAGGTAATGCATGGCTTATTGAGCGCTTACCGGGATCGTAAGCAGAAAAAGCGAGTTTTCCGGGCATTAATGATAACCAGAATTAATGCCGCACTCCGTCCATATGACTTGAGTTACAGCCGATTTATGCATGGTATTAAACTGGCCGGAGTGGAACTTGACCGGAGTATTCTTTCCGAAGTTGCGATTAAATCCCCTGATGACTTTGCCCAGCTGGTCGCGCTGGCAAAACAACACCTCTCAAGTTAAACCTGGGTTTGGCTTAAATTAAATCGGGGCGACTGGATTTGAACCAGCGACCCCCAGCACCCCAAGCTGGTGCGCTAAACCAACTGCGCTACGCCCCGATACATCTATTCTATTTGAATCCTATAACAAATTAATTATAAAGTCAAGAAGGTTTTTATTCTAAGGGGACTTCGCTAATATATATTTTTTCCAATGCCAATGAAGGAAGTTGATAAACAAGTTGCGCTTGCCAGCCGGCAATGATACGAGATTGAGGATTAGAAGCATAATAACGAATAATAATACGCTGATTAATCGAATCGTACCCGGTGTAATTGTACTTTATCGGCTGCGGTAGAGAGATACCTAACTTTGTTTCCAACTCAAGGTGAAGGAGAAAACGATGTTTTTCTCCGTCCTTTATCAGGTGGGTAATTCCTTTTTTCTTTATCTCGTCTTCGGACATAAGTCGAAAGTAGTACGGATACCTGTCAATTTGAACTGCTTGATTTGACGATAATATAAAACTTCGAATCTGAGAACCGGTATTACAGGCAAAGCAGAGTAACAAAATAAGTCTTTTAAGAAGTCGACGCATCGTGATTAATGTATTTTAACCCCCGGTTTATTTACAGTCAATTCAACGATATCGCAAAAAAAACTTTTATTCTTTTCCTGGCAAAATTTCCCTTTGACCCGAACATCGTGCGTTATATAATTTCATCATGCAAATCGGGCTATGCCGCGCGCTCCACACATTTCACCATTTTGCTTTGTGGAACAGATTTTTAAAAGAACTCGGTTTTGAAGTAGTCCTGACTCCCGGAACAACTTTCCAAATGGTTGAAGAAGGACTAAAAGTAGCACCCCCTGAATTATGTCTCCCGGTCAAGGTATTCCTTGGTCACATAACGATTTTACAACAAAAGGTGGACGCCATATTAATTCCACGATTGGTGTGTCGAAAAATCGGCAATGATTTTTATTTTGGATGCCCCAAAGCACTTGCCCTTCCCGATTTGACCAGAGCCATTTTCCCAAATTTAAATGAAATTGTAGAATTAATCATCGACGAAAGAATCTTTTCCGAAACAACCGCATTAGTCCATCTTGCCCGCAAATTGAAAGTGAAAAAGGAGGAAGCATTAGCAGCTTGCGAGATGGCAAAAAGAACTGCACGGGCGGCTGACGAGTTAACGCGCCAGATGGCAACGCCAATTCATCTCGTCAATCAACGAAGCAACGCACCCTTTTCAAGGGAAAATTATCTCGGGCTTAAAATCGGCCTAATTGGCCATCCTTACCTTTTGTTTGATGAATACCTGAACGGCGGAATTTTCAAATTCATCAAATCCTGTGGCGCCGAACCGGTTGTCTTATTCCCTGAGGAGAACCAGATTATCCAGAATGCCCTGGCTAAAAACACCCCTAATTGGTATTACGAACTGGAATTAATTACCAGTGCCCGACAACTGGTTCGGGACAAAACCATCAGTGGGTTGATTTTATTCTCTAACTTTGCCTGTGGTACCGGTTCAGTTGTAAATGAACTAATACGGCGCGAAGTTGCTTCAGGAAGAAACATCCCGATCCTTACGCTTCTTATTGATGAGCATACCGGTGAAACTGGATTAAAAACAAGGCTGGAAGCATTTGTTGATTTGCTTAAGGTTAGAAGACAACGGTAAAGTATGAAAGTCGCATTTCCCTATATGGGAGATATCCATCTGGTGTTGGAACCGATTTTACGTACCCTCGGCGCTGATGTAGTTGTTCCGCCCGAACCAAATAAAAATACCGTAGCAATCGGCACCCAGCTTGCTCCTGAAACCATCTGTCTTCCCTTTAAAATTACATTGGGTAATATGCTAAACGCACTAAAATCAGGCGCTGACACTTTAGTGTATGTAAGCGGTTCGTGGTCCTGCCGATTTGGTTACTACGGCCGGCTGCAGGCTGACATTTTACACGACTTAGGGTATCGGTTCCGGTTAATTGAACTGCGTCGTGACCGTATCCAAGAAATTGTCAGGACGGTGGTCGAATTAAACAATGGTAGTTTATCTCGGGCAGTTACCAGAACCTTTAAGGCGTTTCGATTGGGATGGTGGAAAGCGATGACATTGGAGAAAACTTACAAAGCGCTCCGAGAAACGCTTCCGTTAGTAAAACAACCTGAAAGGTGCCACCGACTTTTCGACGAAATTATGAATGAAATTACCCGAGCCCAAGCGGTAAAAGAGTTACAGGATATCTCAGCATCAATTGCCCACCGTTTTGGAAACCTACCGCGAAACGGCCGGACCAGTGTTCTCAAAATCAAACTAATCGGCGAAAGTTACTGCACGATAGAACCGTTTGCTAATTTTAATATTATAAAACGCGTAGGGGAGATGGGAGGCATTCTCGAGCCGTTTCTTACTGCTCCGCGCTGGCTCGGGTTTCACGGCTTCCGGATTGGCAAAAATGAAATAACCTTCGTCCAGAATACGGCAAAAAATTATTGGCGCTATTGTGTGGGCGGAGAAGATGCCAACTCGGTGGGGCATATGATTCTTGCCCCTCGCGAAGGTTACGATGGTGTAATTCATATCCATCCTTTTGCGTGTATGCCCAGCACCGTAGTACAGCCGACCCTTATGAAAATCAGCCAGGAGTACAACATTCCCTTTCTCTCCCTTTCTGTAGATGAGCATACCAGCGAGGCTGGTTTTATCACTCGTCTCGAAGCATTTATTTCTCTTTTGGAACGAAGAAGGGCATTGGCCAAGAAATCTTTGACAGATTAAAGAGTTCCTCTATAATTTAAAGAAAAGAAGGTAAAAATGAAATTTGTGTATTCAGAACGGTATCGATTTGATGTTGGAGTTCATGTATTTCCCACTGAAAAGTACAAAATGGTCCGCGAAGGGTTATTAGCAGAAGGCCTTGCCCGCGTTGAAGATTTTGTTGAACCACCAGAGCCTTCTGTTGATGACATTCGTCTCGTGCATACCAAGGAGTACGTTGATGACCTACTGAACCTCCGCTGGACCGCACGCACGGTGCGTTCGGAATTACCTCTTACCTGGGAAATTGTCCAGGGGTTTTTCCTTCATGCATCAGGGACAATTCTTGCCTGTCAACTCGCATTAAATGATGGCGTAGCAATGAATATCGGCGGCGGCTTTCATCATGCATTCGCGGAACATGGAGAAGGTTTTTGCTACATTAACGATATTGCGGTAGCGATTAAAAAACTTCAAAAAGACGGTAAGCTGGAAAGGGCCGCGGTAATTGATTGTGACTTACATCAAGGAAATGGAACCGCCCGGATTTTTCAAAATGATCCCCGGGTCTACACTTTTTCTATTCACCAGGAGCATCTTTACCCAATCAAAGAACGTTCGGACTGGGATATTGGACTCGAAGACGAAACCGGAGACGAAGAGTATAATCGTTTAATGAAGGAAGCGGTTCCCAAAATTATCTCAGAACATCGCCCTCAACTGGTTGTCTACGTGGCAGGAGCCGACCCTTATTTCAACGACCAGTTAGGAACCTTAAAATTGACAAAACGCGGCCTTGCCTTAAGAGACCGAATTGTTCTGGAACACTGCCATAAGGCTGGTATACCGGTTGCAACAGTTCTTGCCGGGGGATATGCCCTTGATACCAAAGACACTGCCGAAATCCATATTAACACGGCGAAAGAATGCCTTAGAGTGCTCGGCCAGCTGCCATCTAAATTAACAGAAGAAAGCCGCTCTAATCCCAACGAATCAGAAACCGCCAGCGCTTGAATCGTTATTCTGGCTCTGGGGAAAGCAATCGCCCGCGGTCAAGACATATTTGTATGATAACCTCGTCGCATCCGGTTGAATATAGTAGATTCTGGGACCGAGAAGCTCATTCGCTCCATCGGAATGGTTATCAGGTTACACTAATTGGATTGGGAAAAGAATTCAAGGTGGAATATCCTGACGGTATCAAAACTGTTTCAGTTCCGGCACGACAGCACTGGGACAAAATTGCTCTTCTCAAAGATATCGCCCGGCTGGCTTTACAAGAAAGTGCCGATGTCTATCAATGCCTCGACCCCTGGTGTCTGGCTATTGGTCTCTGGTTAAAACGGTTTTTCCCCCACATTCATCTTGTATATGAATCAAGCGAATGGTTTCCCCAAACATATCTTGATCGGCAAGACCTTCCATTCCCCTTGCGCTGGCTGAGCTGGTTATTGGTCAGTTATCTGGAATACACCGCAAGTTCCCGGGCCGAGGCGATTATTGAAACTAATTATACAAGAGCACACCGTTTTGTGCGACGCGGTCGAGTTCCGATTCAGGTTCCCAATTATCCTCCGCTCGAACGCATCGGAACCCCCTTAGAAAAACGGAACCCCTGGTTTGTTTATACCGGGCTCGTATGTCGCCCCCGTGGTTTTGACCGGCTTCTTAAGGCGCTGGCACTGGTTATTAAACAAGGCTTTCATGAAGTAAAATTGATCGTCAGGGGTGAATTTGACCAGCGCGATGATATTGAAATATGGACAAAGGAGTACATAAATCGTCAGGCACTAACTGATAATGTGGTTTTTCTCCCAGCAATCCCGTCTTATGCAGGGGTATTTGATATTATAAAACCCTGTCTCGCAGGGCTAATTTTATTTCAACCGAAGCGGGGAAATGACTGGACCAATCAACCCAACAAGCTTTTCGAGTTCATGGGCTGTGGCTTATCGGTTATCGCCAGTAATTTTCCGGAAATTGCCCGAGTAGTAAACGAATCAAAATGTGGATGGCTTGTCGACCCCACTCAACCCGAAGCGATTGCCGAAGCAATGGTTGCTGTTCTTGAAAAACCGGCAGACAGTATCGAGCGAGGTCTGGCGGGTCGAAAAGCGGTAGAGGAAAAATACAACTGGGGCGTTGCGGAAAAATCATTGTTGGATATGTACCATGCTATTTTCTCAAAAACCGGGGGTTAAAAATTGGTATTATTGAAAAAGCCGGACAATCATCTTGAAGATTTACTGAAACGAGAAGGAATACTGTATCAGTTAAACAACCGAACCGGTAAATATCTATTTATCACCCAGACTGCAAACCAATTAATAATATCTAATTTCCCGGACGTTCCCACCGAAATCAAATCTTGCTTAAGAAAAATAAAATACATTGCCCCTGATAAATCAGGACTTCTTGATAAAGTAGGAATCGTTGATATAAACGCTCACTGCCTGATTCCGGAGTTAGCAAATATTGGTATCAGTGACCGAGGGTCCAATGTGCTTTATTTAACCGAAGTTTTAGGTCAAGGAAAATGGCTTGTGATACCATTTTCTTTAAATGAATTGTTAAAACATCGAGGAATAACGCCTAAAAAATTTTGGGCTCGAGCCTCCCGTCTTCCTTATGAGGATGTTGCCTTTACTGATAGAGGAGGAGTCCGCAGGTTATTTCTCGCCTGTCTCAAGCATCTCTGGGAGTTAAACAATCTCCCTTTTGTGAAAATTTCATGTAACCCGGGCATGTTTCTCTCGACATTTGCCTTCCGCGTGGATACAGATTACAGTTCCCCGACTTTAATCGAAAAGTCTTTGAGGTTATCAGAAAAAGTTGGGATGCGCTGGACCTGGTTTGTTACTACGGGCGATAAACCCGCTCAACTTAAAGCAATAATAAACATTCTCAAAGGACAGGATATTCAACTACACTGCCATCGCCATCAGGTTTATGCCGATGTTGCGCAAAATAAGGCAAATTACGCTGAAGGCAAAGAAATACTGAGTCGATTGGGAATATCACCCCTTGGCGTTGCTGCACCCTTTGGCGAATGGAACGAAAACCTGCAACAAGCATTTGCCGAACTTGGTTTTAAATACTCCTCAGAGTTTGGCTATTCATATGACGACCTGCCCGAGCGACCATTAGTGAATGGACAGCGCAGTGCGGTACTGCAAATTCCCATACATCCAATTTCATTAGGAAGGCTTGCCGAAGCGAAAATGGAGCGAAAAAAAATATTTGACTATTATGCCCGAATAATAGATTTGCAATGTTCCCGTTTAGAGCCCTGCTTTCTTTATGACCATCCAAAGTGGATCGTATACTATGAAGATGTCCTTAAAGACATCTTACAATACGGATTAGAACGATGTGGCAACTGGGTCACACTAACCGACTACTGCCACTGGTGGCAACTTCGCGAATCGGTTAATTATCAGTTGCAGTTCAAAGACGGCGGATTTGACTTAACAGTCGAACAAGCCATTCCGGAAATTAGTTTAGTCATAGAACATAGTAATCAAATTGCTTTCGTGCCAATTAAAAACCAGCCAACATGCTGGAACGAACTAAAGTGGATTGAAACTCCTCGAGTTAAGAAGTTTAACTCATATGAGTTATACACTCGGCGGGCAGATTTAATGATGCAAATAAAGAGGAGATTGCAAAACTACCGCAGAAGGATAAAAAACAGCGCACATCCAATATCATGAAGATTTTACTTGGCTCTTTCTCGGCAATTACAACCCTTGGTGGAGGAGTTGAAACACAGGTGCGTTCTTTGGCTAACGCCCTGATTCAAAAGGGAACAGAGGTTGAATTGTTTGACCCCTGGAAAAGATACAATCTAAAAGAGTACGCCTTTTTTCATCTTTTCGGGGCCAATCTCGGAACTTACCATTTAGGGCGGTCAATAAAAAACACCGGGATGAAGCTCGTTGTAACACCCATATTTTACAGCCGAAGTAGGCCTAAAAAATTGAGATTTAATCTAATGCTCGGTACCGGCTTACGCAAATATGGTGGTTTCTGGTCAGAACACATTTTCTGCAAAGAGCTGTGCGAAATGGCGGACCTGGTAATCGTCAATACAAAAGCAGAATTAAATTTGATTGAAAAAGGTTTAGGTGTACCAAGGGAAAAAATGCAAATAGTACCCAACGGGGCTGATCAAAGATTTGCCAATGCATCGCCCGAACTTTTTATAAAGGAACATAAAATCCAAAACTTCGTGCTTTATGTAGGGCATATTGGATGGGGGAGAAAGAATGTATTACCATTGCTTAAAGTTTTACGCAAAACAGGATTAAAAGCGGTTCTGATTGGACCGGTATTAAACAACGCATATGGGCTTCAATGCCTTAAAATCGTTTCCAACACGCCAACAATAAAACTTATTAGGGGTTTGGCCAACGATTCCCCAATACTGGAATCGGCTTATGCGGCATGTGACACATTCGTTCTGCCATCTTTATACGAAACACCGGGTTTAGCAGCACTGGAAGCCGCTTTAGCCGGCGCAAAGATATGCATAACTAAGTACGGTGGTACCACAGAGTATTTTGGCGAATACGCAACCTACCTTGAACCCAAAAAAGAAAAATCCATCGAAGAAGCCCTGCTTACAACTGTTAACAAACCAAAAACCACCGCGCTCCAAAAACATATAAAAGAAAATTTCACCTGGGACAAATGCGCAGCAAAACTTTTAGATGTTTATACCCAGCACTTTAAGTAAGAGAGGAGACCAGAATTCCCAACACCGTAGAATCGAATTCCCTTAGTTTTTCTCAAAGAAAATTTAGTTTACATAATAAATATTATCAGAAGAGGTGTAAATTGTAAATAATCCCGCTGGCTTGCTTTCTCTAAAATTTGAACCAGTTAGCCGCGAGGTTGCCAAGTATCGGCATTTTCCAGTACTTGCCGCTTGCTGCATTGATTATGCCCATTATTATCATTACGACAATGTACACGTAGACGACGAATGTCACAATCCATCCGATGAACGGAATCCAGCCAATAATCCAAATTGCAATGCTTAATATGGTAAGAATAATGCCCTGCTTTACATGGAACTTGCAAAATGCGTTGTCTTTCATCGCCAGCAGCGGTACTAACCACAGTAGCCATAAGTAAGACAACCAGGCTAATCCTTTGCCTTTTTCAATATCGTCATCCGGGGTGCTTGCGGGCATCTGTTCTACCTTTTTTTCTTCCTCTGCCATTTTTCCTCCTTTGCGTTATTTACTTTTCTCCGCGCAACCGGTCTATGTAACCACTTAGGATTGGAATACGCCAGTAACGACCGGCTGCTGCCTGCACCATACCAGCAATAGATAATATTATATACAGCAAAGAAATTACCGTGCCTACCAAATAATGAAATGTCCAGGCCGCGGCTTTAAAAATGAAACCGATAAATATAACATTCCCAAGAACTTTCCCGAGAATTAAATCAAGAATGTAAACACATAGCCAGAAAATGGTTAATGTGCATATCAGTATTACACTCTGAATACCGTGAAAACGGCAAAAATTATCCCGGGGTCGCACTAAGAGTGGCAAGAAGAACAGCATCGGAATGTAACCTAACGCGGCAAGTAGTTTTCCTTCCTGGGAAACGGCTTGATATTGTTCTGGCGTGTCTCGCATTTCCATTTGAATTGATTATACCAAATTGAATCAAGCTGTCAAAATTCAATTATTAAACAGTTTTTCCCCTTTATCGCCTGCCTGCCCTATGAACTAACTTGCTTAATTTTCAAATAAGTTCAACTGCTTGACTTGTACCGAGAACTTTTTAACATTTCCTATGATTAAAGATGTTGAAATTTCAAGGGCAATCATCGAACGCTGGACCGAAAAGTTTATAAATAGTCTTGAAAATGATGTAGTAATTGTTGGGGCAGGACCATCTGGTTTAACTGCTGCCTGGAAACTTGCCGAAAAGGGGTTAAAGGTAACTGTTTTTGAACGAGCACTCAAACCGGGCGGCGGCTTACCAGGTGGTGGAATGATGTTCTCTGACATCGTCGTACAAAAAGAAGCAACTGAAATCCTGCAACAATTGGGCGTGAGTTTTATTGAACAACGGCCGGGCTATTTTGTGGTTGATGCGAACGAAACCCTTGGTGCATTGCTCGTTAAAGTTTACCGCTCCGGAGTAAAATTGTTTAATCTTATTAGCGCTGAAGATATCGTGCTGATTGGCGACCGCGTTCAGGGGCTGGTGTTAAATTGGACTGCGGTAGAAATGGCAAAACTACATGTCGACCCGCTTACGATATATTCTAAGGTTGTCGTTGATGCTACGGGCCACGCCGCCGAGGTTGTAAATCATCTTATCCGCAAGGCAAAAGTCCGGCTGGCAACCCCTTCCGGGACAATAGAAGGAGAGCGGCCCATGTGGGCCGACGAAGCGGAAAGATTAACTCTTATCAACACACAAGAGATTTTCCCGGGCCTCTGGGTAACAGGAATGGCGGCAAACGCTGTATTTGGCGGACCGCGCATGGGTCCAATCTTCGGTGGAATGTTCCTTTCCGGTGTCAAAGTTGCCGAAGACATCGCGCATTTCTTAAAGAGCAATGCAACAATACCGTAAATTACTTCTTTTTCTTTTGCAACTGTTCATTGCTTGCGGTTATTCGACCCGCTCTCTTCTCCCCTCTCATTTGAAAACCGTTGCCCTTGGTTCAATTGAAAACTCTTCAACCCAACCGGGCTTAGCCGAAGAACTGACTTTCGCCCTTCCCAAAGCATTTAATCTTGACCGTTCGCTCCGCGTTACCAGTGTTGAACAAGCCCACTTACTTTTGACGGCAGTTATTACTAACTACTCCAGAACTGCGGCGGCGTATAACTCCAACCAGGAAGTGTCCACCTATGAAATAAGTATCACCGCCAATGTTGAAGTTATTGACCAAATTAGAAACGAGCCCTTTTTTAACGGAAGTATATCAAGCCGTGTTTCCTATAATCCAGAAAGTAGTTCGGAAGAGGAGGTGGCTAAAAAAGCAATTGAAAAGCTTGCCCAAGAGATTGTACGGCAAGTGATTACCGCATGGTAAAGCATTCATCCTCCCCACCTTCAACCGGTGATAGAGTTGAAATGTTTGTTGACCGTATTGTTGCCGGTGGCACCGGCCTTGCTGACTTAAATGGATGGAAGGTGTTTATTCCGTATGCCGCACCCCAGGAAAGAGTTGTGGCACAGATCGTCATAAGAAAAAGGGATTACGGCATTGCCCGGATAAAAGAAATATTAGAACCATCCCCCTTTCGCGTTTCCGCCCCCTGTCCGTATTACGAAAAATGCGGTGGTTGCCATTTACAACACATTATTTACGAAGAGCAACTGGTAATTAAAAAATTGCTGGTAAATGATGCCTTACAAAGGATTGGCAAAATTTTTGTTCCGGTTGCTAACATTAATTCCCCATCGACCCCATGGCGTTATCGCAACAAGACCCAATACCCTGTTTCCGGCAGCACAAAAAAAATTCGAATTGGATTCTACCAGAGGCAGAGCCATCGGGTAATCGATATCCCGGATTGTCTACTTCATCCTGAAGAGTTCAATTTGTTGCGTAAAAAAACATACGATGCCTTTGTTAAATTCGGCGAAACCCCGTATAACGAAATACAACAGTCAGGGAATATCCGACACCTGGTAATGCGCCAGGGTACAAACGGCGAAATACTCTTAATTGTGGTAACGAGGACCAAAGATATAAACCCGCAAGTTATTTCTTATCTGTCTGATTTCCCCTCTCTTTCTGGAATCGTTCAGAATATAAATCCGCTACCGACGAATAAAATTCTTGATAATGATCGTATTGTCCTCTGGGGAAAGGAATATATCACGATAAAAATTCTCGAGAAAGAGTTTCGGGTTTCTGCCAGTTCATTTTTCCAGGTTAATGCTCCTGAAGCCGAGGCACTCTGTTCGAAAGTAATTCAGGCAATTAACCCGCAGGGCGATGAGGTTGTACTCGACTTGTTCTGCGGGGTTGGGTTGATCAGTTTACTGCTGGCAGAAAGGGTTCGGAAAGTTATCGGCATCGAAATCGCACAAAACGCAGTTGCTGATGCCCGTTTCAATACTAAGCATCTCGGTATCACCAATGCCGAGTTCATTCAGGGTGATGTCGACGCCATCTTAAAAAAAATCGAGCATGCCGATGTAATTGTCGTTGACCCTCCGCGTAAAGGGTGTTCTGCCAGTACCATTTCGCGCATCGTTGACCTGTCTCCCCGAATATTAATTTATATCTCCTGCAACCCGGCGACGCTGGCGCGCGACCTTGCCCTTCTGGAAAATTCGGGTTATTCTTGTATATCGGTTGAACCATTAGATATGTTTCCCCAAACTGCCCATGTCGAGGTCGTAGCAAAGGTTATCCGAAAGTAACGCAATGGATGTATTTGAGGGTTTAATAATTGTTGATGCGCAGAGCCCACCCGTTGCCGGGAAGTTGCTAATAGAGAGTGGAAAAGTTGCCGCAATTTTACCGAGTCCCGAACCAAAAACAAAAACTTATATCGCCCCTGGTTTCATCGACGCTCATATCCATCCAATAGAAACTGGTTTGGGAATGATTTATCCGGATTTTTCGGCTGCTTCTTCAATCGCCGAGGTCTTAGGAATTCTCGCAGCGAGCATTGCCCGGATGTCCGATTCCCCTGTTTTTCTGGGATTCAACTTGGACCCGGACCGGTTAAAAGAGCACCGCTATCCCTACCGCCGGGAATTAGACCGGATACTGGACCGCGTCCCAACCTTGATTTATCGTGTTGATGGCCATTCTGCCGCAGTAAACTCCCGAGCACTCGAAATGCTACCTGAAATAAATTTTCCCGGTGTGGAATTGGACGGTGCCGGTAAACCAACCGGCGTTGTTAGAAGTAAGGCATACGAACTCCTTTCGGCAAACCTAAAACGCCGGCTCCCCTCAGAAATTATCCAGGAGGCAATCAACTTCACCGCGCACATCGCTTTGCGAAACGGCGTCATTGCTTTAGGAGCAATGGTGGGCTCGGACGAATATAGCGAAAACGAATGGGCAACTTTGCTTAACGCCCTTACCAGCGCACCCATCAAAATGATTCCCTACCTTCAAACCTGGAATGTAAAAGCGGCTCAGCAGTTTTCTCTATCTCGAATCGGAGGTTGTTTATTACTTGACGGCTCCTTTGGTTCGCACACTGCGGCACTTCTTGAAGACTATGCCGACGCCTTAGGATACCAGGGCGTACTTTACCAGGAAGACAGCCACATAATCGAATTCCTCAAACAGGCGATTAAAATGAACTTACAAACTGCGTTCCACGCCATTGGTGACCGTGCCGTGGAACAAATCGTCCGCTGCCACGAACAGGTTGCCAGCGCAATGCCCAGAAAAGCCTTGCGCCACCGGATTGAACATGCCGAGCTGCTTTCTTCTGATTTAATTAAAAGGATTGCGGCGCAGGAGTTGGTCATCTGTGTCCAACCTGCCTTTGAAACTACCTGGGGCGGACCACAGGGTATGTATGCCAAGCGATTGGGTGCGCGCTGGCGGTTTACCAACCCCTATCGAACCCTGTTTGACAACAAAATCGTTGTCGCCGGCGGCTCCGATGCACCAATCACACCCCTTGACCCACTCCGCGGGATTTATGCGGCAATGAACCTGCCCAATGAAGCACAACGAATCACCGGACCTGAGGCACTGGTGCTTTTTACCGAAAATGCGGCATACGCGCTCGGTATTGAAAATACCAGCGGCAAACTTGCTCCGGGCATGGAAGCCAATTTTGTCGTGCTCAGCGGCGACCCCAGAGAAGATGTCCATTGCCAGATATTGGCAACATATTACCAAGGTAAATTGCTTTTTAGCACCCCTCTTGTGAAAGAAAGATGAAAAATCAAGAACTTGCCGAAATCTTTGACCAGATTGCCGATGCCTTAGAGCTAAAAGGAGAAACCGGCTTTCGGGTCCTCGCCTATCGGAAGGCAGCCCGGGTGCTTGCCGAATTAACCGAAGATATCGAAGAACTCGACCGGGAGAATCGATTAGAAACTGTCCCGGGGATTGGTTCCGGAATTGCCAAAAAGATTCATGAGTATCTAACCACCGGCAAAATGCAAAAACTCAAAGAGGTGACGAATGGCCTGGAACCAGGCCTCTTTGTCCTGCTAAAAATTCCCGGGGTTGGACCCAAAACAGTACGGCTTCTTAATCAGAAACTCGGGGTAAAAGACCTCGAAGATTTAAAGCGAGTGCTTGCCGACGGTTCAGCCGCAAAACTACCCGGTATGGGAGCAAAAAAAGTAGAAAACATCCTGCAGGGCATACAAACCGCCGAACATGCCGGAGAAAGGATGTATCTAAACGAAGCGTATGAGTTAGCCGAAGCGATTGTGAACCAGATTAAGAATGCGGGCGTTGCGGACCAGGTGACTTTTGCCGGTTCCCTGCGCCGGGGCAAAGAAACAATCGGCGACATCGACATCCTTGCCAGCGGGAAAAATCCGACCGCGATTATCAACTGTTTTATTAATTATCCCAAAAAACACCAGGTGGTTTCCGCCGGTGATACCAAGGCGTCGATTGTTGTCAACACCGGAAAGGCGCTTCGTCAGATTGACCTGCGAGTTGTCCACAGAAACGAGTTCGGTGCTGCCCTGCAGTACTTTACCGGTTCGAAAGCCCACAATATCGCCCTGAGAACAATAGCTCAGAAACAGGGTTTGATGATTTATGAATATGGCGTTTTCGGAGTAGAATAAAGCATTGCCGGAAAAAATGAAACCGAAGAGTATCAAGCCCTTGGTCTCCCCTACATCGAACCTGAGTTACGAGAAGACCGGGGTGAAATCGAAGCCGCAAAATCCGGGCGTCTTCCCCGCCTCATTCAATTAACCGACATTAAATCGGACCTTCATATCCATACCGACGCTTCTGACGGTCTATCAACACTGGAAGATATTGTTACCGCCTGTCGGCAAAGAGGTTATACCCATATTGCAATTGCGGAACATTCGGTATCAGCCGGTTACGCCGGAGGACTTAGTGAGGATGAACTCCTCCGCCGGTGTGAGACGATTGACCAGTTAAACAACAAACTCACCGGATTCCAGGTGTTAAAAGCCGCGGAAGTAGACATCACACCTGAAGGAAAACTTGACTATTCCGACCGAACTCTCAGGCAATTAGACCTGGTTATTGCCTCAATTCACCAGGCATTTAACCGGGAAGCAACCAGGCGCATCTGCTTTGCAATTGAACACCCACTGGTCCATATCATCGCCCACCCGAGCGGTCGGCTTATCAACAAAAGACCTGGCTATGATATCGACCTCGAAAAGGTAATCGAATGGGCCGCTAAATTCAAAAAAGTCCTTGAGATTAACTCGTATTACGCCCGTCTGGATTTAAACGATGTCTGGGCAAAAAGGGCAAAAGATGCGGGCGTCCTTCTGGCAATTAACACCGATGCTCATGCGGTTGCCGACCTCTCCTGGATGCGTTACGGGGTCATTACCGCACGCCGGGCATGGCTGGAAAAAACCGATGTGATTAATTGCCTTACCTTAAACCAGCTTTTAAAACTTTTAAAAACCATCCAACAGATTTAACGCCCGCTCATTCGTTTATCCAGCCATCGACAGCCGGCTAAAACCTCTTTCAGGCTGCCAATCTGATGTTCACCTTTTGTCACAAGCAAGGTACAAGCCACACCCGCGGACGCAAACTCTTCAAACATCCTGTAATTACTCTGGCAATTCCAGTCTTTTTCCCTCGTAACAAGATAGATGAAGTTGTTGGCAAAAATCGAGGGGGAATCGGTTAATCTCGGTGCTACCATCGGAGCACATACCGCAACCACGCCCCGGATTAACTCCGGATGCAGCAGGGCTGTTGCCAATGCCTGACTGCCCTGACCGGAAAATCCATAAATAACAATCCGACTGGAATCAACCGGATATCGGTTAATTAACTTCTTCACAGTGTGATAGATATCAACATCGTTAAGATAGATGTCTCGATGGTTGCGACTTGCATGGCAGGTAGCCAACGCCCAATTCAGAGAGTCCGCAATAAGTCTAAAACTGTCGATATCTCCGCGGGTTGCACCATTGCACTGGAGGACAATTAAACCCGGGACCAGGTTTTTGTCGCACTCAACCCTTGACGGCACATAGTAACAGTTGCTGTCTTCATCGCAATACACCACGGGCTGAGCAATCAAATTCAGCGCAAGAACGCACAATCCCCAGAAAAGTTCCATTTCGAGCCTACCTTTCGGCTTTTAATAATAGTATGGCGCCACTAATGCCAAAAACGATATTGGGTAGCCAAGCAGAAAGTACCGGACTTATGATATGAGCATAACCGAAAGCCCGACAAATCTGAATAGCGCCCCAGTATAAAAAAGAAAAAAGCAACCCCAAGCCCAAACCTAACATAACCCCGCCCCGGCGCAGTTTTACCGCAAGGGGCAGTCCTAAAACGGTCACGATTAAACCAATTAGGGCATAAGAAAATCGATAATGGTATTCAACCTCTTCCCGTGCAACATTTTCCCCCGCCCTTTTCATTTTAGCAATATAGCGCCTTAAAAATGGCGTTGATGTTTCCTCAATCGGACGCATCGGCATCAACCACTCATCTGGAGAAAAGTGGAACATACTTAGTGCGACGCGCTTTAATCGCTGAAATTTTTCTTCGCCCCCGGCCGAAAATTGCCGAAGCACAATATTGTCTCCAACCCAACCACTGTCGCCCAAAGTTGCTGTTTCCCCATCAACCCGCGTCGCTACCTGCCGTTCTTTATTCAGTTCCAGAAGTAAAAAATTGTGTAACTTCGCTTCATCCTTTGTCTTTTGCCACTCCCGAATCCATAGTACCCGGTTGCCATCAACTCGATACACATCAACACTGCGCTGTTCAACCGGCACCGACCGTTTTTCAATAACATAGCGACGTAAATCACTGAGGTGGCGGTTAAAAGGAACTGTTATCAACTCATTACCCACCAGGTACAACAGCCCGGTTAATGCGCCGATAACTATCGCCGGTATAAAAAGGCGATAAATTATTACCCCGGCACTTTTAAAAGCGGCGATTTCGTGGTAACGGGTCATCTGGCCATACACGACGAATACCGCTAAAACAAGACTTACCGGATACAAAAGCGCTATTGCCGTGGGCAGGCTATAAAAATAATAACGAAGGACAACCGGCAGCGTAACATTGCGGCTGGTGAAATAACTCAGTTCTTCAAAAAGGTCGATTAAGAGATAAATTGTTACCACGCTCAGAAGTGCCAGCAGGGTAAACTTGATAAGTTCATAAAAGAGGTGGCGATAAATTATCTTCATCTTGCACCGGCACCGCTTCCCAAACCAAGTAGGTTTATTATTTTCTCGCCCAGAGAAACCTCAAAGAACGCTCTTGCCATCAGCTCTGCCACCGGAATAACGAGTAAGATGTTAGGAAGCCACATTCCTAAAAAAGGTGATACCCGACCGCCCTCAGCAAAGTTTTCCCCCCCGAGGAGAACAACATAATAAACTGCATTGAATATCATGCCTACGATAATCCCGGTACCAACCCCACCCCGCCGTAACACCACTCCCAACGGTGCCCCGAACAGGAGGAAAAAAAACGCCGAGAAGGCAAGGGAAAACCGTTTGTGTACTTCAGTCAGGGACCGGGCCAGTTCAGCATTCTTGTAGCGCAGCCGGGTTCTCAGTTCGTCGCGCTTGAACTGTAACGCCTCGTTATCGGAACTCTTGCCCGCCAGTGAATCAAGTTGGCGCTTTAACTCCTGTACCGCCTTTTTGTTCTCCTTAATCACGGTTAGTAACTGGAACAGTCGCTTTTCATCATCACCCCGATATTCTCGATTCCTTCTAATTAATTCATCATCCATCAGTATATTTATCGTATGTTGTTGAAACTCCAGGCGCCGGTAATTACCGTTCGTTGTCAGCTCGTGTATTTCTCCATCGTAAAGAGAAAGAATCATATACCGGTCATCGGGTGTATAATCAATTTTACCCCTTGGTGCCGTGACAAATGATGGCACCCCCTTTCCCTTTGACTTCTCAAAAATCACCACATTGGAAACTTCCGAGCGCCTCTCATCAATTGCTCCAATATACACCATATACCCGGGAAAGTCATCAAGGAATACCCGTTCCTGAATCCGCAAGGACGGTTTTTTCCGGGCGATATCGGTCAAAAGCCCCCGAACCTGGTATTGCGATTCGGGCAGCACAAATCCGTTAAAAAATGCCATAAACGGCATTAAAACTGCTCCAAAAACCACTGCCGGAACAAAAATCCGCCAGGTGGGGATTCCCGCCGCACGAATTGCGGTAATTTCATTGTCCTGTGCCATGCGGCCAAAGGTGATTACGCCCCCAATCAGAACGGCCAGAGGTGTGCTGATGCTGATTACGAAGGGAAGGGAGAGAAACATTATTTCTCCGATGATTTTTACCGCAACCCCTTTACGCACCAGTAAGTCGGCAAGAAGAAAAAGCCGGTCCATCAGCAAAATGAAAGACAGCACGATAATCGCAAACAGGAAAGCAGGAATTATCTGCCTGAAGGTCTCCCGCTCAAAAATCCTCATTTAACTATCATATTCAGCACCTATTTTAAGTCAAGATTCAGTACAAACATGGAAGCGGACAAGAATTTCCCTTACCATCCCCGAGACTACCCCGGGGTTGGGTAGGGAAAATCGCTATAAAACTGGTAACCCCTTTATATTTCATAGTGTTATTTAGAAATTCCGTTCTGCCATCCAGTATACTTTAAAGTATACTGACCAATAGCTGCTTAAGCCCAACCGCAGAACAATAAAAAAATTAACCGCCACTTTATTAATTTACTCACATTCAATATAGTTGCCAATATCAGAGTAAATCATTGACAGAATTATTATAGATATTATATTTTATCCAAAAGGGCGCAATTGATGAATATGAATGATACATCTTCCCTAAAAATTCGAAATATAGAGAAAAGTGATGCTTATCAAGTAGGTTTATTAACAGACCAAATTTACGCCGAAATGGGAACTGAGCCGCTTTACTCGGTTGATGCCACAATAAGGCTTTTCGAAACTCCCTGGTTGCAAGACGGTGCGGGCCTGGTTCTGGAACAGGCCAAACGAATTTTAGGATACGGATGGGCGCGGCATTTACCCTGGCACTGCCGCAATGTTATCCATATGGGACTTTTTCTGGGTCCAGAAGCACGGGAAAGAGGCAAATATAAAATACTTACTGACGAACTTTTTAAAATCGCCCAGGGTCTGGCTCGTCGCTTCCGGATTTCCGAGGCTTTAATATTCTATCGAAGCGTTGACTATATCCATCCACCCATAATCTCCCAACTCGGATTTCAAAAACATCCGGTTTCAATGCTTGGTTTTCGGCATACTCTTGAATCATTAGATGAAGTTAAGCTTCCGCCGGGAATCGTAATCCGTCCCGCCCATCTTCCCGGCGAAAAAAGTTTAATCCACTCCCTGGGCATGGAAGCGTTTGACGACCCCCTAAATCAAGGAGAGCATATCAACGAAGCCCATCTCGATATCGAAATGGGAAACCCGGGATTTAAAAACGAACAGTTTATGATTGCCTGGCAGGGAGATAAACCTGCCGGCTACCTGGTAATTTTGTCGGGAACGGACCGGCCCGGAGAAAAGAGCTACGACATTGCCGAAGTCGGGGTTGTTCCGCCATTGCGCCGTAAGGGAATCGGCACCGCCCTACTTCTTATGGCGCTGCACTGGATTAAAAAACAAAATGCTCGTGTTGCGTTGATTGCGGCATTCAGTAGTAATTCTGTGATATCACTTTATTGGCGGTTAAGATTCCGGCCGGACCCGCTCCGTACCTATAATTTCTTCATCCGGCAAATTTAAACACTGCTTTCCATATTGTTCACATCAGGAGCGCATTACCCTGTTGACCCAAAGTGTAACATTTGTTAAATTAACCTATGTTATATCGTGATGCTGGTGTTGATATTGAACGGATGAATGCCGTCAAAAAAGAAATTGGCTCGCTGGTCAGAAAAACATATTTGCCTGAGGTCATTTCCGGAGTGGGTTTGTTTGGTTCCCTGTTCCGAATCCCCCGGAAACGAAAACCGGTCCTTGTTGCCAGTTGCGATAGCGTGGGAACAAAGGTACTCATCGCCCGGGAAATGGGCGTGTTTAACACCGTTGGCATTGACATCGTTAACCATTGTGTAAATGATATCCTCACCCTCGGCGCAAAACCTCTATTCTTCCTTGATTACATTGCCCACTCAGACTTATCAAGTAATCAGTTGCTTGACCTGATAAAAGGTTTAACCAATGCCTGTCGGCAAAATGGCTGTGCCCTGGTTGGAGGCGAAACCGCGATGATGCCCGACATTTACCGAACCGGAGATTTTGACCTTGTTGGATTCATCGTCGGCATTGTTGAGCAAGACCAAATCGTTGATGCCCAAAAATTGAAACCCGGTGATATCGCGATTGGCATTCCCTCAAATGGGCTCCACACCAATGGCTACTCGCTTGCTCGCAAGGTCCTTTTTAAGTTGAATCGCTTAACTGTACATTCCAAAGTTCCGGGGCTTAAGCACTCTTTGGGCAAAGAACTGCTCCGGCCCCATCGCTCTTATTTTAAGTCGGTCTATCCGCTTCTTGACCAGGTCAAGGCAATTGCCCATATCACGGGCGGCGGGTTCTACGACAACATAAGCCGGCTATTGCCGCCCGAAACCTCCTGTATCATCAAAAAATCGACCTGGCGCCCTCCCCCGATATTTCAGTTAATCCAGAAATTGGGCGCGGTCCCGGACGAGGAGATGTATCGGACCTTCAATATGGGTATCGGCATGGTACTCTTTGTTGCCCCGGATAAAGTGGCTACAATCCGGCGCCGTATTCCTTGCGCAAAGGTAATCGGTAAAGTTGTCCGCGGCACATTCGCGGTTGCGGTAATATAACCATTGAAAATCAACCCCGGGGATGGAAGGTCCTGTAAACTTCCCGCAGATAAGTTCGGTCAATATGGGTGTAAATCTGGGTCGTGACAATACTGGAATGGCCCAGCATCTCCTGCACAACCCGTAAGTCAGCGCCCCCTTCCAGCAGGTGAGTTGCAAATGAGTGACGCAGGATATGAGGTGTAATGCGCCGTTCGATTCCAGCAAGACGGGCACACTGCCGAAGAATCTTCCAGAACCCCATTCTACTCAACCTGCCCCCCCTCCGATTAAGAAAAAGATAAGGTGTGCTTTTGCCCCGGGCATAATGTTCGCGTGCCAGCCCCAGATAATCTTTAACCGCCTGCAAAGCCGGTGTACCCAATGGCACCAGTCGCTCTTTTGCCCTTTTGCCAAAAATGCGAACAAATCTCTCGCTCATATCGATATCGCTCGTTTTTAAGTTTAACAGTTCTGATACTCTTAATCCGGCACCATAAGCCACTTCCAGCATCGCCCTTGCCCGTAGTGCCCAGAACCGGTCCGGAGCCTTAACCGTGCTTTCAATTAAACACGAAACCTCATTCTGACTTAATGTTTGGGGCAGACGCCGCTTCGGGCGCGGTAATTTCAACTCCTGTGCCGGGTCTGGCAAGTTATACTCCGCTTCAAGAAAAGCCCCAAACACACGAATCGAACTCAACTTACGAGCAAATGTGGATGTTGCAATACCACAGTCGGATAAAGTCTGAACAAACTGTCGCAACAGTTTCAAGTTTATCAATTCAGGGTTTTGGGCAATCTCGGGCTTAAATGCATACAACTGCTTGATATCGGTAAGATAACAGTCAGCCGAAACTTTTGTTACACCCCTTTCAACCAAAAGGTAATGACTGAAACGCTCAAGGGTTGATGAAACTAACTCCTTAATTTGGGCCGGACTCTTTCTTTTCAAATTTGAAAAATGGCGCTTAAATCTTTCCGGGAAACAACCGTATCTTTTTCAAACCTTTCATCTGGTAACGGATGGTCCTGGTTGTAATGCAAGCCGCGGGATTCAAGGCGCCGTCGGGCACAGGTGACGATAAGATAGGATACAGTAAGCATATTTTTCAGTTCAAAGATATCGATGGTTTGGGTGCCTCCCTTGATTAATTCGGCAGCTCTGTTAATCATTTTAGTCAATTCTGCTTCTGCTTCAGCAAGGCCGGCATCGGTCCGGACGATACCGGCATTACGCCACATCGTGTCCCGTAACTTGTTAACAATTGTTTCACTCTCCGGGCTTTTTCTGTTTTCGACCCTAAAAAAATCTGGAAGCAAAAATGCGTCCTCTTTTTTAAACTTGATAACTTCTTTTGCCCGAACTGCTGCTCTTTCGGCAAATACTAATGCTTCCAGAAGCGAGTTGGAAGCCAGCCGATTGGCGCCGTGCAAACCGCTGCAGGCGCATTCACCAGCGGCAAACAGATTTTTAATAGAAGTTTCGGCCCAGGAGTTTATCTGGACACCACCGCAAACATAATGAGCTGCGGGCACAACCGGAATCGGCTCCCGGGTAATATCGATACCGAGTCTCAAACAGGTCTGGTAAATCGTCGGGAAACGGGTTATTAACTTTTCTGCTGAAATTGAAGTACAATCAAGTAAAACAAAGTCGTCACCCCGCCGCGACAGTTCCGCCGCAATTGCTCGAGCAACAACATCGCGGGGCGCCAGCGAACCATCCGGATGGTACGCCGGCATAAACTCTTTTCCATCTTTGGTGCGCAAAACCGCGCCTTCCCCGCGAACCGCTTCGGAAATCAGAAAAACCCGGTCATCAATTCGAGAACCAAAAAGGGTTGTGGGGTGAAACTGAATAAACTCCATATTTGCTATCTTCGCCCCGGCACGAAACGCCATTGCAATCCCATCCCCCGTCGCAATCGCGGGATTTGTTGTGTGACGATAAACCTGACCAATACCACCGGTTGCAAGCAAACAAACTTTTGCAAGAACGGTTTTTACAACTCCGGTCGATTTGTCGAGGATAAACGCCCCGTGACAGGAACCGGTATCGTCAACAATAAGGTCAATGGTAAAATGTTCCTCCCAGATTGTTACATCGGGATGGGAGCGCACTGCTTGCAGTAATCCCCGCTCAATCTCAGCACCAGTGGCATCGCGGGCATGAACAATTCGCCGGCGGCGGTGTCCGCCTTCTTGGCCCAACTCAAACTTCGGCTCACCCTGGGTTTGCTCCAATGTTGAAAATTTTATTCCCAATGCCCACAACTCCCGGACCAAACGCGGACCGGCTTCGGTAACCATATGAACAATTTCCGGGTGTGCTAACCCGGCTCCTACCCGCATCGTATCCTCGTAATGGAGCCGCGGATTGTCATCTTGCGCAACTGCCGCAGCAATGCCCCCTTGCGCGTAATTGGTGTTAGATTCGGCGCTATCCTTTTTCGTAACTATCAAAACTTTGCCTTTATCACCAACCTTCCAGGCAAACCATAAACCGGCAATACCCGAACCGATTACTAAGTAATCAACCCGCGTTATCTCTGCCATCAAACTAAAAGCGCCAGCCGACCGCAATCCCTAACTGGCCAGTTGCGGGCTTAATTTCAACCCTTTTGCTCAAAGGCGGCTCGGGCAGGAAAAACAGACAGTCAAATGCGCTGACCAAACGATTCAGCACCAGACCAGCAGCTAAGAAACTAACCGTCATTCCCGCATTGCGCGCCGCCCGCCGTGTCTGCCAGAAGGAATAAATTCGGATTGAATCTGAACTCCAGTTCCACTCCTGGTTGCCAAAATAGCCCCGGCTTTCATAATAACGGCGCTGGGCATCAGGGTCGTCAGGATAAAGTTCCCTTGCCACGCGCCGGATATCCTCGTTGTACTCTGCACTGCTTTTGTAGCGTTCAAGCGCCCGGTAGTAGTTAGGGTCTTTGATAGCAATATCCGCGCCGGCGAATCTTCGGGCAATCAGTCGCGCATCCGCTTCTTTACTTGTTTTGTACCAGGAAAAACCCGCCCAACCGAGCCACATAACACCATCTGCCCAGAGCATCGCTTCTCCTCGCGTACGTACCCCGGAAATTAGTTGTCCGGTTCCCGGCAAAATCGCCGAGGCAAGCGCCGCTTTACCTAATGACGGGTCTGCTTTCTTATTTTGCGGGGTTGGCGCGGACGGTGTTAAACCGACGATGATAAATGCAATAATTAAACTCATTACTCCTCCTGACTATTGAACAATTAACTTTCTAACCTCTACTTCTTTTCCCTCTCTTATCCTCAAAAAATACACTCCGGGTTTAAATGAACCAAAGTCAAATGATGCTTTATCCGCAAGCACTCGTTTGCCTTCATATTGGCGGCCCGCAGTGTCATAAATTTGGACTATCCCACCTGCCGGAACCTCAATCATGAACCGTTTCTGATTGGTGACGACAGTGGGAAAAACGACTCTTGGAGTGCCTGATGTCGGCGGGCTTGGGTGTATTTCTTCCACCCCGATTAAATTCCAATCGGTCAACTTGGCATAGATATCCCAACCCAGATGGCGCCGATTGTCTGTCCAGGTCCAGGCGATACGGGAACTACTGGCTGCGACACTCTGTCCCACTGTCCAATGGGTATTTTTCGGGAAATAGTTAGGTTCATTTATCCTGGCATTAGTGCCAATTCGGGTTCTATCAGCACGAAACCGTTGACAGTAAATCTGGGGATTACCAGCAATCTCCCGTTCGTCATTAAATAAAACAACTAACCTACCTGATGGGTCAAAAGCACAACTGGGTGAATAACAGTCGCTACCGCCGGAGTTGTCATTAACCCGCTCGTTGTCGCCAAGTCTATTGCCCAGCGAGTCCAGCCACTGAAGATAAACATCGTAATTGCCATTTCTCGTGTCTTCCCAGGTGATGGCGATAGTGCGGTCTTCGGCAATCGCACACGATGGGTATCCCTGATAAACTGTACCGGCGTCGGTATTAACTCTGATATTTCTACCAATTCGTGAACCGTCGTTTCGGAACAATTGGCAGTAAATGTTGTAATCTCCGTCACGGTTATCCATCCAGGACACAACCCAGTAGCCGTTGGAATTCATCACCACGCTCGCATAGGCACCTTCCGCTGCCGTGTCTGCAACCGGAAATTCTTCTCCTACTGGATTGCCTGCCTCATCATAGCGACGGGCATAAATCCGGTACTGTCTTTCCCGATAGTCCATCCAGACAACCACGGCACGATTAAACGAATCCATTGCACAATATGGATACCACTGGAAATTGTTGCCGGCATCGGAGTTAACACGAAAATTACCACCCAGTTTTTGGCCAGAAAAGTCCAGAAACTGCGCGTAAATGTCGCCGTCAGCACGATTGTCAAACCAGGCAACGATAAACTTATGATTTCCACCGGCAACACTTGGATAATACTGGGCGGCGCCACCGGCATCCTCATTCAACCGAAGATTTGAAGCAAGTTCGTTTCCTGAAGAATCAAGCCCCGTCGGATAGATATCACAGGAAAGTCCCCTTTCATCCTCCCAGGCAATGACAATGTTTCCTTTTCGTTCCATTCCGATTGAAGAACACCGTTGATGGGCACTGGCATAATCGTCATTGACCCGGAAGTTGGTACCACGCGGCAAACCATTGCGGTCCAGACGCTGACCATAGATGTCAAAATTACCGTTGCGGGAGTCACTCCAAAAAATCCAGTAGCCGCCATCCGGAGTGGCAACAACCGCGGGCGAATTTTGGGCTGTAGAACCGATGTCGTCGTTAACCTTAAACTCAACACCTATTCGGTTACCGCTGGAGTCAAATCTCTGACAATAGATATCTTCGTTGCCGTTTCTTGTGTCGGTCCAGACAACGATAAACTCTCCAAAGTTATTTATCGCACAGGCGCCGCTGTACTGGTCGGTGCTACCGGCATCAGCATTCACCCGAAAATTAGAACCAAGCGGTGCTCCATCAGAACTGTATATTTGAGCATAGACATCCCAATTCGCTCTTCGCCGGTCGTCCCAGGTGACAACAAACCAACCAGTTGACGTACAGGCAATTTTGGGTGTCCATTGTGTGCTGTCATCCGGGGTCACCAGCACATTGTTACCCAGCCGATTGCCGGTTCGGTCAAACCGTTGAAAAAATATGTCCCAGTTGCCTCTTCGTCCGTCCATCCATACAACAACAAATCTATTGGAGTCGTCGCCACTGACATCGGGTTCGTATTGATTGCCATAACCGATTGGGTCATCATTGACCCGAAAATTACCGCCCAGGGGTGAACCATCAGGGTTGTAAAACTGGGCAAATATATCTCCGGTTAAACCATAGCGACGGTCATCCCAGGTAATTAATGTTGTCCCGTCAGGCGCTGTATAAATAGCCGAGATACTCTGGTCACCGGACACACCAGAATCACTTACCCGAAAGTTATCACCAAGGCGGTTGCCTACCGAGTCAAATCGTTGCGCAAATACATCGGAATTTCCAATCTCCCTTCGGTCCTCCCAGGAAAATGTCCAGCCGTTTTCTGGTCCCATTGCTGCTGCCGGGTCACCCTGCCAGCCCAAAGTGACATCCGTGTTTATTCGTTCGTTAACACCAATTCGTTCCCCTGCGGCGTCAAACCGCTGGAACCAGACATCAGCATCCCCATCCCGAAAATCACACCAGACAACGATAAAGTTTCCATTGGCGCCAATCGCCACCTCAGGGCTGATGTGTTTACATCCGCCAATGGTATCGTCATTACACACAAAATCGGTTCTGATAACGCTGTCGACGCCATCTCTCCTCGAATAAGTCGCTCGTCCGCTGCGGTTGGGCAAAGAACCAATAGGTAACGGCCGGGGATTCTCGGGGCTGCGTTCAATTAACATTCGTTCGGGGGTTAAGAAGTTCTGGGTTGTTTCGGGCAAAAGCAACCAACCGAGCAAAAGAGCGCAAAATATCATCGAACAATCGCCAGTTTGGCAAAACGAATGATATCGCTCTGCCCGTTTTCAATCCGCAACCGTACCACATAGAGTCCGGGTGGTATATTCTTTAAATCAACAGCAGCTTCGTTGTCGAGCAAAGGAACCGCTTGGCCTGCAAACTCATCAATTACCGGTTTTCCGCTCATATCCAGCACCATCAACCAAACTTTGCCCGAATTAGAACCCAGACGATATCGAATCGTCACATTTTCACCGGCGGGATTAGGATAAACATAAAAAGATTGCACAAGATTTTCTGGCTGCTGGGGAAAATCGGGCAAATAGGAAAGGGGAACAAAGCCTGTGTGGCAGGAGTTATAATTGGCACAGGACCAGACCGCCTCAGGAGACGAGCCCGGAATTTTATACGCATAGAACACCCCGTTGTCCGAGCCGGCAACGATTTCTATCACACCATCATTGTCAATATCGGCAACCAGCGGAATGGCACTAACCGGAGCGGTAGTTTGCAAAGGGAAAAATGGTAACATTTTACCTGTTTTGCCATCATACCCGAGAAGACCGTACTGAGGTGAGCCAATAATCAAATCTAAGACATCGTCGTTATTCAAATCGGCAATAACCGGCGATGAGGTATAATTAAAAGGTACATCATAAGTTATAATCCAGTTCCCTGCCAGTTCCTGAGTAGTATAGGTCGACTCATGAACAAATGGGTAGTTGGTGACCAGAGTTCCGTTTGGGTTGAAGGCGTAAATTTTGTGTCGGGAAGCAGCAACAATATCAAGATAGCCATCACCGTTCAAATCAGCGACCGCCGGTTGTCCAGCAAATGGATACTCAATCATTTTTTCCGAGCAGTATGCAATCCTGCCGTCATGTTCCACACTGTAAAGTTAATAAACGTCCTCTCACACCGCGATAACCGCAATTTCCATAACACTATCCCGGTCAAAATCGGCAACAATCGGTTGACTCACCGCATAGAATGACGAAACTCCCAAAACTACCGGGAAGTTGGGAACAACCGAACCATCCGGGTTGATTAAAAAAAGACGGTGGTCTCCAGTGAGAAGCACAATTTTCGGTTGAATCGTATCGGTAACCGCAACCGGTGCCCTGATTTCTGAACCGACATTCAGGGGAAATCCGGGTAACGCCACACCCTGATAATTCCAGGCATAAAGTTTCCCATCGGTTGAACCCACAATAACATCCCTTAACCCATCGCCATCAATATCAACAAGTACCGGTGCGGCGGTAATTCGGTCTAATGTCCGCATTGTCGCAATGGACTGGCCGATAGCCCCATAAATCCGGACTCTACCATCTTCGCCAGCCACGACCACTTCAAACCCGGGACTGGGCGCAACATCACCAACCGCGACATCGGCACTGATACCTGTCCCGATGTTAACAAAACTACCATTGGGAAACCGATACCCTCTGCCATCAGGTTCCCAGATGCTAATCTGACCCGCGCTATCTGCGGTAATAATCTCCTGGATACCATTCCCATCGATATCAGCCGTAAATGAAGAAAGGAACCGTGAGCCCCGATTCTGGTTAACGGCAAAACCTGATTGATAAAGCTCCCAGTTAATCCGCAAAGGAATCACGGTGTCTTTCAGTCGGTTGACTGTGTCTCTTTCCCCAAAAAGTTCTACCGCAATAAATGTTTTTCCAGTATAACCATCGCTATTCGGATTGGTCTGGGCGTTAAAACGGTCATTATAACCCTGCTTAGAAAAAGCATCGAATTTATATCCGTAGACTTCGTACTGGTAATTGTAAGTCTGCCAGTAGGGCACATCAAAATCCTGAACCCCATCCCCCTCTTCAAGGTCAACCCCTTTGTGTTCCGGAAAAATATTGACCGCATTGTAGGGACCGTAGTCAGCGAGAACCTTTTCGTCAATGTGCCAGATTAAAATCCCAGAACCGGGCTGGAAAAAGTCGTATTCGTTCGACTCAACAGAAATTACCACTCCATCTTCAGCATCAACGATGATGGTGTCGGGCTTTCGGACATCGGTTTGCCGATTTTCAATCAAGAAGTACTCATGCTCATTAATGGGTACTTTAACAACCCGGGGGAATAGACTTTCGGGCTGGGAGTGGAACAGTTCGGTATCCACTGCTGCGGCAAAGACCAAAAGCGATTCCACAGGGGTCTGAACTACTGTTGGTTTAACAAGTCCGAGTTTGACCCGATTATAAGCATCAAGAAATCCGGGTATTATCCCGGGTGGGGCACCAGCACCATAATCTCCTAACCAGCCACCGTAGCCCATTAAACTCCATGCCCCAACCCCCATTGTTACTCCGGTAACATCGTAAAGGTCATACGCGCCCAGAAGGTGGGCAAACTCGTGTGCGAGGGTTCCCGCTAAACCTACCATACCGGCAAGGTTGGTCTCCCCTGTTTCGGTCAGGGTATCCTGACGCATCATTTCGGGTAGCACTGTTGCCTGTTCAATGCGGGTTCTTCCGGAATCAACTAAAATGTACGGAACGCCGAGATACGCTTCTATCGCGCCCGGTGGAATTTCTCCGGCAAGCAAATCATAAGGACTGTCCCATTTCTCATCTGCCGCTAAATCAGACTGCAACCCGCTACCAGCATGGAAAATAATGAACTCATCGTAATCGCTGAAGTTTATCGAAGGGTCCTCATCGGCGAGCTTGAACGCATCGTGCATCAACCGCACCAGCCCGAACTCAATTCCCTCGTAGGAGATTGTATCGCCATAAAACATCATCTCCCTTGGTAATTGATAGGCAGCCTTTTCTTCATCAGGTACAACCCGAAAGTCAATATAAAGTCGGCCCTGAGACTGGGCAAGGTAGTAGTTTCGCAAACCTTCCATTAACCTCTCAAAATACCGTTTGAAATGGGGTGGGTCGTAAAAGAGTCCGGAGTCAGGGGAAAGAAATCCTAAAGTGTCAAACTTGCCATTACCCGTAGTTAAAGGTGTGGTATCTTCAACAAACTCCACCCGTATACATAGAACCCGCACCGTATCAACCCCGCCCTGCTGAAGCCTTTCAATCCGAGCCAAATCCCTGCTGGTTGGCTGGAAGCGAAACCGCTGGAATGGCGATGTTCTGTTCTGCATCACCGTTTGAGAAAGTATCAGCCTTTTGCTGAACTCAATTTGAAGGTCTCTACCCGCTGCCGGTTGCCTGATTAAGGTCAGTTTTTCTGCGGCGCCAAATTCAAGGGATATGAAAATCAAGGTTAAAATTGTCGGAATTGATACTCGCTTCAATTTTCCTCGCTTTACAAATTTAAAAGCGGAGAGAGAGGGATTCGAACCCCCGATACCCGTAAAGGGTATACGTGATTTCGAGTCACGCGCCTTCGTCCACTCGGCCATCTCTCCACAAAACCTGTTATCCTAACGCCCGCTTTGATTCGCGCCTTTTCTTAAAAAAGGTTTTTAGAAGTTGTGCCGTCTCGTTTGCCAGGACACCTTCGGTAACATCAAGGCGATGGTTAAACTTATCGTCCCGGGCGATATCGTATTGCGAACCGAGACAACCAAACTTCTCATCCCGGGCTCCAAATACAACCCGTTTAGGTCGTGCCAGAATCAACGCACCGGTGCACATCAAGCATGGCTCAAGAGTTATGTAAACCGTTGCCCCGGTTAATCGCCAGTTACCAAGAGTGGTGGCGGCTGAAGTCAACGCCAGAATTTCGGCATGAGCGGTCGGGTCTTTAAGACTTTCCACGCGATTATGGCCCCGCCCAATAATAACCCCTTCTTTAACCACCACACACCCCACTGGTACTTCACCCTCCTTAAGCCCCAGTTGTGCTTCGGCAAGGGCGAGTCGCATCCACCTTTCGTCTTCTTCTAAATTCCGCATCTTATATCATGCGCCCGGCGCGATTCGAACGCGCAACCTACGGATTCGTAGTCCGGCACTCTATCCAGTTGAGCTACGGGCGCATTCTTAAACCTATTGTAGATTTACAATACAGAAAGTCAAGCCCGAATAGTGAAAAGCTGCCTCGGCACTCTCTTACATTACTCCCAAAGATGCGATTGAAGCCGTTTGAATAATCGTTAGCGTACCCCGCTGTTACCGGGTAAGCACAATTCGTTCCGTGAGTATCCGCTCCGCACTCAACCGGCAGAAATAGATACCCGCTGGCACTCTGCGACCGGTACGGTCCGTACCATTCCAGGAGACCTGATACTCTCCAGCCGCAGAAACACCGTCGACCAATCTATTGACTCTCCTGCCCAGAGCATCAAAGATTTCAAGACGAATCGGACCAGACGCACCGAGGGAATAGCGGATATTAACAACCGAACCGTTGGGATTTGCTCCTGCAATAGCAAGAGTAGTCTGGTATTTCACTGTCGGCGCGCTGGCAATGCCGGTTCCAGTCACAACAATGTCTTCGAGTGGACCTTTATCACCCCAACCCCACGCAGCGTTGTGGCCTCGCACCCGATACCAGTATTGACCGGTTTGGGTGACGGTGATTTCATACATCGTATCGGTAATGTTGTCTGCCACAGTCCGGCGACTGGCAAAACCGGGCACGGGCCAGACATCGTCAATATAAACACCGGCATTGAGCGTACCATCATCAGTCATATAGCGGAACCGGATATAAACCGATTTTCCTGCCCAGGGTTCCAAAGAATAGGATTTATAGAGCCAGCCGTTTGAATTGCCGGTATAGCGGTCGTGCAACTGAATCCATTCTTTGCCTTCAAGCGAGACCTCGGTAGTCACGACATCGTAGTTGGTCTCGGTGTTGTACCAAATCCAGTAGCGCAAACTGTCGCCGGAGTGAACCGGATAAGGGTCTGCGATCATCGCATAGTTGGCAATATTGTTACCGGTACCAAGATAAACGCTGTAACTTCCTGAATGCTTCTGGGTCGTGGAAAGCGATGCCCCTTGAAATACCCAACGACTGGTGCCACTTTCAAAACCATCTTCAACAACGGAAAGGTCACTCAACTCCTCCAGTTCCCAGCGGTCCGGATGGTTCTGTTCCGGTCTGATTGGTGTCCAGTGTACGACAAAAGTCCCGGTTGCGCTTGAATCCATCGGTGCAAGAATTGGTCGGGGCACCATTCCTTCAAGCGCCTGAATCACCGAATCGGCGCGGCTGTACAGAAACCATAATCCCTTAAAAACTTCGCGCTGAATCGCATCTAACTCGCTTGTTGGCTGATAAAATTCCGTGCCGATTTCAAACACATAACTCATGCAAGGAAAACCGCCGATGTAATGTGCCCAGCCATACATCCAGTCAATTTCACCGCCGCTTGTCGGATAAAGCTGGCTCGATGGTTGAGGGGTATATGTACCGCCGGAAAGGCGTTGCATCTGTTGAGCAATACCCTGCCCCAGACTCATCAGCGTGGCGTTGTCCGGAGGTGTTTCTCCACTGCCATAGGGCCAGAGCACAAGCTCTGAATAAGAGTGTAAAGAAACCGCACAAACAAAGGTATGCTGTTTAAAGAAAGAGTTCATCGCCGCGACCTCTTTGCCCCAGGCACCGAACCCACCCATAAAGGTTGCATCACTTGGACGATGAGAAGACACTGAACCAAAAACGAGCGAACCCCAATCGGACATCCTTGAGCCGTTGCAGGCACCGTTGTAGTTCCGATTCGGGTCCGAACCGATTGAGGAACCAAATGGTTGACGATTCTTACGCCAGGAACGCTGACCAGGATAGTCGTAAACATAGCCATCAACATTCAAAATGGGAATAACCCAAACCTGATGATTGTCAACAAAGTTTCGGAACTCAGTATTGCTGGCGTAGTTGCGCAAAATGGTGTCGGCAAAGTAGCGCGCGGCTTGCGGACTCGCCCATTCCCGGGCATGGTGCATCCCAACAAGCAAAACCTCTGCTTCATCCTCCTCAACCTGCGGGTTGTCTGAAATCTTTACCCCGTAAATCCATCGACCTTCGTGGGTTTGACCGATGGAGTCAAACCGGCAGATGGCTGGATAGTTTGACGCCCAGGACCGCATAATTGAAACCAGTGAATCGTAGGAGCAGTAGAATCCGAACCCCTGGGCTTGCAGTTTTTGTGCCTCAAGGTCCGGGATGATTATCTCACTTTTTAAACCGGAATTGAGCACAAGACTCAGGTCCTCTTCTTCAAGAAGCAGGTCGTAAGAAGAGCCCGGTATTGCACCGGCAATCTCAATCGATGTGCCCTTGAAGGGAATGTGTTGATAAACTGTTTGATAGTCCGGTGCCTTAACCCGAACAATCAGCTGCTTTGCCTGAACAAAACTTACCAGGGCGGTAAGGCAAAAAATAAGGCTTAAAGCCCTGCCTGTGACATAACTTTTTTTCATCTTGACTCCTTTTCTCTTTTGGGGACCATTGGTTAACAAGCTCACCAGTCCATTACAATCTCTGCTCACCATAAAATTATAAACTATGGATTTAAACCGGTCAATTAAATCCGGCTACTCATCCGGTGGCTGGCGCAACTCCTTCTTTTCGGCAACAAGATGTTTCAATCGCAAAATTTTTTCTTTTGCCCTTCGGGAACGGCGGCGCTTCTGACGCCGAATCCGGGCAATCTCTCTTTCCCGCTCCGTTTCAATTTTCAGAATTTGTGCGGCAACCTTCTCGGCTAAAATTCGCCGCGCCAGAAACCGGTTTAACGCTTGGGAACGTTCTCTCGTAACCTTGACCTCTATTCCGGTGGGCAGATGTTTTAGATAAACTCCGGTTGCCACCTTGTTGACATTCTGGCCACCCGGTCCGCGGGAACGGACAAACCGCTCAATTAAATCTTCCTCCCGGATTCCCAGCCGTGTCATCTTTTCCGCCAGTTCCGCCTCTTTTTTCGCACTTACCCCGAACCGACTCAAATCCGTTACCTCAACTCAAATGGTTAAATCGGCTCGACAATCATCAGGGGCTGACCATATTCAACCGAATCGCCATCCCTTACCAGGATTTCAACAATCCGACACTTCTTCTCCGCCTGAATCTCATTCATCAACTTCATCGCCTCAACGATGCAGAGCGTCTGTCCCGGTTCAACAACATCACCTTTTTCCACAAACGGCGCGGATTCGGGACGGGCACGCGAGTAAAATGTTCCGACCATCGGCGAAATAATCTCTTCGGTTTTTGCCGGCTTGGTCGGTGCCGGTTCACTGGGCACGGTTGGTTGGGGTTCGGCAACCGGTTGTGGTGCAACCGGTTGTGGCTCTTCTTTCGCGGGTGCTGATGGCGCAGCCGCTACGGGCTGCGGTGCTGACACCACAGGAATCTGGACCGGTGTTGCTCCACCCCGCTTAATCCGCACTTTCTCAGAACCCGACTCCCAATCCAGTTCGGTTACACTATGAGCACTTGCCAGTTCCATCAAGCTGCGCAACCTTCTGATACCCGGCTCTTCCGGCGGTTGTGGTGCGGCGGGCTTCTCTGCCTGAGGTTTTGCGGCTGCTGCCGGCTTGGGTTCTAAAGCAGGAGTTGGATTTTTCCGCCACTGGAAAAACTTCAGTGCCACCTCCGGGAAAATCGCATAGGAGATGTAATCTTCCTCCTTAACCACCAAATCCCGGGAAAGCTCCTTCTTTGCCCGTGGCATACCCGGTTCCAGTCGGTCTGCGGGCCTTCCTTTAATCGGTTTTTCGTCCCCTAAAATTTTCTTCATCACCGCTTCCCGGATCGGTGCTGGTGGCCTACCATAAAGACCTTTTACATAGTCCCGGACCTCTTTCGGCACAACCTTATAGCGCTCGCCGCTCAAAACATTCATCACCGCCTGGACTCCAACAATTTGACTGGTTGGTGTCACGAGCGGTGGATAACCCAAATCTTCGCGTACCCGGGGTACCTCTTCAAGAACCTCAGGCAACCGATGTTCTGCCTTTTGCTCCTTTAACTGAGAGAGAAGGTTTGATGCCATACCACCGGGAATCTGATGGGTAATGACCATCGAATCCATCACCTTGGTACCGGGAATACACTTGTTGGCGGTTAGTTTTTCGAAATGCTGTTCAATCGCCTCCAGGGCTTCAATGTTGAGTTCGGTCTCCCATTGCGTCCCCTGAAAACAGGCAAGCAGAGCCTCGACCGCCGGTTGTGAGGTAAAAAATGAAAGTGGTGCGGAGGCGGTATCGATAATGTCGGCACCGGCTTCAACCGCCTTGAAGTAGGTCGCAACCGCCATCCCGCTCGAAGAATGGCAATGCACCTGAACTTCGAGCCCGAGTTCCTGTTTAAGGGCACTGACCAGTTCAAACGTCTTAGGCGGTGACAGAATCCCCGCCATATCCTTAATGCAGATAGAGTCAATCCCCATCTCTTTCTGTTCTTTTGCCCGGGCAAGATAGTACTCTACGGTATGGACGGGACTCACCGCATAACAAAGCGTCCCCTGAGCATGTTTTCCCGCCTTTTTGACAAACTCAATCGCCTTCTCTAAATTCCGAGCATCGTTCAATGCATCAAATACCCGGAAGATATCAATACCCCATTCCGCGGCTTTAAAGACAAAAGCCTCAAGGACATCGTCTGGATAGTTCCGATACCCAACCACATTCTGCCCCCGTAATAGCATTTGCAGTTTTGTGCTCTTTATCCGTTTCCGAATCTCCCGCAACCTTTCCCAGGGGTCTTCATTCAGATAACGAAGGCAAACATCAAATGTTGCTCCACCCCACATTTCCAGCGACCAGTAGCCAACCGCATCAAACTTTTCCAGAACCGGAAGCATATCTTCCAGTGTCATACGCGTTGCCCAGAGTGACTGGTGGGCATCACGCAGGGTCGTATCGGTGAATCTAATCGGTTTTTTCTCCATAATGCCTCACAATCTTTTCTGTAACCTTTTCCAGAGCCATCGCTCTTGAACCCTTGACGAGTATTGTATCACCGGGCTGAATAAAGTCAAATAAGTCAGTGCCGACACCAGCGGCGGTCTGATAGCTTTTGATGTTCTCTAATTTTAGTCCAGCCGAAACTGCCGCCGCAGCAATAAATTGCGCCTTTTCCCCAATTACCACCAGCCGGTTGACACAACGAGCCACCTGAACACCAACCTCCCGATGTAACTTTTCAGACTTCTCCCCCAGCTCTAACATATCAGCCAGAATTGCCACCCTTTTTCCCGGGGGCGCGATACTCTCCAGTACCGCCAGCGCTGCTGCCACTGATTGGGGATTGGCGTTAAAACAGTCATCAATTAAAAGCACGCTGTTGAGTCTCCGAATCGCAAGCCGCTGTGGTGCCGGACAGAAATCCTTAATCGCCTCACCGATTTCGGAAAACGAAACACCCAGCACATTAGCCGCCGCACTTGCCGCAAGCAAATTGGCGATGTTATGCTGACCTAAAACCGGAAGTTCTACCGGGTATTTACCGACAAGAAGAAAACGGGTTCCTTTCGCCCCGGTTATGGCCACATCAGTAGCATACACATCGGCTCCTCGACTAAAACCAAAAGTCAATAGTTTCAACTGTTTTTTTCTGCTGATTTGGTCTGCGATTTCCATCACCAATGGGTCATCAAAGTTCACAACCGCCACCCCATATTCCGGTAGCGCCTCAAGCAATTCGGCCTTTTCCCGGGCAACACCGGAACGGTCCTTCATAAACTCTAAGTGGGTATCGCCGATGTTGGTAACCAACCCGATTTCCGGCTGGCACACCTTTGCCAGCCGCAAGGTGCCGCCCAATTCATTCATCTCAATCTCGAAGATGGCAACATCAGTTCTCGAATCCATCGCCATTACCGTCAACGGCACGCCGATCTCATTGTTGTAACTCGCCGGTGCCTTCACCACAGAAAATCGAGACTCAAGTATCTTTGCCAGCATCTCCTTTGTAGTCGTTTTGCCGTTCGAGCCGGTTATTGCCACCACACGAACCTTTAACTGTTTCCGATACCATTGAGCCAGAGAAAGCAGTGCCTCTCTGGAATCCGGCACCGCAATGGTAACACCCTTATGCTTGGGCGCCGGTCCCTTTTCCACCATAACCGCCGCCGCGCCCTTAGAGAACGCTTCTTCTACAAACTGATGGCCATCGAACCGCTTGCCTCTGACCGCAATAAAAAGTTCACCCGGTTTTATGGTACGGCTGTCAATCGAAACTCCGGTCACAACCAGTGCTGCATTTTCTGCCACTAAAGAACCACCGGTCACCTCCGCAATCTGGTTAATCTTTAATGGTTCCATAATTAAATAATCAGCATCGCATCCCCGAAACTGTAGAATCGGAATCGGTGATTAATTGCGTACTCGTATGCTTTCATTATCATTTCCCGGCTGGCAAACGCCGATACCAGAAGTAGCAAGGTCGATTTTGGCAGGTGGAAGTTGGTAACCATTGCACCGGTGACCTTCCATTCAAAACCTGGATAAATGTAAAGGTTGGTTTCACCCTTTCCGGGCTTCACCGCCACTTTTCCATTGTGCCTCTCTGCCTGACTTTCGAGCACCCGCACCGTAGTTGTACCAACACAGACCACGCGCCTCTGTTCGCTTAATGCCCGATTGATGCGTGCCGCCGCCGTCTCAGAAATCTCAAACTCCTCAGGGTGCATTTGGTGCTTTTCCACCTCAGTTGCTTTGACAGGACGAAAAGTCCCCAAACTGGCATGTAATGTAACTACAGCAACTTCCAGCCCTTTTGCACAAAGACTCTTAACAAGTTCCGGGGTAAAGTGCAAACCCGCTGTTGGTGCGGCAACCGCACCAGGTACCCGGGCGAAAATAGTTTGGTACCGTTCCGGGTCAGGGCACTTCTCTTTAATGTATGGTGGCAATGCAACCTCACCACTTTTTTGTAACAATAGGCTGATGTCCTCGGGCTCAAATCGCACCACCCTTACCCCTTCTGGCTTTCTCTCGACAATTTCTGCCTGAAAACCATCAAACTCAATCACCGTTCCAATTCGGGCTTTTCGCGCCGGTCGGCTCAAAACCTCCCAGACCCCATACTGAATCTGTCGCAAGAGGAGAAGTTCCATCTTACCTCCGGTTGACAGTCTACCGAAGATGCGCGCCGGTATCACCCGGGTATCGTTAAAAACCAGTACATCGCCTGGCATAAGCCAGTTGCCAATCTGGTTAAAACGGGCTCCGACCAATGCGCCTGTTTTCCGGTCCAGCACCAGAAGCCTTGATGCATCACGGGGTTCAACCGGAGTCTGGGCAATCAACTCCGCAGGTAGATTGTAATCAAACTCTTCAATACGCATTCAGTCCAGTTCTTTGCCCGTGAGTATCCGGTACGCTTCTCGATAACGGGCAGTGGTCCCGGCAATTACCTCGGGTGGCAAATGGGGTGCCGGTGGCTGCCGATTCCAGCCTTTTGAATTCAAATAGTCCCGGACAAACTGCTTGTCAAAACTGGGGGGTGAAATCCCTAATCGGTACTCCTTTTCCGCCCAGAAACGGGATGAGTCCGGAGTTAGTACCTCGTCTATCAACATCAATTTACCATCGTAAATTCCAAACTCAAACTTGGTATCAGCAATGATAATTCCCCTTTGCCGGGCATATTCACTTGCCGTCTCGTAAATCTCGATTGATATGCGGCGCACCTTCTGGGCAAGTTCATCACCCACCAATTGTTTCATCTCCTCAAAAGAGATGTTTTCATCGTGTCCAGTCTGACTTTTGGTCGCCGGCGTAAAAATCGGCTCTGGCAGCTGCTCCGCCTGTTGCAATCCCTTTGGCAGTTTTATCCCGCACACCGTGCCGGTCTTCTGATAGTCATTCCAACCACTGCCGGCAAGATAACCCCGCACAACACACTCAACTGGCAACGGCTTTGCCTGATACACGAGCATCGCCCGGTCTTTTATTATCTCCTGGTAGGGCAACAGTACTGCCGGAAACTCATCAACCCTGGCGGTGATAAGCTGGTTGGGAACAAGATTGGAAAACTTGTCAAACCAGAAAACCGAAAGCAGGTTCAACACCCTGCCCTTATCAGGAATCCCGTCCGGTAGAACAACATCAAAGGCGCTCAAACGGTCAGTCGCCACGATTAAAAGATGTTCTCCCACCTGGTAGATGTCACGCACCTTTCCCTGTGCGACCATTTTTATTCCTTTTAAATCGGTCTGGGTAATAACCATATTTTCCTCTTTCTTTTCAGTTAAAGGTCAAAACTACTTCTTGTAACCAACCGGCATAATGTAAAGTGGCTCAAATTTAGTTCCCAGAACCTTCTTAACGCCAGAATCGTTAAATGCACCAATCATGACCGTTCCCATACCCAGCGCCTCGCACTGCAAGTGCACATTCTGGCCAATATGTCCTGCCTCCATATGCACATACCTTATCCCCCGTTCTCCGTAGCGGCTAGTTGTCCGTGCGTAATCGGCACACAATACAATAACCGCCGGTGCGTTTTTTATGCTCGACTGTCCCAGTGCCGCATTTGCCAGGTCCTCCCGAAGGTCACCAGACTTAACCAACTTCACAGCGTGTTCTTCAACCAGATATTGATAAACCCCGGAATCCAACCCGTTGACTTTGCCTGCAACCAGGTAAACTTCCATCGGATAGGTTGCACCAGCTGAAGGCGCGGTCCGGCCGTAACTTTTTCCTGTTTTACCCTGTGCCGCCCAGAGCAATTGACCAACTTCCGACAAACTTAAATCCCGGTCAGCGTAAGCGCGCACCGAACGCCGGCGAAAGAGCGTCTTTTCTAAGGTTATCTTTCCTACCGTATCAGGTGCTGGTAGTTTGATTGCCGAATCAAGCACGCCCGTCCCCCCGAAGACAAACAGGCTCAAAAGCAGAACAAACATCTTTGCCTCCTGTGATGTTTATCTTGCTGTTCAATCGTTGCCTTACCGCAACTCTTGGTCTTTTTCTTTTACTTCCTGTACCTGACTCTCACGAAACCGCTCTAATTTTACCCGCAACCCCTCATCCTCCAGCGCCAGTATCGCCACTGCAAAAAGTGCCGCATTAGCCGCTCCCGACTTCCCGATTGCCATACACGCAACCGGCACACCTTTGGGCATCTGGACGGTAGAAAGTAGCGCATCAACACCCGCCAGTCCAGCATCAAGTGGCACACCGATAACCGGCAATGTTGTCCAGGAAGCAATCACACCAGCAAGATGTGCCGCTTTTCCGGCACCGGCAATTATCACCTTAATCCCCCGGTTTACCGCATTTACCGCAAACTCCTGACACAATGCTGGTGTCCGATGGGCTGATATTACCCGTACCTCATTTGCGACCTCGAACTCATCCAAAACCTTTTTCGCATCTTTCATCGTATCGTAATCTTTGTCGCTACCCATTACGATTGAAACAATCGGTTTACTCTTTTCACCCATACCAAATAATATCAAATTATTAAATTCTGTCCAATCCCGATTTTTTCTGAATTAAACACAATTAAAAACAGAACTCGACTGGGAAAAGCCACCCGAGAGTGACTCACCAATTCAATCAGGGAACCGCTCCCTGAACGGCTTGGTAAGTAACTTACCGAATAAATTGGGGAATCCTTTCCCGGAGGCTCTTTAATCCTGATCATGCTCTCAACATCTTGTAAATTTCCGGTTTCCCATTAAAATAAATTATGGAGTTAAGTTTACACTCTGGAGACAGGTATGAAACAGTTAGTATCCCGGATGAGAACATCCTCGGAATTTTAACCCCGATTCCTCAAAAAATCTTTGATGTTCCGCTGCAACCGGTTATCAATTCGGCAACTGAATTTATCGAAAAGCACCAACAGATCCTGATTCTGGTCAACGACTACACCCGACCCACTCCCAATCAGCCCTTTCTCACTCCACTTCTGCCGGCTCTTTGCTCCCGGCAGACAAAAATCCTTATCGGTTTGGGCACCCACCGCAAAGCGACCGAAACTGAATTGAAAAACATTCTCGGCTCAGACACCTTTTCTGCTTTATCTTCAGCAATCGTCCAACACGACGCCCGCGACCGTTCTACCCTATTTTTTCTGGGCAAAACCGCGTTCGGCACCGATGTTTATCTCAACCGACAAATCCTCTGGGCTGATGCCATTCTCACAATCAACTCAATTGAACCCCATTACTTCGCCGGATATACCGGAGGCAGAAAGTGTTTTATACCGGGCTGTGCCGCATACGAAACAACAATTCACAACCACAACCTTCTCCTCCATCCCGCTTCGGCTCCACTTTCATTAAAGGACAACCCGGTTCACCTCGATATGACCGAGGCAGCAAAAATGGTTGCCATACCCATCTTCTCAATTCAGATTGTCCAGGACGCGAACCACCGTCTTTTGTCGGTTCATTACGGCGACCTCTTTACCTCATTTGAAAGCGCCTGTGCCGATGCCTACCAGCTTTTTGCCCTGCCCATCAAAGAAAAAGCGGACATCGTTTTAAGTGTCCTGCAGCCCCCTTATGATATCAACTTCTATCAGTCCCAGCGGGCACTGGAATTTGGCATCTATGCATTAAAAGATGGGGGCATTCAAATTACCGTGTCGCGCTGTCACCAGAAAATTGGCAACGATGAGTTTATCCGGGTACTTGCTTCTTGTGACCAACCCGAGTGCCTCCTCAAGGGTGAAAAATCGGACCATCCCGGCTGGTATAAAGCGGCGCGCCTGGCACGGGCGATGCAAAAGGCAAAACTTTACACGGTGATGGGCGTTGAAGACCGAGTTATCAAATCCTGCTTTATGACCCCGTTCCATTCAATCTCAGAGGCGCTGGCTGCGGCGTTTCAGGAAGTGGGTAACAAAGCAAAAATTTACATCATCCCTGATGCCGGAGCCGTGGTCCCGATACCACCAAACGCCCAATAAACCATAAACCTCATTGTGAATCTTGGGTTCTGAATCAATACGGTGATGATGCCCGCTTGACTTCATCCTCTGTCATCTTACAATTAAGCCAATGGATACAACAGTTGAAAAAATCGGCGCATATGTGGACAAACAGGTTCGTTTAACCGGCTGGGTTTACAACAAACGCTCCTCAGGAAAGATTCGCTTTGTCCTGCTACGCGACGGGACCGGAATCATCCAGTGTGTTTTTGTCCAAAACAGCGTCCCTGACGAGGCGTTTGAACTTGCCGACTCAATCCCGCAAGAGTCCGCAGTGGAAATCACCGGAATAGCACGGGAAGAAAAAAGGGCACCAGGAGGTTATGAACTGACCGCGCAGGACCTTAAAGTCATCGCCCTTGCCGAACCTTACCCGATTACACCCAAGGAACATGGCATCGAGTTTTTGATGGCAAACCGGCACCTCTGGTTACGCTCCCGTCGCCAGGTAGCGATTTTACGGATTCGCAACGAAATTATCAAGGCGCTGCGTGACTATCTTGAAGAACAGGGGTTTCTCTGTTGTGATACCCCGATATTGACCCCGGCATCAGTCGAAGGCACAACAACCCTGTTCCCGGTTGACTACTACGGCGAGCAGGTCTATCTCACCCAGTCCGGACAACTCTACAATGAGGCGCTCTGTGCCGCGGTACGGAAGACCTACTGCTTTGGTCCAACCTTTCGTGCTGAGAAGTCCAAAACCCGACGCCATCTCACCGAATTCTGGATGCTCGAACCGGAAATCGCCTTCCTTGACCTCAATGGCACAATGGACTTAATGGAAGATATGATTTACTATCTAATTAAACGCATCCTCGAAAAACGACAACCAGAACTGGAAACACTGGAACGGGATATCACCAAACTTCAGGCGGTAAAGAAGCCATTTCCGCGCATCACCTATCGCGAGGCGCTGGAGATTCTAAAAAATGCCGGTAAACCAATAGAGTTTGGCGACGACTTTGGCGGTGATGAGGAAACGGTGATAAGTCAGGCGTTCAACACCCCGGTGATGATTCACCGTTTTCCGGCTAAGATTAAGGCGTTCTATATGAAGCGTGCCCCGGAAAACCCCGACCTGGCATTGGGAGTTGATATGATTGCACCGGAAGGCTACGGTGAAATTATTGGAGGTGGCCAGAGAGAAGATGATTTAGCAACCCTTGAACAGAGGCTCAAGGAGTTCAATCTACCGCGCGATGCCTACTCCTGGTACATTGATTTGCGCCGATTCGGCTCTTTTCCCCACTCCGGATTTGGCTTGGGATTGGAACGCACTGTCGCCTGGATTTGTGGCTTAAAGCATGTGCGGGAAACAATTCCTTTCCCGCGACTTTTGGAAAAGGTTTATCCTTAAAAGGAGGTTAAAATGCCTGAAACAAAAGTCGGAGTTATCACCCACTACTTTGGCAAAATCGGCGTAGCCGTGGTCAAGGCAACCGATGGACCAATTGCCGTGGGTGATAAAATTCACATCAAAGGTCACACCACCGACCACACCCAGATTGTCGAATCGCTCCAGATTGAACACGCTCCGGTAAACCGGCTTGAAATCGGCCAGGAAGCTGGAATGAAGGTAACGGCACGTGTCCATGAACATGATGAGGTGTTTAAGGTTACTGATTAAGACTCCATTAATATCGCTGCCATAAAAGGAGGAGTATGCCCCGAAGCAAAACAAAGGTAAAACGGATGCGTCATCGCTGGATATTAAAGAAAAGGCGCCGGGATGAAGCCCGCAAGAAGATGTTGCAATCCTCCCGGCAGTAGTGCTCGACAAAAAAATCAAATTTACGGAAGATGTAAATTAACTCTTTGAAACCTTAGACCCTTAGTTATGCGTCAACTGTTTCTTGCCCCATTTTCCTGTCCGAACGCCACCGAACAACTTCTTAGGGCGGTGTTAAAAACCGGTGTCTTACCTCAGGAAATTTTTTACTTTACGCCCAGCCCCCGAAAACTACGCGCCACTCAGGTGCTCTTCGCTCAGATTTATGGTAAATCGGCATTTGTTCCGCCGGCATTCTTCACCCTGCGCCAGTTTGCCCTGAAACTCAACAGTGAGTATTGCGACCGGTGCCCCTTTCCCGATGAGTTAAAGCCCCTTCTCATTCGCCAGTTGTTTCTCCGCAAAAAGAAAAAAGTCACAATTGGTTATGCCCAGGTTGTTGCCCGATTTATCGAAGACCTGAAACGCCACATCACGCCCGAGGAACAGAACACTCTACCCGAACGGCTAAAGAAAATGGATGTATTCATTGGTCACGAAAAGGTACTCCAGCGTTTACTTGACGCCCACCAGATAATGAACGATTACAACAGCGCCCTTAATAAATCGGGCTGGATTGACAGCGAAGACATTCTCAGTCAGGCACCACGGCTCCTTGAAAAAGTTCCCACAATAAAGGTCCTTATTTTTGACAGTTTTGTTGCACCCAACCGGCTCGAGATGGAACTTATTACCGCGCTGATTGATAAGGCAGAACACACCTTTGCTTTAGGCTATGGTACCTCTGACCCTAATCCCGGTTACGACCTTGCCCGGATATTTAACGATTTTATTCTCTCCCAACCGGGTTTTACATTGCACCCTTTAACCTTTGAAGACAACAAAGAAACAGTACCGACGATATGGCGTTTTCCTACCGCCGAAGACGAAGTTACTGGCATCTGCCGCCAACTACGCATTCAGGCAGAGGGGTCAGGATTAAAGAATACATATGTCGTCTTTCCCCGTCTTAACGAGTACGCACCGCTCGTGAACCGCATCTTTCGTCATTACGAAATCCCGTTCACCATCTATCCCGAATCACCGCTATCCTCATCGCCTGTGATAATTGCCGTGCTCGAACTCCTCAACGCCCTGAACACCGACTACGAACGGGTTTCCACGACCGCCGCATTCTCCTCCCCCTTCTTCCCCGGGCTCTTGCGCCTATCTGAAGACAACAACGCGATTGACCCGCACACCGGACTAAATAGCCGTAACCGCGCCGCCCGGATGCTCAACATGGTCTCCCGCCGCGCCGGCATCATTAAAGGCAGAGAAAACTGGCACAATATTGCCGAAAGGATAATCCGTGCTGAAACACTGGACGAATCCGAACCGGAAGCCCGTTTCCTACGCGAAATTCAGCAACGCGTCCGTCAGGCGCTTGGTATCACCGAAAAAATCCTTGAACCGGCAGATACACTCGGCAGTCAGGCACGCCGGCTCAAACAGTTTCTTGAAACCGTTGATTACGGCACCAACATCATGCCCGACGACCCAGTTGGTTCAGAAATGGTTGAAGACCGCAAAAAACTGTACGACATTCTTGACACTATCGTTGAATTTGAAGCCGAATTTGGCGGCAGTAAAGAAACTCGCACCGACTTCGTAAAAATTATCAATCAGTTACTATCCCTGAGCCCGAAAACTTCGGAACTGGACCAGCAAGGGGTTGTTGTCCTCGGTATGGAAGAAACGCTGGGTATCACCGCGGACAATTTGTACTTTGCCGGCTTAACCGAAAACGCCCTGCCCGGTGCCTATCAACCCGACCCGCTCATTCCCGAAAAGATAAGAAAACAACTGGGTCTGCCGGACATCGATTGGCATCGAGACTGGCAGCGATTTCACTTTCACCGCACGCTCGGTTCCTGCCTTAATCAACCATTCCTCAGTTTTCCTGAAACCCATGATGGCAATCCGGTGCTGTCCACACCTTTCCTGCCGGACATTAAACCCAGCCTTGATATTGCCGAACCCTGCCATCTTACTGAAAACACCGTTATCTACTCAGAAATAGAACACCAACTCTATCTTGGAAAAATGTCAAATGTCACCTTCGAACAACTCACACATTCGGTTGACTTCTCAGCTGAGCCCGAGGCTCAGGAGATTATCAGTGACCGATTTGGTCCTGACTCCTACATTTCGGTTACCGCCCTGGAGCGCTATCGGCGCTGTCCATTTATTTTTTATCTTGAAGATGTGTTAGGGCTGGAAATAACACCGGAACCGGAGTATGTGGTTGATGCCCAGCAATGGGGTATTTTGCTCCACAACATCTTTAAACTTATTTATTCCGGCGCCACCATCCCATCCCTGAAAGAAATTGAATCAAATGCCGAAAGGTTGCTCAACCGAGTTTTGAAAGATGCCGGATTACCCCGGTTCTGGGCTGAGGTAACCCGTCGGGTTTTCAAAAACATTTTGCCCCGGTTCATTGAACAGGAAAAGGAATTACGCAAAGAAGGATTTTTCCCTTCTAAAACTGAATATGTACTCAAGGGCGCCATCGCCCCGAACATTAAGGTGAAGGGTCGAATTGACCGCATCGACTCATCAGATACAGCGGTTCGAATTCTCGATTACAAAACCGGCGCCGACCTGATTTCCAAGCAGGATGTAATAAAATACCGCACCTATCTCCAATTACCACTTTATGCTCACCTGCTCACGGAACAAGCAGAGTTCGGGCAAAAGAATGTTGACAATATTGGTTTTTATCACATCCGCAGTGCCGAAATCAACTGGCTCGCCAAAAGAGAAACTACCGTTGCTGATTTAATTCAGGCGGCAATTCCAAACGCCGCTGAAATCGTTGAAGCCATCAGAATGGGTAAGTTTATTGCCCAACCCAGTAAGAAAAACAATTGTCGCAACTGCGACTTTCAATTCACCTGCGGTTATAAAACAGGGGCGTCTGAAGATGACAACGGAGGCTAAATGAACGTACTTCAGAGCAAAGTGGTTTTTGCCCCAGCCGGTTCAGGCAAAACCGAGCAACTGAGCGAACGGTACATCCAACTGTTAAGGCAAAATGTTCCACCCGAACGGATTCTTACCATCACCTTCACCGACAAAGCAGCAACCGAAATGAAAGAACGGATTCTGAAAAAGGCGGCGGAAACAGACCCCAAACTCTCTCAACTCTTACGCGACAACATCTTGAGACTGCGGATTTCTACGATTCATTCCTTCTGTTTTTCACTGGTACGCCGATTTGCCTATCTCCTCGATATTGACCCCAACCCTCAGGCGCTTACCGATTCTGAATCTTTGTGGTCACAAACAAAGTACGACACCCTGATGAAAATCGCTGAAGAAAATGTGGATTCCAACGAGTACCGGTTGCTCCTTGACCTGATAACCACCGAAACTAAGCAAAACTGGGATAAGCTGTCGCAACTTTTTAATCAGCTCTTCAAACGGCGCATTGCTGCGCTCCGGGTTCAAACGCAAAATATATCAACATTTGAAATCTCTGAACTTGCCCGGCAATTAAAAAACCACCCCGTAACCAAATCTCAAATTGAAAATCATGAACCCCTTTTCCCGAAAAATTTCACTCCTGAAAATATTGAACTTGCCTATCAACTATTAGAAAGAAATAAAGTGATATTTTTAACCCAGGAAAATGAGCCCCGGAAAAAAGGTTTCAACCCTCAAGAACAAAAGTGGGCGCAACTAATGACACGCTATCGATGGTTGCTGCTCAACGCGCGTGCCCAGTACCAGTTTGCCAATCAGTTCTGGCTGTTTCGAGAAATTTTTCTCAAAACCTACGAAGAAGTGAAGCGCGAATTGGGACAGGTTGACTATGACGATATGGAACTTCTTGCTCTTAAACTTATCAGCCAGCATGATGAGTGGCAGAATATCCTCTATGCCTTTGATGAATGCACCGACCATATCCTGGTTGATGAATTTCAGGACACCTCCTTTCTCCAATGGGAAATCATTGACAAACTGACCGAAGAGTGGCGCGCCGGCGAAGGGGCAAAAACCGCTAAGGGTATTACCCCCACAATCTTTATTGTTGGGGACGACAAACAGTCAATTTATCTATTTCGGGGCGCCAATGTCGAGGTATTTACGCGAGCCGCTGAGCGATTGGAAAACTGGCTGGGAAAAGAAAAGTTCAACCGTACCACCCTGAAAAACAACTACCGCTCGCTGCCGGCAATAATCCACTTTAACAATACACTTTTTTCCCGGTTAATGGCACCCGGAACTGAACAACCAGCCTGGTGCACCCGCTATGCCCCATTTGTCTGTCAGCGCACCAGAAATGGACCGGGTCGAGTGGAAATTGTCCTCCACCCGCCAGAAGAAAAAATCAACATCCCGGAAAGCCGACAGATTGATGCCCGGATTGTTGCCCGACGCATTCGCGCGCTGATTGATAACGGCTATCAAATTTACGAGCGCCAGTCCGACGGTAGTGAAAATCCTCGTCCCTGCCGTTACCAGGATATTGCCATCCTTATTCGCAACCGCACCCAGCTCGACGCCATTGAAAAAGCGTTGCGCGACTACTCAATTCCGTTTCTGGTAGTTGGGGGCACCGGATTCTACCAAGAAGCCGAAATCCGCTATCTTGCTGCCCTGACATCTTTTCTTATTGACCCGGCAGATGACATCGCCCTTTATATTACATTACGCAGCCCCTTATTCAGCATCAAAGAAAAAGACCTGCTCGTCATCAGTAACGGCCAATACCCAGCTAAAAATTTTCCTCCTACCCTCTGGGAACGGGTAAGCGTGTTTGCCACTGATAACCACGAACTCACAACTGCGGTCCAAATCCTCAACACCGCCCTTTCCCGGGTCAATTACGAACCGCTCCATTTGATTGTCGACCGAATTCTCACCCAGACCCGAGCATGGGAGAAGTTCTGGGAACCACAGCGCGCGGCTAATGTCAAAAAGTTCCTTCAGATTATTCAAAATATGGAACTTGAAGGTATCAACCTCTACCGCATCAAAAAATTCCTCGAAGACAGCGAAAAAGACGAGGCACGTGCCGATGTCACGATTAGCGGAATGGATGTCGTCCAAATAATGACTGTGCATGCAGCAAAAGGTTTACAGTTTCCCATCGTATTTCACCCCGGACTAAATGAAGAAATCCTGGCACGAAATAGTTATAAAGAAGACCTGATCATCGACGAAACGATTAACGAACAGGGCATCGTTGAAGCACAGGCATATTACCTACCCGACCGCGATGTTCGGAAAAACCATCCGGTTTTTCAAACCGTTCTCGAAAAGCAAATCGAGGAAGAGAAGCGGGTTTTTTATGTCGCCTGTACCCGTGCCTGTGATGCACTCTTTCTCACCGGCGTCTGGCAAATGAGTACCAAAACTGACGGGAAAGAAAAGACAAAACTTGACTGGTTAAAAAAACATCTCGGACTGAACTTTGATGGTAAGGAGTTTAAGTTTGAAAACGCTAACATCGAGAATGTCTATTGTATTAATGCCACCACCCTACCCGAACCTGTTTTACCAGTCCCGGAAGTGAAAGAAGGACCGAAACCGGTGGTCAAAAAGGGTCCAATTTCTCCGATTACATTACCGCAGGTCCGTTCCGTAACCCGTTATACACCCCACGACCATTCCCGGCATCACCCTGAAGCCATCGTCCTTGGTGATGTTTTTCATCGCCTCTTTGAAATGTTTTCAACCAGCCGATTGGCACCCGAAGACCCCGCACTTAAACAAGAAATTGTGCGGCTACTCCGTCAAAATTCCATTCCTCAGGACCGTTTAGATAAACTAACCCGGGTTGTAACAACGCAAATTAAACGAATCACCTCTTCCCCACTCTGGGAAATTATTATGCCGCAGCCCGACTCCTTCGCAGAGCTTCCCCTGATGTATCAAGACGGCGAGACCTTATGGAACTGCCGCATTGACCGATTGATTGTCCTACCCAATGAGGTGCGGGTGTATGATTACAAAACATTTCCGATAAAAGAAACCGAGATTCCCACCCTGACCCAGGAGTATTACGAACTGCAACTTAAACATTACGCCGCTGCGGCTCGGTCAATGTTTCCCGATAAAAAGGTGAATGTATACCTGGTGTTCACCAGCGCTTTGCGTATTGTCCCGGTGTCTACCGAACCTTAATTTAAAAAGCCGGCGTTACATCGCCATTCTTCAAAATTATTTACATTTTGCTTGACACCTAATTGGTTTGCTCTAAACTCCAATTTAATGTGGCACTTAATTTTACTATTCATTGCGATTTTACCACCAACCGACATCACCGTCTGCGATGTTCCCAACGACGAAGGCGGCAAACTCCTTGTCACCTGGCAGAAATCACCCGACACAACTGTGATCAGTTACCGGGTGTTACGCCAACAGCAAGGCTCAGAAGAGTGGGAGACACTCGCCTTTGTCGGCAGACTCACATCTCGTTATGTCGATGACGAAGTACAAAACAAGGTACCCTATCGCTACAAAATCCTCGCCGCATCAACAACAGAAACTGCTGAATCTGAAGCGTCCCAATTTGCCATCGCTATCCCGCAGTGGTTTGACAAATCAACAGTCCCTGCTCTCATTGGCACCATAGTATTAAGTTTAATTTTTGTCTATTTTATCAACCGGGCAAAAAGGAACCGTTCCCTGTTTATCCGCCGAATCACCGGATTAGATGCTGTGGAAGAAGCGCTGGGCAGAGCAACTGAAATGGGACGAGCAACTTTGTATGTCCCCGGACTCTCAACCGTGAGCGATGTTGCGACCATCGCCTCATTAAACATCCTGGGCGAAGTGGCAAAAAAGACCGCCCAATTCGGAACTCCGTTAATCGTTCCCACCAGTGACCCGATTGTTTACACCGTTGCTCGCGAAGTTGTCAAGGAATCTTACACTACAGCGGGCCGTCCTGACGCATTCCATCAGGACATCGTCTTCTTTGTTACCGACCAGCAATTCGCCTTTGCTGCCGCGGTTGACGGCATTATGACCCGAGAAAAGCCTGCCACCAACTTTCTGATTGGGATGTTCTGGGCGGAATCTCTGATTCTTGCCGAAACCGGTGCGGCAACTGGTGCAATTCAGATTGCCGGCACCGATGCCATTGCCCAGTTACCGTTCTTTATCACCGCCTGCGACTACACTCTGATTGGTGAAGAGCTTTATGCGGCAAGCGCCTACATCTCGCGCGAACCCCTGCTTCTCGGCGCTATTAAGGGTCAGGATTACTCCAAGGCGCTAATCACGATTTTGATTCTTTTAATGTCCTTGCTCGCGTTGGGTTTTAATCTACCCGTGCTCAACTGGCTTTAAGGAGGTATTATCCAGCGCCGCATACCTTTATTGATTGTCCTTATCACCGGTATCTTTGGTGCCGTTGCCTTCTTTGTTCCCTATCCCGCAATCCGCAGTGCCGATGAGATTATGCGCAACGATGTCCAGCGCATCATCGCCGCTTTCAGTCTTGTGCTCGGTGTCGGTTCAATCGTTCAGCACCACCTGATTAAAATTCAACGCAAAACCCAATTCTGGCAATACAGTTACATCACTCTTATCGCCCTGGTTGTTACCGCAATTATCGGCTTATTTGGCGGTATTGATGTCACCCGCCCTGGAATTTTACCAACGCGTATCGGCAACTTCTCATTCCACATTCAAACGATTTACTCCAATATGATGGTTCCCCTTGCCGCGACGATGTTTTCGCTTTTAGCCTTCTTTATGTCTTCTGCCGCCTATCGTGCCTTCCGGGCACGCAACCTTGAAGCAACGCTGTTACTCCTTGCCGCATTCATAATGATGCTGGGCGCAGTTCCGCTCGGTAGACTGATTCATCACCAACTGCCCGCTTTCGCTGAATGGATCCTTGCCGTGCCCAATACCGCTTCTAAACGGGGCATCCTGTTTGGCGTTGAATTGGGTATCTTCGCCACCTCATTGAAAATCATTCTCGGTATTGAACGCGGCTGGTTGGGTGGAGGTGGAAAATGAGCACCCCCCGGGAAAACATACTTATCCGACTTCAGAAAATTGACCGCCGCTGGATTTACCTTGTGCTGTGGTTAGTGGTGATGATACCATTGCTTTTCCCGTTTAGAATTAAACCTCAACCTTCATCAACGGTAGAAAAACTTTTTAACTACATTGATACAATGCCGGAAAACAAGGCGCTGGCGATTTCCGTTGACTTCACTCCTGACACCAGAGCTGAACTCCAGCCAATGGTTGTTGCTTTAATGCGCCATGCCTTTGCCCAGAAACGCCGGGTAGGAATTCTCGCCATTTCGGTTTACGGATTGGGATTAGCAGAGGAAGCAATTCAGCAGGTAACAACCGAATTCAACAGCAATGCCCGAACCCGTGAAGACTCCATTATCTATGGTGAAGACTATGTATTCTGGGGCTGGACAACGCCGGTACTCACCGTGATGCTCGGTATGGGTGAACGCATTACCAGTGTCTTCCCGGTTGACTACTATGGCAATCGCACCGAAAGCCTGCCGATTATGCGTCACATCAAAAATTATGACGATATCGGCATTCTCGTGACAATCGCCGCTTCTGCAATCCCCCGGTCCTGGATAAATTACGCTCAGGTCCAATTTGGTGTCAACTTAAGTTGTGGTATCACCGCGGTCTCGGCGGCTGATTTTTACCCGTATGTCAACTCCGGCCAATTCATCGGGATGCTTGCCGGAATGAAAGGTGCCGCCGAATATGAGCAACTTGTTGACGAACGAATGAAGAAGAACGGTATGGATTGGGCATTGCGCAATCGAGGTACCGAAGCGATGTCCTCTCAAACTGCGGCGCACCTGGCGATTATGGCATTTATTCTCATCGGCAACATCGCCTTCTTCGCAACAAGGAGGAGGAGAAAATGAACCTGTCAACCGACCCTTGGGTCTGGATTGCCGCAATTTTGACCCTGGCAATCTTCTCATTTCTTTACAAAGAGAATCCCTTCTACCGTTTTGCTGAACATCTCTATGTAGGTATTGCCAACGGCTATGCAATAACCTTTTACTGGCATCGGATTCTTGTCCCATCCCTTTTTGACCGGGTTGGGTCTGCCCAAACACCGGTTTCCACCAAAGTCTGGCTCATCGCCATCGCCATCATCGGCGCCCTTTACTTTACCCGGTTCATCCCGAAAATCTCCTGGCTGATTCGCATTCCCATTGCCATTGTCCTCGGTTACGCGTCCGGAACATCAATCCCCCGGGCAATTGACGCCGAACTTATCCGGCAGGCAAAAGCGACCATTGTTACCCGGACGAGTTTTGCCCACTGGCAGGCAGGACTCTGGGCAGTAATCATCCTCTTCGGCGTTATCGCAACCATCAGTTACTTCTTCTTCTCCACCGAACGTAAAGGTGTTCTTAAACCGTTAAGTTATACCGGCATCATTTTCATAATGATTGGGTTTGGCGCCTCATTTGGCTATACGGTAATGGCGCGGCTCTCCTTATTTATTGGCAGACTCCAGTTCTTATTGGGCGACTGGCTCGGACTGATAAAATAGCACCCAAAAATGAGGACAATTAATACTCGCCGCGATTAAAAAAATAGACCGCAAGTAAGGTGGTCAAAACACTAAAAATGATAAGAAAGCCTAAATCAAAATAAGGGGAATAAAAAGAAAAACCAAGAACCAAACGCCGGACAAGGTCAACTCCATAGGTCAATGGGTTGATTCGCACCAGAAAATTGAGCCACCAGGGGATTTGACCTTGCAGGGGAAATAAAGCGCCGCTTAAAAACCACATCGGCATTATCACAAAGTTCATAATTGTCCCAAAACCTTGAAAAGAACTCATTCGCGCGGCGATTATAATGCCGATTCCGGTAAGGGCAAATGACATAACAATGATTACCAGTATTAGCGGTAATATATTCATAATTTGTAACTTAACGCGAACCAATGGAGCAAGTAATAGGATAATGCTTCCCTGAATCAATGAAAGAGTTGTGCCAGCAAGGGATTTTCCAAGAACAATTGATGTCCTTGGCACCGGGGCAACAAGAACCTCTTTTAAAAAACCAAATTCCCGGTCCCAGATAATCGAAATCGCAGACTGAATTGAAGTAAAGATTGCGGTCATCGCTACGATTCCGGGAAAGATAAACTGTGTGTAGTTAACATTTTGCACGGCGCGAAACCCACCTCGCAAACCAAGCCCGAGGATAAAAAGCCATAAAATCGGCCTGGTAAGCGACCCGTACAACTGGCTCTTTTCCCGGAAGTACCGAATAATGTCTCTGAGCCACACCATATAAATACAGGACAGGTCAATCAAATCAACCCCCTTTAGCGCCAGCCCCGACCCATACGCCGCAATCTGTATTTTAGTTTTTCGTGCTCTGATGCCTCTTCATCTCTTATCTCCCGGCCGGTTAGTTTGAGAAAAACATCGTTAAGCGTCGGTTGATGAATCGAAACCGAAACCACCGGAACGGAAATTTCTTTTATCAAACCCGGCACAAACTCGGCACCGTTTTTCACCTCAAAGCGTAACCGTTCTCCTTCAACTGTTGGTTCGAGATTGTAGCGCTGCCTGGTTTCAAGAGCAGCGCGGTTATTGTCCTTGGTGGTTAAGATAACACAATCGCCCTGTAGTTGTGTGCCTTGAGATTTGCCGGCGTATCCAGAGCAATGATTTTGCCATAATCAATTATTGCAATTCGGTCACAATACTCGGCTTCATCCATATAATGAGTTGTTAGAAAAAGGGTCATTTTCCAGGTTTGCCTGAGCCTTAATAGTCTTTCCCATATGCGGTTACGAGTTTGTGGGTCAAGTCCCAGCGTTGGTTCATCCAGAAACAAAACCCGCGGGGTATGAAGTAGCGCTCGAGCAATCTCCAGCCGCCGTTTCATTCCGCCGGAAAAGTTGCGAACTAACTCATCGGCACGGTCTGCCAGTTCCATCCATTCCAGGGCTTCGGTCACCCTTTTTTGAGTTCGCTCTTGGGAACGCGGTAAATCAGGGCATGGAACTTCAAATTTTCTCTTGCGGTTAGCCGGTCATCAAGCGAAGGGTCCTGAAAGATTATGCCAATCGCCCGCCGCACTAAACTCCGTTGCGAAAGGACATCGTAACCTGCTACCCAAGCCCGACCAGCACTGGGGCGGGTCAAGGTGCAAAGCATCCGTGTCGTAGTAGTTTTACCTGCACCATTGGGTCCTAAAAAGCCAAAAATCTCACCGATTTTAACTTCAAAGGATATGTGGTCAACCGCAACAAAGCCCTTAAAATCTTTTGTTAATCCGTCTACCTGAATAACCGGTGCGCTATTCACATTTGCAAACTAATCCTTCGCCGTGTCAATCTGCGCCTTTTGGAGAACGCCGGAATAATCAACATATACCGTTTTCAACTCTGAAAAGATTTCATACGCAGTCCAGCCTCCCTCGCGATGGCCATTGCCGGTCTCTTTAACTCCACCAAATGGCAGATGACATTCAGCGCCGATGGTGGGCGCATTGACATAGGTGATACCCGCCTCAATCTGTTCAATCGCCTTGAACGCCCGATTCACATCGCGGATATAGATGGAGGAAGAAAGACCATAGGATGTACTGTTGAGCACACTAATCGCCTCGGCAAAGTCATTAACCTTGATAACCGAGAGCACCGGACCAAAAATCTCCTCCTGGGCAATGCGCATCCCAGGTCTTACATCGGCAAATATCGTTGGTTTATAGAAAAACCCTTTGTCATAATCGCCACCTTTAAACGGCTCGCCGCCCAAGACCAGTCTTGCTCCTTCACTCTTGCCAACCTCAACATAACTGTGGACGGTTTTTCGCTGTCCTTCACTGACAAGCGGTCCCATCTCAATGGTCTCGTCAAGTCCATTACCGACTTTCAGTTTCTTCGCGCGCTCCACAACCATTTCAAGAAATTTGTCATATACCCCGGCTTCAATAATAAGCCGCGATGTTGCAGTACAACGCTGCCCGGTAGTTCCAAACGCACCCCAGATAACACCTTCCAGTGCCAGTTCTAAATCGGCGTCTCCCATCACGATTTGGGCATTTTTGCCGCCCAGTTCCAGTGAACATCGTTTTAACTGCTTGCCACACACCTCGGCAATCCGTCTACCGATAATTGAAGAACCGGTAAAGGAAATACCACAGATATCCGGATGGTTCAAAAGCGCCTCACCAACAACGCTACCTTCACCATATACGATATTCACTACTCCTGCCGGCACACCGGCTTCGGTCAAAGCAGCAACAAATTCATGCACCGATGCGGGAGTCAATGTTGCCGGTTTAATAACAACCGTATTGCCACAAATCAATGCCGGAAAGATTTTCCAGGAAGGGATTGCCATCGGAAAGTTCCAGGGACAAATCATACCCCAAACACCCATTGGTTGCCGGGTCACAAATGCAACCTTGTTCGGTAACTCGCTGGGCACAAATTTGCCCCAGAGCCTCCGACTCTCACCCGCCGCATATAACCCGGTATCAATCGCTTCCTGTACATCTCCCCTGGTTTCTTTTAGAACCTTTCCCATCTCCCGTGTCATCAATCGTGCCAGGTCTTCCTTGCGCTTAATCAGTATTTCGGTTGCCCGCCGGATGATTTCTCCTCTTTTCGGCACGGGCAGGGCACGCCAGCCAGGATATGCCTGCTTTGCCGCTTGAACTGCATCATCGACATCCGCGGGTCCGGATGATGGAAATATCCCGATTAAGTCATCAATATCTGCCGGGTTGCGATTCTCATAACTTTTACCGGTTTTTGCCGGCACAAACTTGCCGTTGATAAAATTCAAGTACTCTTTTGCCATATATCCTCCTTTTATTTTTTAATTTCATTGGTAACCAGTTGCAATACCTCTTCAACGCTTGTCACTTTTAAAACTCCAGGAATATCCCAGGTCTTTAAGCCAATAACCGGTTTGTTCATCTTTAAAGCAAACCCGATTTCTGATAAAGTGCCGTAGGAGCCGCCGATTGCTACCAAGACATCCGCAGTTCTTATAATAATCAAATTTCGAGCTTCATGGATACCGGTGACGATTTCGATATCAACAAATTGATTTGCTTCACCCCGATGCGTTCCGGGCAAAATTCCTACGGTTAAACCGCCTTCCTGTCTTGCACCCTCGCATGCCGCTGCCATTATCCCTCCCAGTCCACCACATATCAGTATTGCCCCCATCCGAGCGATTCCCTGGCCAATCTCCTTTGCCATTTGTGCTAAACTATCATCACATTCCCCTGCACCTATTACACCAACATACCTTTTAGTCATGGCAAAACAGATTGATAATTTCAAAGCGACTTACATCTACCAATCCCCGGTCGGTCAGTTTTAATTCCGGAATCACCGGCAGGGCAAGAAACGAAAGGGTAACAAATGGATTCTCCAACCTTGAACCCCAGCGTTGTGCTTTTTCAATGAGAAGCCGCAAATCCGCCGCCACCTCGTGTGCTGATTTGTTTGACATAAGTCCGGCAATAGGCAGTGCGAGTTTCGCAACAATTTTGCCTTCTGCCACCGCAACATAACCACCACCCATACTCTTAAGCGCCCGGGCAGCAACGAGCATATCCCGGTCATTCGTACCCACAATAATAATATTGTGGGAATCGTGCGCCACGGTCGACCCTAATGCACCCTTCTTAAGCCCAAATCCAGTTACCAGCCCCTTGCCCATTCTTCCCGAGCCTTTGTGCCTTTCAATCACCACCAATTTTAAAAGGTCCCGTCGGGTGTCTGCCACGACAAAACCATTCTTGACAGTTGGCGCCTGAATATGCCTTTCCGTTATTATTTGTCCGGGCACAACCCGGATAACATTACACAACTCGCCTTCGGCCTTAATCGCAAAATCCTTTACGGTTAACACAGGTATCCGCACACTGTTTAAAACCTTTTTATCATCCCGCACCGCAATTTTGGCTTTAAACTGACGGTTTTCAATAACAATTTGACCCGATTTCACAACCATCTGAACATCTACTTTCTCTAAATCTCCCAAAACCACAATATCCGCCAGATACCCGGGTGCAACCGCCCCCCGGTCTTCAAAACCGAAGTACTCAGCTGGATTCAAAGTCACCATCTGGATTGCCTCAATCGGAACTATGCCCAGCGCTATCGCCTTACGCACGACACTATCCAAATGGCCCTCATAAAGCAGGTCTGAAGGGTGCCGGTCATCA
>JBBISL010000002.1:0-146626 GCA_037441285.1 Caldifarciminota bacterium
TTTAATCCGCTGGTATTCCCTACATCTACGCCAGCGGCCCCGCACACCTCCGAAGTAATGGATTATCCTCACTCTGGGGTCTAAGTAAACTTTCCATTCCTTTACTCTGATTTGTTGACAGATATCGAGGTCCTCGGCAAACATAAAATAAGATTCATCAAAACCACCTACCGAAATATAGGCCGCGCGCCGAAATAGCATAAATGTTCCAATTACCGCTTCTACCTCTACGGGCGATGTCTTTTGCCAGACATCGGCGTAGAGAAACTCCCGCGCCGGTGCATAGTGTGGAAATAACCGCACCAGCGGTGAACGGCGACCGGCAAATATATAACGTAATTTCGGCAAACGCCGGGAAGACGGCTGCGGTGTTTTGTCGGGATATAAAAGTTGCGGGCCAACCACCCCCGCCTCCTCATTCTCGGTCATAAATGCCACCAGTTTACTCACCGCCTGGGATGTAAACTCAATATCGGGATTGACAACCGCAACAAAATCACCCCGGGCATAAAAAAACCCTCGATTTGCTGCTGCTCCATAACCGCGGTTCTTTTTCAAAAGCACCAACCGACAGGAATAGCGTCGGCAAAGTTTCTTGACCTCTTCTCTATCATAGGAGCAATTATCGACAACAATTGTCTCCCTGTCCAGTTCAGGCTCGGCTTGTTTCAGGCTCAACAACGCCCTTTCGAGCAAAGCGGTTGAATTGTAGTTTACGAAAACCAGCGAAATGTCCGGTTTTCCCTTCATTACTTTCCGCTCATTTCTTGGCACCTGCACCGGCCCTCTGGGCGAAAATCAACCATCCGCAAACCAGATAAAAAAATGGCAGCGCCGGGATTTTAAGCCTGCCGTCCGGCAAGGGCGCCGCGGCAAGAAGAAAGTACCAGCCCAGAACAGCAAAAAATATCACCGGTAAATCGCGCCGTCTTACTATTCCAATGAGCGAAAAAAGCACCACCCCCAAGGTAATTATCATCTCAAGAATCGCCAGGATGACCGTTACGAATCTATTTGTTAATGGCAGGTCGCTTGCCTTCAAGATATTTTTAAAAGTTGCCAGCCTTAGCTCACTCCCTGTTATCCGGAAAACGATTTCGTCCGATTTAATCCCCGTAATGATTTTAGACAGCCCTTGCAGATAAACCTTTGCGTAACGTAGCGGGTCGGAAATTATGATTCGGGTCGCTATTGTCCCGAGTTGTGCCGCCAAATCGAGCGGATTGTCACCGGTAAGTTTAACCGCGTAATCCCGTTCCAGTTTTTCGCGCGCTGCTTGAAACGGTATCCCCTCGCGGTCCGCAACCAGTGCCGCCGCATTGTAGAAAAGCAAATTGTACCCGCCGATGGAGCTAAAGCCCAGCCGCCGGTAATGACAGTAGTTTCTGACCATCCATCCGCCACACATTACGACAAAACCAAGAAAAAATAGTAACCCGCCCTTCCAGCGACCTTTTAATGCCAGCACCGCCAGAAAAGGTACCCAGGCAAAAAGCGCAACCGGTCGAGTGAGTGCCGCCAGCCCCAGAACCACACCACTTATCGCCAATAAACCCGCCGCTGGCCTGCGCTGCGCGACCGAAAACAGCCAGCAGGAGACAACAAGCAGAAACACAAACAGCGTCTCACTCATCACCATTCCGGTGTGAGCAATCGCCGGCAGGTCAAAAGCCATTAACATTGCGGCGAGCATACCAGCCCGCCTGCCGAACCAGAAATCGCCCAACAAGAAAAGAAAAAGAACTGTCAACGCACCCAACAACGATTGAAACGCGAAAAGCAAAATTGGGTTGTTGTTTATCAGGGCAAGAAAAATCGGATAACCCGGCGTCCTAAAAGTCACCGCCGTTTTACCATCCCAGGAGAAAAAAAGTTTGGCGCGCAGATTTCTCCCCAGCTCCTGATACTGCTGGGAATCACCGATTTCGATATAAGCCCTGCGGAGATATTCTGATTCTGAAGCCGGGTATTTTACTATTTCGCCCGGAGAAAGTCGATTTTTGTAAAATCCCGCCACAACCAGTCTTAAAACCAGAGCCCCAAAGACAATCAACCCAACCCATCGTTGGGTAAACGAAATTTGTTTGCCAGCCAATGATAAATCTTATACCGGTTTCTCGTCTAATGTCAAGCCGAGGAAATCGCAGCCGTTTGCTTGACCACAACATCTAATTTCTTATAATCGCACTAATGGAAAAGAAACGCATTCTCACTGGTGACCGGCCCACCGGTCCGCTTCATCTGGGCCATTATGTTGGTTCTGTTGCCCACCGGGTCAAACTGCAGGATGAGTATGAAACCTTTATCATCATTGCCGACATCCAGGCACTGACGACCAACTTTGACCGCCCGGAAAAATTGCGCGAAGATGTCCTTAATGTCGCAATGGACAATATCGCCTGCGGTGTTGACCCGAACAAAGCGACCATCTTTGTTCAGTCAATGGTTCCGGCAATTGCCGAATTGACAACGGTCTATGCCAACCTGGTTACCGTCCAGCAACTCTTTCACAACCCGACAATTAAAACTGAAGCCGCCCAGTACAATTTTGAGGAGTCAATGCCCTATGGCTTTTTGGGCTATCCGGTAAGTCAGGCGGCAGACATTACTTTCTGTCGTGCGCATCTTGTCCCCGTGGGCGAAGACCAGGCGCCCCATATCGAACTAACCCGTAAAATCGTCCGTAAGTTCAATGCAATCTACGCTCCGGTTCTCATTGAACCCGAGCCGATCTTGAACCCCCGCCTTGTCGGACTCGACGGCAACGCCAAGATGTCAAAGAGTTTGGGCAACGCGATTTACCTCTCCGACCCTCCCGAAGAGATTACCCGGAAAGTCAATCGAGCCGTAACCGACCCGGCACGAATTCACCCTCAGGATAAAGGCCACCCCGAGGTTTGTGTCGTCTTTGCCTATCACAGTACATTTAATAAACAAGAGGCACCTGATATTGAAGAACGCTGCCAGCAGGGTAAAATCGGCTGTGTCCCTTGCAAAAAGCGCCTTGCCGAACTTCTCATCAAGTTTTTAGAACCAATCCAGCACCGGCGCCTTGAAATGGAAGAACATCCGGACACGGTCTGGGACATCCTGTTAAAAGGAACCCAGCGTGCCCGGGAGGAAGGTGAAAAAACAATGGCGCTGGTGCGTAATGCGATGAAGGTCGATTACTTCTAATCTGTACCATTAGCCAAATGCCCCGGCGTCACTTGCCCGATTACATTGACAATGGCGAACAACCAACCTAATTGGGGTATCATCGTTGCCGCCGGTCAGGGAAAACGATTCGGAGGGCTGAAACAGTTTGCCCTCATTAAAAACAGACCGCTGATTTTTTACAGTGTCCGCCCTTTTGAGCTCTGCTCATCGGTAAGCGGTTATGTTGTTGTAACAAACGAATCAAAACTCGGGATGGTAAAAAACCTGCTGCAGCGCTATCGGTTCAAAAAACTGCTTGGGGTCGTCGCCGGTGGTAAAGAACGAATGGACTCAGTAGAACAGGGTCTGTTAAACCTGCCCGAAAAAGGCTATGTCGCGATTCATGACGGTGCCCGCCCGCTACTCAAGCCCAAAATGCTAATCCAGGGATTTCGGACTTGCCGCCGTTACCCGGCAGTCACCTTCGGAGTGCCGATATCTGACACCATCAAGGAAGTTAACAAGAGAAATCAAATCGTCCGGACCATTGACCGTTCTCGGCTGGTGGCGATTCAGACACCCCAGTTTTTCCGTCTGGACATCATCCGCCGTGCCTATGCTTATGCTCGGGCGAAAAATCTAACTGCCACCGATGACTGTGCACTGGTCGAACATCTCAACATCGCTCCCCGACTGCTTCCTGGCTCGCCTTTGAACATCAAAATCACAACGAAAGAAGATTTACTCTTGTGCCAGGCACTCCTATGAAACCAAAAAGGATTGCCGTGTTTGGTTCAACGGGTTCAATTGGCCAAGCCACCCTGCAAGTAATCGAGCATCTTCCTGATAAATTGCAACTGGTCGCCATCGCCGCCCACCAAACCGTGCCGGAGATTTGCCACCAGGTCCGGCGTTATCGGCCCCGATATGTTGTCCTCACCGACCCGGCAGCGAGTGAACGGGCGCAACTAAAATTAGGCAAAAGTTGTAAAATCCAGACAGGCGTCGATGTCCTTTCCGATATCGCCCGCTCTGATGAAGTTGATACCATCGTGATGGCGATGAGCGGTACGGCGGGAATCGACGCCGTCATTACCGCCCTGAAAGCGGGCAAAACCGTTGCCTTGGCAACAAAAGAAATCCTTGTCAGTTACGGCAACCTGGTCACAGCTATTGCACGAAAATACCACGCTCAAATCTTACCCATTGACTCCGAACTCGCGGCATTACATCAATGCCTTAATGGTCGGGATTTAGGGACGGTTCGCAGACTTATCCTCACCGCCTCAGGCGGACCTTTCTGGCAAAAGGGCCCGCCCCATGACGCCCGGACCGAAACGGTCCTGCGCCATCCGGTTTGGAAGATGGGCAAAAAAATTACTGTTGACTCCGCGACCCTGATGAACAAAGGATTGGAGGTCATTGAAACCGTCCGACTCTTCGGTATCAAACCGGAACAGGTAACCACTCTTGTCCATCCTGAATCAATTGTTCATTCGCTGGCCGAATTTAAGGACGGCTCGCTCCTTGCCCAGCTCTCCCATCCTGATATGCGACTCCCGATTCAGTACTGTCTCACCTATCCAGACCGGCTGCCTTCCCTGGTCCAGCCCTTGCAACTTGAAGAAATCCAGCACCTTCACTTCTTCCCCACCGATTTTCGTCGTTTCCCCTGCCTTAAACTTGCCTATGAGGCGCTGACAGCCGGACCGACGGCAACCTGTGTCCTCAACGCCGCCAACGAAATTGTGGTCAATGCCTTTCTCGCTAATAAAATTGCCTTTGGTTCAATTCCCAGTATAATAAAGAAAACTCTAAAAAAGTTTATGCGATTAAAGCAAAACACCCGCCCAACGCTTGCTACCCTACGGCGAGCGGAAAAATGGGCCATTGACTACAGCCAAGCGTTGATCGAAAGGAGCAGCAGCTAATAAATGGCAACATCCATTATTCTGGTCATCATATTTATTGGGGTCCTTATCACCTTCCACGAGTTCGGCCATCTGATTGTCGCCAAACTTGCCCACATCCCAGTGGAATCGTTCTCCGTCGGTTTCGGACCGGTTATTTTCAAAAAGAAACTTGGTGAAACCGAATACCGCCTCTCTCTTATCCCCCTCGGCGGTTACATCAAGATGATTGGAGAAGAAAACCCCGAGGAAGGTGGCTTCAGCCAAAAACCGCTCGGCATCCGCATTGCGGTTATTGCCGCTGGTCCGCTCTTTAATCTCATTTTGGGTTTTGTAATGATGGTTGCGTTGTACTTAATCTTTGGCGTCAAGTATCTGCCTCCAGTAGTTGACCCGGCTCCCGGTTCTCGGGCTGAAGCGATTGGACTACTACCGGGTGATACTATAGTCAGGGTCGCGGGCGAAACGATTCCCAATTTTGAGGCACTGGAGCAAACCCTGCAGGCAAACGCCGGCAAAGAAATATCGTTAACGGTGCGACGGAAAAACGAGCAATTGGTCTTCACCTATTCGGTTCCGGAAACTCTTGGTCTCGAACCGTTTATGCCACCGGTAATCGACCGTGTACGGGCTGGAAGTCCGGCGGCGAAGATTGGGCTGAAGCCCGGTGACCGAATAATCTCCGTTGCGGGTGTAAATGTCCAGCGCTGGAACGACTTTGTCGAAATTGTGCGTAACAACGGCGGTAAAGCCATCTCGATAATCTTTCAGCGCGGTGACAGGATTTTTTCTGATTCAATTACACCCGCGATTGAAAAAGACCAGATGTCGGAAGAAAGGTTTGGCCAGATCGGTGTCTGGGTAATGTTGCCACGCATTTCCCTTTCTCTGCCCCGTGCTGTCTGGGAGGCATTGCGCCGCACCGGTTACATCACCGTACAGACCTTTGTGATAATCTATAAAGTTATCACCCGCCAGATTTCAACCCGTGCCATCGGCGGACCGATTATGGTTGCCAAAATCGCCTATGAAGGGGCGTCGTGGGGTTCAGAATACTTTCTTGCCCTTTGGGCGTTACTTTCCATCAATCTGTTTGTTGTCAATATGCTTCCTATTCCCGTCCTTGATGGCGGTCGAATCGTCCTTGACCTCATCGGTGGCATTCGGCGCCGCCGTCTGTCGGACAAAGAACTCACCTGGGCATCAAACATTGGCTGGCTCCTCATCGGGCTCCTCATCGCATTCACAATTTTTAACGACCTGCTGAGGATTATCAAAAAGTGAAAATCCTTGCAGTTGCGCTGGCTGATGAAGCGCACCGATTTGCCCCGGGTTATCCTCCTAAAGGTGCCTGGTTATTTCTCCGCCCCGACATAGAAATCAGCCGTCTTGCCTCCCTGTGTGTCTCAGACCAGTTTATCTACCTTGATGAACGGGTAGAGAAAATAGAAGCCTCCCCGGACTTTGACCTAATCCTCGCCCGGTGCAACTTCGGACAGGAAGAAACTGCTCGCTGGTTAGTAGAGGAATTCGCCCGGGTCAAGCAGCCGGTAATACTTTTTGGACCCGCTGTAACCGCCTGGGGCACAAATCCTCCTCCTTGGGTAACCAACTGGGTAATAGGCGATATCACTTCGGTATTCGCTGAAATTCGAACTGATGCATTGCACCACCAGTTAAAACCATTATATCAAGCCTCTTGTCAACCCAATTATGTCGTCCCGAAATATGGTTTGGGCAAAAGACCGGTTATGAATACCCTCTACCAGACAGCTCAATTTGTGCGGGGCTGTGCCTGTCCCGAACCGCTCCGTCATCTTTGTCCTGAATACCTCTATTACCGGGAAAACACCCGATTGCGTCGTAAAGACGAGGTCATTGGTGAAATCCTATCACTACCCGGGAAACAAATTCACCTTCTTGATGAAGACATCACCCGCTTCCCAGAATACTACTATGACCTGTTTAAAATCCTCTGGAACTATCGCCGCCACTGGTCGGTTAATGCCGGTGACACCCTGTTCCGCTATCCCGATTTTATCCGCCTGCTCGCGAAAGCCGGGACGAAAATAATCTATTTAAATGACACCTTCCTTACCGCTCGTCTTAAAACCGCCCTTGCTTCCCAAAAATTGACGAAACAGCTTTATCATCGCGTAAAATTCCTGCAGTCCCGACGGATACTCGTCGGTGCCAGACTTACTCTAACTATCGACGAAAAGGACTTCAACGCAATCGCCACCCTCCTCTCTCGAATTGACCTCGATTTTGTCGAAGTCAGATTTATAACCGATGGTCCCGATGGGAAAAAACATCTCGTTCCCTTAACCTATCATCCGATGCTTAAACCAGAGGACCCGGCCTGGGTAAAAAACCGATTCTACGCCCTCAGTGCCCTGCTTGACCGATTTATCCGTCGCCCCCGGCGTGTTGGCTTTTATTCTACTGCTGCCTATCTCATCCCTTACAGCCTTGCCTACCGGCAGAATTTCCTTGAAGGGTTGCCTTATCCCTAAAAAATTACCTTTTGCCGCCGGCTTAAATCACCGGCTCGATTCGCACAACCTCAGGAACAATCTCCTTAATTGTCTGCTCAACACTCACCGCAACCGTCATACTGGAAAAAGGACAGTGCGCACAGGCGCCCTTGAGACGAACTTTTACCACCCCTTCTTCTGTAACCTCGACCAACTCAATATCGCCCCCGTCCATTCTGAGGTTGGGTCGCACCTTTTCCTCAATCACTTTCTTAATTTTATCCTTTGTCTCTTGATTCATTTATGCTCCTTTTTACCAGCGGTTCTGCTACCGGTGCCCGGTCATGGTCCCAGACGATTTGCCATTCCCCCAGTTCTTCATCCTTTAATGCCTTGACGGCAAGTTCCCGGTCCCCGAATTTTATCTTCACGGTCTGCCCATCGGTGGCGTCAGAATAACGAGCACAAATCCGTGCCACTATTTCGGCATCCTTTTTAGTTTTCTTCTTCGCCCGATACAACGCAACCGGACCCATCACATCTACCATTTTACATACAACCATCTCCGGTTCCTGTGCCAGCTGCTCTAAAACACCATTTTCTTTTTCATTGCGCCCGACAATCAATTTCGCTCCGCTCGACAACCGGAAATGTCGACCGTAACGCAGCAACTTGACTTCCGGTAAGGTCAACTCGTTATGTTCAATCGCATCCCGACAGCGCGCGGCAAAATTACTGTCGGTCAAAAGGCAGCCGCCCCCGGGAATCGGGTAATCAACAATGCCGAACTCCCGTGCCAGCCTTATCTGCCGGCGCCTCTTCTGCCCATGAAAATCGAAAAATCGTTCGCGCCGCACCAATCCGGTCAACTCCGGAATTGTTGGGTCAAGAATCTTTGCGGAAAGCGGACGCAAAACTCTACCGTTTAACCCGTTAGTTTTCTCCAGAATCTTCAGCGACCTTTTATTTTGCGAAAAGGGCTGTTGTCCCAGTACCTCTCCGGTAAAGACAAAATCGGCTTTAATCTCCTCCATCAACTCTTTTGCCTTTTTTAACATATAAGCCCGGCAGTCAACACAGGGCGCAAGATTTCGGGTATAACCAAACTGGGGAGCACGTACAATATCAAGATAATCTGCCCCGACCTCAACCGAAACCAAACTCACCCCCAGTAAATCTGCCAGTGATTGTAATTGCTCTGCGTTCGGAAATCGACCGGGCACGGCAAACGGCACCTGAAAATGAAGGGCAACAACATTAACCCCCTGCTCGGTAATCAATTTTGTCGCGAGAATTGAGTCAAGGCTACCGGAAAAAAGTCCAATCGCTTTTGCTTTCCGGCTGGAAATCATTTTTCTTCCATTCCCTTCAAGAAAACCACTACCATTATATTTATAAATTCTATTCCCGATACAATCGAAGTCAAGAAAACATCATTTGCCCATTTTCTGCAAAAACTCCCGAAATCGCTGGTTCTCCGGCATTAACCGGCAGGCAGATTCAATTGCCCAAAGCGCCGAATCGGCCTGTTTGTTAATCCAGTAAAGCTGCGATAGGTTGTAAAATGCCACTCCATCATCAGGTGCCATCTCACAGGCAACTTTTAACATAGCAATCGCCTGTTTGATTTTTCCTTCCCGATAAAGCAGCAGTCCAAGGTTCACATAAGCGGGGGCATAATCCGGCCGGCGCCGGATGATTTGCCGGTACAACTCCTCCGCCTCAGTAAATCGGCCCCCTTTTTGCAATAATGCCCCAAGATTCAGTGCCGCACCCACCGCTTCGGAATCAACTGCCACCGCCTGACTGAAAACGGAAATTGCGTCGCTGGTGTCGCCTTGAGCAAGCAATGCGGTCCCGAGATTGTAATAACTGGGCGCATACCCTGGCATCTCTTCAACCATCTTGGAAAATAACGGAACTTCGTCTCGCCAATAACCCAACCGCTTGAACATCGCCGGCAATCCGGCAACGCACCCCAGTAACACCAGCCCGGTTAAAATTCGCCCCGGTTTCGGTTTTGTTTCCCGAAAATTTTCCAACACAATTGCCAGCAACAATGCCATTCCGATTCCCGGCAGATAGAGCAGCCTTCCCGCCGGACCAAACTGAATGCTCCAGGCAAATGGCGGCAGTGTTACCGTCACCCATAGCCATGCTAACACCAACAAACGGGAAAATTTAACTTTTCTTACCGCGAGCGGAATTAACAACCAGCCCACTCCCAAAATGCCGGCTGCCACTAACCGGTCGCTTGGAGTAAACTGTCCCCAAAACAACGGCGTGCGCAATGGAAAAAGAAAAAATGTCAACTGGCGACCAAAACTGTTCAGGGTAAACAAAATCATCGAACTCAAATTCGCCGGAGCGCGCACCCCTAAAAAACTTTTCAGAACAAAAAACCTTGCCCCAAGATAAATCGCCAGCAGCCCTACCAGCGTTATTAACAACCACCACCCCGCCCTTTTCCGAACTGAGTGCGTCACAACCCCCAATCCGGCAACCACGATAAACAGAACCGCACTTTCTTTTGAAAACACCGCAATAGCAAAACCAACCGCCATCAGCAAAAGCGCTTTCCCGTCAACTTTTTCTAAATAACGATAACCGGCAATCGCGGCAACAACCACGCCGAAAGTCGCCCACAAATCGGTTCGGCCACTGATATAGGCGACGCTATCAACAAAAAGCGGATGAAGACCAAAGAAAAAACCGGCAACGCCCGCAATCAAACTTGACTTCACCAGCCAGAAAAAGAGCAACGCAATTAGAAAAGTAATAACACCGTGAAGCAGCACATTACTCAAATGAAACCATCCCGGCTTAAGACCAAAAAGTTGCCGTTCTAATTTAAGAGTGAAATTAACCCAGGGTCGGTAATAAGGGTCTTCGCCCAGATGAGTTTTGCTGTCGTGCCAGAAACTGTGACCGAACGATGTCAAAAGACCGCTTTTGCTATAGACTACTAAATTGACATCATCCCAGACAAATTGATATCGGAGTGTAGGTAAGTACACCAGCACCGCCAGCAGCGCCGGAGCAACTAAATACCACCACTCCCTTGGGCACCACTTCACTGCCGGGTCTTTTTCAAAATCTGGTATTCAACCAACTCCTCACGCTGAAACAACTCATACATTGTATCGCCCCGACGCCAGCGTTGAACCTTCTCCCGCTTCACCGTGCCCAATCCGGGTAAAAGCCAGAGCGTCTGGTGAAACTCCACTTTATTGCTTTTCGTCTCCAGTTTATAACAGTTCTGAAACCTGCCGGCTGGGACATCTACGGAGTCAAGTGCCACGACCTCGGTCAACTCCCTTTCGGCTTCACTATCATACCAGCGGTCGCCCACCTTTAAAGGCTGCCGCAGGTATAAAATCCGCTCCGGCTTTCCACCGCGACCCGGCACAATTTTGAATATCGTATCGCCCTGGCGGTCATAAAAATAGACCGTTTTCTTGCCGGAATCAAGCGGCGCCTCCACCACCCAAACCTTGCCCAATTGGGGCACATCCTTGATTCCCCGCACAACCTCGGTAACCCGCACCTCATTATGCACCGTGGTATCCTTGTCCACAACCTTGTGTTCATAAACCTTCATAATGCGCACCGCACCCGGCACCAGCGGAAAGAAATCTAAACGCTGCCGGCGACAGCCAACAAACAAAACCAGCCCGGTAATAACGAGCGTCAGTATCCTCATACCATCAAGACTAACCGCCGGCGTCGGGCTGTCAATAAAAATGACGCTGCCCGCCCTTTGATTTGTCACGATTCGCCTTCTAAACCCGGTCGGGAAATTTCGCCTTCAAATAGTCAACAATCTCCTCCGTTGGTGTCCCCGGACCAAAAAGTTTACCACAACCCATCCGGTAAAGTTGTTCCATATCCTCCTGCGGTATTATCCCGCCGCCGAACACCAGTATGTCCCCACCGCCCTTCTCCTTTAATAAACGCATCACCTCCGGAAAAAGCGTCATATGGGCACCGGAAAGAATCGAAAGCCCCACCGCATCAACATCCTCTTGAATCGCCGCTTCGGCAATCATCTCCGGTGTCTGGTGTAAACCGGTGTAAATTACCTCAAAACCGGCGTCCCGGAGTGCCCGTGCCACCACCTTTGCACCCCGGTCATGACCATCCAGTCCGGGTTTTGCAATAAGAATTCTCAGTTTCTTTGCCATTTCACCTCCTAAAACATCGGCGGTTCCTTATAAGTGCCAAATATTTCCTTCATCGCTCCACAGATTTCTCCTAATGTTGCATAAGCCCGCACCGCCTCCAGAATCGCGTGCATAACATTGTCCTTACCGGCGCAGGCGTCCTTTAAGTCCTTAAGCGTCCTCTGTACCCGGGCGTTATCCCGGCGCTGCCTTAACCGGGCTAACCGCTCGCACTGCTCCTTTTCCACTTCGGGTTCAATCTTGAGAATTGGAATCTCCAGTTTTTCTCCTTCCAGCACATATTTGTTGACCCCAACCACCGTCCTGATTTTTTCGTCAACCGCCTTTTGGTAGCGGTAAGCGGCTTCGGCAATCTCGCGCTGGGGAAAACCGTGTTCAATCGCCTTAACCATCCCGCCTAACGCATCGATCTTCTCAAAATACTCGTAAGCCTGACGTTCCATTTCATTGGTCAGGTGCTCCACATAATAAGAACCACCTAACGGGTCAATCACATTCACAACGCCGGTCTCCTCGGCAATAATCTGCTGCGTCCGGAGGGCAATCAAAACCGCCTTTTCGGTTGGCAGTGCCCAGGTTTCATCCATCGAATTGGTATGCAAACTCTGCGTCCCTCCCAGCACCGCAGCCAGCGCCTGAAACGCCGTGCGGACGATGTTATTTTCGGGTTGTTGCGCCGTCAATGTGCAGCCGGCAGTCTGGGTGTGGAACCGTAAAAGCCAGGATTCGGGTTTTTTCGCTTTGAAGGTCTCGCGCATTTCCCTTGCCCAGATGCGCCGCGCCGCACGAAACTTGGCAATCTCCTCAAAGAAATCAAGATGGGAGTTGAAGAAGAAGGAAAGCCGCGGCGCAAACGAATCAACATCCAGCCCGGCTTTGATACCCGCCTCCACATAGGTCATCCCATCTTTCAGGGTAAACGCCAATTCCTGCACCGCGGTGGAACCTGCCTCCCGAATGTGATAACCGGAGATTGAAATCGTGTTCCATTTCGGCACTCGCTCGGCACCAAATGCCATGATATCGGTGATGATGCGCAGACTGGGCTCGGGCGGGAAAAGCCACGACTTCTGGGCAATGTACTCCTTGAGGATGTCATTCTGAATTGTCCCACGCAGCTTCTCACTCGGAACCCCCTGTTTTTCTGCCGCAACGATATAAAACGCCCAGAGTACCGCTGCCGGACCGTTTATCGTCATCGAAGTCGAAACCTCACCCAGCGGAATACCTTCAAACAGCGTCTCCATATCCTCGAGCGATGAAATGGCAACCCCGCATTTACCCACCTCGCCGCGTGCCATCGGGTCGTCGGAATCGCGGCCATAGAGCGTCGGAAAGTCAAATGCGACCGAAAGCCCGGTCTCACCGTGTGCCAGAAGAAACTTGTATCGGGCATTGGTCTGGCGCGCGGTTCCGAACCCGGAAAACTGCCGCATCGTCCATAATCGGCCCCGGTACATATTCCGCCTGACACCGCGCGTGAACGGATATTCGCCCGGAAAACCGAGGTCCTGCAAATAATTCAGCTCCTTTATATCCGCCGGTGTATAAATGATATCAATGGGCAAACCCGATACGGTCAAAAACCGGTTCGGGTCACCTTTATCAACACAACTCTCCCAGCGCTCCTTTTCTTCTCTTATCTTTTCCACATCATCCTGCGCCATTACACCTCCCTTTTCCAGATGCTAAAAATACCGCTAAACATTCATTGCCCGCTCGGGATAACAGATTTGTGCTCAATCTGCAACTGTTTACCACTTCTCCTCCTCCCGAATCATCCCTTTATCACCTTTTCCCAGATCAGCGCAGCGGCTTGATAAGGAGAAATCCTACGACTCTCAACCTCATTCAGAAGTTGTTCAACAAAACTACTCAATTCCGGCTTGGAGAAAAACTCCCGCCGTAACCTCTCTTCAACAATTCGCTCAATCTCCATCCGCAGCGCCTGGCGTCGCCGCATCGTAAGCTGCGCCGTCTTCTCCTGATGTTGCCGATGCGCAACAACCTGCTGCAAAAGCTCCTCAACACCAGCACCGGTTGTCGCAATCGTTTTAATCACCGGCGGGAACCAGCCATCGTTCTTCGCCCGCATCTCAAGCATCGTCCTTATCTCAAGAACCATTCGGTCCGCACCTTCCCGGTCACCCTTATTCACACAGTAAATCTCCCCAATCTCCATCAAACCCGCCTTCAAAGTCTGAATTGCATCACCCGACTCCGGCACCAGCACCACAATCGTCGAATCTGCCGCCTCGGCGATATCCAGCTCCATCTGTCCCACACCCACGGTCTCGATTATGATGTAATTCTTCCCGAACGCATCCAGCACATCACACACCTCTTTGGTCTTGGTCGCCAGCCCGCCTAAACTCCCCCGTGTTGCCATCGAGCGAATATATACTCCGGGGTCGGTAAAAAGCCCGCTCATCCGAACCCGGTCCCCCAGCACCGCACCGCCCGAAAAAGGCGAACTCGGGTCCACAGCAACGATACCAACAGTTTTCCCGGCATTCCGAAACGCCTGAGCCAGTTTCTCTACCAGTGTGCTCTTGCCCGCACCCGGAGGACCGGTAACACCAATCCGATACGCCTTGCCCATCAAAGGATAAAGTGCATTAAGGAGCAAAGTCCCTTCAGGAAAATTGTTTTCAACCAGCGAAATTATCTGCCCGCAGGCGCGGCGGTCGCCTTTGCGAAAACGGGTTAACAACTCATCAATGGTCAATGCCGACACGATTTACAACCCCTTTTTGAAACGGATGTTTAACTTCGCGCACCTCGCTCACCAAATCGGCAACCGCAATTAACTCGGCCGGGGCATTCCTGCCGGTCAAAACTAATTCCACCTCCCGGGGGCAATCCTTGACAATCTCTAACACCTCGCTCAAAGAAACCAGCCCGTAATCAATTGCCACATTGACCTCATCCAGAATCACCATCTGATACCTTCTTCCCTTTATCGCCTCCTTAGCAAACTTCAGCCCCTTTTGCGCCAGTCGGACATCCTCCTCATCCGGGCTACCCCTTTTGACGAAGGTCTTCAATCCAAACTGGTGCAGTTCAATCCCGGGAACAAACTTTACCGCCTTAACTTCACCATATTCCGGGTCACCCTTCATAAATTGGACAATTAACACCCGCCAGTTATGACCGGCGGCGCGCAGCGCCAGCCCAAATGCCGCGGTCGTTTTCCCTTTTCCATCGCCGGTATAAACTTCTATCACACCCTGATTCTATGAAAAGTAAGATTTTCAGTCAACCCTAAACTGTCTGAATACCTTTCAGTTAACATCCGGATTAAAATCCGGACCCAATTTTGCCTTAAATAGTAAGTTCAACAGCGCATTCCAGGTTTTGAAATAAAACACCTCCCGGGCAATTGGCGCATTGACCAGATTCGCTGCCACCGCCCCATTAGGACCCTGGGACTCAATAATCAATCTCAGTACCATATGAGCGATTACAACACCGGCACCAAACCCCCAGACAAATCCGAAGAAACCATCTAACGACTCAAAACTCCAGCCGGTCAAACCGAAAAGCCAGCGGGCAACAACAAATCCAATTACCGCAAACACAATAAAAAGAATTATCAGCATCACAAGCCGCTGAACCCCAACCATCTCGGCAAGCGAACCCGAAAGATTAACCGCGCCCACCGCCGCCACAACCAACCCTCCCAGCTCAAATAGAGTCAACCCCATTCCCCCGGCTTTACTTGTCCGTATCGTCTGGATTATCGCCACTCCTAAAACAATCCCTAACGCCATCCAGTCATACCAGAACATCTTTCCTCCTTTGAGCAATTAATCGATATCAACCTCATCACCCTCATCCAGATTATCCTCACCACCAAAATCCTCATCCAGTTCGCTCATATCCTCACAAAAATCTTCATTTCCCTCGATATCCTCATCGATACCCTCATCAAAATCCACTTCACCTTTTGACCCCCCAACAACCGTAAACCGGCCAAAAACCTGGTGCACCTTTGCCCCGCCACAATTAGGGCAAACCGGTGCCAGACCCGCCTCCTTCTCTGCCAGAGTAGCGACAATGTCAAACTTGTGACCGCAATCATCACAACTGAACTCATAAACCGGCATATAGCGCCTCCTTATCTATTTAGTGTGTATATAATTGTATTATCCAAAAGCGGTCGCCTTGTCAACATATTGTAACTACCATCCGAGAACCTAACCCTTGAAAAAGATTCAGTTACTGATAGGGCAAACTATTTCAGGATTCACCCATTAAAGAGTTCATAAACTCGTCTCACAAGAGCCTCCGAAACCACTCCGGGAGTCGCTCCCAGAGCCGTTCCCCGACTCAGATACAGACTGATTCTGAGAGTGAATCACTGAACCCTTATCCCCGCCCTATCGCAGACAGTTTCCAGATCGATATTAACAACCGCTCGCAGTGCTAATTTATTGACTTCTAATGGTATAACATAACAGGTGGAATATAGAACAATTTTTGGTTATCGCCTTAAGTTATCAGCGCCCGATGATACAACAAAACATTTCTGCTTGACACTGACTTAATTACACCCTATACTACAAAACTGTTTATAAGAAGAATTTTATTAAAAATCAAAGGAGGATAAATGGCAGCTGAACCGAACTTTTACGAGCCACCAAAGGAGTTGGTGGAGAACTCCAATGTGATGGCGTTTATGAAGAAGCACGGCATCAAAACCCTGGATGAACTCCTGGAACGGGCGCGCAACCTTGATTGGTACTGGGGCGAAATGGCAAAGGAACTGGAATGGTTTAAACCCTGGGAAAAGGTTCTCGATGAATCCCAGGCTCCATTCTATAAGTGGTTTATCGGTGGCAAATTCAACATCGCCTGTAACTGTGTTGACCGGCATATGAAGACCGCGGTCAAAGACAAAGTCGCCTACATCTACCACTCGGAACCAGGCGAAGTGGAAAAATGGACCTATGCCCAACTTTATAAAGAGGTTAACAAACTGGCAAACGCCCTAAAGCGTCTTGGCGTGAAAAAGGGCGACCGGGTGACGATATTTATGCCGATGATTCCCCAGTTACCGGTGGCGATGCTCGCCTGTGCCAAAATCGGCGCGATTCATTCGGTAGTGTTCTCCGGATTCTCCTCTGCCTCGCTGCGCGACCGTATTCAGGATGCCGACGCGAAGGTTTTAATAACCACCGATGGCGCCTATCGCCGGGGTAAACTCGTCACCCTGAAGGCAAACGCTGACCCGGCACTCGCCGAATCGCCATCCATCGAACACTGCATCGTATTTAAGCGTGCTGGTAATCCGGTGGATATGAAACCGGGCCGCGACCTCTGGTGGCACGAAATCACCAAAAAGGAGTCGGACGAATGTCCAACCGAACCGCTCGATGCCGAGGATATCCTGTATATCCTGTACACCTCAGGCACCACCGGCAAACCCAAAGGTGTTGTTCATGTCCACGGCGGCTATGCGGTTGGCACCTACACCACATTGAAATTTGTATTTGACATCAAACCCGATGACATCTACTGGTGTGCCGCTGACATCGGCTGGGTTACGGGCCACTCTTACATCGTGTACGCACCGCTGATGTTGGGTGCCACCTCCATTCTTTACGAAGGCGCGCCCGACTATCCGGCACCAGACCGCTGGTGGTCAATCATCGAGAAGGAAAAGGTAACAATTCTCTACACCTCACCTACCGCCATCCGAATGTTTATGCGCTTTGGTGAAGAGTACCCGGCAAAACACAACCTCTCCTCGCTACGCTTACTCGGTTCAGTTGGCGAACCAATCAACCCTGAAGCGTGGCGCTGGTACCGCAAACACATCGGTGGTGATAAACTTCAAATTATGGACACCTGGTGGCAAACCGAAACCGGTTCATTCGTAATTTCACCTCTGCCCATAACCCCATTAAAACCCGGTTCCGCAACTCGACCGCTGCCCGGATTCTCCGCCGATGTCGTGGACCAGAATGGCAATCCGGTCAAACCGAACGAAAATGGCTTTGCGGTCATCCTCCGACCCTGGCCCTCAATGCTTCGCACTTTGTACAAAGACCCGGACCGTTATGTCCAATCCTACTGGTCTCGGTTCAAGGGCAAATACCTCACCGGTGACTCCTGTACCCGAGATGAAGACGGCTACTTCTGGTTCCGGGGCCGCGCCGATGAGGTGCTCAATGTTGCCGGACACCGCCTCGGCACCGCTGAAATTGAGTCAGCACTCGTTGCCCATCCTGCGGTTGCCGAAGCCGCGGTCATCGGTATCCCGGACGAAATCAAAGGCGATGTTCCGAAGGCTTATGTGACCCTCAAAGTTGGGTTCCAGCCCAGCGATGCCCTTGTTGAAGAACTGAAAAAATGGGTCTCGCAGGAAATCGGACCAATCGCCCGGCCCGAATCTATCGAGTTCCGGGACAAACTGCCCAAAACCCGCTCGGGTAAAATCATGCGCCGACTACTTAAAGCCGAGGCTCTGGGCAAGCCGATTGGCGATATCTCAACCTTAGATGAGTAGCACCGAAACCGGGGCGTTTGAAAACCAGACGCCCCGGTCCAATTTCAACCCAAATTCAAAAGGAGGCTGTTCGTGAGTGAAAGTAAACCTTTCAATCGCTGGTTTATCGTCGTTGGTGCAATCCTGATTCAACTCTGCCTCGGTGCAATCTACGCTTGGAGTGTTTTCCGCAAACCGCTCGAGGGCAGCCTGCAGATAACCGCCACCCAGGCTTCCCTTCCCTTTTCGTTTGTTCTCATCTTCTTTGCTCTGGCAACGGTTATCGGTGGCCGCCTTCAAGACAAATTTGGTCCTCGAGTTGTCGCCATTATTGGTGGCGTCTTGCTTGCCGCCGGTATGATTCTCGCAAGTTTTGCCCAGAACATCGTAATGCTTATCGTTGCCTACGGCGTCGTTTCCGGTATCGGTATCGGTTTTGCCTATGTCTGTCCCATTTCTGCCGGTGTCAAATGGTTTCCGGACAAAAGAGGGTTAATAACCGGTCTGGCGGTTGCTGGCTTTGGTGCCGGCGCCCTTATTGTCGGACCACTTGCCCGGGCGATGATTGACAACATCGGACCATTTCTAACCTTTCGCTATCTGGGTATCGCTTATTTTGTCTTAATCCTTATCGGTGCCCTGATTTTAAGAAATCCGCCTGCCGGTTATCGTCCTGCCGGCTGGAATCCTCAAACCGCAACCCGAACTCAGCCCCTTGCCGACTTCTCTGCCGGTCAGATGATGAAAACAGCCCAGTTCTGGCTTATCTGGCTAACCTATTTTGCCGGATGCGCTGCCGGATTGATGATTATCGGTCAAACTTCTCCCATTGCCCAGGAGATGGCTCGTTTTAGTAAAGAAACCGCCGCCATCGGTGTCAGCGTCCTTGCGATTTTTAACACCCTCGGAAGAATCTTCTGGGGAAGGGTCTCCGATAGTATCGGTAGAGCCCGAGCCTTATCGTTGATGTTTCTCATCAACACCATTGCCATCATCGGCTACTTCTTGATTCCCGCGTTACCGGCAATTTTCTGGCTCGGGATTGCTCTGGTCGGTTCCAGTTTCGGCGGCTACCTCGCAATTTACCCGGCGGTCACCGCCGACTACTATGGGACAAAAAATTCCGGAATCAACTATGGTTTGGTTTTCACCGCTTATGGTGTCGGGGGTTTACTCTCCAATATCTTTGCCCCGAGGATGAAAGAGATTACCGGCAACTACAATGCTGCGTTTATCGTCACCGCCTTGTTATGCTTTGTTGCCGCCCTGATTGTCTTCTTTTTCTTAAAAGCGCCGAGCCCACGGTTAAAACCAACCACTTAAACTGAAAGGAGTTAGAAGATGAAAAAACTGTCGCCGGAAGAAATTGAAAGCCTGGTTGCAAAAGCCAAAAAGCCGGCGGAAGACGCGATGAAGTTACACCCTTTTTATAAAGGGAAAATCCAGGTTGTTGCGAAATGTTGTGTCCGTGACTTCAACGACTTTGCCATCTGGTATACTCCGGGCGTCGCCGCACCCTGTAAAGCCATCCAGAAAGATGTCAACCTATCATTTGTTCACACCAACCGGGCAAATACTATCTGCGTCCTGACCGACGGCACAAGGGTCCTTGGTCTCGGTGATATTGGACCCGAAGCATCAATGCCGGTAATGGAAGGCAAGGCGCTCCTCTTTAAATACCTCGGCGGGGTTGATGCCGTCCCGATTGCGCTCCGCACCAAAGACCCGGACGAATTCATCCGTACCGCAAAACTGCTTGAACCCTCTTTCGGTGGATTCAACCTTGAAGACATCGCTCAGCCCAAATGTTTTCGAATTCTCGACACACTGCGTGCCGAGTTAAATGTCCCGGTCTGGCATGATGACCAGCAGGGCACCGCCGCGGTTACTTATGCCGGTCTGGTCAACGCCTTGAAAATCGTCGGTAAAGACATCAAAAAGGTAAAGGTCGCAATGCTGGGCGCCGGCGCTTCAAACATCGCCATCGCCCGGGTTATCATCAAAGGCGGTGTCACACCGGGTAACATTATAATGTGTGACTCAAAAGGCACCCTGCACAAAGGCAGAACGGAACTTCAGGAAGAGTTCAAAGAAAAATGGCATATGTGTCAGATTTCCAATCATGAAAATGTGCGGGGGACAATTGCCGATGCGATGAAAGGCGCCGATGTTTTAATTTCCCTCTCAACACCTGGACCTGGTGTTGTCAAGCCGGAGTGGATAAAAACGATGGCTAAAGACCCAATCGTATTCGCTTGTGCCAACCCAATTCCTGAAATCTGGCCCTGGGAGGCGATTGAAGCGGGCGCCCGGGTTGTTGCCACCGGCCGCAGCGACTTCCCTAATCAGGTGAACAATTCGCTTGGTTTTCCCGGTATCTTCCGGGGCGCCCTTGATGTAAACGCCCGAACCATCACCGATGAGATGTGTATCGCTGCGGCACTGGAACTTGCCCGGGTCGCTGAAGACCGGGGTTTACGCGAAGATTACCTGATTCCGACAATGGACGACTGGGAGGTATTTCCTCGAGAAGCCGCCGCAGTAGGAATGAAGGCAGTCGAACAGGGTGTTGCCCGGATTACAATGACGCGCGAACAGTTGTTGAAGACCGCAACCGAAAAAATCAAACAGGCACGCGAGATGACCCAATGGATGATGAAAGAAGGGTTTATCCTGCCGGCACCGGCTTAAATATCAACTGTCTGGGTTTCTAATCTAAATGCTCTTCTGGAGGCACCTCGTAGTTAGGTGCCTCTTTTATTATTGTGACACTGTGCGGATGGCTCTCGCGCAATCCCGCATTGGTGATGCGCACAAACTTTGCCCGATTCTGAAACTCAGTGATGGTGCGGGCACCACAGAACCCCATAGAGGCGCGGACTCCACCCTCAAGCTGAAAAAGGACATCGCGCACGCTGCCCCGATAAGGCACTCTACCTACAATCCCCTGCGGCACAAGCTCAACCCCGCTCTCCTGAAAATAACGGTCTGCCGAACCCCGCCGCATCGCATCAATCGAACCCATCCCCCGATAAACCTTGTACCTTCGACCTTCGAGTAAAACATCTTCACCTGGGCTTTCATCGGTCCCGGCAAGCAAATTGCCCATCATCACCGAAGAAGCACCCGCCGCCAGCGCCTTGGCAACATCGCCCGAAAATCTGATGCCACCATCGGCAATCAGGGGTATCCGATAACGCCGCAACGCCTGGGCACACTCCATAATCGCGGAAAGTTGTGGAACACCAACGCCGGCAACAACCCGAGTTGTACAGATTGAACCAGGACCGATTCCCACCTTAACCGCTGAAACCCCGCATTTCGCTAAAGCGATTGCCCCTTCCGCGGTTGCAACATTACCGGCAACTATTTCCAGTTGAGAGAAAAGCCGGCGTAATTTCTTTGCCGTTTCCAGTACCCGCGATTGATGGCCATGGGCGGTATCAATCACAATCGCATCAACCTCAGCCGCAACCAGTGCCCGAGCTCGTTCCAGCGCCTCTTTACCCGTACCCACCGCCGCGGCACAGCGCAAGCGGTGTTTGTTATCGACCGTCGCATTGGGATGCTCAACTCTTTTCAGGATGTCTTTGGCGGTAATCAAGCCTTTCAACCTTCCTTGCCGGTCAACAATGGGCAACTTCTCCAGACGGTTTTTCTTTAGAATCTCCTTTGCCCGCTTAAACCCGGTCCCCTCCGGTGCGGTCACCAGCCGTTCACTGGTCATCACTTCTCGGACTGGTTTTGCACCGTCATCTTCAAAAAGTAAATCCCGACGGGTGACGATTCCTATCAAACGACCTTCTTCATCAACCACCGGTAAACCGGAGATATTATAGCGAGCAAACAACTCCCGCACCTCGGCAACAGTTCGCTCCGGTGTTATCGAAAATGGATTGGCAATCATCGAACTCTCTGCCCTTTTGACCTTCGCCACTTCCGCCGCCTGCTGTTCAATCGTCATATTCTTGTGAATTACCCCGATACCACCAGCCCGTGCCATCGCAATCGCCATCTTCGCTTCAGTAACCGTATCCATTGCCGCACTTACCAGCGGGAGATGCAAAGTTATACCCCTGCTGAAGCGGGAACTGATATCAACCTCTGCCGGCAGCACAAAGGACCGCTGCGGCACAAGGAGAACATCATCAAAAGTTAAAGCCTCTTTCATTTATTTCGATTACAACCGGTTTTTCAAAGCCCGAATAAAAGCAAGCTCGCTTCTTATCTCTTCAACCTTCGGATTGGTCCCTTTCTCTTTTTTCAGTAGGTCGTTATACGCCTTTTCCGCTTTATCCAACGCCCCTGCTTGCCGGTAGCATCGACCAGCCTGCATCATCCCCTCAAACCCAAGCGACGATTGAGCAAACCCCCGGTAAACTTTTTCATAGAGCACCGCCGCTTTAAGATAGTTACCCTGCTTCTCTTCGCACACGGCTAAACCCATTAACGCTGCTGGAGTTAAAACCGGGTCCCGTCCTGACTTCTTCAGAAAGATGCGAAACTCGCGTCTCGCTTCATCAAGGCGCGGAGGCTGCTGGCGGAGATAAAGACTCCCCAGATAGTAATGAGCCTTTATCCCGGCGTAATCACGGCCAAATTTAGCCGCTAACTCTTTCAGTGCCTGCTCGGCGTACTCGTTGTTACCCTGAAAGTAGTTACCCAGCGCATCCATCAACCGCAGTTCGGCTTCGGCGTTGATCCCGGGTTTCGGTCGGTTCTGAATTAGCAAAATCACCCCGATAATCACCAATAACCCAACGGCAACACCAATCCAAAACCGCTTGGGGTCGGCGTAATAGAACTCTGCTACTTTTTCAACCGTCTGCTGGAACTTGTCTTCTTTAAGTTCCTCTTTACCCACGCGGTGTTTTACTCTCACTCTTGGTTTCTCCTTTCTACCCCTGGCCCGATTCGAACGGGCGACCTGCGGTTTAGGAAACCGCCGCTCTATCCTCCTGAGCTACAGGGGTCAATAAACTCATTATAAATCGCATTTACCAAGTGTCAAGGAAACAGATTTGCTTAAACTTGACTTAATAAGAAGTTTAGATTAACTTTGTGTAATGGGTATTACCGCATTTTTCCAGAGCATTACCGAGCGCTTCACCAACGACATCGCGATTGACCTCGGCACCTCCTCGACGCTAATCTATGTTCGAGGCAAGGGAATTGAACTACGCGAGCCATCAATTGTCGCGGTTGATGAGATAACCCACGAAGTCGTTGCCGTAGGAAGCGAAGCCAAAAGGATGCTGGGTCGAACGCCCGAAGGGATTCGTGCCGTCCGTCCCATGAAGGACGGCGTAATTGCCGATTTCGGAATGGTGGAAATAATGTTAAAAACCTTCATCGGCATGGTCCAGCGCAAAAAACTGTTTGTCCGACCCCGCGTGATAGTTTGTGTCCCATCGGGAATCACCGAAGTTGAGAAAAGGGCAGTCCGTGATTCAGTTGAAGCATCGGGCGCCCGCGAGATTTATCTGGTATCAGAACCAATTGCGGCCGCGATTGGTGTCGGACTGCCCGTTGATGCACCCACCGGCAATATGGTCATCGACATCGGCGGTGGCACAACCGAAATCGCCGTCGTTGCCCTCTCGGGAATCGTAAACGCCGCTTCGATCCGCGTTGCCGGCGACGAAATGGACGAGGCAATCATCAACTATATCAAAAAGAATTACAACCTGATTATCGGCGAACAAACTGCGGAAAACATCAAAATCGCCATCGGTTCGGCATACGCTACTGGCACCGAAGAAACGATGGAAGTAAAAGGCCGCGACCTTGTCTCCGGCATCCCGAAAACAATTCGCATCACTTCGACCAAAGTTCGGGAGTCGCTTGAAGAGCCGGTTTCGTTGATTGTTGATGCGGTTCGATTGGCGCTGGAAAAAACCCCACCCGAACTGGCAGCCGATATCGTTGACCGGGGCATTTATATGTGTGGCGGCGGTGCCCTTTTGCGCGGGCTTGATTTATTAGTTAAGGAGGAAACCAACCTACCGGTATATGTGGCGGAAAACCCTATCGAGAGCGTTGTTCGGGGCGCGGGCCGAATCCTCGAAAATATCGGCGTCAACGAAAAACTAATTCTCCGCACCAAGTAGCCCACGGTGCTTTTCCACCCTGTTACCTGAAATGTCACCTGCAAAAAAAGTTGGCTCCTGGCAGGACCGTATTTCCTGGGGAATATTACTTATTTCCTTGGTAGTCTATCTACTACCTCCCAACACCAAAATAAAAATTGCACCACCGTTCGCCACCGTGCTGCTCTCGCCCCTGCATGGTATCACCGCTCTCCGTACAACAATTGCCACAATCACCGATGACAACAATCGCTTGGCACGCCTTGCCGCTGAACTTGCCCTCGAAAATGCCCGCTTAAAACATCTTCTAAGCATTCCAGAAAGCTCAATGGCGCTTTCTGCCAGCTCACTGCAGTTGATACGGGCACGGGTAATTGCCCGTGACCTCACCACTCTAAAAAGATACCTGACTATTTCCCAGGGCATCAACGGTGGAGTCCGAATCGGTTCTCCGGTCATTGTCCCGGAAGGTATCGTCGGTCGTGTCATCGCTATTACCCCCCACCAGGCTTTAGTCCAGACAATTTTTGAACCCGACTTTCGGGTAGCGGTAATGAACGCCCGCACTCACGAAATTGCCCTCGCCCGTCCTGAACTTGAAGAAAAACTGGTCCTGGATTATGTCAATAAAGATGCCGATTTCCAGATTGGTGATACCATTGTTACATCAGGGCTCGGTGGCGTCTTCCCTAAAGGACTACGCCTCGGATTAGTTGCGGAAACTCCGGAACAGCCTGATGCCCTGTTTAAACCGGTAAGTGTCAAACCCTTCATCAATATCAGTCGGGTCGAACAGGTATTTGTCGTCATCACACCCGTTGCCCCGTACGATAACTGGCTTGACAACCTTCAGCCATCGGAAATAAAAATCCCGGAGTAAATCATGCGCCCGTTTTTTGCATTTGTTTTCCTTTACCTCCTGTTTATACTCCAGAGCACACTGTTCTCAATTGGACCCCAGGTTGTTCTCCTCGCCCTGATTGTATTTGCCCTTTACGAAAACCGCCTCACCGCTACCCTCCTTGGCATCTGGGCTGGTTTCTGTCTCGACCTTGTCAGCCCAACCACTCTCGGTGTTCAAATGTTAGCATTAGGCGGCGTTGGTTACGGCGTTGCTGTGGTTCGCAATCTATTTTATCGCAACCGCTGGCATAACCTCCTTTTCACCTTGATCGGACTAATTTTGCAATACGGTTTATACCACCTTGCGGATAAAAACCCGATTACCATTGGCTCGCTCCTGATCACTACAACCCTGACGCTCGCCTTGACCCCCCTTGCCGAACCAGCAATCGTTGCCCTCTTCTACCGACATTCGAAGAAATGAAAAACCGCTTGAAAAGATTAACCCATATCATCATCATCCTGTTTGGCATCCTAAGTCTGCGTCTTTCTTATCTCCAGTTGATGCGTGGTGCTCGGTATGCCCGGTTGAGCGACCGCAACCGGATTCGTAAAATTGTCTTGCCGGCGCCACGAGGTCGTATCTATGACCGTAATGGCATTCTCCTTGCCGATACCCGCCCTTCATTCAGCATTACCGTAATCCCCACCGAAACAAACGACAGTGCCCTGACATTACTTGCCAACATCATTAATCTACCCCTTGCTGAGCTCAAACGGCGACTGGAACCAATTGTCGCCTTCCCTTCACCGGTTACAATCTACCGCAATGCCGATCCGGCCATCGTTGCCCGAATCCAGGAAAACAACTTTCGCCTCTCTGGGGTACTAATCCGAATTGACCCGGTTCGAAATTACCCCTACCGTGACCTTTACGCCCATGTCATCGGTCATCTCGGAGAGGTCACCGAAGAGGAGCTCGTTAAAGATTCTACTCACCGTCGCCTGGATTATATCGGCCGGACCGGTGTCGAAGCCAGCTATGAAAAGGTCCTGCGCGGCAAAGATGGCTATGAATTTGTTGAAGTCGATGCCCGGGGCCGAGAAATCGGTCCTTTACCTGAAAAAAGACCCGAACCTCCTGTTCCCGGAAAGGATGTTTATCTCACTATTGACCACCGCCTCCAGCAACTCGCCAACGAACTTACTAAAAACTATGACCGGGCGGCAGTCATCGGCATATCGGTCAAAAATGGTGAAATCATCTGCCTTTTGTCTCGGCCCCAATTCGACCCGAACATTTTCTTGTCTACCATCGACCCGACAGTCTGGAAAAGTCTCGTCAACAATCCTTCCAAACCATTTTACAATCGGGCAATTTCTTCAGGTTATCCTCCGGGGAGCACATTTAAACCGCTCGTGGCGCTCGCCGCCCTCAAAGACCAGGTCGTCACGCCCACGACCACCCTCTTACCCTGCACCGGGTCATTTCGTTACGGCAACCGTACATTCCGATGCTGGTCCGCCCATGGTAAACTCAACTTACTTGGTGCCATCGAACAATCTTGCAATGTCTACTTTTACCAGATTGGACTGCGCCTCAACCTTGACAGCCTCGTAGAATTCTGCCGCCGCCTGAACCTCGGCAAGCCAACCGGTATCGATATTCCGGGTGAAAGTCCGGGTAATATTCCTTCCCGGGAGTATCTCGACCGCCGTTACGGAAAAGGTAAATGGACCAGAGGTACAATGCTCAATTTCGCCATTGGCCAGGGTGAGATTATGCTAACGCCCCTGCAACTGGCAACCCTCTACGCCTGTATCGCTAACGAAGGATATTACTACAAGCCATTCCTTGTCTCCCGAATTGATTCGGCGGGAACTTGGTTAAAAACAACCCGACCCTATCGCATCGATGTGCCAATCAACAAACCGGACCTTGGACAAGTTAAAAAAGCGCTCACCCGGGTTGTCGAATTCGGCACCGGTCGTGCTGCCCAACACAACGAAATCACCATCGCCGGCAAAACCGGTACCGCCCAAAACCCACCCCGTCCGGACCACGCCTGGTTTGTGGGTTATGCGCCGGCTGAAGCACCCGAAGTTGTTTTTGCGGTTTTAGTAGAAAATGCGGGCCACGGGGGTACCGTTGCGGCACCGATTGTTGGCGAGTTAATCAGGGCATATTTCTCTTATGAACGCTAACCGAAGGCAATTCGACATCCTGCTCTTCGCTCTTACTTTAGTTCTAATCACAATGGGTCTTCTTGCCATCTATTCTACCGGCGGAATTCGTTACCTTTTTCGCCAGGCAATATTTGTTCCAATTGGACTTGCTGGTCTTTTTATACTCTTCTTAATCCCCCGCCGCATCATTTACGGTTTAACTGAACCTCTTTATGTCTTAACATTACTGCTTTTGCTTGCTGTTCTATTCTTCGGTACCGGTCCCGGTGCCCGGCGCTGGTTCCAAATCGGCTCAATTTCTTTGCAGCCCTCAGAGTTTGCTAAAATTACCGTCACGCTAATGCTCGCCAAATACTTAAGTTATAAACGAGAAATTAAACCCAACTTTGCCAGCCTTGCCGGACCGATATTGATAATGGTAATTCCGCTTTTGCTCATCCTCGTTGAGCCCGACCTGAGCACCGCCCTATGCCTGATACCACCTTTTGCCGCTATGCTCTACTGGCAGGGTCTAAGACCCCTGCATATATTATTACTCTTTATGCCCTTCCTTTCTTTTGCCGCCGGGTTCTCTCTTTATCTATGGGTTCCCTTTTTTATTCTCCTCGCTATTATTGTGTTCGTTCGAATGCGCTTCTTCCGGGCAATCGCGGCTCTTGCCACCAGCACGGTGTTCGGTCTTCTCTCACCGGTTGTTCTCTCAATGCTCAAAGATTACCAGCGAACCCGTATTATCAGTTTCTTCGCACCCTGGTTTGACCCCCATGGAATGGGATGGAACGCAATCCAGTCTCAAATTGCCATTGGCTCGGGCAGACTGTTTGGCAAAGGATTCCTGCACGGAACCCAAAAACGCCTTGGCTTTCTCCCTAATCGCCACACCGATTTTATCTTCTCCGCCATTGCCGAAGAAACCGGTTTCATCGGCTCTTTACTGCTCCTTATTGTTATCGGGATTTTAATCCGGCGCATCTTGCTTATCGCCTACAACAGCCGGGACCAGAACGCCAGCCTTATAGCCATCGGTTTCGCATCAATTCTTGTGTACCAGACTTTTGTCAACATCGGTATGTTACTCGGACTTTTACCCATCACCGGTATTACCCTGCCCTTCATCAGTTACGGTGGTTCTTCGCTCTTAACCTGCTGTCTAATGATTGGTATCATTCTCAACATCTCTGCCCGACCCGAGTAGCAATGACCGATATCAAGTCATTAACCTTCGAACAACTTATCCAATATGGGGAACAGCAGGGATGGGAAAAATACCGTGCCCGCCAACTTTTCCTCTGGCTATACCAGAAACACGCCACCAGTTTTGATGAGATGACCAACCTGAGCAAACAGTTCCGTCAGGAACTCAGTCAGCAGTTTTACATCAGCCATCTGACACCAGTCCGCACCCTTTCCAGCCCTGATTCAACCGTCAAACTTACCCTTGCCCTTTCGGACAACAACATCATTGAATCTGTCTTGCTTTTCGACCAGAACCGTCGCACCGCGTGTGTTTCAACTCAGGTTGGTTGTCCCTTAAACTGTCGAATTTGTGCAACCCCCCGGCTCGGTTTCAAACGAAACCTTAAATGGTTTGAAATCGTCGAACAGATTCAGGCACTAATCCGGCAAACCGGAACAACACCCACGAATATTGTATTTATGGGAATGGGAGAGCCCCTGCTCAACTTAGATGAGGTGTTAGAAGCGGTTAAAACCATAAACTCAGATTACGGTTTAAGAATCGGCGCCCGTCGCATCACCATCTCTACCGCGGGCATTCCCGAAGGCATTAACCGTCTTGCCTCATTTCCCCTTCAGGTTCGACTCGCGGTTTCCCTCAACGCTACCGATGACAAAACCCGTTCAATGCTGATGCCCATCAACAAACTTTATCCACTTAAAATACTGCTCGAAGCGATTCGTCAATACTACGCCTGTACTCACCGCCGTATTACCTTCGAGTATGTACTGCTCGACGGGATTAATAACCGTCCCGAAGATGTTCAGCGGCTTGCTCATTTACTCAAAGGCATACCCTGTAAAATCAACCTGATTCCCTATAACCCATTCCCCGGTGCGCCCTTCAAACCGCCGTCTCCGGCTGCGGTCAAACGGTTTGCCCTCGCCCTTTATCCTCATCTCCCTGCGGTTACCATCCGCAAAAGTAAAGGGGGAAAAATTTTAGCCGGGTGCGGTCAACTGGCAGGACAGATTAATATCACCTCATCCATCCAATAACTACCCTGCTTACTAAATTTAAGTAACCAACCTTCTAATTGTTCCGAACATTAACCCGAAACCCAAACGATAATGGTTCTTGCGAAGCCAGAGCCGCCACGACCCTTACCATCTCATCTCCTCCGATGTCCGCAAAACTACACCTTTCGGCATCCTCCCAGACCCCGATTCCCAGCACCGCTCCATCCAGAACCAGAACTGTTACCCCTTGGCTCTTTCTCGGTCCAGCAGGAACTATCGTCCGTAACCTCGCTCCAACCGGCAGGTCAAACACCGGCTCGGCTTTCAACTGTTGATTACTCGCCAGTAATGTTTTAAGTACAACTTGCTTCGATGCGTCACCGGCGACCGGTATTGATTTACCGGAAAAATCTCCACTATCCGCCCATACCGCATCCCAGACTTCTACCCGGCCCATACCAAACAGTAATCTCAATGTGGGATTGGAGAAATTACGGTCAATTAGCACCTCAAATTTATTGCAGGATAAAAAACCTAACGACTTAAATTGAGATTCAACCTCGAGAAACTTTAATCGATTACGGATAATTGACTTCGCCTTGTTTATTTTAAAAATCCCTTTCGCCTCCGCGGCATCAAGAAATACGCTCACGGCTGGAACAAAAGGAAATTTTATCCTGCCCGCGCGATTAAACCGGCCAAATCTCATCTCCCACTCGGCACTTTTGTCCTCGGCATAACAATAAATCCGCCGGGGTAAACCTGTTCTGCCATCCATCTCAAGAATTCCGATAATCTGTTTTAATCCGGGCAGGTCAAGAAGTGGAAGATTGGGCTTAAATCGATACCGATAACGCCCCTTTTCCAACCCGAGAAACTCCAGTTGAGCGTTGTGTAACACCTGCTCAATTTGCTTAAAAATTCTGGACTCTACTCCCCTGGGCATCTTATACCAGCCGCTATCCTCCAATGCAAACTGCCACTCTCCTTTTGCCCTGATTCGGACCGTTTTTCTATCTTTTTCTCGTTCCCAGTAACCATCCCATTTTTCCCTGTCTGGAATATTGTATACCCCGGAAAATCGCGCAGATATCGTTGTGGGCCAATCGGTGTGGTAATAAAGTGAAAAACTGAAGGAATTAAGCCGATTGAGACTTTTCCAGATGTCCTTGTCCACCGGTTCGGGGTCAAATTGTTGTCTTACAAACTTTGGGCTACACCCCAGAATGAGAATAATTATTCCGAATACTACGCGCTTATTAAAAATCGTAGCCAAGTTCAAACAGAAACTTCCAGCTTTTATCTTCGGTTACCGAGAGCGGTTTGGCAAAGTCCAGTTTCAGATAGAAAAACCAGACAGGGATTCGCAATCCTGCCCCAACCCCGAGTTTCAGGTCTTTTAACCGTTGCCCATCCCAGATGCACATACTGTCCCGGAAAATCACTCCACCATCAAGGAATGCTACACCCCTGATACCGCGAATATCTATCGGTAAAGGAAATGCGATATTTAACCGGTCGATAAATGGATAGCGCAACTCTAAGTTAAACAGTCCGATTCCCGGACCCTGCTGCTCGTAAAATTCACCCCAGTTGTAACCGCGTACATCTTCGCCCCCAAGATAAAAAGAGTCTGATTCTCCAAAACCCATTGCGCTGGCAACCCGGCTCGCAAAAACAAACCTCCGACCCAACCGCAGATAGTGGCGAAAATCACCGATTAACATCTCATAACGGCGGCTTGATATCCCAGGAATTGATGCCCCGGCTTCAACACGCGTACGCACCCCCCGAACCGGACCAAACTCATCGGGCCAGTAGGTGTTATCAAACACTAACGCCCCGCTTCCATAAAACAGCCACTCCCGAAAACGTTCAACTTGATACCAATTTTCATCATAAAGCCACACCCCGATTTCGCTCTCCGTCCCTGAAATTCCCGCCTCAAATCTCGTAAACCGGTCCAGGGGATAACTGGCAATCGCTCCGCCGCCCCGATTGACTCTATTAACTGCAAGATAACCCGGATAATAATAAGGAACATCAAAGATTTGAAACAAAGTAAACCCATAATCAATCCGATTGCGTAAAAACCAGTACTCGAGAATCAGGTTGGAGTTTAAAATGTCGCCGTAAAGGTCGGTGTAAATTGCAAAACGATGGTCACCCAATATGTCACTCATTTCCAGATAAACCGTGCCGGCAAACCCTCCTCCGGCTCCGCTACTATAAGAGGCAGCGCCGGCAACATAATCCAGTGCCAGACTAAAACCAACCGGTTTTACCTTCGCAAAGTCCAATCCACTCCTTGTGAACCGCATCGTATCAACCGCGCCAACTTTCTCAAGAGTATCTACCGGAATCTTTTCCAGCGGGTCAAAAATTATCGCAACATCCCAGCCCACATTGGAGAAGTAGGCAAAGACAAGTTTTCGGTCGTTTCGGGAAACTGAAAGATAGGAAACTTCACCTAAAAAATCGGTGCGCCGCACAACCCGGTCTTCTTTCAGAGAATAAATGCAGATGTTTTGGGATGAAGAGTCTGCGGCAACCCAGAACAGATACTCGCCCGAATTGGCAAACACCGGATAACCGTAAAAACCACTCTGGGTTGTGATTCGCACCATCTCCCCTTTTGGGGTCCTTAACCACACCGCATACCTTCCCGGAACCCAATCAACACCCGGCTCCGGACGGTCCGAAACAAACACAATCGTATCTCCAGAAGGAGAAAATGCCGGGTCTTTATCTTCAAACATATCGTAAGTAAGCCTTTGCGGGGTTCCTCCTTTAATCTCAACCACATAGATATCACTGAAACCATTTTTCACACCAACAAAAACCAGCCGTTTACCATCAGGCGAGAATTTCGGGGTGTAAATGGCATCAAGATTACCCGAAATGCGCCGCACCACTCTGCCATTATCGACATCAATTAAAGTAATGTTGTCCTTCCCTTTTGCCGTCGCGACAACCGCCAGAACCTTCTCATCGGGCGACCAGGCAACACCCGGACGTATTAGATGCAGCCCTTCAAAACCGCCCGAACGCCCGCCCCGCACCAGACGTTTTATTATTTGGCCATTAAGCGCCGAGAGCAAGTACAGGTCAACATACTCTGCCCGGTCCGAAACCATCGCTATTTTTGCGCCACTGGGTGAAATTGCCGGTGCGGTATTGTACACCGAGCCGTCCTGCTTATGGTCGGTCAAATGTTCCGCAATTCGGTCAAAATTCGCCACCTTCACTATTTCAGGCCAGTAGCGTATCTTGAGCCACTTCTCCCACTCCTCCCCGATTTTTTTCTGACTCAAACCAAAAACCGCCTGAAAAGTCGCTTCAAGGCTCTTTTTACTGCGCAGTGTATTCATAAACTCGTAAACCTTCTCGCGACCGTAGCGCTCGGCAACATAATGAAAAAACGACTCGCCCTCCCGATAGGCAAGATACCCATAATTGTCGTTCAACTCCACAAGGGAAATTAGGCGACCATTAATCACCAGGTCCCGCATAAAAATCTCCGAGTTTACCGTTACCCAGCCGGACTGGAACTCGGCAAAGCCTTCCATAATCCAGAGCGGCACCTGAAACTCATTTATTGCACCCAGGAGTACCGCTAATTTTGAACGATAAAACATCTGAAATTCAAAAATATGGGTAAGTTCGTGTCCAATCACATGATAAAAGTCGCTGTAAGAGCCGTTAAAAGGAACAACTATCCGATTCCGGATCAACTCCGAAAAACCGCCCACCCCTTCATCAAGCAAATCGGTGATAACATTGGTCTCGCTAAACTGCCCGGGTGAAAGGTAAATGATAATCGGAACCCTGGACTCCAGCTCCGTCTTGAGGTCTTGGCTTAACTTTGCGTAAAAATCCTCTGCCGCCCGGGCGGCAAACTCAGCAACACCTTCACCCCCCGGGTAAAAAAGAATCTTAAAATGTTCTGTTTCAAAACTTTGAAACTGGTAATCCCGGGTTTGAACCTTGTTCTTCCCGAAATAAGAAAATTGGGCAAAACCGACGCCCCAAAAACAAAACACCCACACAAGCACAACTTTTTGCGCAAAATGGAGTTTCGGCATTTACTTAATTAGACCCATCAAACCTCAAAAAATCCACTAATTTCACTTGCCATCATTAAACATAAAAAGCCGGTCTGCCACTTTGTAACCGTAAGCCATATCGTGTGCGGTGTGACCATAACATATCCCGCCCCGCGCATCAAACCCAATCGCGCCGCAAACGATTTTCTTCCGTTTTGCCTCTGCCAACGCCAGAATAATTGCGGTTGAAGCGGGCATCGTCTTCATCCGGTCCACAATATCCTTTGCCAGCAGAATTCGCAATATCGCTTCGCCGTGTCCGGTACAGGACACCGCACCATTAGGCGAGGCATAGGTGCCGGCACCCAGTATCGCCGAATCACCAACCCTTCCTTTCAGCCTGCCAGCGATTCCTCCACTTGATGTCGCTGCTGCCAGATGGCCGTTGCGGTCAATCGCCACCGCTCCCACCGTCCCCATTTTCTGCTCCTCACTTAGTTTCAATCGCTGGTTCAACTTTACGAAATAAGGTGACCCCTCCTTTTTGATTTTCTCCAGACGGGCACGCGCCCGTTCGGTAATCGCCTGATACTCTTCAAAACCCATCTGCCGGGCAAACTCCACCGCTCCCTGTCCCGCAAGTATCAAATGGTCTGTGTAAACCATCACCTTCTCCGCTACCAGAATCGGATTCTTCACACCGCTAATACAGCAAACCCCGCCAAATCGACCATCCTGCGTCATCACCGCCGCATCCATTTCCACTTCACCATTGAGCGTCAAACTGGAACCGGTACCGGCATTAAATATCGGATTGTCTTCCATAATCACCACCGCCTTAATGACCGCTTCCAGGGCACTGGCACCCTGGCGCAGCAACCGATAACCCTCTTCAATTGCCACTTTCAAACCCGCAGCATACTCTTCCTTTTCCTCAATCTTACCAACACCACCGTGGCAAATTATCCCAACCGGTCTATTCTCCATCAATCCTCCTTACTAACTCTGACACCGGGGACAGAAGTAACTACTGCGATTACCAAATCTTACTCTTTTAACCAAACTGCCGCACCGGCGACAGGCTGAACCTTTTCTACCAAAAACCATAAGTTGATTTTGGAATTCGCCCCGCGCGCCATCCGGCTTAAGATAGCGTCCATCCATCATTGTCGTGCCCATCCACCTGATTCCAGCTTTTAGTACCGCTCTTAACGCCCTTGCCAGTTGATAAACCTCGCCCGGTTTTAATGTGTACGCCCGCCGCATCGGTTTAATCTTCGCTCGAAACAACGCCTCATCCGAATAGATATTACCGACACCGGCACATATCGTCTGGTCCATTAACAGACTCTTTATCTTCGCCTGCCGCCCTTGCAACTTCGCCATCAGATATCTACCGTTAAATCTCCGGTCAATCGGTTCTAACCCTAAACGCTCCAGGCCCTTCAAAACCGGCGGCAACTCTGAACCCGCAACAAAATACACCTTGCCCAGAACCCGGGGCTCAATAAAAGAAAGGGCTGTGCCATTGGTAAACACAAACCGCACCCTTTCATAATCGGGAACCTCATCACCCTTAACCACGCGAAGATGACCACTCAACCGTAAATGAACAATCAACCGACCATAAGGATAGAGATAGATTATCAGGTATTTACCCCGACGCGCCAGTTGTTTTATTTTTGCCCCTTTCAACTCCTGACAGAACTTCTCTGGTTCCGGAAAACCAACCGCATCTTGACGCCGAACGAACACATTACCGATCTGAAGATTTTTCAAAATTGGCGTTAAAGACCTTCGAATTGTTTCGACCTCAGGAAGTTCGGGCATTAAAATCCTTTTCTGCTCTTGAGCCTTCAGGACACCGTTATTTCAGCCGCTTCAGAATTTCCGCGACCGAATGAGCCGGTTCCAGTATCTCCACCGCCTTTTTCACATACGAGTCGCGGCGCAGGCGCATCTGATACTCACCGTGCAAGCCGTCTATTTTCCCACCGATTTCAATTTCAATCATCTCCGCTATCGCATCCCGCGTTGAATCAAACTCCGCATCGGTAAATTCCAGCTTTTTCTTCCCCTTGAGAAATTCCTTAAACTGCGCAAGAACCTTATCATCGGCTCGGAAATCCATAGTTAAATCCGGATGGCTGTTCGCATACTCAGTAGCAAAATCAAAGAATGCGGCGCGGGGAATCCGGGCTGCCAAACCAATGAGTTTATCCGGCGGCAGATAGATATCTGGTGCAATTCCACCTCCACCGTACAAAGTACGGCGCAGCGGTCCTAAAGTGCGAAAAGTCTGCTTGGTGGCTTTTGTTGTATCTTTCAGCACCACCGGGCTTTTTTCCTGCGCTTTGTTGATACAACGACCACTCGGGGTGTACCAGTAAGCGGTTGTAATTTTCATCCCGATATCACTTCCCAGTGGGTGTATCGTCTGTACCGAACCTTTACCAAATGTTGTATCTCCAACAACAACCGCTCGCTCCCAATCCTGCAACGCACCGGCAACAATCTCTGCGGCTGAAGCGCTACCTCGGTCCACCAATACCACCATTGGATAATCGCCGTATTTATCCTCGGCTTCGGCAACAAAATCCTGATTGGTTTCTCTTAGCCGCCCTTTTGTTCGGACAATAAGTTTCCCCGGTCCCAAAAACAAATCCGACACCTCTTTGCCTTCCTGCAATAGACCGCCACCGTTTGAGCGTAAATCAAATATCAGTTTTTTTGCCCCGCTTTTGAAGAGGGAATCCATCGCCTGCAGCATATCTTTGGAAGCAACCCGTGACATATCCGCCAGTCGGATATAACCGATATCCCTGGTCACCATTCCAAAATAGGGAACCGATTTGATATTGATAATCGCGCGGGTCAACTCAAAGGGAATCAGGTCCTGAACACCGGGCCGGGCAATCTTAATTCTCACCTTGGTTCCGGGTTCGCCCCGTAGCAGTTTTACCGCATCCTCGGTCGTAAAACCCTGCGTTGACTTTCCTTCGATTTCCGCGATGCGGTCGCCGGCACGAATCCCGGCTCGTGCCGCTGGTGTTCCTTCAATCGGCGAGATAACCGTCAACTGCTCGTCGACCATTCCGATGTGGATGCCGATTCCCCCAAACTGCGCCTCAGTTTTTATCCGCAACTCCTTGAAATCGGTCTCATCTAAAAACTCCGAATAGGGGTCGAGCGACTGCAACATCCCCTTTACCCCTTCACGAATCAGTTTGTCACTGTCCACCGGCTCCACATAACTGTTAAGCACAATTCCCACCACCCGGGAAAACATCTGCAGACTCTCGGTCAGATTGGCACCGCGTTGCGCCCACAGTTTGCCTAACAAACCACCCACGAACGCCGCTACTAAAAAAATTCCGATAAATACCGATGCCGGTGCAAAATACCTCTTCATCCGGGACCTCATACCTTCTTTTTCCCCTTTCTTTCTAACATACGGTCAACCAGCAACCTGATTTCCTTCTGAATCTCCATTGGTTCTCTTTCGCCCGCAACCACTTTTATTCTACCTGGGGCCCGACGGGCTAACCGCAGATAACCGTCACGGACGCGCTCATGAAATTTTACCTCCTCCTGCTCCATTCTGTCAAGTTTGCCCTTTTCCTTTCTTTGGTAGCCGACCTTGACCGGTACATCAACCAGAAATGTAATGTCCGGTTTTAACCCTCTTGTTGCCAGTTTATTCAAACGGCTAACAACCTTTTCCCCTAACTCTCGGCCAAAGCCCTGGTAGGCAACCGAAGAATCGGCAAACCGGTCAAGAACCACCACCTTTCCCGCTCTTAATGCCGGCAAAATCTTTTCCCGCACATGCTGATTCCGGCTCGCCAGGTAAAGAAAAAGTTCGGTACGGGCATCCATCTGGCGGCAATCCGGGTCCAGCAGGATATTGCGAATACGCTCGCCGATTTCCGTGCCACCCGGTTCACGGGAAAAAACAACCTCCCGCCCTCTTTCTTTAAGATATTCGGCTAAAAGTTGTGCCTGGGTTGACTTCCCCGAACCTTCAACCCCCTCAAATGTAATCAATACGCCCCGCACTGCGCCCATTCCGGGCGACTACTTAAAGTCGCGCCTTTCGCTTCTTCAATCCATAGCGGGCGATAAACGCCTCGGTCTTTTCGCGGCAGACATCATCCGGAAACTGAACCGGTGGCGTCTTCATAAAATAACTGGAGGGACCGATAATCGGACCGGAAAGCCCGTTATCAAGCGCCAGTTTGGCGCAACGGATGGCGTCAATCACCACCCCAGCCGAATTAGGTGAATCCCAGACCTCCAGTTTCAACTCAATATTAAGTGGCACATCGCCAAATGTCTGGCCCTCCATCCGCAGATAACACCATTTGCGGTCTTTGAGCCAGGGCACATAATCACTCGGTCCAACATGGATATTTTCGGCGCCAATGTCGTATTTAAGAAGTGAAGTAACCGCACCGGTCTTGGATATCTTCTTAGAATGCAGCCTTTGCCGTTCCAGCATATTAAGGAAATCGGTATTGCCGCCAACATTGAGCTGCATCGTCTTCAACAACTTCACCCCCCGGTCATTGAACAACGATACCAGAGTCCGGTGCAAAATTGTTGCTCCGACCTGGGATTTGATATCATCGCCAATTACCGGTAAACCCGCCGCTTTAAATCGGCGCTGCCAGTACTTCTGCGAAGCAATAAAAACCGGGATGCAGTTAATAAATGCGCACCCGGCTTTCAAAATCTGCTCCACATACCACTTGGTTGCCTCTTCACTGCCCACCGGCAAATAGTTAATGACCACATCGGTCTTAGTTTCCTTAATTTCCTTCACAATATCAGCGGTGGGACCGGGTGCCTTTTCGATAATCTGGGAAAGGTAGTAACCCAGTCCGTCGTGCGTCATCCCCCTAATCACCTTCACGCCCAGTTTGGGCACATCGGTAAACTTGTAGGTGTTGTTGGGGTAGGTGAAAATCGCCTGGGCGAGGTCTTTGCCCACCTTGCGTTTATCAATATCCACCGCCATACTGAACTCAATATCGCTGATGTGGTACCCACCCAGATTCACATGCATTATTCCGGGCAAAGACTCGTCCTCTCTGGCATTGCGGTAATAGTGGACCCCCTGCACCAGACTGCTGGCACAGTTTCCAACGCCGATGATACCGACTCTGATCTTAGCCATTGTTCCTCCTGTTTCTACTCACACTTAAAAATAGACATTTTTCTTTTACTGTCAAGCAGGCCAGACACTTCCGAGAAATGGGTTAACCAGTAGTGCCCGGCCAAAACTTCCAGTCGGACCATGCCCGGGATAAAGCATCGTCTCCCGCTTAAGCAAACCTTGCAATCGGGATAAAGACCGCTGCATCTGTCGCTCCGAGCCGCCGGGTAAATCACACCGGCCAATTGAATCAACAAACAGTGTATCACCGGTAAACGCAAAATCCTTCCCTAACAAACAGATGCTTCCCGGTGTATGGCCCGGTGTGTGCACCACCTGCAACCGTTCGCTACCAACGACTATTTCATCGCCATCATTTAGAAGCTGGTCCGGCTGGGGCGACTTCGTAATCATTCCCATTAGAACCGATAGATTTCCATTCGGTTCGGTCAGCATCGCCTCATCCAGTTGATGGATTAACAGTTGGGCACCGGTCGCCTCCTGCACCTCTTTATTCGCCGCGATGTGGTCAATGTGGCCATGGGTGTTGACGATAAGTTTAACTTGTCCCCCTAACTCAGCGACTTTGTTAAGAATCACCTTGCCATCGCCTCCGGGGTCAATAATCAACATCTCCTCGCCCGACTTCAAAATGTAACAGTTAGTCTCCAGCGGTCCTACCACCAGCTGCTCAATAATTGGCGTGGCTTCTTCTTTTTTATCCATTAACGCGCAACCCTGGCATCCCACCCCTTACCGACAACGCGCCACCCTTCAAATTCCAGCAACCGACGCTTTATTTCCAGACCACCGTTAAACCCACCCAGCCTGCCATCAGCCGCCACAACCCGATGACAGGGAAAGAAAAGGGGTAATTGATTGTTTGCCATTATCTGACCAACCGCCCGTGCTGCACCGGGCTTTCCTACGGCACGGGCTAATTCACCATAACTCATTATTTCGCCAAAACCGATGCGGGCGCACCGATTCAACACCCGCCGGGAAAATTCACCCCGGTCCGGGATTGCAACCTCAAACTCTGAAATCGGCCGTCCACACCGCAGTAACCGTTCAATCTGCTGCACCAGATTTCTGTCCGATGGTCCTGATTCATGTTCGCTCAACTCCACCTTTATCACTTTTCCCCGGTGCCAGTAAATCCGGACCCAGCCGAACGGCAACTTCGCCACCCGGCTGGTTACACATTTCTGGGCGTCGTCCATCTTAGTCAAAATCATAAACTATTGCCCATAAAAGTCAAGTAAACTTCAATAAAACCCTGATAAACTTAGTTCTCGGTTACGACCAGCCCGCGGTTAAATCGGCGCCGTTTTTCTTGCCTGCGGTGATGAGAAAAAGTAAAATTATCTTACTAATGATACTGCTCGATGAACTGCTCCAGAAAGACAAACGGTTTTCCCTTGAGGCTTACCTCTTAATCAACGACGGTTTGCAATACACCTATAAGATGACCGGCAGAAAAGAACACATCACCGCCCTTGAACTCCTTGAAGGCATCAGACGGTTGATGGCTGAGCGCTATGGACCCCTGGCAAAAATGGTTTTGAACTCCTGGGGTATCTTTAGCACCGACGACATCGGTCAGGTTGTCTTTAATCTGATTGAAGCCGGCTTGATGGTCAAAAGTGAAACCAACCGCTTAGAAGATTTCCACGCTGTGTACGACTTTGACCACGCCTTTAGCAAAGATTTTGCCAATCCCGATGAAGTGCAACCTTGACCTCGTTTGCTTGACAAACGATTCCGCTCCAATAGAATCAAGTCAGCATTATAAAGAAATAATTTTAAACTCTGGAGGACAATAATGCCTTTACCTAAACGACGGCATTCAAGACAACGCGGTCGAAAGCGCCGCACCCATTGGAAACTGACACCACCAACGGTGGTGGACTGTCCGCACTGCCACGAGCCGAAAATCCCGCACCGGGTGTGTCCCCATTGTGGCTATTATGCGGGCAAGCCGGTGGTATCGATAAAGGAAAAAGAGTAACAAAAGGTGAAAGTCGCCCTTGATGCCATGGGGTCAGACAACGCCCCGCTTGTTGAAATTGAAGGGGCGGCACTGGCATTAAAGGAACTACCTGACCTCCATCTCCTCCTTGTCGGCAAACCGGAGATTGTGGAAGAAGCCTGGAGGTCTCAAACCGATTTATCTCTTACGGACATTGGGGAACGAGTTGAACTCATCCCCGCCCCTGAAGTAATTGGCATGCACGAACTACCGGCTGAGGCGGTAAAGAAAAAACGCAACGCCTCAATCGCCCTGTGTATGGCGCTGCACAAAGAGGGTAAGGCGCAGGCTGCGGTCAGTGCCGGTAATACCGGTGCCGTGATGGCATTTGCCCTTACCACCCTGGGCGCTATTCCTGGTGTCCATCGTCCGACCCTTGCGGTACTTTTTCCCCGAATCAAAGGGAGCACGCTGGTTCTCGATGTTGGTGCCAATGTCGATACGAAACCTTCAAACCTGCTCCAATTTGCGATGATGGGCGCAACCGCTGCCAGTTTTCTGTTCCGTAAGGCAAATCCCACTGTGGGCTTGCTAAACATTGGCCAGGAAGACACCAAGGGTAACGAATTGACCTTAGCCGCTTACCGGCTCCTCAAAGAAAGCGGGCTCAATTTTATCGGCAACATTGAAGGCAACGACATCCTTACCGGCAGGGTGGATGTGGTGGTCTGCGATGGCTTTGTCGGTAATGTCCTTTTAAAGTACGGCGAAGGTCTGGCAGAAATTCTCCGGGAACTCCTCGTCGATTACCTTGAGTCTGAGTCCAAATACCGATTGCGCCGCTGGTTTTCCCGCCCGGTCTTAGAAGAGTTTATCAGCCGAATGGACTATCAGGAACACGGCGGCGCTTTGATGCTTGGAGTTCAGGGCAATGTTGTTGTTGCCCATGGCCGTTCAACACCGCAGGCGATAAAGAACGCCATCCGCACCGCCTACCAGGCAATCAAAGACAACATCTCCCAGCACATCACTCAGGCTTTTACCGTAAAAGAACCCAGCGAATGAAACACCGGCTCTTTCTCGCAATACTCTTTATCCTTGCCTGCAACACCCTGCCGGTGGGTTTTGACCAGATCAACCAGTTACCGGAAACCGTTACGCTTGAAATTGTTCCGGATAGCACCGACTGCTATGCCAGATTTGTCCCGCTGGGCAGTGCTGACCACCTGCTTTTGGGAAAAGACCAGCAGTACCAGTCCCGGGTGCTTATCGACTTTGCCCCGAAAGACAGCGCCCTTGATTCGGTCGTCTCGGCACAACTGATACTCTTCCCCCTTGACAGCACGGTAATGAACTTTACCTGCTTTGCCTGTTCCACCGAATGGAGTTCCAGCGCCGTCACCTGGCGTATGGCAGATTCTTTAACCCAGTGGCTCACACCCGGTGGTGACTACTGGAACTTTGCGCTCGGTCAGGGCCGCATTGAAAAGGATTCAACCGTCGTCGAACTGAACCGGGATTACCTCGACACCCTGGTCCACCGCTCTTATGGCATCGCCCTGATTCCCCTTGACACCGGCTTCACCACCATCGCCACCCTTGCCGCCACCAAAACATCACCCCGTCTTGTATTCACCTATGCCGATGGCAAAAAACGCACCTACTACCCGGCGGCAGACGCCCATATCATCGACTCTTCCGGAATCAGAACAAATCCCGGTGAACTTTTTGTCGGTTCCGGTGTTGCCTTTCGAACCTGGCTTTATTTCCGGCTGGAGTCCATTCCGGACTCAGCCACAATCGCCCGCGCCGAACTGATATTTAAACCGCAGCCGATTTACCAGCGCAAGGACTCCCTGGAACTCGGCGTCCACAAACTTACCGAATCTTACTACCAGCGGGGCAAGTATGCCACTTATGAAGAAGCGGCATCGGCCTCAACCGTCTATTTACCCTCTGACACCGCAGCCTTTGTCCGGCTCATAATTACCGACCTCGTCCAGAAATGGGTCTCTGCTGCCGACTCCAACCCCAATCACGGCTTACTGGTAACTGCCGAACCCGAATGGCAGAAGCCATTCCGGCTAAAAATTATTCGCTCTGGAAGCGGGGCGCCCCGACTTAAAATTCACTACATCCTGCCACCCGAAGACCGTTTCTCAAGATGAAAAAGATCTCAATTATATTACTGATTTCCCTGTCTTTGACCCTTGCCCAATCCTTCTTCAATATGAATGGGCTGGGTGAACCGGCATACAGCGCCACCGCCCAAACCGCCGCGCTGGGCAACCCGATTGCACTTTCCCCAGGCAACCCGGGAAACTTCATCCACCTATCCCAGACCTCATTAGAGATGACCTTGCTCGGCATCGGCACAATCGGACAACAGGCAACGATGACCCGAGCCCTTGCCGGTGTTCGACCGGCAACTTTTTACGGTGCGGTTCCCCTGCCCACCCGTACCCGAATCCTCGTGGCGGTTGACGAGATTTTCAACCAGGACTTTGATGTCTGGTCCGAATCTTTATCCGACACCCTGGCGCGGCACCACATCCAGAACAACGGTGGCATTTATGCGCTGAGCGCTGGCATCGCGCAATCCTTCTTAAGCCACTTCTGCCTCGGAGTCTACCTCCGCCCCCATCTCGGTGGTGTTCGGGAAAACTGGAGTTACATCACTCCGGAAGGCACCATCGCCACCGACACAATCGCCATTGACTACTCTGCTTTCAACGCCCGGTTCGGTGCCGCATTCCAGTTTAACCCGGTTACCCTTGCCCTTAGTTACGACCTGCCCTTTAACCTTACCGCCCAGCGCTGGAAACTTATCCACGGTGTCATCACCGACTCCTTCCGCACCTATCAAATCAAACTCCCGGCAATGTTAAACCTCGGTGCCGCAATTGGACCCATCTGGAAAATCAACCAGTTTACCCTTGGTTTGGAGATGCGACCCTGGAACCAGGCGACGATTAACCATAACCCGGCAAACTATCTATCAACGCTCCGGCCCTCGTTCGGCATTGAGTATGAACTTTTGCCCGAACACCCATTGCGCCTCGGTTATTCAATGACCAACTGGTACTGCCGGAACTCCGCCACAAACAAGCCAATACAAGAAAAAACCCTCCACCTTGGCACCGGATTTCCGGTCCCGAAGTTCGGCAACATTGATATCGGCGCGGAAATTATCTTCCGCACAAGCCAGACCCCATCCGGTCCTCTGAAAGAGACCTCAGGGCGGTTGTTACTCACCCTTGCCTATAAAGAGACCTGGGCAAAACGCACCCGGCGCTGGGGCTACTAAGAAACATACCGCAAGCGACGCCTTAATTTAGATAGAAGCAGCTGCTTTGTACCAAATGCCGTTCCTGTATACTTTAAAGTATACATACCGAAAAAGTTCATATTTTAATATCATTTTGTAACTTAACAACTTAACCCATTTTCACTCAACTTTCCCAACCCAACCCCGGGGTAGTTTCAGGGATGGTATTGGATATTTTTGCCCTCTGGTCTTTCGCCCCAGTTTTGGAACCCCTTTCCAGTAAAGAAACACCCTCCTCTCCTGTTTTTGTTCGTATCCCAGAATCCTCTTCTGTCTGTAGCAGTGTACCGATTAAAAACCGCTTTTCTCAAAACATTACAACCATACTCATTATTGAAATTTGCCCCCATTTCGGTATAATTAAACTTGGGAATGGAAGGGATTAAAAAATTGGCAGCACTCTTGCTTCTTCTGTTTTCCTTACCGGTATATGGTCAAACCGACGAAGGTGGTCCAGATGGATTCGGCTATTACTACCAGTCAACCCAGGAGCCGGGTGACAGCATAACATTCAACTGGATTGACCCTGCCGGTCACAACCCGATTACCAACTGGAACCCGAATCCGGATGACGGCTGGGCTACTATCGATTTGCCTTACCGGTTTCCCTTTTACGAAGACACCCTTGATTCAATAACAGTTTGCACCAACGGATTTCTCCAGTTCCCCACCACCTACACCAATTACCACAATCAGGAACTGCCCGCTCTTCAGTTTTGTCATCTCATCGCCCTGTTCTGGGACGACCTCAACCCGGGAAATTCGGGCGGTGTCTTTTATTACCACGACCCTATAACCCGTTCAACCATTATCACCTGGCACAATGTTACCCTTTACAACCAGCCAGAAACGCTCTCGGCGCAAATTGTGCTTTACTCCGATGGCACAATTCAGTTAAACTACCTGAACGCACCGACAAACCCCGCAAGCGCAACAATCGGCATCCAGGGCGATTACGGCAACAACAACTATTTCCTCCAGTACCTGTACAACGGCAACCCGGCACAGCACCTCATCACCGACCGCACCTCAATTCGCTTCTTTGTGCGCCGGCTCGAGCACGATGTCGGTGTTTTGCGTCTGATTTCTCCGGAAGTGTGGTTTCCGCTAAACAGTCAGTGTCCGGTCCTTGCCACAATCAAAAACTACGGTCTAAACACCGAAACCTTTACCGCCCGCGCCGTTCTGTTCCGGAACCGCCCCCCTTACGACACCCTTTTCCACCGCACCTTTTCCATCACCAGCCTCAGACCAAACGACACCTGCCGCTGCTATTTCGGCGACCTTTTAACCGAACCCAACCCTGACTCCTATCTGTTTGTTGTTCAAACCGAACTGGTTAACGACCAGCACAAAAGAAACGACACACTCTACCGAATTGTAAGCACATTTCCTCCCGAATTTGGCACCGTCCTTTCCTCTTGGGACTTACCCGAACTGGGACTGGGAATGAACCTTGCCGGTATCACCTATGTTCCGGACTCCAGCCGATTTTACCTCGTGGTTAACGACACCAACCGCATCATCAGTTTTCCTGTTGACAACCCTTTGCACTTCCGCTTTGAGCAATTCAACCTCCAGAACTTCTTTGGCGACGACATCATCTGGGGTATCGCCTGGGACCGGCAAAACCCGGGCTTCTGGATTACCCACGCTTCCTATGAAGGAACCGGCTGTATTGCCGCCCGCTATGCGCCGGATGGCGCCTTCACCGGTGACACCTGGAATATCGAACAGATTGAACCCGGTGTCTGGTTTGCCGGTATTGACCAGGGAGCAGAAGGAACATTTTATGCGGTTGCGGTCGGTGGCTCAAACCGCATCTACCATCTTGACCTGAATCAGAAACAGGTTTTGGGCTACCTGCCCGGTCCAATCGCCTCCTGGCGCGCCTGCTCTTATCTGGGTGACCAGAACCGTTTCCTCTTCTCCGGCGGCTGGAACGAAAACCTCCTTGTCCAGATTGACCGCTCGGGCAACATCACCCAATCTTCGGTCCTGCCTGACCTCGCCGACCTTGATATCTACACCCCTGATTTTCCCTGCCCGGACTCATTCGTCTGGGCTTACGCCACCACAAGCAACTATTCAAACACCATTGTTAAGGTCTCTTTGGGTGTCTTGTGGAGAAATGTAGGTGTTCAGGAAAACCCGGCGCCCCTGATTACCCCATCGTTTGCGGTTCAACCCAACCCATCCCCGAATGGGATTGTTACCATATCCGGCTTAAAACCAGACCAAAACACGGTTATAACTTTATATGATGCCACGGGCAGGCGACTTTTACAAAAAAACACAACCGGCATTCCGGCAACCAACTTGAACCTTCTCAGGTTAACGCACAACCGAATTTCCCGCGGGGTGTATTTTTTAACGGTCAAGGACGCATTGCAAAAATATCAGGCGAAAATCATCCTTCTTAACCGGTAAAAATACCGTTTCCCGACCGGTTCTGTCATCTTTGACATCTAACCGATTATCTGGCAATCTTTATCCGGTGTTTCGTAAAGCAAAATGTATTCTCAAGGAGGCAAAGATGGCAAGATTTGTCGCGTTAATCGCGGTCCTGTTTCTTGTCTGGGGTTGCCCGGCAAAGAAGGTTGAACCGGTAAAACCAACAGGAGATACCACAATGACCCAAAAAGAACCAACGGCACCCGGTCTACTTAAAGATACCCTGACCCCGAACAGTCTGCCCGAGAAACTTTTCCTGACCATCAAGGTAAAAGATTTCGGCACCATCAAGGTGGAAATGTATCCGAAAGATGCCCCGCTCAATGTCTGCAATGTCGCCAACCTCGCCATCAAAGGTTTTTACAACGGACTGACCTTCCATCGGATTGTGCCCGGATTTGTCGTCCAGGGTGGTGACCCAAAAGGTGATGGCACTGGTGGACCGGGTTACACCGTGCCCGCGGAAATCAAACGCAAACACGAAAAGGGTTCAATGGCGATGGCACGGTTGTCGGACGAAGTCAACCCGGAAAAGCGTTCTTCGGGTAGCCAGTTTTACTTCTGTCTCCAGCCCTTGCCTCAGCTGGACGGTGAATACACCGTCATCGGCAAAATTGTTGAAGGGATGGATGTCCTGGACAAATTGGGGCAGGCAAGACCACCGGTGATAATGGAGTCGGTAACGGCTTCAACCGAATAGCACCCGCCCGATATTTCGCTTAAACGGCGGCTTAATTATTCCGGCATCGGTAATAAAGGCGGTTATCAACTGTGCCGGCGTGACATCAAACGCCGGATTAAACACCCGAACCTGCTCCGGCGCGACCTGGCATCTGCCCAATCGCCGCACCTCATCACCCGACCGCTCCTCAATCACAATCTCGGCACCGCTTCGGCACTGTAAATCAAAGGTGGAAACGGGCGCAACCACATAAAACGGTTTTTTCGCCTCCTTTGCCAGCACCGCCAGCATCCTTGTGCCCACCTTGTTCGCGGTATCGCCATTCGCCGCGATGCGGTCCGCACCCACCAGCACCAAATCACAACGCTCAATCACCGTTGCCGCAGCGCTGTCCGCAATTAAACAAACCGGCACCTTTGCCCGCAGCAACTCAAATGTCGTCAACCGCGCACCCTGCAACAAAGGTCTGGTCTCGCACGCATAAACCTCAACATTTTTGCCCGCCTGATGCGCCTGAAAAATCACCCCTAATGCGGTGCCCAGACCGGGTGCGGCCAGGGCACCGGTATTGCAGATTGTCAGGACAACCGCATTTTGCGGAACAACCTTCGCGCCCTGAACCGCTATCGCCTCGGACCGATTCTGCTCCTCTTTTTCAATCGCTTTTGCCTCGGCAATTACCGCTCGGCGCAGCTGGCTGGGCGTTAAATCTTCTCGATTTACCAACATCATCAGCCTATTTACCGCCCAGGAAAGATTGACCGCCGTGGGCCTTGCCTTTATTAAAACCTGCGCTGCCTTTGCTAAACCGGCACGCAGTCGGTCATCCGAAAGCCGCTGCGCCTCAAGCGCCAGAGCATAAGCCGCTGCAACCCCAATCCAGGGCGCACCCCGCACCTGCAAAAGTTTTATCGCCCGGGCGACATCACGGGCACGGCGCAGGCGCAGATACCGTTCCTGATGGGGTAAGCGGGTCTGGTCCAGTAGTAAAAGTGCGCCTTTTTGATATATCGCCGCCCGGAGCAAATTCCGCACCTTCTTCCTCATAAATTCCCCAAACCCTACAAACCCCTCAATTCCCCCTGCTCGTCCTCCTTAACACCGGAACCGGTCTTCCTTAAAATCACCACCAGACTGAATGAATCGGCATCGTACAACTCCGCTTGCTCGGTAACAAATTTAATCTCCTCAATGTAGCCATCCAGTTTAAATTGCCTTCGGGGAACAAACCGGTCGTACATCCGAAATGAAAAGTTAGCAATCCTCTCGGTTGATTGAATTAGTCCGGCGTAGCGCTGAACCAGACGGCTTATCAGGGCAACCGTCCGGTTTATAAAATACCCGCCCCAAGCCTCGGACCGCACCGCTTCTTGAACAATCCGGCGCGAGGTCAATCGAAAAATGTCAACCCGCTCAAACCGGTTTTTCCCCTTATCGTTGAGAAAATCGCGCAGTGTTGTGTAACGATATTCAATCTGGTGAGGACCATAGCCGGAAAATTGCCTTTTGAACGGCGACCGGTCAACCGTTGAAATCACCACCATTCCGCCCGCTGCCAGACCAGCGTAAAGACGGGAGAAAAGGGCAATAGCCTCCGCTTCGGTCAGATGTTCAATCACCTCAAGAAACATCACCGCATCAAAATTTTTTAAGAACTCTGGCTCTAACTCATTCGTGCTAATACATTCAAATCGGACATTATCCTGCTGGAAGCGACTCCGGGCATAGTCAATCAACCGGCGCGAGTAGTCGGTTGCCAGTAAACTCCAATCCGCAGGCATCAATCGGGCAAACGCTGCCGAAAGTATCCCGCTACCACACCCCAGTTCCAGAATCCGCATCGCTCGAGCCTCAGCCGCAAGGGCGGTCAGTGCCGCGGCGTAATTGGCACAGTGGTGCAAACGCAGCCGGTAATCGCGCACCTGCTCAACGCTGCCGCCTTCAACATTCAAAAACTCATCGGCAACCGACATCCTCTCAACCTCATCCCAGATTCTTTGCAAACTCTCGCGGAACTTTTGGTCGGACACATTCCGGAACTCCCCACACATCATCCCTTAATGTTAATCAACTTAACCCCGGCGTCAACACCACTCCATCCGATACACCAGAAGAAAAAATGCTTGACAAAACGGTTTGCCCGATTTACAATAAAGCGCTAAATGACACAATCGGGTTATCCGAATTATCAGGGAGTCTAAAAAAAGGAGGAACTATGCGTGGACCTTATCTCCTCCGACCTCTGCAGGTTGATATCTCTGTACCGGACCGGGTGGGTGGCGTTTACTGCCTGGCAAAAAAGCCCAAAGAGATTGCCATTGTTGCCCGAGCCGAACGAAACCTGCGCGAAGCGATAAAATCCCACTGGAAAGAGTACGAATTCTTCTGGTATGAACCCGCGCTTTCACCCCGCGAGGCTTACATCAATCAATGCTACCTCTATCATCGCTATGCCGAATGTGGCACGCTGGTACAATGCGAACATCCCAAGCCTCCGGATAAGACCGAAGTCAAATGTCCAATCTGCGGCGTGTAATAAGCCCGCCCGATTTTTTATCTCCGGTAATTGATGCCAGCAACTCGCTGGTTAAATTCAAATAGACCTGATAAGACAACTTTTGCTCTAACCCGATAGCGGCCCCGACCGTCAAACTGAACGGCACATAGCGAGCAAACACAAAGTCAAAGCGGACCTCGCCACCACCACCGTTGCGCCAGTTTTTAAAGTCAATACACCGTTGATTGGTAACTAAACCTGTTTCCAGGAAAAGCGCGCCGTTCACATTGCGAAAGAAAATGGGCAAGGTTCCGATGCCCCGCTCCAGCCAGTAGATGGGCATTCTGAACTCCAGCCCGGTGACGCCGATATAAGAACCAACCGGAAATGAGTCGGAAAAACCGCGGACCGAAAACAGCCCCGAGCAATTGGACATTTGAAAGGCACTAAACCGCGCGCTATCACCAAATGCGCTCCCGAGAGCAATCTTAAATCTCAAACTCCAGGCCGCGGGCGGATTACCAAAATACTCATTCCAGTAACCAGCGACCCGAACCACATTTCGCCTGGCCAAAATGACTCGGGATTGCGCATCGCTCAATATACCGATTTCCCGACCGCTAACCGGTGCAACATTAAACCGAAAGGTCTGGCTGTTGTTAAACCCCCAAAAAAGTTCCACCCTCGTGGCTATCAGTGTATCGTAATTGACCGTAATCCCGGTTCCGCTCTGCTGGTACCAATCATCACCATAAATCGGAATAACAAAACCCAGCCAGCCCTGCTGCACCCGGGGCGAGATAAACCCTTCAAGGTTGAAATCGGGCAGATAACGCAACAACTCGTAATTGAATCTGATAAAAGGCGCCTGTTTGCGCACCTGATAACCACCAACAACTGAATAACGGTGGAACTGCAAAACATCCCAGCCTAAGGTAAACGCCCCAACTTCTAAATCAGGAGCCACCGATAACCAGGGCAACCAGAATCTGGGCATTAAAGTTCCGATTGGGTAGTAGTGATAGAGTTGCGATTGAAAAGAAGCTGCCGAATACTCTTTTTCCGGGAAAGAATCAACGAAGTCGTCGGCCGGAACCCAATCTTGCGGCCGCAGTGCCATTAAACTTAAATCATAACCATCACTGCCCAGCCGCACCAGCGCGATTTTTCGGTTGTTGGGTGAAACCGCCGGCTCAAACACCCCACCCAGGACATCAGTACACCGATACAACTGGCGTGATTCAACACCATAGGCATAAAGGTTGAACAAGCCGCTGCGGTCTGATGAGAAAAATAGAAACCTGCCGGTTCTTGACCAGGCGGGAAAGATATCGCTTGCCCGGTCCGAAGTAATCGGAATGGTCCAGCCGGTCTCAAGGTCAATGATTTCAATGTCTGTATCGCCACCGGGTCGCCACACTTCAACTGCAACCAGCCTGCCACCTGGTGAAAATCGTGGTCGATGGTAAACTGTGAAGTTTCGGGTCTCAGTAATCTGCCTTTGCGCACCGGTCAAGTAGTTCAATATCATCAGATTACTCTGGCCAGAACTGTTACTGACATATATCAAAAGCGAATCATTCGGCGCAAAGTCCGGGTCGCAAGCCCGTTCGCCAAAGGTCAATCGCCTTTTCTTACTGGTGGTTAAATCGAGCAGGAATATGTCGCTCTGCTCCTCGCCGGTGAATTTCCTCACCAACTGGGCAAAAGCCAGATACCGGCCATCAGCCGAAACGCTCAGCCCACCGATAACTCTGCCCCGATGTAAAACCCAAGACTCCATCGTTCCGAGATTTAGACACTTTATTGCGGTCTTTTCTCTGCCTGTTCTTGTAATGTAATAAATCTCATTGCCATTTCTTGACCAGCAAGGCGCACTTTTGTCATAACCGTCGCTCGTGAGATTGGTGAATAGATTAGTCGAATCCTTGCCCAACTTCTTCTTCATTGAATCGGTTCGGGAGATTAAACTATCCTGCCACTCGCGCCAGAGTCGCTTAAAATTCTTACCCAGCATCCTTCTCGCCAGCCGGTTCTCAAAAAATGGCACCTGTCCTGAATTCTTCCAATTGAACTCTTCCCAGACATTCTCACCCTGTTTTTGAGCGATAAACTTGCAGAACATCCCACCATATAGGTAAGGTGCCAGACCATCGGGATACCTTTGAAGTTCATAACCATCACACCGGTCAATCTCGAGAAGTTTCTTATCCTGCACCGCCTGATAAATCATCCCCTGCCACTCCGCACTCCTTAACCTGCCCGAACTGCTGAACCTTGTTTCGTTGTACACCGCATAACCTTCAATCAGCCAGGTCGGCAATAGCGGATTGGGCAAAACCACCCTGCCGAATATTCGGCTTAACCCGTTGAGAAATCCCCGGCGCTGTTTTAGTTGCAGAATATGAGCATACTCGTGCAGAATCAGCGTCCGGAGCCAGTTGTCATCATTGGTCTTAAAATCGTGCGGTGGCGCGGGTAAAATCGTAATCGTATTATAGGGAAAAGGTATCGCCCAGCCATTGTAATCGTCATAAAAGTCGGCAACGACAATATGAACCTTTTCTCTGGCCACAACACCGGTCTGCGCCGCAACCGTCATCCGGACCTCTTCTGCAATTTCGGCGACAGTGCGGGCAAATTCACTGCGCTCTTCGGTCAACTTCCCTATGCTGGAAAAATGGATTAGAAAATTGTCGGTCTCGAGCGTAAACCAGGAACGCCCCGGGTTAGAGGCAACCGCTGGGGGCGAAATTATGCCGCAACTAAGAAAAATAATGAAGAGGCTCATTGGGGCAACGCAAACAGTCTTTTCAATAGGATGGTGGCATAGGCTCCAGCCGGCAGGACAAATGAAACCCGCACCTTACTTTTACCCGGGTACACCTCGTCGGGTTCAGGTTCCGTTGCCATTAGATGCTCGGGCTGCACCATTACCACTCGTTCATAAGGTTTGAAATATACCCCGCGAATTCGTACCTTCAGTTTCATCTTTTCCGGCTCCACTCCCTCGCGCTTTAAAACCTCCTGAAAAACCCGCGCCACCCGTTCACTTTTGAACTCCGGTTTGGGCGCCGGTGCCGGAATTACCAGCCGCCCGAGATAGCGCAAGTCTGAAGGCGAAAGTCTTTCATAAAACACCAGGCGACCAAACCCATAAGGGACGGAAAGTCTTGCCAACCCCATATCCTCCAGCAACGATTTCGCTATCTCATTCCACAACCAGCCCTGATAAGCATTGATGAACAACTCCAGCATCGCCCGGGGAACTTTACGAACTGCGCCCGCAAAATCCTTTGGATGTTCAATCAGGTACTTAAAAATCGGCTTCGTCTCGAAATTAGCCACCTCCCAGCATTTTTGCCAGTTGCCCCAGTTCGCTTGAATCGTCCGCTTCTGTCGTCGGGTTGTTGAGTCGTCCGCACCGCTTGGTGTTGCCAGATACAGTTTTAACGCGCCGTTGTAATGTCCGACAATCAGTTTTTGGGCAATAAACCCCTGTTTGTGCCGGGCAGAACCAAATCGCTGCTCATCATAGTAATTGACAAAACCAAACTGCCGCACCAGTGGCAACGCTTCTTGCAACCGGGCCAACTCCCAATCCTCCAAACAACGAATCACAATCTCAAACCGATTTCCAATCAGCGAATCCCGGGAAATTGGTTCATCCGCCATACCAACCATAATCAGCGAGTAGTTATCGGCTATCACCCGTTTTGGACCTTTGCCCGGTATCGTTAGATACTGAATTGAAAAGGAGTGGCGGTCTTTTAAACCGGCGCGTGCCACCGCTGGAAATCGGTACTTCAGTTGCAGTTGCCGGATGACATCAAGCGTATTCCAGTGCCTTTTTTCCAGTCGATAAACTGTATATGCCCCGCGCGGTTTAATCTTTAACCGGATTAACTCCTCAACCCGAAAATCGTCTGGCTGGCATTTTATCTTCATCAACGAAGGTTGCGAACCATTAAGATAACCCCTAATATAATAAAGATGCCTCCGGCGCCGAGATGAACCCAGCGCGTGGGAATGATGTGGGCAAGGCTGGAACCAACCAACGCCGCCAGCAAAGAGGTCAAAATCAATGCCAAAGCGCTCCCCAAAAACACACTCAAAAATGAGTTGAACCCGGCGGCAAACGACAGGGTAGCAATCTGAGTTTTGTCCCCTAACTCAGCCAGAAAAACCGCAACAAAAGTAGTTAAAAATGCCTTCCACTCCATCTTACACCCCCGTTCCCAGCCGTTCGATATCGGTTGCCTTTCCCAGTGAGGTCACGACAAACTCCCGGTCAATTCGCTTTGCCAGACCAGCAAGAACCTGACCCGGCCCTAACTCCAGAAATCTTTTACAGCCCAGCGACTTTGCCGTCTCCATTATACTGACCCAGCGCACCGGCGAGATAAGCTGCCGCCGCAGATTTTGCCGAACCTCATTACCATCAGTTGTTGCCTTACCGGTAACATTCATTATTACCGGGAAGGTAGGCGGTTTAATCTCAAACTGTTCAAGATAATCGGCAAAATCTTTTGCCGACTCTTCAAGCAGCGGTGAATGAAACGCACCCGAGACCTGAAGCGCCACGACCTTCAAAGCCCCCTTACTCTTTGCCCGTTCCATCGCCCTTTGAACCGCATCTGGCTCTCCCGAAATTACCGTCTGTCTCGGTTCATTGTAATTGGCACAAACGACAACCCCAGCCGCCTCCTGACAGATACTTTCTACCGTTGCGGCGTCGAGCCCGATAATCGCCGCCATCGCGCCCGGTCTTTTTTCTCCCTCAGCAAACATCAGCTCGGCACGACGCTTTACAATCTTCATCACCGAATCAAAATCAAAACAACCCGCCGCATAAAGCGCCGAATATTCACCCAGCGAATGGCCCGCAGCACACATCGGTTTTAACTCCGGCAAAATGGCACAAACTGCAATTGAATGGGTAAGAATTGCCGGTTGTGTATAACGGGTTTGCCGCAACACCTCCTCCGGACCCTCAAAGGAAATTTTTTTAATCGGCAACTCTAAAACATCCTCTGCCCGGTCGTAAACATCACGAACCGCGGCAAACCGTTCATAAAGGTCTAACCCCATACCAACATACTGGGCTCCCTGTCCGGGAAACAGAAATCCAACAGTATCGTTCATAGCAACTCCTTTCGCTCTATATTATCCGTAATGCTACTCATAAATACCGGTTCGTCAAAGCCAGAACGCCGCAAAAGCGTTCCGGTTAGATGATATGAATTTCTACTTTGGAGTGTTTGGGTTGGAGCCCGGGTATAAACCTTGGTGCAACCTTCAATGCCCCCTTGGGCAAAACTATCCGGCGGGCAAGCTCCTGCTCAATCACCTGGCACCGGTCGCTGGAGAGCTTCTCCTTTTCCGAATATACATAAACGACAACCTCTTTCTTGAACCGCTCTTTTATCACATTCGCAATCTCATCGAGTCTTGCTTCCGCCTCTTTAATCAGTTGCGCGCTTTCCGCGTTAAACAGCTGGTCCGCCGCCCCAGAAACAACCCACTCCTGCTTTTCCTTCCAGACTACGGCGTTAATCCGCTGGGGCTCACATTGAATCCGGGTCTGATTACCCTGGGCATCGTAGGCGTTAAATGTGAAACTGTAAACATCACCGGTTGCTATCGGCTCACCCTTATCCGTTTTCCCATCCCAGGTTATCACCGCTGGTGGCTGCCCTTTTTCGCGCACCCGTCGGACCGTTTCCCCTAACGAATTCGCTATTACCAATTCCCAGGTTGCAACCCGATGTTCGAACGACGGTAAAAACACCAGAATTTCACCATAGATAAAACTTTTCTCCACCGGCACTCGCAAGAAAGATGAGTGGATAAAATGGTGCGGCACAGTGAGCGAATCAACCGCCTTGAACAATCCCTCATCAAACACATAACTCTCCGGTGTCAGAAGGTCGTTAATCGGACCCCAGGGGTCAAGCTGGGGCGGGAAGAAAAACTTCTGGTCCTGAATCTTAACCTCGGTCTCACCAACAATGACCTCTTCGCCAATTGTATGGCTATTTGCCGGCTTACGCTGCTGCACCGTATCCTCAGTTTGACTCAGAAGAAAGTATGCCAATATAAAAAACATCATATCAACTCAGGTTAAGACAGTTGAAAGATAAATGTAATATCACCCCACTGGTCTTCCGATTTTACTCCGGGACCAAGTGGCGCAAACTCCCACTCCCGAACCGCATTTACGACCACCTGGTCAAGGTCAGGATAACCCGAACTGCAAAGTACCTGGGGCATCCCCTTCACTTTTCCGTTGGGCATTACCCAGATACGCACCGTAACGGTGCCGCTTATCCGCTGGTCCAGCGCCCACTTCGGGTACTTCGGCTTAACCTTATTGACAATCTCCCGCTGGGATATGGGCCCGGCAATTTGAAAACTTGTTCCCTTGGTAACCGGTGCCGCGATTGTCGGCTGACTCTGAGGTGCCAACTGGGGCAATGCCGGTGCGGTTGATGGTTTGGACAAGGGCCGATGCTCAATCGTAAGTTGGGGTTGCGCCTGCGGCTGGGGAACCCCGGGAACCCCCCGAAGTCCGGAACCGCTACCCGCACTGCCAGGACCCTTGGTTAGAGCAATCGGTGCCTGAGCCAGAATCTCCTCGGTTGTCTGGGATGAGCCCTTGCCCCCGATGCGAATCACATCCATCTCACCGTCTCTTGCCAGTTCATACCGGTCCAGCTCAATCTTTGCCTGTGAGGTTGAACGTTCCAGTGTTGCCGTCATATCCAGCGGTGCCACTTCTTCGGCTGCCACGCCTGAAGCGTAGGTCGCGGTCGCACCTTCAGAAATTTCACCACCGCCGCCTCCAGTTGGTGCCGGATTTGAAGCCACAACTTTCGCCACTTCGGGTCGGTAAGTAACATCCATAAAACTTACTTCTTGCAAATCGAGACCGGAACTGGTTGCAGGCCGGGAACGGGAGAACAAGATTATGCCCGACAGGTGAAGCACCGCTGAAATTAGTAGCGTAATTTCCAGTGTCCAGTTGCGGCGCTCAGCAAACATTTATCCCCCCTGGGCAATTTTTTTAGTTGCACAGGCGATGCGCGAGGCACCCGCCCGACGGGCACAGGCGAGAATGTCAAGAACCGATGAATGGAGGCACTCTTTATCCGCCCTTACCACCACAAGCACATAAGGGTCACGGGCAATCTCGGTCGAAATCCGGCTGTACAACTCATCAAAATCAGCAACCGGTTCATCGTTGAAATAAAGACGCCCATCCGCGGTATAGGTAATGGTAACATCGTTTTCTGTTTTTCGTTCCGCGGTATGAGTTTGCGGCACATCCACCGGCGTGGAATTGTGGGTCAAAACCATCGGCGCCACCATCATCATAACCAGGACAAGAATTAACCCTACACAAGCCATCGGTAGAATGTCGAGGTTAGGTGCTTCCTTTTTCATTTGACCCTCCTTGTCCTTAAAAGCGCAACATCAGCCGCACCACATTGTTTCGCCAGGTCAAGGACCTGCATCACCCGGTCATATTTAACCTGCTCCTCAGCCGCAACGATGACGCGCCGTTCTACACTCCGCTGTAACAAGCGCGGCAACAGCTCTGAGAGATTTTCGTAAGACACCTGGGCTTCATTCAAAATTATCCGGCCATCGTTGGTAATCAAAATATTCGCCTTGATATCCGAACCCGGTTCATTCGCTGCCGCGCGTGCCGCACCTGGTGCCGAAACGAAAATACCGGACTCAAAGAAAATCGGCATTGAAACGATAAAGGCAATAACCAGGGAAAGCGCAATATCTACCAGCGAATTTAATATCAACCCCGCATTGCGATACGATTCAACCCTAATCCGGCGTCGCATTAGAACTTCCAGGTTGTATCCTCGCTAACCTCAGACTGTACCACCGAAGGAGATGGCACCGGTTTTGTTTCCACAGGCCGCTCGATGCGCTGCGGTTGCTTGTATCCACCCAGCATCACTACCAGCCGTTCGGCAACACTTTCCAGCGCCATTGTCAGGTCCGAAGACTTTTTGGAAAAGTAGTTGTAAAAGAACAGTACCGGAATCCCGATGAAAAGCCCGAAGGCGGTGGTTAACAAAGCCTCGGCAATCCCTTTGGATACGACCGCTGGTCCCCCTGAACCGGTAAGAGCGATATTACCAAAGGCTCCAATTAGACCGGTAACTGTTCCCAAAAGCCCAAGCAGTGTTGCCGCATTCGCCAGTGTGCCCATACCCCCTAATAGCCGCTCATAACGAATCCGCTCTTCAAGGATCAGGCTGTAGAGCAAATCCGATAGTTCCTCCCCGCTCAGCGTATGATTTTCTAACGCCACCACAAACAGCCGCCCCAAGGGATTGTTCTGCCTTTTACTCCAATCAAGAGCTTGACTCAGTCCGCTTTGCGCCAGAATGCGTCGCAACTCCGCAAGCCCTTTTGCCGGGTTAAACCTATTGCGTGTAAAATACCAGAACCGCTCAAGAATCAGTGCCAGCGCTAAAATTGATGTAACCAGCAGAATCACCATTACCAAACTGCTTTTGAAAATCTGAACTATACTCTGACCCATTATCATGGTTTCTTCTCCCCTCCGGTTGATGGATTAACCTCTTCTGGCGACGGGGGCAAAGCACCCGATTCGCCTTCTTCGGCTGGTGCACTGTACTGGCCGGCGCCCAGCCGTTTGTTGCAAATTTCAATATTCTTTTTCGCACTTTCCACATATTCCGAATCACTAAAAGAGTCAACAACAGTCTGGAATGCCTGTAGTGCCTGTTTGTACTCTCCGGCATTAAAGTAGGCGATGCCCATATTGAAAAACGCCCCACTGCGCTGCTCGTGCTCCGGAAAATAACTGAGAAACTTTTGATAAGCCTGAGCCGCTTCCGGCCACTGTTTCAACTGCGCATAACATTCCGCGGTCAACAACTGGGCATCACCGGCAACCCCGGAACCAGGGAAATTAACCACCGTTTTCTGCAACTCAACAATCGCCTCATCAAATCGACCGGCATCAAACAACTCTTTCCCTTTAGCATACTGACCCTCTGCTGCCATTTCAGATTGCGGAAACCGTTCCAGAAACTGCCGCATCACAGTTGAATCTTCCTGACCCGCAAGATAATAACTCATCTCCAGACTTTTGCGAACACCAGGCACCTGGGCATCGGAAGGATACAGGTCGAGAAACTTCTGGTACTCCCGGATTGCATCAAGATACTGCCGCCGGTTGTAGTAGCACTGGGCGATTAGCGCCTGAGAAGCGGGCGCGAATTGCGAAAACGGATACTTCTCGATTACAAAACTAAAAGCGGCAAGCGCCTTGTCGTACTCCAGCGCCTTGAAATAGGTATCCCCGGTTCGAAAGGCAGCTTCAGCAACCTTGAGATTGTTCAAGGGAAACCGATTCATCAAAGTCGTCCAGGCGTCAACCGCCTGACCGTAATACTTCAACTGATAATAACAGTAACCAGCGTAGAAATAGCCCGGCACCGCGGCCAGTGAATCATCGGGAAATGTATTGGTCAAAGCCTCAAAAACATCTAACGCCTTCAAATACTCGCCCTGATTAAAGAGACAGTAACCGTAACCCAGATAGGCGCTTACCGTGAATAAAGTGTCGCTCAACCGGGCGTTCAACAACCCCTTAAAACCGGAAAGTGCCTCATTCAGTCTGCCCAGGTGATAAAGTGTGTAACAGCGCCCCAGTCGGGCATAAGGGGCAATTTCGGCACCGGCCGGATGGTTGAACGCCCGCTGGTAGTAGTCATCCGCCTCACTGTACTTCTGGGTATAGTAGAAACCCTCCGCAAGTGAGTACAAAATCCGCGGCCGCCAGTCCGATTTTTCATCCGGATAATCGGCAAGATACTTCGTTCCCAAAGCAACACAGTTGTCAAATCGGCCACTTGAATTGAGTGCCATCAACAGCATCGCGGCTGCTGGCTCGCGTAATGCGGTCCCGGAATAGTTAACAAGGATATTTTCAAACTGTTCGGCGGCACTGCGATAATCTCCCAGTTGATAATAAATCACACCTGATAGATAGTTCCCTACACCCGAGAGCGCGCCTGTTGTAAACATCCGGCTCAACTGACTGGTTGCGAGAAGTGTTTGTGCGGTATCAGCCGTTGCCAGCATCGCCGCTGCCAGTTGCAGATGGGCATAACTGGAAACCATGGTCCGTGGGTAGTTGGACCGTACCCGCTGGAATCGTTCAACCGCCTCCTGAGCGTTACCCAGCGCCAATTGAGCATAGCCAATAAAGTAGTTGGCATGAGCCGCAAGGAAATTGTTGCTGGAACGGGTCAGGGGCATAAGGTGGTCAATTGCCGTGGCGTACTGTTTTTGAGCAATCAAAGCACACCCTAAAAAATAATGAGCAAAATCGGCTAAAGGCGAAAAAGAAAACTGGTCAAGGAAAAATTGAAACTTCGCTCGGGCACCATCGTAGTCCCGATTGATAAACAACGCCAATCCAGCGTTGAAATGCGCCATCAACGCCAGAGGTGTGTTAGGCACCGCATCGGTCACCTCTTTGAATTTAACCAGCGCCCGCATCGGGTTTCCCAGCTGAGCATAACATTTCCCAAGATAAAACTTTGCTTCGGGCATCTCGAGCCCATCAAGATTAGCCCTTGCCTGTTCATAAGAGCGCTGAAAATAATAGAGTACCCCCAGGGCAAAATTGGTCCGGGGGTCGGCATTGTACCCCGGTTCCTTTGCCAGCTTTTCTAATATCACCTGCGCCTGTCGATAGTTGCCCATGATAATGTAGCACAAACTCGCACCATACATCGCTTCCGGCTTGATATACGAATAACGGGGCTTTTCCAGCAAACTCTGAAACAACTTCAATGCCCGTGCGTATTCCCCCTGATTGAAATAACACTCTCCCAGTGCAAAATTAAGTTCATCGCCAAATTCACTCGCCCCGAACTCCCGCACCAGGCGGTTCAGTCCTTTAATCGCATCTTGATAGTTGTGGGCTTCAATCAATGTCTGAACCCGATTATACTCCCGGGCTAACTCGCGGGTCTGTTGTGGGCTTAAAACTCCCCAGATAAGCAGTAACAGTATCGACATTCTTACTCGCCCGGTTTAATTTCAATCTTTCCCTGCGGACCCCGGGTTTTTACCGTCGTAAGAAAACCAGAAAAACTCAACGACGAATTACGCTGGTCAACAACCACAATGTCGTAGTAGTACTTACCGTCAGAAACCAATCGACCCACATCATCCAGACCATCCCACCACATCCGCGGTGGTGGTGCATCCCAACCACTATAACTCCTCACCACCTCACCAAAACTGTTCTTAATCATAATCTGCCAGCGCTTCACCGGTGCCCGAGAAACAGTCCTGATGTCCATCCACAACACATTGTTCTTATCTTCGGGTGTTGGAGCAAAAAGTTTTGGTTGAGCATCAATCCAGACCCGAAAGCCCGAAAAGTCCACAAATATTCCTATCTTATGAGTAGGTGCCAGCCGGAATTGTGATTGGTGGTGCAACAAAAACGCATAATCGACACCTAACCCCATCTTGCCCCAAGCCTGGTGAATTCCCAGACCCAGACTTATTTCATTGGGGTCAATACCGATGCGCTGCACAATCACATCGGGTACAATATGAAATTCCACCCCTCCATGCGGGGTCAAATCCAGTTTTAACCGGTCGGTGGGATTATTAGTGCTCTCATCAATCTCCCGCAGTAAGGGCGAAGTCACATCAGCCGTTATCACCGCTCGACCATCAAGTAAGTGTGCCGCCGCACCCAACCGAAATGTCCGCGGATACCGGTCGGAAAGCGTGTACAAAGTCAAAACCGGTTCAATTACATTCTGCACCACAAGACCGAAACTGAAAATCTTCCCGGCTCTTGCCAAAACCCCAAAGTCAGCACCAATCCCTACATCAGCAAATTGTGCCAGATTTTTTGTTATCAGTTTTGCGGTTCCCCCTACACCCAGAAAACTGAACGGGTTGTAGGCATAAGAAACAAGATAGGCATTCTCGGCAAACAGGGTTGGTTGGTACTGCCAGTTCTCCGGCGTTCGCGAATCAAGCCCTTCGGCACCGTAATTCAAAATACTGACACCAAATGTCCCAAACTCTTTTGTTGGCATCGTATAGGCGATATACTCCATGCGCGCTCCGTAAAGTTGAGAATGGGCAACAAGGACCTCGTGCGTGTTTAACTGAAACAGCCCCCCGGGATTAAAGTAAACCGCCTGAGCATCATCCGCAACCGCTGCAAAAGCCTTGCCCATTCCCAGACTCCGCGGTCCCGCCCCATAATTGAGGAATGCCCCGGGCAAACCACCTTCACCAGCAACAACAGTTTGAACAATCGCGCTCAAAAGTAAAAACCAAGCCCACACCACCCTGTTTTTTACCATACCACTCCTAAACGGTAGGTACTCCGAAACACCGTGCCAGTATGAAGCTGCCCAATCACCTGCACAACATATACACCCGAAGCAACTCGCCGTCCGTTACGATTCCTCCCATTCCACATCAGCCGGTTGATTCCTGCCCGCGCTCCTGGTTCTCCAGCCGCAAAACGCCAGTCAACTACTTCGTTGCCAAATGGGTCAAATATCCGCACATCAACCGCACCGGAACGGTTGAGATAATACACAATCTCCGCCGCATCCCGGTTGAAACCAAAAGGATTGGGAAAGGCAACAATTTTACCCAGCATCACCGCGCTGTCCGGGATGTCTACATATATCCCAATTAGCGACTCAACCGCACCGGAGATAATCCTGATGGTGTCAAATTCGGCAAAACGCGCCCGGGTACAGAGAAAACGGGCAACCGCAATACCTGATGTATCGGTGAGCAACGCCTCATCAAGCATATCACCATTTCCCTTTACTGCCGAAAACCGGCAGACCGTGGCGGTGATTGGCTGTTGATTTGCATCCCGCACTACCACCCGGATAAGAGCGGTCTCACCCGCTACCACCGTATCCGGCGCCGCAATCTCTAAACTTCTCCCCCGGGCTTTGATATCCAGTCGTGAGCGGTAAGACTCATTCCCTCCGGTGATATCGTAAACCCATAAGTTCTGATTAGGACCCGCTGTATTAAATTGAACAAGAAAATTCACACTATCAACCAGCGTTGTCTCCGAAGGAAAGAACTCGATGGGAAATTCGGAGTTCAACTTCACCCGTACTCCGCCTCCCCCAACAATATTCCAGCAACGGTCACACGGATAGACCGAAACTTGAAATGGCTCTCGGACATACTGAGGCAAAGGTTCTTCAGATTTACCAGGGGTCATCCAATCCAGAGATGTTGTATCACCGGGTAATGGAACCTCTCCGGGAAGAATTAAAAGCAGCCGCTCAAATACCCCGGCAAGCACCTCGAACAAAGACGAAGTGTCAGGCACAAACGGTTGTCCGTTAGCAGGCAAACAATAAATATGATGGAAACCGGCCCGTCGGAAAATCGCGGTAAACCGACTACTACCATCCTGTATCTCACCACCTGCCGGCAAAATCGCAAAGTTATCACTCCCCGCAAAATATACACTGTCGGTTCGAAAACGTACCGGATTACACCAAACATCAGTTAGATAAACTGTAAAGTTAAAACTGTCACCTGCTGTTTGACTATTCGGCGGACCCAGCCTTCCCTCCCGGGTTCCCGGACTCAATTGCTGTCCTGGTAACACAGTAACAAACCGCCGTGGCGGTCCGGAAACCACCTGGAAAACATTACTGCTGCTGGTCACACGGCCCGAATCATCGGTACAGCGAATCTGTAAACTCTCTGCAATTGTAACCATCACCTTACCACTCCACACCCCGTTACGGAACGGCCCGATTACATTGGGATAGATGTAACTTGCCCCCCGGGTTGTTGAAAGGAATGCGGGCCGATTGTAATCGTAAATGCCACCATAGGGGTCCCGGGCGATTATCGCCACTTCAAATGAATCACCAGCATACTGGGGACTTGTTATCGGGGTAAAATCAAAGCGATATAACTGGGCGACCAAGAGTAACCCTAGCGCCGCGCTCATTAGCACATCTAATTTTAACCATCTTAATAAACCTGTCAAATAAAATAATCATATCCTAATCAATCATTCCCCTATGAAATTAACAGGAAATATTTGCACAATTTGACACGAGCGGTAATAAGGTTATAACAGTCTAAATGAGAGAAAGACAGAAAGCAGACTTTGTCCATCTCCATAACCATTCTGAGTACAGTCTGCTGGACGGAGCAACGCGCATTGAAGAGATGGTACAACTGGCAAAGGAAATGGGGATGGAGGCGGTGGCACTAACTGACCACGGCGGTATGTTTGGAGTTATAAAATTTTACCAGGCAGCGCAACGGGCGGGCGTGAAACCGATTATCGGGGCCGAGGTTTACATTGCGCCTCGCCACCGACAAGAAAAAGAGCATCACATCGATGTTCCGGAGGCAAGTTTTCATCTTACTCTCCTTTGCGCGAACGAAACCGGCTATCGCAACTTAATCAAACTTGTGTCACTGGGTTATCTCGAAGGCTTTTATTATAAACCACGCGTCGATAAAGAACTTTTGGCAAAATACCATTCAGGACTAATTGCCCTATCCGGTTGTTTGAAAGGTGAGGTCAACTGGTATCTGTTGCAGCAGGATATTGATTCGGCAATGCGCGCTGCCGCCAGTTACCAGGAAATCTTTGGGCGGGAAAACTTCTATCTTGAAGTAATGCGCACCGGCCTCCCCGAACAAGAAAAGATTATACCGGACATCGTGGACATAAGCCGCGCTCTGGACATCCCGATTGTCGCAACCAATGATTGCCACTACCTGAAACCTGAAGATGCCCGGGCGCAGGATGTTCTGGTGTGTTTGCAGACGAACAAGAGGCTAAAAGACAAGGAGCGACTGCGCCTCGCGGGCAACGGATTCTATTTCCGCAGTGGCGCCGAAATGCTCGAACTCTTCAAAGACCTACCCGAGGCAGTTTCCAACACCAGGGCAGTGGCGGAAAAGTGTGAGTGCGTACTCAATCTTGAAAACCGACAATTCCACCTACCCGCATTCAAGCCTCCAGCTGAGTTCGAAGATGAGTTTCGCTATCTTATCCATCTGGTCAATGAAGGGGTACGGCAACGCTATCGCACTCCAACACCGCAAATTGAAGAGCGGCTAAAATCCGAACTGGAAGTTATTAACCGGATGGGCTTTGCCGGCTACTTTTTAATAGTCCACGACATTGTCCATTTTGCCAAAATGAAAGGAATTCGTGTCGGACCCGGTCGCGGTTCGGCTGGAGGCTCACTCGTTCTTTACTGCCTCGGTGTTACCGAAATTGACCCATTGAAATTTGGCCTGCTCTTTGAGCGGTTTTTAAACCCCGAACGAATAACTTTACCCGATGTCGATATCGACTTTGCTGATAGCCGGCGCCAAGAGGTAATTGATTACATCCGTTCTCGCTATGGAGAAGATTCGGTTACTCAGATTATAACCTTTGGTACTCTAGGCTCCCGAGCGGTAATCCGTGATGTCGGCCGGGTTCTCGATATCCCGATTGCCGAAGTCGACCCCATCGCCAAGCAAATTCCACCGGGCAGTGAACTCGCCACCGCTCTAAAAGAGGTTCCCGAACTCCAGTTTCTCATCCGCTCTAAACCTGAGTACCAGCAAATGTGGGAAATCGCCTTAAAACTCGAAGGTTTGTGTCGTCACGCTTCAGTCCATGCCTCCGCGGTCGTAATTACCCCGCGCCCCCTTCTTGAACTTATCCCGCTTTATAAAGTGCCCGGCGGTGAAACCTGCACCCAGTACGATATGTATACCCTGGATGACATCGGCATCCTCAAGATGGACATACTCGGTCTGAGGACCCTTACCGTAATTGACGAAGCGGAAAAACTGATACAACAACACACCCCGGGATTCCGCATCGAGAACCTGGACTATTCGGACCGGCGCACCTATGAACTTTTACAGCGGGGGGAAACAGTAGGGTTATTCCAGCTGGAATCAGCCGGGATGCGCGACCTGTGTAAACGGAGCCGACCGGAAAAACTGGAGCATATAATTGACCTAATCGCCTTGTTCCGTCCCGGACCGATGGATTTGATCCCTGAATATATCGAACGAAAAAAAGAGCCCGCCAAAATCAAGTACGACCATCCAGACCTTGAAGAATTCTGTAAGGACACCTACGGTATTATCATCTATCAGGAGCAGGTAATGCAAGCGGCACAGGCACTTGCCGGCTACACTCTGGGACAAGCCGATATTCTGCGCCGCGCTATGGGCAAGAAAAAACCGGCGGAAATGGCAGCACAGCGCGAAACATTTATTGCCGGGTGTGAAAAGAAAACCAGACTCTCCCGCGAACGCGCCCAGGCGATATTTGACCTGCTGGAGAAGTTCGCCGGCTACGGGTTTAACAAATCCCATGCTACTGGTTATGCCTGCCTTTCCTACATCACCGCCTACCTCAAAGCCAACTATCCTAAGGAGTTCATCGCCGCATCATTGACCAGCGAACTGGGTGACACTGACAAACTGGCAAAGTTCATCAGCGAAGCACGGCGCATGGGTATAAAGGTACTGGGCCCTGATATTAACCACAGCGCCGCGCAATTTACAATTGAAAAGGATGGTGTGCGCTATGGTCTTGCCGGTGTGAAAAATGTTGGTATTAATGCCGCTGAGATAATCGTTGCTGAACGGCAGGAAAAAGGACCTTACGAAAATTTGCTTGACTTTCTCGTCCGCACCCGGGGCAAGGTCAATCGCAAAGCGGTCGAATCGTTGATCAAAGCCGGCGCCTTTGACACCTTCAACCCCAATCGTACCCAGCTCCTCGCCGAACTGGAACCGTTAATGACCAAGGCGGCTTCTGAAAAACTACTGCTTTACGAGCGACAGTTTCAACTCTTTGGTCCAGCCCAGGTAGAAAGCACCCCACCTTCGGAAACGGAGAAGATTACACCAACCACTGATATCATAAACTATGAAAAGGAGTCCTTCGGTTTTTACTTTTCGTCCCACCCGCTCGAACACTACCGATTGGAATACAACGCCCTTACGCTCACTCCCATCGCCGAACTGGAAAACCTTGAGGAAGGAAAGCCGGTGGCAATTGGTGGTATTATCTCCAGCCGCAAGGTTCGCAAAGACCGCCGGGAACGGGACTATTTCATCCTCACGATAGAGGATTTCAACTCCACCATTGAGGTAATGGTGTTTAACAATGTACTGGAAACCTGCCGCGAATTACTCAAACCGGACAGTATGGTCATCGTTCAGGGCAAGGTTAAAATGCGTGCCGGCGGCGACAACTCGACAACCAGCGGCATTCCCCAGTTGTGGGCAGACAGTATTTACCCTTTCGACCGTGCCTATGAATTTATCAGGAAAATCGTTCTCGAACTGTTCGAAACAGAACTGGATGACAGCTTAATTGCAAAAATCCGGGAAACCCTTAGTGCCTTCCCCGGTGAAACACCAGTCGTGCTGCATCTTACTAAATCTGATAATGAAAAAAGGCGCCTGTTGTTAAAAAAGTACCCGGTACGGCTTGAACCAAAACTCATTGCCGCGCTTACCAGTATTGTCGGCCCCGACCGGGTGAAATTAATTGGCAACCTTCCCCAATTAGAAACCCGCGATTACCCGGGTACCGGGAAACGGCGTTAAGCTACCGTTTCAATCAAAAGTTAAAGACTCCAGTCTTCTTATCCGCTCGCTCAGCGGTGGATGTGAAGCAAATAGACTTACCCTTTCGGTTTTATCGTTCCCAAATGGATTGGCGGTAAACATATGAGCCGTGGCATTGGAAGCGGTCGCCAATTTGCCTGACCATATACCAATCTTCCGCAGCGCTCGCGCCAGTCCTGATGGATTGCGCACAATGTAGGCGCCCGAGGCATCGGCAAGAAACTCCCGTTGCCGCGATATCGCCGCGCGGATTAGCGCCACGAGAAGCGGTGCCACAATCGTCAGAATCAACGCTATTATCAAAAGTATCACCCCACCCTGACTACCACCGCGGGAACGTGATTCGCGGCGCCTGCTTCCGCTGGCAAAAAAACTCCAGCGTAAAAAGATATCCCGGAAAAGAATTATCAAACCACCGATAATCGCCGCTACCGTCATCAGGAGAATGTCATAGTTACGGATATGAGCAACTTCGTGGGCGATAACACCCTGCAGCTCCTCGCGGTCCATCATCTCCAGCAACCCTCGAGTTACCGCCACCGCCGCATGCTTCGGGTTCCGACCAGTGGCAAAGGCGTTCGGGGCATCGTCATCAATTACATAAACTAGCGGTTTCGGAATCCCTGCTGCCAGTGCCACCTCCTCCACAACATTGTGCAACAGATAAAACTCCTCCTCGGGTGCAGGCTGGGCACGATTCACCGCCAGCGCCACTTTATCGGAGTTAAAATAAAAGACCAGATTGTAAACTACAATAAACAGACCAAACAGGATGTAGTACTCCAGCCCCCAGTCGAAAAAATAGCCCAGCAAATACCCGACAAACCCTAACAAAAGCGAAAACAGCAGAATGAAAACTGCGGTGCCTAACTTATTACGGCTGATTAAATTGTACAGGTTTTCCCGCCGCCCTTTCCTTTCTTCGTTCATCGTTAACGGTTAAAACTGTACTTTAGGTGCCTCGCGTTCCGCCTCGGGCACTGTGTAAAATTCCGCCAGTTTAAAACCAAACATGCCCGCAATGATACTTGAAGGGAACATCTGCACCCGGTTGTTGTAATCCATAACCACATCGTTGTAAAACTGTCGGGCAAAGGAGATTTTGTTCTCGGTATGGGCGAGCTCCTCCTGAAGTCTCAGAAAATTTTGATTTGCCTTCAGGTCCGGATAGTTTTCCACAACTGCGAACAGTGTCTTGAGCGTTTCGCTCAGCTGGTTGTTTGCCTTTGCCGCCTCCGCTGGACCCTTAGCACCAATCGCCTGTTGCCGGGCTTCGGCAATCTCTTCAAAGATTACCCGCTCATGAGCCGCATATCCTTTGACCGTTTCCACCAGATTGGGAATCAGGTCGATGCGCCGTTTTAACTGGACATCAATCTGATGCCAGCCGTTCTGAACCCGATTCCGGCTCCGCACCAGCATATTGTAGGTGCCGATAAAAAACAAAACCAGAAGACCAACAACAACCGCTATTATTATTCCGATCATAAATCACCTCTTTCTCTCCCTGCTAACCACAGGGAATTTATCGGTTTATCTTTCAAACTCCAGATGAATTTTCAACCGCGAAGTTGTAAACTCATCTGGTAAGGGCGGCAATTTACCGGTAACCAGCACCGCCCGCACACAGGACTCATCAAAAATTCCATCACCTGAAGACCGCTCCAGTTTCACATCGGTCAACCGGCCATCCCGTTCAATCACGAAAAATACCGTTGCCTTCAGCTTATTAGTCCTGCCATAAACTGGGTCTTCCCAGTTTTCACCAATCCGCTCGAGCATTTGCTGCAGGTAGTAATTGTAACCGAGTACCGCGGCTCCTTCTACGCGCGCGCCCAGACCCTGCCGGCGCAGTACATCATCCCCCTTCTTCGTCTGAGTTTTCGGTGTCGGCTTATTTTCCGGTTTCTTTGCCGGAATAGGTTTGGGCGTTGGTTGTAGTAAATGGGGCGCCGGCTCCGTTCCTTCCTTCGGTTCCGCAATTCCGGAACGAAGAATCTCTACCGTTATCACCGCCGGGCGCGTTACCTCTCTTGACCAGGGTACAATACGGGTCACGATGCCCACAACGACCAGTAACGCGAGATGACCGGTGAATGACAAAAGCAACTCCCGTTTCATTCTGATAATTATACCGTTACTTTGGGAGTGCGGTCAAACCGATGTTGGCGATACCCTGTTCCCGGACGACACCCAAAATCTCAATTATCGTTCCGTACTCAACCCTTCGGTCCGCATGAAGATAGACTCGGTCATACTGCCCGCGGGCAAATTGGTCACTAAGCGCCTTTCCCAATCCCGGCAGCGAAACTGCCTTGGTACCAACAAAAATTCGACCATCCGCTTTAACTGAAATCACCAATCCCGCCCGAGTTTGCGGTTCGGGTCGGCTCGTTCGGGGTAAATCAAGGTCAATACCCTGCTGCCGGCTCAAAGCGGCAGAAACCCCGGCGATGAGAAAGATTATCATCAGCGTAAAACTTACATCCGCCAGCGAGGTTATGTTCATCTCGGCAAGAAACTTCAGCCTGCGCTCCTTCATCTTTCCTCCGGCCGGTTATTCAACTGAGTTGCGATTACCTCCCGGCGAAAAACACCGGTCATTTCCGACACAAACCGCTCCATTTCCGACTGCAGCGCTCGCACCCGGCCCACAAAGTAGTTGTAAAACAAAGCCGCCGGAATCGCCACCAGAAGCCCCATTACCGTGGTTATCAGGGCATCAGAAATCCCGGGCGCAATTAACTGTAAGGTCGGCATCTGCGCACCCCGCAGCGACAAAAATGTCCGCAGAACCCCTTGAACCGTGCCTAAAAGCCCGAGAAAAGGGGCAACCATCGTCGTGATTGCCAGAAACGACAGCGAAGACTCCAGCCGGTCAATCTCCTTTGAACCCGCCCGCTCCATCGCCTCGGAAATGTTAGGAACCAACTGTCCCAGAACATCAGCCCCGGCACCAGAACCAAACTGTTCTCTTAACACCCGCCACTCCTCGACCGCGGCATTCAAGAGCGGGGTTAGGGGCGATGCCGGAAACATCCTTGTCAGTTCTTGATAGTCCTGCAACCCGCGGCGGTACCCAAAAACACCCAGAAAGCCCTTTGTCTGCGCGCTTGCCTGGCGATACTGTCGCCACTTCCGGATGAAAATCGCCCAGCTCACCACCGACATTATGAAAAGAATTATGATGATTCCGAGCGCAAACGGACCGGCAGAAACAAATGGTGCCCAAAAGCCGTTCGCTGTCATCCGCCGTTACCGCTCCGGCTCTTTTATTTTTTCCTGTGCCAGATTCGCTTCTGGTGTCCCGGGAAATTTATCAACCACCTCTTTGAACTTTTTTTGGGCAAGCCCCTCTTTGCCCTGCAACTGATATACCAGACCTAACTTATACAGTGCCGCGGGCACCTTATTACCCTGCGGATATTCATTAATGACTCGCTGAAACTCAAACCCGGCACTGTCCAGCTGCCCCAGCGAATAAAAACACTCTCCAATCCAGTACTGGGCGTTGTCCGCCGTCTCGCTTGACGGAAATAACTTGACAAAACGACGAAACCCAATTATCGCTACCTGATAATTTCCCCGGGTGAAGTCAAGGTACGCCGTGTTGTAAAGCCGGTCGGCATCAATCACCGAATTTGTTGAATCCGGAACCGATACTGAAGTTGACTCCTCCGGTGCGGGCGTCACCGTAGTTATCTCCCCGCGCCACGCTCCGACTTTCCTCCCGACCCGGTCCAGCCTCTCCTCAAAATCATCTAACTGGGCGGCAATCTCACCCAACCGACCTTCTACCCCTTCAAGTTCGGTCAGGGCATCGGCTCGCAGCCGATTGAGCGCCTCGCGCTGCGCCACCTGTTCTCTCTCCAGCCGCTGCACCCGCACCGCTATCGAATCAAGCATTTCCCCCCGGCGCACAAACTCTCGCTGTATTCCGCAACCGGAAAAAAAGATGACAGCCAGCAGGCTCACCGCGGCTGCCAGATATTTGCTGGCTGACCTCTGCTGCCTACCGGCTGTCATCGACCATCAATCAATCTGAAATTCCGAAAGTTACTTTTCCGTTGTTTTGAACTCACAGCGCCGGTTCAGGTGATACTGACTCGGGTCGTTCGTCACCAACCGCTCCTCACCATAACTGATGGTGTTAAGCAGTGCACCATCGACCCCCAATTTAACCAGATAGGACTTTGCCGACTCTGCCCGGCGCCAGCCCAACGCCATATTGTATTCCGATGTACCCAGCGGACAGCAGTGACCTTCAATTGTCACTGAAAACTTCTGTCCGGCTTCAACCGCTTTCTTAATCTGGTCGGCATTTGCCTGAAGAATTGAAGCATCACCCGGTCTGATGTCCGACTTGTCGAAATCGAAGTAAATCGTCTGGAGATTCAACTCCACCTTGGTCGGTTCAACCGGTTTAACCTCCTCCTCGACCTGAGGTTCTTCAACCACAACCGGCTCTTCTGCTGCCGGCTTCACGCACTTTTTCGGACACCCCATAAGTGCCAGCGCAAACATCAAAGCCAGCATCATCGTGGTAATTTTTGTTACTCTATTCATACATACTCCTCCTGTTTATAATTGCCTGCTGAACACAACGCTTAAATTTACCAAGTTCCTGACCTTATGTCAAGAAAAAATTGTTTATTACCTCTTGCCACTCCTGCCCGGTGCTTCAAGCGGAACCCCGGCACGGCACAAAGGACAGCTGTCGGGCTGATAGTTCATCACTCGCTCCTGATAAACCCCGAAAAATGGCACCGGAAAACCGACCCCGGAAGAGCGGTCAATAAATACACCAACCCCAACAACCTGCGCGCCCGTCGGTTCAACTGCGGCAAGGGTCTCTTTAATTGACCCACCCGTGGTCAACACATCGTCCACAACCAAAACCCGGTCTGTACTGCCCACTGAAAACCCCCGGCCAATCTTTCGGCCGCCATCCGCCTTTTCCGCGATGATACACCGACAACCCATCTGCCGCGCCACCTCATAAGCCACAATCACGCCACCAGTTGTCGGTCCACAGACCACCGTTATCCCGGCATCCCGGAATCGTTCCGCAATTACCCGGGCAAAACGCTCACACAGTTCAGGCCGTTCCAGAATCCGAAACTTCTCAAAATACCTTCCCGAATGCAGCCCCGAGGTTAAAAGAAAATGGCCCTCGCGCAACGCTCCGGCATCACGCAGCAAACGGGCAAAATCTTCATTCATCAACCCTCCCTAACCGCCTTTTAATCTCTCCAATTACTGAAATCGGGTCCGCTGCCTCATATATCGGCCTGCCCACAACAATAAAATCGGCTCCTGCCTGTGCCGCCTCCTCAGGTGTCATCGTGCGCGCCTGGTCGTCAAGCGACCGCCCCGGTTCCAGCCTTATGCCCGGAGTCACGATTGCAAGTTTTGGACCGCACCGTTTTCTGACCAGTTTAATTTCTGGCGGTGCGGCAACGACCCCATCGCAACCCATACTCTGCGCCAGTTCTGCCAGTGCAATAACCCGGTTTTCCACCTCCTGGTCACAGCCGGTAACCTGAAACAAAGCCGCCCGGTCAAAACTGGTTAAAACCGTCACCCCTAACACCATTGGCTTTTTATCTCCTGCGGCTTGCGCCGCTTTAACCGCCGCATACAACATCGCCGCACCGCCCATTGTATGGACGGTCAGCATCTTCACTCCCAGTTCTGTTGCCGCCTGCACCGCCTTTGCCACCACCGATGGGATATCACAAAACTTAAGGTCGAGAAAAACTTCTGCCCCCTGCGTTACAAACTCCCTGATCAGTTCCGGTCCGGTTCTGGCCCAGAGGTCAATGCCTATTTTGTACACATCAACCCCGGACCCGATTTTTTTATAAATCTCTCTTGCTCGCTCCTCACTGTCAACATTTAATGCCAGAACCAACTTCGTCATCTAGCTCTCCTCTCAACTGAAACAACCCTCTCCTGCCTTTCCCCGAATATCATCCCAGCCCTGCCAGCCTCGAATTCGCACCATCCTTCTTAACCCCTTCACCACCTCAAGCGCCCCATCCGGCCTAACTAAATTTGCCGTTCCCACCTGAACCAGATGGGCACCGGCACTGATGAACTCAAACGCATCCTGACCGGTTTTGATTCCTCCCATACCAATAACCGGAATCTTAACCGCCCTTGCCACTCTTGCCACACAGAACAGAGCAAAAGGTTTGATTGCCGGACCCGAAAGCCCGCCTGTCCTGCCGCCCAATAAAGGCTTGCCATCCTGGTCCAGAACCAGGGCAAACAGTGTGTTTATCAGACTCACCGCATCGGCGCCTGCCGCCGCTGCCGCTTTTGCCGTCTCTTTTGGGTCAACAAAGTTGGCGGTCAACTTCACAATTAGCAACTTTCTTGTCCTCTTACGCACCGCCCGGGTAATTTTCTCAACCTGCCGCGCATCTTGCCCAAATGCCACGCCACCCTCTTTCACATTCGGACAGGAAAGGTTGAGTTCCAGCCCGGCAACAGGTGTCGGTTCCAGTGTCTCAGTCAACTCGCAAAACTCCTCTTCACTTTGGGCGGCAAGGTTTACGATAATTGGGCATTTAACTCTCTGCAGCCGGGGCAAAATCTCCCTTTTAAACACCTCGACTCCCGGGTTTTCCAGTCCGACCGAATTCACCACACCGCTTGCGGTCTCCACAATGCGCGGCGGCGAGTTTCCGGCTCGGGGCGCAATTGTCAAACCTTTGGTAACAACACCCCCCAGCCGATTTGCCACCCGCAAAAACTCCCAGCCGAAACCAAATGTCCCTGATGCCGCCAGTACCGGATTGGGAAATTTTACATCGCGGAGCAAAACCTCAAACCTCACAGCACCACCTCATCTAGACTCACCACCGGGCCCTCCTGACACAACCGCAGATAACCACCATCCTTTTTCGGCACCGCACATCCGTAGCAAACCCCAGTGCCACACCCCATCCTCTCCTCGAAAAATGCCCAGACTTTGACCCTTTCACTCAACGGGCAAAGTGCCTTGAGCATCCCTTCGGGCCCACAGGCATAAACAACCGGACTCTCCATCACCTTTACCACCGGCTCCAGCGCTTCGGTCACCAACCCTTTTATTCCTTTACTTCCGTCCTCGGTTGTCAGATAAACCTTTACACCAAGTTGCCGGAACGCCGAAACCATAACCAGCTCTGCGGCGCACCGCGCACCCAGCAACACCACCACCCGATTCTTTTCCTGCAAAACTCGGGTCAGATAAAACAAAGGCGCGGCACCAACACCGCCCCCGCATACGACAACGCTTTTGTTCCGAACCAGCGGCGCCGGTTTACCCAGAGGTCCAATAATGTCCCATTTATCCCCCCTTTTGCTATGGGCAAGTTTTGCCGTTCCCGCTCCCACCACCCGAAAAACTATCTGTATTTTATCTCCCTTGACATCAGCCACGGAAAAGGGCCGGCGCAACAGCAAATCCTCCCTTTCCGGCACCTTAACCCCGATAAACTGTCCGGGCTTGACCTTTTTGCTAATCTTTCGCTCCGAAATCCACACCGAATACACCTCAGCCCCAACCCGCCCAATCGCAACCACCTGACCCATTGACCAATTAACCAAACTTCCCTCCGTACTGTCTCATCTCCCCAGTTTATCCAGCCACTTCCTGGACTCTTTGGCATACTCCGTATCCGGATATTCCCCGACGATTTTTTTCAACTCCTCACGGGTGGCAATGGTATCCGCCTTCTTATACAACAAAATCCATGCCCGGGCAAAAAGCGCCTTCGGTGCCCATGGACTCTGGGGAAAGGAGTCGCAAACCTCCTGATAAAGGCGCAGCGCGGTATCAAACTCTTCAAGGTTAAGGTTGTGCACTTCGGCAAGCAGAAACTTCATTTCCACCGAATCCCGGCTGCCGGTTGTATCCTCTTCCAGTGCCTGAAGCAACGCCAGCCGCTTTGCCGCCAGAACCCCTTGCTCGGAATCGGCACGGCGCAACCGGGCGCTATCGTAGTAAACCTTTGCCCGGCTGAAATCCTTGTTCTCCTCATAAAATCGGCCAATGAGAAACGCCGCCTCGGCACCGACCGCGTTGTTTCCCCTTACCCGGACCAGCGCCCCAACCGCCTCATCGTTCTTTCCCAGTTTCAGATAGGCTTTACCTAACAGGAGATTCAAAGCCTCATCCAGGTCCGCGTATTTACCCAGCGCCTCCTTAATCATCTGTACCGCCTCCTCGGCCTTACCCTGTTCTAACCGGCAGCGGGCAATCTTCATCTGCGCCTCTGCCCGGAGCCGGGGTGACGGTTCCAGCTCCACATACCTCCGGAACCATCGCTCTGCCTCTCCATACGCTGCTAATTGCATCTTGCCTTCGGCAATCTTGCTCACCGCCTCCTTCATATAAGGAAGACGGGGGTAACGCTCTACCAATGCGACCAGCGAATCAACACCTTCCTGAATTTCACCCTGCTCGATATCGTAAAGCGCGGTATAGAAATCGGCGACTCTTCCCAGTTTTGGATACTTCCTCTTAACATTCTCCAGTACAATCCGGGCGCTTCCCGCCTCTCCGCTCCGTAAAAGCGCCAGACCCCGGTAAAGCTCAGCCTCGGGCAGATAGGGCGATTGGGCAAAAGCGAGATTTAATCTTTCAAAATAAGTCGCCGCCCGGGTATAATCGCCCTTTTCATAATAACTCCGGCCAATCAGAAACAGGGCATCGTCAACCCAGCGCGATTTGGGCCAGCGGTTTATCACCAGCGCCGACTTCTCAATCGCTTTATCAAACTTGGGCACCGCGGCGCTCGGCTGGCCCTGCGCCTTTAGCCTCATCCCCTCCCGGTAAAACACCCCGGCGTTGTAAAAGGTGTTAAAATAGGCGCAGCCTGCCAGTAGTGCGCCCAGGGCAACAACACAACCAAAACGCAACCGGTTCAATCTATCCTCAACAAGAAAATACCCCTAAACCCCATTTCTGTCAAGCAATCATCCTCTAAGAAAAATTATTCTCCGCCCAAACCGGGCACCGGTAAACCGCAAACCGTGTCCCCGGGTTCAATCCCGTGGACCAAAAACCAGCCCGAATTTACCTCCAGCGCGTAACGCACCGGTCGGGAAGACTCATAACGGGTCTGGGTATCAAGCGGCGTCATCTCAATAATATCGGTAATCACACCATTTTTATCAATAAACGCAATCGCCAGCGGAATGTAGGTGTTTTTCATCCAGAACCTTAGTATTTGCTCCTCATCAAAAACAAAAACCATTCCGGAGTCGGGATGCAGTGCGGTCCGGAATGAAAGCCCCAGCGTTCGCTGCTCCGGTGTTGCCGCCACCTCGGCATCAATCCGATTTCCCTTGACGGTCAGACTAACAGCCCGTTGCCTTTGCGCGCCGGTTACTTCTCTTTTTTCCTGCCTTGGGGAGTCTAACCGTTTACCACCCCGGGTTCCACAGGTGCTAAAAGAAAAAACCAGTGCCAGACCAACCGTCAAACCGCCGACCTTGCGAAAAACCTTTTTAACCTTCAAGGACAATTGAGGAAAGGTCCGCAACCTGGCTGAATAGCGACCGCACATAAGAAAGCAGCCGGAGCCGGTTCATCCTCAACCGCTCATCTTCACACATCACCAGGACATCGTCGAACAACCGGTCAATTGCCCGGCGTAAAGAGAGCAAAAGTTCCAGCGCCCCAAGATAGTCCGCCCCTTCCAGCCTTTCCTTCAGTTTTGGCTCAACCGTCTGTGCCTCGGTCCACAAAACCCGCTCCGCCTCCTCCTGAAACAGCGCCGGGTCCGGTAATCCGGAAACATCCTGACCACGCAGGATATTTGCCACCCGCTTCTGGCCAACAATCAACTTTTCAAACTCGGGCCGGTTGCGAAATTCAATCAGCGCCCGCGCCCGTAACTGCGCCTCAATCGGCGTATGCCATACCGTTGCCAAAACCGCATTCGCCACATCGTACCTTATCCCCTCCTCAGCAAGAATTGCGCTCAACCGCTCCCGAAAAAGCCCCAGTACCATCTCCGGCACTCCATCTTCTTTGCTCCCTAAAAGCGCTAACCCCTTGTGCACCAGTTCAGGAATCCCTACGGGCCAGCGATTCTTCAATATGATTAGCAACACTCCGGTCGCCTGGCGCCGGACCCCAAACGGGTCCTCAGAACCGGTAGGAATCGTACCGGCAAGAAAGGTGGCAACGATATTGTCAATCTTGTCAGCGATGCTCAACACCCCGCCCATTGCTGATTCGGGCAACCGGTCTTCCGGGCTTCTCGGCAGATACTGCTCGCCAATCGCCTGTGCCACCGCCTCGGGCTCACCTAAGATTCTTGCATAAACCCCGCCCATCACACCCTGGAGCGAGGTAAACTCCTTCTCCCGCACCACCGCGGTCAACAAATCGGCTTTGGACAAAAACGCCGCCCGGTCCAGTTGCTTCTCATCGATATCGCCAATCGTCTGGCAGAGAAATCGGCACAACTCCCTTATCCGTTGCGTCTTGTCGTAATAACTGCCCAGCCCTTCAATCCACACCACCCGCTTCTCCTCTTCCACCAGCGGCTCCAGCCCGGCCTTCAGGTCGCTTTCCACAAAAAACCGGGCGTCGCGCAACCGTGACTCAATCGCCCGCTCGTACCAGAACCGCACCCACTCCTGGTCGCAACCCGGCGTGTTTGCCACCGCAATAAAGTAAGGTAGTAACCTACCGCTCTGCTCCTGAACCGAAAAACAGCGCTGGTGCATCTTCAAAGCGGTTATCAACACCTCTTTGGGCAGAGTGAGATAGTCGGGATTGAACCGGCACAGAATCGGTTCAGGAAACTCGGTGATGTTCACCGTCTCCTTCACCAGTTCCGGGTCCGGTACAACCACACCACCCTGCGCCTGTGCCAGTTCGGCACAACCCCGCTCTATTGCCGCCTGACGCTGAATCGGATTGACCATCACCTTGTGTTCCCACAGCACCGTCTCATAATCCTCAGGCCGAACTACCACAATCGGCTTGGAACTGAAATTGCGGTGCCCCAGGGTCGTATTGCCCGAAACGAGCCCGTTGAATTCAAATTTAACTACCTCCTCACCAAAAAGGCACAAAATCCAGCGGACCGGTCGGGAAAACCGCATGCCCGCCTCATTCCAGCGCATCGTCTTGGGAAAAGGCAGGGTCCGAATCAACTCTCCAAGACACCCCTCTAAAATCACCTTTACCGGCACCGGCGGAACCTCCTTCTTCACGAACAGATACTCGCCTTTCGGTGTCTCCTTCACATACAAATCTTCTACCCCTTTACCCTGTGCCCGGGCAAAACCAATTGCGGTCTTGGTCGGCTTTCCTGCCGCGTCAAACCCCACCTTCCTTGGTGGACCCTGCAGCTCCACCACGCCACCCGGCTTTTCCTCGGGTACACCCTTTATCCGCACCGTGAGCCGGCGCGGTGTGTAAAAAATTTCCCGGTCACCGGTCCTGAGCCCGTGTTCCTCAAACTGGGCACAAATCCGGCGCAAAAGCTCCTCTGCCGCCGGTGCAATCACACCGGGTGGCAACTCCTCGGTACCAACTTCCAGCAAAAAACTCCTCACGCTGGGATAATATTTATCCCCGGACAAATGTCAATTCCCGCCATCACCCGTCCGAATACCCGACTAACCTTTTGCCAATCTTACCCCGGCACCGGCACTGATAACAATCGGTATCCCGCTCCTCATTTGACCTGTTATCAGGCGATGTTAAAATTTAACCTGTGCCTGAAAACTGGCGGAAACTTACTTTGGCAATCATTCTGCTTTTTGCCTGTGTGTCCGAAACCGCCCGCCTGCGTCGGCAACTTACCAGTTCAGACCCGGAACTCCGTGCCCAGGCGGCAAAAAGGCTGGGCGAACTCAAAGACAAACCTTCGGTTCCCCTCCTTCTCACCCTTCTTGAAGACTCAATGCCCGCGGTCCGGTTTGAAGCCGGACTGGCATTGGGTAACATCGGCGGCCCCCAGGCGATTGAGCCGCTCTTTGACGCCATTCAGAAAGAACCGCAGGAAGACATCGCAATGGCGTTCACCAAAGCGCTTGGTGACCTTGGCGCAAAAGCGCTTGACCGCCTCATCATCTTAACCAGCGCGCCACGCCGCCTGGTTCGAATGACCGCGTGTCGGGCACTGGGCAGAATCGGCTCCAACAAAGCGGTTGACCCTTTAATCCAGCGCCTGAACGACCCTGACCCCCAGGTCCGCAAAGCCGCCATCTCTGCCCTGCGCCGGATTGGTGACCCAAAGGGAATGGATGCAATCGCCCGTAAACTTGCCAGTCCGGACTACACCACCGAACAGGCAGCAGAACAGGCTTTGAGCGGCTCAGGCTATGAAGAGCAGATGGACGAAATTCGCTCAATTCTGCGCCGACTAAACCGGTAAATACCGTTCCCCTGCCCAGACTTAAACCATCCTCAACCTCCGGTTGTGACAAACTCCGCGGGACAAGAGATTCTATGACCCGACATCACGATAAAACTGACCTTAAAATTACCCCGGACTCAAATATCCCATACCGTCCCGGAAACTACCCCGGGGTTGGGTTGGGAAAATTGAGCCGAGACGAATTAACCATTTAAATCACAACGCCTTACACCGATAATTCTTATCGCCGGCTGTATACTTTAAAGTATACCGACCGCACCTGTTTTAAGTACTACGCCGGGGTTGAATTGACTTAGAAATTCCCTTGTCTAATTCAAACCAGTGTTTCCACCCTGCGCCATTTGCTCATCACCATTCTTGCCACCTGTCCTTGACTTTAACTGAATAATTTCCTAAACTTAAAGACTGGACAATGAACCTTATTATGTCGGTCGCGGCGCTGTTAGCAACGGCAGTCGGCACGGGCAATCTCAAGGTCGAACTGGACCAGATGGTTTACCTTGATAGCGCCCGGACTCCGCACCTCGAACTGTCTTACGAAATTCCTTACAATACGCTGTCTTTTGTCCGTGATTCCGGCGGGTATGTCGCCCGGTTCCGCCTGACCCTTGAGGTGCTGGACAAAAAGAAAAATCCCATTGCGGATGAGGTCTGGGAAAGGAAACACTGGCTCAACGAATATCCCCTGACTCAGCGCCGGGATTTGAGCTTCAGCGAATTACTGACCAGCCCCATTCCGGCGGCCGCTACCCAGTTCCGGCTCACTGTTCAGGACCTGCAGAGTGAGCGTCAGGCAATCGCCACCTTTCCGGTCAAAATTGAACCGGGCGTACTCCGTTTGCGTCCCTTGAAGTCGGGCCAGATTAACCCCGGTCGCACTTATGGTCTCAACGACACGGTTGTGGTGCTGGCTGAAGCCGGCACCGAGCACCAGGGTGATAGTGTCCGGTTTGTCGTTCGCAAGGGAATAAGGGCGTTAATTCGCCACACCGTCCCGGCAATTGAATCGGCCGGAATTCAACAGGCACGGTTTATCCTGCCCGTTGCCGACTCATCTGGTATCCCCCAGCTCAGTTCCGGCGAATATACCATCGAAGCGATGCTCGTCTCTGCCGAAAGCATCAGCCCGGCGAGTAAAACCACCTTCTCGGTCCACCTCCCTTTTTACTATGACGACAGCCTCTGGTTGGTAAAGGTTGACCAGTTGCTCTACATCGCCTCCTACGAAGAGATGCGCCAGTTAAAGAAAACACCCCGTGCCCAGCGGCTTTCGGCTTGGCAGGAGTTCTGGCGCAATAAAGACCCGAATCCCTCAACTCCGGCAAACGAAGCCGAAGAGGAGTACTTTGAACGAATCGCCTATTGTGAGGAACATTTTGGCAAAGGCGATAAGGGTTACCGCAGTGACCGGGCACAGGTTTATGTCCAGTATGGGCCGCCCGACCAGATTGAGTTGCAGCCTTTTAACATCGACCGGCCCGCGCAGGAAATCTGGTACTATTACGAAAAAAACCTTACTTTTGTATTTGTCGACCGTTTTGGGTCCGGTGAATTTGTTCTGTTAACCCCGGGGAGGCGTTAGATGGCAAGTTTGCTCTTATTCAGTTTAACCGTTTTCGCAACACTGCAGTTTGACCTTGATTGGGCGGTCTTTCGGGGCGAGAGCGACTCGAGCCGGGTCGAATTTTACTACGCCGTTCCCTTTGACCAGCTGGCTTTTCAACCGGGTGCTGAGGGCCTGGTTGCCCTGTTTATGGTCAGTACCGAACTCCAGGGCATCGATGTGCAATTTTCCGAATCCGGTACGATAAACAAACGCGCCCGCATCAAAAGTTTTCAGGATGCGGCACAGCACCAGCGCACATTCGTTGACCAGTTCAGCATCAACGCCCCTCCCGGCACCTATCAGGTAAAGGTAACGATTGCCGACTCTTTGAACCAGGGGACAATTATCGACACCTTAACGGTTCCGGACTTCGCCTCTCACCTCGCCTTGAGTTCAATCCAGCTGGCGATTGCCTTCTTGCGTGATACCGCCACCGGTAGATTGGTTGTTGTCCCCAATCCCGGACGCCGGTTTGGCTCCGACGCCCAAAACCTGTGCGCCTATCTTGAAGGTTACGGGCTTATCCCTGACTCCGGCACTTACGAGTTCCGATACTACCTGCTCGATGTGTTGAGTAAAGACACCATTGTCCGTTCCGCACCGATTGTCCGGAAAAAGTCGGGCGCAAAAACCAGCATCACCCTCGAACTGGGCATCGACAGTATTCAAGACGGTTCCTATCTCTTTGCTGTAAGCCTCACCGACCATAGCAACAACCGGACCGTAACCACCGCCCGACAATTTACCATTGGTAGCATTGCGCCACCACCCCGCCCCTACACTTTTCAACCTTCCCCCCAGGAAGAAAAGTACTACCGGAAACTGGAGTTCATTGCGACCCCCAAAGAACTCGCCTACTACAATTCGCTCTCGGACTCCGGTAAAGTCGCCTACCTCGCCTGGTTCTGGTCAAAACACAACCTCACCGAGTTTGTGCGCCGGATGGAAACCGCCGAAGGTCGCTACCGCAGCGGCAGAACTTCCGGCATCAATACCGACCGGGGTCGGGTGTATGTCCGCTACGGCGAACCGGATGCGGTGGAACGCAAAACAATGGAGATGGAGATAAAACCGCGCGAGTACTGGTTCTATTACCAGTTAGGATACACCTTTGTCTTTATCGACACCCGGGGTGACGGTAATTACCGGCTCGCCTGGACCAACAGTCCAGACGAGCCTGCCACCGGACTGGAAAACCTGTTGACCCCGGAGGAAATCGACCAGTTTCGCTGAGGGAGAAGTTAATGGCAGAAAAAGACCGCTGTGCCCTTGTTGAGTTTAACATCTTCAAAAGCGACTGGTGCCTTCTACCCGCTAATCTTGACTTCAACCCCGGGGAAATGGTCATCATTGGCGATGAGGAAGGGGAAGATTTAGGTAAACTGGTAATGATTGACGCTACCGGTTCCCGGCCTACTGAAGGTGTTGTCCTGCGCCGTGCCACTGAAGAAGACCTGCGGGTCCGCACCGAACTGGACCTCAAAACCAAGCAGACCCTGGAAATCTTTCGCCGGTTGCGTGATGAGTATCGGCTCGAAATGCAGGTCGTGGGTGCCCACTGGCGACTCGATAAGAAAAAGGTCTGTTTTTACTTCATATCCGACCAGAAACTGAACTTCCGGATGTTCCACAAAGCGCTCGCCTCAGCGCTCAATGTGCGCGTCGCAATTAAACAGATTGGGGTTCGCGACCATGCCCGACTTCTTGGCGGCATTGGACCCTGCGGTCGCATCCTTTGCTGCCAGCAATTTCTCAAGGAGTTAAAACCGATTACCCTGCGGATGGCGCGCCAGCAGAATTTGTTTGTCGAACCAACCAAAATCTCCGGGCTCTGCGGCAAACTGCTCTGCTGCCTTGCCTACGAAGAAGACACTTATCGATGGTTACTCCTGTGCCCGCGTATTGGTGACCTGGTTAAAACCGCCCGGGGTGTTGGAACGGTCACCGGTGTTGACCCGTTGACCCATCGGCTCTCAATCCGTTATCAGGACGGTTCCGAAACTACCGTCGCACTCGAGGAGGTGAATACCAATGAATAAATCAACTCTGGCGGCGATTGCCAGAACCGAAGGGTTGAAACCCGCTGAACTGCGCCGCCTCATTGAATCCGGTAGGGTTGTTCTTCTCCAGAACCGGAAGCGGAAAATCAAACCGCTTGCCGTCGGTGAGAAAACCCGGGTGAAGGTCAACGCCAACATTGGTACCTCCCCGGACCGGATTGATGTTGAAACCGAACTGGAAAAACTGCGCGTTGCGGTTGCCGCTGGTGCTGATACGGTAATGGACCTTTCAATCGGCGGCGCCGTGGACGAAATTCGTCAGGAGGTCATTCGCAATTCCCCGGTGCCGGTCGGCACCGTGCCGGTCTACCAAGTGGCACTTACCGCGCGCCAGCACCGGCGCTCCTTTCCAGAAGTTACCGTCAAAGAAATCTTTGAGGGCATTGAAAAGCACCTGGCCGACGGTGTTGACTTCATCACCGTACACTGCGGCGTAACCCGGAAAAATCTCGGCACGGTGCGCAAACGCCTGGGTGGTGTTGTCAGTCGGGGTGGGGTGATGATGATGGAATGGATGAAATTCAACCGCCGGGAAAATCCGCTTTATGAACATTACGACGAACTACTGGCAATGGCAAAAGAGTATCACGCCACCCTATCATTAGGTGATGGGCTGCGTCCCGGTGCGATTGCCGACGCCACCGACGAAGCCCAGATTTCAGAACTTTTAACCATTGGCGAACTGGTGCAGCGTGCCCGAGCCGCTGGTGTTCAGGCGATGGTCGAAGGACCGGGCCACATTCCGATTGACCAGATTGAGGCGAACATTTTACTGGAAAAGACGGTCTGCGACGGCGCCCCGTTTTATGTCCTTGGTCCTTTGGTAACCGACATCGCCTGCGGCTACGACCACATTACCGCCGCGATTGGTGGCGCCCTTGCTGCCTACTACGGTGCCGATTTTCTCTGCTATGTTACCCCATCAGAACACCTCGGACTTCCTGATGTCGAAGATGTCCGGGAAGGGGTTATCGCATCGCGCATTGCCGCCCATGCCGCTGATATCGCTCGCCATCATCCCGGCGCGATTGACTGGGACGACAAACTTTCCCGCTTTCGTGCCCGCCTCCAGTGGGGCAAAATGATTGCCCAGAGTCTTGACCCAGAGCGGGCAAAGGTGGTATTTGCCATTCAGCCTTCGCGCACCGAAGGCGCCTGTACGATGTGTGGCGAATTTTGTGCTGTTAAGAAAACAAAGGAGACGATTCTATGATTAAACCAAAATACAAACTCTACACCCCGGGACCGGTCGCGGTACCGGCGGAGTATCTCAAAGCCCTGAACAACGACCTCGTGTACCACCGTGAGGCAAGTTTTGCCGCGCTCCAGGATTCGGTAATGAAGGGGCTGGCAAAACTTTTCCTCACCCGCCAGCCGGTTTATGTGCTCACTGCTTCTGGAACCGGCGCGATGGAAGCCGCCGTCGCCAATCTTGTCAATCCCCAGGACCGGGTCATCGTTGCTGTCTGTGGCAAGTTTGGCGAGCGCTGGCGGGAACTGGTCATCCGTTTTGGGGGTTATGTTGACGAACTCAATCGGCCCTATGGGGAATCCATCCCACCCGACGAACTGGAGCGCAAACTGAAGTCAAATGACGCCGCCCGCTGTGTCTTCACCACCCTCACCGAAACATCAACCGGTGCCCTCAACGATATCAAGGCGTTCGGTGAAATCTGCTACCGCCTGAACCGCATTCTCGTTGTCGATGCCGTTGCCGGTACGGGGGTTGACGAACTCCAGATGGACGCCTGGCACATCGATGTTGTCCTTGCCGGCTCCCAGAAAGGACTGGCGATACCACCCGGACTATCTTTCATCGCCCTTAGCCCCCGTGCCTGGGAGCAGGTTGAAAAGTGCAAAAACAGCCGTTACTACTTTGACCTGCGCAAGTACCGTCAGTTTGCGGAAAAAGGGCAAACACCCTGGACCCCGGCAATTTCTATCTACTATGCCCTTGACCTCGCTCTCAAGAAATTCCACCGGCGCGGTGTTAAGAAAAACTGGCAGGAAAAGGCAGTCCTTGCCCGTTATGTCCGGGACAAAGTAACAAAGATGGGACTCCCAATCTTCCCGAAGAACCCGGCAAACGCCCTTACGGTCATCCAGTTACCGGAAGGAATCGACGGCACGAAAATCGTGGACATCTGCAAAACCCAGTACCGCATCCTCCTCGCCAATGGCCAGGCCGAGATGCGCGGTAAAGTGGTTCGTATCGGACATATGGCACCGATGACAAAAACTGAAGCCGACCGGGTGTTGAAACATTTTTATCTTGCTTATAAGAAGGTTGCCGAGAAATCGGGTACGGGCGGTCGCAGTAGTTAACAACCTGTAAATCAAGCACTTAACAGTGCGTCCCCGGCTGCCTTACTAAGCACCAGCACTTCTCCTTTTCCCGGTACTATTAACTAACACATTAAAAATCAATTAATTAACGGCGCGGCTTTCTCTGGCATGAATGGTGTATTACTATGGTTCGGGAAGGAAGATGAAACTAAAGCGCCCTCGTCCCTCAAACCTCCTGCTTGCCGGGTTATTGATGATTTCGCTCGGCTGGGCAGCCAGCGCCCACCTGGGTCCGGCTGAAGCGCTCATTCCGATTGCCGGGGTTGTCGCCGGTCTGACAATTCTTACGACCGTTGTCTCGGGTGGACCCCGGGCTTTTCTATAGCAGTTTCGTGCTCTTAATCCTGTTCGCCCGGCAGCCGGAATTTTACCATTATCCGTAAAAAAACAACCAGGTAGTTGATAAATGAAACCACAATCAAAACCAGTACCGTGTAATCGGCAAAACTTTTAAAATGGTCAAGCCGGGGTACGATTCCACTCAAGAAACCGTTTCCCGCATCACTGCTTAAGGTGTAAAAGAGGATTAACAGGGCAAACGCACATCCCGTAATCTTACCCACAACATCCGAAGAAACAAACGAACCCCGAACCTTCATCACTACTGCGCTCCCGGCAAGTATCAATAGGTCGCGCAGGATGACCGCACCGGCAACAAACAGCGGCAGGTCACTGGTGTAAACCAGCGTAATCAAAACCGACCCAATCCAGATTTTGTCAACTAAATGGTCCAGTACCCGTCCGGTATTGGAAACCTGCCCCAGACGCCGGGCAAGATACCCATCCAGCGCATCAGTTGACCAGGAAACAAGCATTACAATTACCGCTGGCACCGCCGCGCGCCGGAAAAGAAAAAAAAGGACCAGCGGCAAAAGCACCAGTCGCGAGATCGAAAGAAGATTGGGAATCGTCAACAAGCGGTTGCCGTTTTTCTGCCCATCCTCGCCGTTTTTTCTGTTCACCGTTGACTCCCGGACCATTTCAACTTGTTGCGCAGGATTTCAAAGTAACTCTTCTTTTTCGGCACAACCAGCCGCACCATGTAATTCGCCCGGGTAATCGTTAAACGGTCACCCCGGTGGAAGCGCCAGCGCCGCTGTCCATCAAGGGTCACAACCGCCTCCTCTGATTTACCGGTAAGTTCCAACTGAATCATCCCATCCCCGGGTAAAACAATCGGCCTTGCCGTCAATGCGTGCGGACACAACGGGGTAATGACCACCGCCGTCATCGTCGGAAAAATAACTGGACCGCCCGCTGCCAGCGAATAAGCGGTTGAACCGGTCGGTGTTGCGATAACAACCCCATCGCCCACAAACTTATTCAAAAACTGACCCTGCCAGTTTAAAACCACCTCTACCACCCGGCCCGAGGGTCCCATATTCACTGCACAATCGTTAAAGGCATAACCGGTCTTTGTTTGTCCAGAACCGTAACTCACCTGACCGGCGAGCACCATCCTTTTCTCCTCGCCAAACTTCCCCCGGGCAAAATCGCTGATTCCCTGCCGCGCTTCCCCGGTTGAAAACTCTGTAAGAAAACCCCGCCCCCCCGAATTGACCCCCATTATTGGTATGTGTTTTTGCCCGACCATCTGAACCGCTTTCAAAAGCGTACCATCGCCACCCAGCGCCACCACCAGGTCTGCATCCTTAGCCCCCCCTCGAAAAACCGGGCAGATTTTCTCCATTGACCTGTCCGGCTTTTCCACAAAAAAACAGTCAAAACCCTTATCTTTTAACCACCGTATTAGACCGGGCACAAATCGATGTGCTACCGGTTTACTCCAGTTTACGACCAATCCGACCTTAATCTTATTTTCCGACCCAACCTTTCCCTTACCTTTTAACACCGCCCACCTCCTTACGATAAAAAACATAGCGCATCTTGCCCCAGAGGTCCTGCTCCACTTCCGCTGCCGGCAACAACCCCTGCACATACTCGCCCTGGGTATGGTCAATCTCCAGTGCCAGAACCCCTCCCGGTGCCAGTAGTTCCACCCCTTCAGTAATCAACATCTTCACCACCTCAACCCCGAGAAAACCACCGTCAAGACTGATTCTGGGTTCATAATCCCGCACCCGCACCGGCAAGCGGTCCCGACGCTCATTTGGGATGTAAGGCGGATTTGAAATCAACAGCTCCACCCGACCCCGTACCGCGTCAAGTTTATCATCGCTCAATTTCCCCATCTGAACCAGCCGCACCCGGTTGCTTAACCGGTACCGCCGCACATTCTTCGCCGCCACCGCCAGCGCCTGAGATGAAATGTCAACCGCCCAGACCTCTGCCTCGGGAAATATCCGTGCCAGTGCAATCGCGATGCAACCGGAACCGGTGCCATAATCAACTATCACCCCTGTCTTTTTAACCCGTGCTGCCGCGCGCAGCACCAGTTCCTCGGTCTCCGGTCGGGGAATGAACACCCGTTCATCAACATACAGTTCCAGGTCGAGAAATGGCGCCTGATTGACAAGGTACTGAACCGGTACTCCCTTTTGTGCCGCGCTCACCATCTGCCGGAACACCTGTGCCCTTTGCTCATCCATCTGCCCGCCCTCAAGGTAAAGCACGTGTCGTTTTAACCCCAGAAGCCCCATCAAAAGAAACTCCGCCTCTTCCCGCGGAATTAAACGCGCCGCCCGTTGCAACTCAGCAACTGTTGTTACCCTTGGGTAAGCCCGGTCCGCTTCAATTAACCCCTCAAATCTCATAGCGCCGCCTCCGCCTTTTCCAGCGCCTGAAACAGCGGGTCAAGTTCGCCATCCAGCACCGCCTCGAGATTGTGAAGTGAAAAACCAATACGATGGTCCGTAACCCGGTTCTGGGGAAAATTATAAGTACGAATCTTCTCGCTCCGCTCACCGGTACCGATTTGCTTCCGTCGGGTCTCAGTCGTACGCACCAGCTCCTCCTGACGCCGCATATCACCCAGCCGCGCCCGTAGCACCTTCATCGCCTTCATTCGGTTCCGCGCCTGTGACCTTTCATCCTGGCACACAACCGTGATTCCGGTTGGAATATGGGTAAGCCGAACCGCCGAACTTACCTTATTAACATTCTGTCCGCCGTGCCCGCCCGCCCGAAATGTCTCCATTTTGATTTCATCCGGATTCACCTTCAACTCAAACTCCTCCTGCTCTAAGAGCACCGCGACCGTAACCGTTGAAGTGTGAATCCGCCCCGAAGCCTCGGTTTCCGGCACCCTTTGCACCCGGTGGACACCGCTCTCAAACCGAAAGAACCGGTAAGGCGAATCGCCCTCTACTGAAAACACAATCTCCTTAAGCCCCTTCAGGTCGCTGGGCCGGGAAGAAAGCACCTCCACCTTCAAGTTGTGCCGCTCCGCATACCTTGAGTACATCCGGAACAAATCGGCAGCAAAAAGCGCCGCCTCCTCGCCGCCGGCCGCAGCACGAATCTCTACGATACACCCCTTATCCCATTCCGGTGGTTTAGGCCGCAACGCTTCCTCCAGTTCGGTCACCAGTTTCTCCTCTGCCTCCTGCAGCCGTCGCAACTCCGCCTCAGCAAGTTCTCTCATCTCCGCATCCTGGGCGTTGCGGGCGACCTCTTCCGTATCGCGCTGCTCCTTTTTTAACCTTTCATACTCAGTCCAGCGTGCCAGAATCGTACTCAACTGCCGATGTTCTCTGGTCAACATCTGAAGCCGAGTAACATCTCCCATCACCTTCGGCTCGGCAAGTAACCGCTCGACCTCTGCCTTGCGCTGCGCCAGCTGTTCAAACCTCTTTTTATACTCCTCAAAAACAACCGCCATAAACGCTTTCTTTCACTTAAAACTAAAGGAAACGACCTGATAGGCTCAAAGGGAAACGGACACTAACGCTCTGGTATTTTCCAGCCACAACTCATTATCTTTACCACAAAACCACTGTCAACAACCTCCCACAACCCGAATTTAACTTGACAGGCAACTATTATCCTTCTATAATCAAATTGGCTGCGGGTAGCAGCTGGGCTGAGATTAACACTCAACCCCGGGTTACATTTTTAATTGATGAAACCAAACGCAGGCAATTAAAAGGAGGCTATGATGAGAAACCTGATTGTCGGTTTAATTGTGCTCTTGACGCTGGGGTTTGCCGACACCCTTCTTGTTGAAAACTTTGACACACTCTGGACGCCCCAAAGCCCGCCACCGGGCTGGACCGTAATTTACGACACTCTAAACCCCCAGAATTATGCTGATTGGCACCGGGAACCGGCAAACGCCGCACCCTGGACCGACCATCCTTCACCTTATCCGGCAATCTTCTGGCAACTGAACCAGAATCAGACCCCGGATATGCTTATCTCTCCAGTCATTAACTGCGCCACCTATCGCAACATTGTGCTCACCTGCAGCACCTACTTCTCACACCGAATATCTAACTCCTACACCGCTCAGATTCGCTACTCCATTGATGGTGGTCAAACATTTCCCTATGTCCTCCAAGACTATTACGAGCAAAATGTCGGACCAGGGGTTCTCGAATCTTTTGAACTAACCTCGGCAACAAGGCGCGATAGTGTTGTCATTGCCTGGATATTCCAGGGTGATTTGTTCAACATCAACTGGTGGATGTTTGACGATGTCGTCGTTACTGGAGACTCCATTCTCGCTTACGACATCCGCTGCCAGCGCATAATTCGACCCGACTATTTCGAACTTCCGGGTAACCTCTATCCTCAAGCCCGCTTTCGCAATATCGGTTTACAGGACCAGTATAACATTCCGGTCTTCTGTGAACTTTTTGATAGCCTTGGCAACTCGCTCTACCTGTGGCAGGATACCATTGATACGCTCCTTGCCCTTACTGGAGAAAAGGTGTCGTTTTTTGACTCCACATCGTTCCCTCTGACCGGAGGCAACTACTCAATTAAATTCTGGTGTGCTGCCGACTCCGACTACAATCGTGCTAACGACACCCTGAGCCGCAACTTTATTGTATCAACCCTCGAAGAGATTGCCAATGACAACGGCACGCCTGCCGGCTATCGCACCTGGCCCGTGGGTCATTACGGCTGGGGTGCTAAGTTTTCTGTTACCTCGCCCGTTTTTATCGAATCGCTCAAGGTCTATCTAAACTCGCCCGCTAATCCGGCACATTCCCGGTATCAACTTGCTATCGCACCGGACCTTGGTACCGGAATGCCTGGACCATTCATATTCAAAACCCCGGTTCTCTACGCCGCACCGGGTGCGGGCTGGAACTCGGTATTTGTCGCCGACACCGGGGAACAGATTCCAGTGGTTGGTGACTTCTATGTTTTCTATCTCCAGGTTGGCGAACCGCCGGAATGTCCTCAACTCGCCAACGACGGCAATCTGAATAACCCCAACAATTACTGGACCTACTATCGGGATGGAACAATGCTGCCGGAAACACCACCCGGTGACCTGATGCTTCGGGTTATTGTCAATCACAATCCGCTTACCCCTGCAAATCAAGACGCCCGGGTGACATTCATCGAGCAACCGCTCTATGAGTTCATCCAGCGTCCATTTGATGCTCCCTGCCCGATTCGCGCCCACATTGAAAACTTTGGCACCGACAGTTTATACAACATCCCGGTTCGCTGCTCAGTCATCGACATAAGCCACAATCCTCTTTTTACCGCCTCGGCAACCATCGCTGCCCTCGGACCCGGAGACGAGATTGCGGTCGATTTCAACGGCTGGGTTCCCACAACCGCATCCCAGCCCTGTTCGGTCATTGTCTACTTTGACTGGACCGGCTCGCCGATTGTAGACGAGGTACCGCAGAACGACGACCGCCGGTTTGGTTTTGACCTCCTCAAAGGCGCCTATACCGGCAGGGTCACCGCCGGCTATGCCTGGATTGACTCAGACACAACCGGTGGTCCGGTTTACTCCTGGATTGACACGAGTGGTGCTAACATCGCCATCCAGCGCGAAGATGAATACCGAATCTTTGTGCCTATCGGTTTTGACTTCCCCTACTCCGACACCACCTACAACAACTGCTATGTCTGCACCAACGGATGGCTATCGCTCGGTTACGACCCCCACGAATTCGCCCCAAGCCCCGAACGCATCCCCAATAGCAACCTGCCCAATGCCCTTATTGCCCCCTGGTGGAACGACCTTGAACTTCGCTCCGCAGGAAAGGTCTATTACAAAACAATCGGACAATCACCCAACAGACAGTTCGTCGTCATCTGGCAGGATGTCAACCTGAAATACACCGACACCACCGACCTCTTAACCTTTGAAGTCATGCTCAACGAAAACGGTACCGTGGTGTTCCAGTATCAGGATGTCACCACCGGTGACCTGAATTACGACTATGGCAAAAACACCTCTATCGGCATTGAAAACAAAGAAGGCAATGGGGGCGTCAATTACCTCTACTCCCTGCCACCGCTTTCAACGGCAACCAACGACCCTCAGAACCGGCTCACATCCGGACGTGCGATAAAACTGTACCGCGAGTTCCGCGATGCCGCGGCACTTGACATAGTAACGCCCGCCACCTATACATTCCCGGAGACACTTTACCCGCAGGTCAAAATCCAGAACTACGGCACCGTCGGCGATTCTATCTGGGCTTATCTAAGAATTAACCCCGGCTCCTACTTTGACTCCGTCCTTGTAACTGGACTGGCACCCGGTGCCGAAACTACCGTAACTATGCCCAGCACCTGGTATGGTCGAGGCACCTTCTCGGCAGTATGCTCCACCGCAATGGTTGGTGATATCAACCCGGCTAACGACATCTTCAGCAAAGTCTTTATCTCATCTTCCTGGGTGCAACGCGAGGATATCCCAATAGGTCCTTCCCGCCGCAAGGTGAAAAACGCCTCACTCGTTTATGTTCCGGTGACCAATAAACTGTATGCGCTGAAAGGTGGAAACACAAACGAATTCTACTCTTACGATATCGCTACCGGTACCTGGGAGTCGCTACCAAGTATGCCTTTAGACCCGTCCGGCAAGAAGGCAAAAGAGGGTTGTGACCTTACTTATGACCAGTTCACCGGTACCCAGGGTACCATCTGGGCAATAAAGGGCGGTGGTGTGCCCGACTTCTTCTCCTTCGACATCGCCACCCGAACCTGGCAGATAAGGCGGTCGGTCGGCGTCCGCGGCCAAACCTTCCGCTGGCCCAAAATCGGGGCTGCCCTTGCTTATGTCCCGACCCATGGTCCTGAAGGTGCGGTTTACTGCGCAACCGGCAACAACTCTTTAACCTTTGTCCGCTACGATATCGGAGCTGACACCTGGGCACGCTGCCCGGATGTGCCATTTATTCCGCTGCGCCGTCGTTCCTGTCGCTACGGCACCGATATGGTCTACGATGGTGACAGCATCATCTACCTGCTCAAAGGTAACAACACCACTGAGGTCTGGAAATACTACCCCGCGTTTGACTCCTGGTATCTCACACCCCTTGACCAGGTCAGTTTGATTGGCAATCGGAATCGCCGGGTTAAGGCGGGCGGTGCGATAACTTATTTGAACTCAAACCTCTTTGTCCTCAAAGGTGGCAACACCCAGGAGTTCTGGTCTTATCCAATCGGTGTTCGGGACTCCTGGGTTCAGCGTTCTGACATCCCGATTGCACTCACCGGGAAACGAACCAAGGTGAAACGGGGTGCCGCACTTGCCGCTGCGGGCAACGCCATCTTCTGCCTCAAAGGCTCTTATGTTTATGAATTCTGGGAGTATCGTCCGGAAACCGATTCGCTCGGGAACACGCTATTTTTCTCCTCATCGCCTGAGCGTCAGGGAGTAATGGCAGAAAATACGCCACTCCCATCCGCGACCGAATTGGCTCTTTTCCCCAACCCCATTGGAAAAAACAACCTGACCATATTGTGCAATTTACCAACATCACAGCATGTCCGCCTTATCATCTATGACGCTACCGGCGCTCAAATCAAAAACCTTCTCAACAGCACCTTACCCGCGGGTCGACACAAATTCACCTGGAACCTTATCACCGACAAAGGAACCCTTGCACCACCTGGCGTCTATTTCTTAAAACTGGAAGCGGGTAACAAAGTATACTCTCGGAAACTGATAGTCCAGCGTTGAAAAACAGGTGAAACTGAGATACGGGGGCGGTAAGTACCGCCCCCAATTTTTTAAATTACTAAGTCTGTCCGCCGAATTTAATGTATAACTAAAACCGATACCAGAGATAGATTGCCAGAATCAACAAAAGCACAGCAAAAGTAGTTAAGGCAAATGAAATCCCGAATGTTAATGTCGCAAACCCAAGATTCAGTGTAAAAGTTGGTACGCCAATCTGCATCGACTTGAAAAAGAAATCGCGTACCGGACCAGGAGGGAATAGTCCGGAAAGAAAATAAGAAAGTATGCTCCCGGCAATTCCTGCCACAATTATTGCCAGAATTAAAAGCCCAATTGACCTGCCACCCGCACGCACTCCTCTACTTTTCATAGTTTAACTCCTTTACCGCTAATATAACAACCTGAGGCTTTTAATCAAGCATATTCTTTTACCCGTGACTGAATCAACCGGGCAAGGATGCCAATCAATGTACCAGTGCCGACACCGATCAGAACGAGCACTGGTAAAAACCGCCACAGCGCCGAACTCTGAATTAGTACAAACCGGGCAACGAGAAGCTGGCCGATATTGTGAAATACGCCGCCCACCACACTTATCCCCACAACACTAACCGCCTTTCGCCCCAAAACCCAGAGCAGAACCATCGCCGCCAGCGAAATAACACCCCCGACCGCGCCGAAAAAGAAAAAAGGCGAAAGGAATCTCCCGGTGATAATCGAACCCAAAATCAACTTTATGAAAAAGACAACAACCGCACCAATGACCCCTAACTCATCGAGCGCCAGAACCACCGCCACATTCGCAATTCCGAGACGCAACCAGGGCAAAGGTGTTGGTAGGTAGTTCTCCACGGTGTATAGCCCGAGGGCAAGAGCCCCATAAATCGGTATCCGACTTCTTTTATCGGGTAATCCCATCAATACCATCACCACTTTTAACACTTTTAATCTGAACCATCACCCGATTGGGCGCACACACGCTCATCTGTCCTGAACTTTGAATCCAGCCCGTCCGGACACATATTTTATTCCGGCAATCCGAATCCCGCACCCGGACCTGTTTACCTCGCACCTCAACCACCGTTGTTCCCACCGGTCCATTAAGGGTGACAACGGTATCGGCCGGCAGGGCAATTGTCTGAACTCCTTCAACTGATTTAATCACACAAACATCGCCTGACCCCGCCTTATTCCAGATTAAAACACCACCGCCTGCTCCCACGACAAGAAAAAACGCAATCAAGATGATATCACCGACCTTAAATATTTTCACAAAATTATGTCGACCTTCCTTCCACAACGCTGACAGCGACCATCCTTCACCCCGACAACTCTGCCCCGGTACTCACTACGGTCAACCAATTTCGTACCACATCTTGGACAGAATGTGTCCCGAAACCTTTCGCCCAGCGCAACATTACCTAAATACACATAGTCCAGTTTCTTTGCCGCCATCTCGGCGGCTCGAACCAGTGTTTCCAGCGATGTGGGCGGTTCCTCTACCCGGTATCGGGGGAAAAAACGGGATAAATGCAACACCGTTTCCCGGCCCAGACTGGCAACGAAATCGGTCAATTCAGCCATCTCTGCCTCAGAATCATTTTTCCCGGGAATCAACAGCGTTGTCAATTCCACAAGACATCTCGTTCGTGCCGTCCTTATTGTATTTAAAACGGTCTCAAGGTCGCCGTGGATATAATCCTGATAAAACTCCTTTCTGATCGATTTCAAATCGATGTTCATCGCATCAACTATCGGTAAAAGGTCATTCAGAGGTTCGGGGTTAATCATTCCATTTGTTACCAGCACATTCTTAATTCCCGCCTTACGCATCAACTTTCCGGCGTCCAGCAAATATTCAAACCAGATAACCGGTTCTGAATAAGTCCAAGCGATAAATCGGCATCCCCACTGCAAGACCAGTTTTACCAGTTCCTCAGGCTCAACATAACGGCTCGCTGCCCTTTCCTGAGAAATCTCCCAGTTCTGGCAGAAGGGACACCGCAGATTGCAACCATAAGTCGCAACTGAAAAAATCTCCACTCCGGGATAAAAGTGGTAAAGTGGCTTCTTTTCAATCGGGTCAACCGCCATCGATACCACTTCACCATAATTGGTGGCAAAGAGTTTGCCGTTGATGTTTTGTCTGCCCAGACATCGCCCTGATTTCCCCGGTGCAATCAAACAGCGATTCGGGCACAAAAAACAACGCACCTTTCCATCTTCCGCCGCATAGTACCTCGCCTCTTTATTCATTTACCCTCCCCACCTTCTTTACAACCACTGAATCACCCTGCATCTCAAAGAAAAGTGCCGCATACCCTGTGGACTCCATTTCGCCCGGGGAACTCACCTGCTTTTCTTGAAAAAACTCTGCCCCATCATCACCGCAAGCAAAAAGAGTGGTTGAGTAGGCATCCGCTTCCAGAGCGCTTGGTGCCACAACCGTAACCGCAATCCATCGCGTCGCTGGATAACCGGTTTTCGGATTAAATATATGGCAGTAGTGTTTGTTGTTGACTTCGAAGAAATTCTCATAATCGCCTGAGGTCGAAACCGCTTGATTTTTCAACTTGAGTACCCTTACCACACCTTCGCCCCGCGGATTCTGAACCCCAATGCGCCACACCCTTTGTCCGAAAACCCGAATATCACCCCCCGCATCTACCAAACCTTCCACCAAACCCACAGACTCCATGATTGCCACTGCCCGGTCAACTGCAAATCCAACCGCAATTCCCCCTAAGTCAAGATTAACACCTTTACCGAGCACAATACTATCACCATCAATTACGACCCGGCGATAGTCAACCCGTTTTTTTGTCTCTTTAACCGCGGAACTTTCCGGCACCAGGTAACTACCGTCGTAAAATCCCCATAACCGCATCAATGGTTCGACCGTAATGTCAAAAATCCCGTTTGTCTCTTCACCCATCGCTATCCCTTTGACAATCAAATCGCGGGTCTCTTTTGAAACCCGCATCTTGCGCAAACGGTTCAACTGTACCACCTCACTCTCATCAAAAAAGATAGACCATAAGGTATCCAGCCGATGCATCTCGGCAAAAGCCCTACGCACCGCCTTATCGGTTTCCTCCTTTGTTTTCCCCCGGGCATAAATCCGGATATAACTTCCGAACCCCATCTCGGTCTCATCAACCACATAACCCGGGCGTGAACAGCCGCTAAAAAAGATTAAACCTGATGCCGCAATAAGCAACCATTTCACCGCACAATGATAAACCTGCCACTCTTCAAGGTCAAGCCACAAATTTATTGCACACCACTAAATCTGAGGTATCATAATATCTGCTATGCTGAAACCCCGCCCTCTTCTTGAATCGGCAAAGGTTAGAACCCGCAAAAGCAGTACCGTTCGCTTACTCATCGTTTTAGGCGTGATTATCCTTAGTACCATCATTTTTTCGCTCGTGCGACCGCGACGACATCGAGCAGCAACCTCTTCAACCCCAGCGCCGCCTTTACCACTAATTGCGAAAAGCTTTGCGGTTCAACCCGGAGAAATTCTGCCCTTTGTTTTCAACCGTGCCGAAGTCCCCGAGCAGGTTGTAGACCAGGTTATTGGTGCCCTAAAAGAGTTCGGTTTCAACTTCCGCCGCATCAGACCCGGTGACAGCGTTATCCTGCTTTATCGTCGTGACTCACTTGTTCAGATTCTCTACTGGCGCAACTACGACTCAATCTACCGAATTGATATCGACTCCGGACCTCCTACTGTTACCTTAACTTCCCTTCCTATCGACATCGTTCCCACTATCATTAAAGGCACAATCACCGGTTCACTGTATCAGTCGTTAATAAACTTAGGAGAAAAACCGGGTTTGGTTGCCGCTTACACCGAAATCTTTGATTGGGAAATTGACTTCTTCTCCGAAACCCAACCCGGTGATTCATTTGTAATATTGGTTCCGCGGAAATATATTGACTCGGTGATAGTGGGCTATGGGCAAATTATCGCTGCCCGTTACAAAGGTGCGGTCGGCGAATTCACCGCCTTCCGTTTCACCGACCCGGAAGGAAATACTGACTACTACAACCCGGAAGGGTTATCGATGCGCAAACTCTTTCTGAAGTCGCCTTTGCGCTTCTCGCGTATCTCTTCCTTCTTTGGCAATCGCTACCACCCTATCCGCCATATTCGGTGTCCCCATCAAGGCATCGACTACGCCGCGCCCATCGGTACACCGGTATCCTGCGTTGCGGACGGTCGTGTCATCTCTGCTGGCTGGTCGGGCGGTTATGGTCGACTGGTACGGGTTGGCCACCGCGACGGTTACGAAACCCGTTATGGTCATCTCAGCGGCTTTGGCAAAGGTGTCAAAACTGGTGCCCCGGTATCTCAGGGACAGATTATCGGCTATGTTGGCTCAACCGGACTCTCTACTGGTCCGCATTTGCACTACGAGGTACGCAAATTTGGCAATCCGGTCAATCCCCTGCGGCTGAACCCACCACGGGTGGCAGCGCTTAAACTTGCTTACCTTCCGGCTTTTCGTGCCTATCGCGACAGTCTGCTTGCAATTATGAACCAACCGCTGCCGCCACAACCAATCCCATAACCTCTGCCGCACCCGCCTTGCGCAACTCTTCAGCCGCAGCCGAAAGGGTCGCACCGGTCGTCATCACATCATCAATAAGTATCAATCGCATCCCATCCAATCGCTCGCCGTTCTTCATTCCAAACGCCCCTCTTACATTATCAAATCGCCCCTTGCTGCTCATCTGTTTTGTCTGACTGGGCGTGTTTTTCTTGCGAACCAAAAGGTCAGCAAATGGAATATGGGTTATCCGCGCCACCTCCTTAGCAAGAAGCGACGCCTGATTGTACCCTCTTTCCCGCAACCTTGCTGGATGCAGCGGCACCGGGCAAATTCTATCCGCCTGTTTTAAGCCGCTATCCTGCTCCACCAAAAGTGCCAACGCCCCTCCTAAAATCGGCACCAGTGCCGTTTTCTCCTGGTACTTCAACGCCTGGACTAAACCTAAAAAAGGCTTTCCATAAACCCCGACCGCCCGAATCCGGCTCAACGCCAGGGGTGGGTCACAACAACCGCATCTGCCCGCATCTGGCAAACAGGGTCTGCCACATCGCCCGCACACATCAAGTTCGCTGGTAAAAAGCAAAAGCCGGCAGGAGTCACAAATCAACCCCTGTTCAATCTCTTCATCACAACCATAGCAAATCGGCGGGAAAAGGAAATCGACAAAAGGCTGAAATAACCGTTTTGCCCGGGCAAAAACCGCTCTGGAAAAACTCATTTACGGCGCAAGAAAATAACAAGGAGAACTATCCCGATTAATGTCAAGACCAACGCGACAATCTGATTTCCCCAGAAGTTTGCCGCATTCTCGTAAAACCGGACAAAATCAATCCCAAAGCGGAAAATCGAATACAGAATTAAAATAATTGAAAATAACACACCGGGCTTGAGTTTTCTACGCTCCAGAAGCAAGGCGATTCCAAAAAGAACAAATCCGGCAAAAGAGGAAAACAGCTGGGTGGGATAAATCGGCTGACCGGGAAACTGGGCACCTGCTGCTGAGTTGGGAGGAAATATCACCCCGAGGAATGAATCGGTAGGCTTGCCGAAGCAACATCCATTAAGAAAACAACCAATCCTGGTAAACCCTTCACCCAGTACCACCGCGGGCGCCACCGCATCAAGCAGTTTCACCACCGGCAGGCGATTGAGCCAGACATACAACAACCCGGCAACAAATCCACCGAGAAACCCACCATAGAACATCAAACCAGAAAGTCCGGGTGGGTTGCCCCAGAACTTAATCGTATCAATCAGGTTGTGTTGAAACTCCTCCCAGTGGAACGCTACATAGAAAAATCGCGCCCCAAATACAACCGCCAGAAGCACCCACAGCGCCAGGTCGGTTATCTTCTTGGGGTCAACACCAAACCGCTTTGCCCGGCTTTCAACAAAGGCAATGCCCAGGATAAACGAAATAAAAAGCATAACACCGTAGGAGTAAAGTTGAAAGTTGCCCACCCTTAAAAGTACCGGAAACATTTTACTCATCTCCTTTCGTCAGTGCCCAGATTAGGGCATCGCCCACAATTGAAACCTCGTCGCTCCGGATAGTGCGGAAGTCAAGTAACAGTTCATCGTTTGCCACCCGGGCAAAAACCGGTATTGAGTAAAACCGGAGCCTTTTTGCCAGTTCATCAACCGAAATTCCCTTCGGTTTTACCGATAAGGCAATTGAATCAAGCGTCTCGGTCGCCAGAGAACCGCCACCGACTTCAGCCTTTGTCGGTTTAATGACGAACTCTGCTTTATCCTTCAACTTATTTTGTATCGAATTCAGGAGATGTCGCGCATCCTCCTCCATTTGCGATAGTGGCTTTAAAACAATCTGAAACAGAGGATGTTCTCGGACCACCCGCTCTTCATCAAGAAAAAGTTCCAGGGTTCTTTCCAGAACCGCATAAGTGAGTTTATCGCAGCGCAACGCGCGGGTCAGCGGGTTCTTTTTCATCCGGTCAATCGGCGCCTTCTTGCCGACAATAATGCCTGCCTGTCCGGCACCAATAAGTTTATCACCGGAGAAACAAACAACATCCGCCCCTTGGGCAATTGACTCCGCAACCACCGGCTCTTTGGGCAAGCCATACTTTGAAAGGTCAATCAAGGCGCCCGAGCCTAAATCATCTATCACCGGTATTTGATACTTCCGCCCCAGCGCCACCAGTTCCTCCAACCCTACCTCCTTAGTAAATCCGACAATACGGTAATTAGAGGTGTGCACCCGTAAAATCGCCGCGGTTTCTGGTGTAATGGCGTTTTCATAATCCCGCAGATGGGTGCGATTGGTAGTTCCCACCTCCACCATCTTGCAACCACTCTGCCGCATCACATCAGGAATCCGGAACGAACCACCAATCTCAATCAACTGCCCCCGGGAGACAATCACCTCTTTATTCTTTGCAATCGTGGAGAGAATAAGCAAGGTAGCAGCACAGTTGTTGTTTACCACCATCGCCGCTTCCGCTCCAGTCAACTCACAAAGTAGCGGCTCGATATGACGATACCTGCTTCCCCTTCTACCATCGGTGAGGTTAATCTCCAGAGTGCAAAAATTTTCACTGACATCAATCAACGCCTGCTGCGCCACCCGGGCAAGAGGTGCGCGACCCAAACCGGTGTGCAAAACCACACCTAACCCGTTTATTGCCCGGACCAGACTGGGTTTACGGTTTTGCTCCAGCCTCATCCGTAACTCTTCAACATCAAACTCAACCTCTTCACCGTTGAGAATCTCGGCTCGCACCTCATCGATATACCGCCTGACCACCCATTTTGCCAATCGGGGATGCAGCCGGCTCATAATCGAGGACAACCTATCGTCGCCCAGAACCTTGTCTACCGCTGGTATCTGACGCAACCGCTCTTTTTTTCCCTCTTCACTCAATCGCATAACTCACCGTACCAGTTTTTCCCGGATAAATGTCGCCCGGCGCTCCTCCTGTTCCGCACCGGTCAGTTTTTCTCCTAAAATTACCTGTAAATTCGCTGGCCGAATTAAAATTAACAATTGGGAAACCTCGGCGAGTTTCAGTTCATTGATAATCCCCAGCGCCACCCCGAACCGCACCGTTGCCAGCAGGTTGGTCGCCTCTTCCATAGAGATGATACGCGCCCCGCGCAGAAGTCCCAGCGAACGAAACACCTTGTCTTCAACCTCAACCCTCAAATTGTGCATCAAAAACTGCCTTGCCTTGTGCTCATAATCAATAATCTGCCGGCAGACGCCACTGACCACTTCCACAATTTCGGCTTCTGACTGCCCGAGTGTTTGTCGATTGGACACCTGAAATAAATTCCCCCGGGTTTCACTACCTTCGCCATATACACCCCGCACGAGCAAACCAAGCGCGTATGCCCCGCGCAAAACCTTCTCAATTTCCCGGGTCAAAACAAGCCCGGGTAAATGAAGAAACACCGAAACCCGCAGCGCCGTACCGACATTGGTCGGGCAGGCGGTCAGAAACCCGAACTCGGGTGAAAAGGCATAAGCCAGTTGCCCTTCCAGTTTTTCATCCAGCTCAGCCGCTTTGCCAAAAGCCGTGGCAAAGTCAAAACCCGATGCCAGAACCTGAAACCGGATATGGTCCTCTTCATTGACCATCAAACTCACCGTCTCGTCCTCAGATACAAAAAGCCCTTTTCGGTTTTTACAGGTTATCAAATCGGGTGATGCCAGATGCCGCTCGACAAAATACATTCCATCCGGTTCGACCAGCATCTCCTCCTCGAAAAACTGCCCCTGTTTTAAGTAACCAGTGTCGGCAAGCGCCCAGCGCACCGTCTCTAAAACCAGCTCTTGCTCAAATTGCTTCATTCTCACCACAAAGGGAACATCGACCAGATTACGGGCAAAACGCACCCGGGTTGAAATAACGACATCAGAATCCGGTCCGCTACCGGACAACCAGGCACCAATCTTCTCAGGAGCCAGTTTCATCCTCTCTCCGTTTCAGAAGGTCCCGCAGTGCCGCTGCCTTTTCATAGTCCTCTTGCTTTATCGCCTTTTCCAGTTCGGCGCGCAACCGCTGGATCTCAAGACGTTCCTGGGCACGCTTTCTTCCCTGATTTGCCGTTTTCCCGATATGCTGCACTGAACCGTGCAAGCGCCGGATTATCGGTCTCAACTTCTCGGCGAACGCCTGATAACAATCAGCGCACCCAAGTTTTCCCACCCTTTTAAACTCAGCAAAACTCATCCCGCAACGCGTACAGACAACCTTGGCATCACTCTCATCCACCTTCGCTTTTAATTCGGTAATAACCGCGCCGCTTTCGGGCAGAGACTCCTCAACTCCGGTCAACCCTCTTTTCTTAGCACATTCAGCACAGACATTCAAATCGGTCGCCTTCCCATCTTTATCAAGCTGTCGCACCACCAGCGTCGCCTCTTTCTTTCCGCAGATATCACACAGTTTCATCTTCCAGCCTCCCATCGCACAACCTTAATCTTCTTTGCGCCCGACCTGCCAGTGTCTCATTGTGGGTGACAACCAGAATCGTTCTCCCTTTCTCTTCACTCAGCTTCACAAGCAACTCCATCAGAGCCGTTGCCGACCTTGTGTCCAGATTCCCGGTCGGTTCATCAGCAAACACCACTGCCGGCGTATTTGCCAGCGCCCGTGCTACCGCTACCAGCGCCCGCTCTCCACCCGAAAGTTCGCCCGGACGATGCTGCAACCGCGTCGTAAAACCCACCTCCTCCAGCACCTGTTTTGCTTTAGTCAACGCAACTTGCCGTTCAATACCGGCAATGAGCAAAGGCATCGCAACATTTTCCAGCACGGTAAACTCGGCCAAAAGGTGATGAAACTGAAACACAAAACCGACCTTCTGGTTGCGCAACTCCGGCAACCTTGATTCAGGATACTTAAAAATATCAATGGAATCAAGGATAACCCTGCCTTTATCGGGCCGGTCCAGCCCGCCAAGAATGTGCAAAAGCGTTGACTTACCGGACCCGGACGGACCAACAATCGCCACCAGTTCACCTCGGTGTACTTCAAATTGGACGCCTTTCAGCACATCCAGTTTTTCTGGCCCGGTCTTAAAACTGCGCCACAGCCCTTCCGCAATCAACACCGGCTCACTCATAACGGATCGCCTCCACCGGTTGCAGCTTTGCTGCCCGGTAAGCAGGATAGATAGTCGCCGCAAAGGTGATAACCAGCGCCGACAAACAGACCACAGCAAAATCCTGCCACTGCATCTGCACCGGTAGATTTTTAATAAAATACACATCACCCGGTAAATTAACAAAACGGTAACGGTTCAAAAGCCAGGACACGACGAACCCGAACACCGCGCCCAATCCGGTGCCAATAACACCAATTAAGGCACCCACGAGCATAAATATCCGGGTGATACTGGGTGATTTCGTACCAATCGTTTTCAAAATTCCAATCTCCCGGGTTTTTCTGATGACCATCATCGTCAGCATACCGATGATGTTAAATGCCGCCACCAGTACAATAAGCACCAGCACAATAAATGTCACCGTCTTTTCCAGTCGCAGCGCCGTAAAGAGGTTTTTGTTCTGCGTTATCCAGTCAATCGCTCGAAATGGCATATCCAGTTTCATTGCAATTCGGCGCGCCACCCGTCCCGCATTGTCCACATCAACCACCCGTACTTCATAACCGTTCACCTTACCGGACAGCCCCAGAAACTCCTGGAGGTCACCTAAATCAACAAACACGAAACTGGCGTTGTACTCATACATCCCGGCATCGAAAACACCGTTGACCCGGAAGGACTTTGTCCTGGGCAGATAACCCAGAGGCGTACCCGTACCGGAAAACGGCGAGGCAAGTACGATTCGGTCACCAACAAACACCCCTAAGGACCTTGCCAGTTCCACGCCGATGACAACACCGGAAGAGTCAAAAGAGAACGAACCCTCAACAACACTCCGGGCGATATCGGTCAATTTGCCTTCCAGTGCCGGTTCTACCCCGCGTACCACACCACCTTCGACCAGTGCACCCGCCTTCATTAAAATCTTTGAATAAAGAAACGGTGCTACCTCGGTTACTCCGGGCACACTTCTGATTTTCGCTACTATCGTATCGCCCGGTCCAGTGTAATCAATCGGCTTGTACCCGTACTGAGAAACCACGATATGGGGTGATGAACCAAGAATCCTGTCCCGCAACTCCTTATGAAACCCATTTTGGACCGAAAGGACGATGATAATCGCCGCCACGCCAACAAAAACTCCGCCCATCGCTATCGTTGCGTTGCCGGAAAAAAACCTCTTTCCCCGCCCTTTTAGATAACGCCGGGCAATAAAAAACTCAAACGCCAGCCGGCGACTGAAAGAACTTTCCCGAAGCGGACTGTCCTCACCCATCAGTTATTTTTCCTTCTTCAACTGCGGAAAAAGAATCACATCGCGAATTGAATCCTGATTGGTAAAAAGCATCACCAGCCGGTCGATGCCAATCCCCAAACCGCCGGTAGGCGGCATTCCATATTCGAGGGCACGACAGTAGTCGTCGTCCACGGTAGCGAACTCTTCATTCCGTTGCACCGCCTCCTCAAATCGCTGCCGTTGCTCCAGCGGGTCGTTCAATTCACTGAAGGCGTTACCGACCTCCAGCCCGCACACCACCGGTTCAAACCGCTCAACCAATCGCCCATCATTCCGATGCGGCTTTGCCAGTGGTGTTGTCTCTTTGGGATAGTCCATCACAAAAGTGGGCTCAATAATACTGTCCTGAATCAACTCACTGAACAACTTATCAAGTAACTTTGCCCGTGATGTCCCGGGTTTAACTTCGATTCCAAAACGCGCCGCCACCTTTGTCAACAACCCATCACTTAACTCCAGCGGATTGGCTTCAATTTTCTCCTGCAGTGCCTCAACAAATCGCAACCGGCGCCAGGGCCTACCAAAGTCAATTTTGTGCCCGCCAAACTCAATCTCGGTCCTGCCGTACAACTCCTGCGCCAGGAACTTAAAAAGTTCTTCGACCAGTGCCATCATATCGTAATAGTCGGCGTAAGCCTGATATAGTTCCATCTGGGTAAACTCCGGATTGTGAAACCGGTCCAGACCCTCATTCCGAAAATCCTTGCCAATTTCGTATACCCGCTCCAGCCCGCCGACGATCAACCGTTTCAGATACAACTCATCCGAGATTCTTAAAAACATCTCCTGTTCCAGCACATTGTAATAAGTTTGAAATGGCCTTGCTGCCGCGCCGCCATAGATTGGCTGTAAAACTGGCGTCTCCACTTCAATGAAACACCGTTCATCAAGAAACTGTCGGAGAAGGCGGATTATATTTGCCCGGATTTCAAACACCCGGCGTGAATCCTGATTCACTAAAAGGTCAAGATACCGTTGCCGATAGCGCGTCTCGACATCACGCAACCCATGAAACTTCTCCGGTAGCGGCTGGAGTGACTTGGCAAGCAGTTGCCACTCCTTTACATGGACCGTCACTTCACCGGTTTTGGTCTTAAAAACCTCACCCCGCAACCCGAGCACATCCCCGATGTCCAGCAGTTCCAGTTGCTCATAAACCTCCTGCCCCAGGGTATCCTGCCGCAGGTAAATCTGCAACTTACCGCTTTGGTCCTGGATATGACCAAACTGCGTCTTACCGTGTCGGCGCCGGGTTAGAAGCCGACCGGCAACACTCACCTCCTTGCCCTGAAGCGTCTCAAAATTCTCCAGCACCTCAGCGGCAAAGTGGGTCCGCGCAAACCGGTAGGCATAGGGCAGAATTCCCTTCTCCCGCAACTGGGCAAGTTTTTGCATCCGAACTTCATAACCTATCGGAGTTGAAGGTTGAAATTCATTGCCACTCATCGGCAAAACTATATCCAGCACCCCTCCAAAGTCAACTCAGTCCGCCACTGGACATCGACTTATAACATTTATAAAATTTTATCGGATGTTCCGTATTCTCTGCCTTGACCTCGGTGAACGTCGTACCGGCGTGGCGATTTCCGACGAAACCCGCACCATCGCCCAGAGCCTGACCACCATTTCCCACAAGAACCCGGAAGAACTCATCACCGTACTTAAGCGCATCAGTGCTGATTATAATGTAGGACGCATTGTCATCGGTTTGCCCCTAAGTCTCTCCGGTAAACCCAGTACCCGCTCAGAAAAAATCCGCCAGTTTGCCCTTAGAGTGAGTAAAGAACTTTCCCTGCCGGTCGAACTGTTTGATGAACGCTTCTCAACCAACCGTGCCCATGATACTTACACCGAAGTAACGGGCCGGCGCTTTCGTCCTCCTGCCACCCGGCGCCGGCAGGCAACCTCTCCTATTGACCGGATTGCCGCTACAATTATTCTTGAAAACTACCTCGCACAGCCCGGTCATCAAAACGAAAGGTAAACGATGCGCCGTAAATTAAAGTTCCCGACACCTTCTTTTTATTTACCGCTCATCCTTCTCGTAATAACCTGTACCGAAACGCTTCCTCCCGCCTTCACCGGTCCCAAAAAAGAAATTACTATCACACCCGGAATGTCCATCACCGCCATCGCCGAAAGTCTCCGGCAGCGCCAGGTTATCAACTCAGTCCTCATCTTTCGCTTCCTTGCCTGGTTGAACAACTATGAGACCCGCATCCAGCCCGGACGGTATCGTTTTGGTCCCAACACCGACCCGCAACTTGTATTAAAAACATTGGCTCGTGATGTCCCCGCCCTCTTGATGGTAACCATCCCTGAAGGCTACACATCGCGCCAGATTGCCCAACTTCTCGCCCAGAATGGTATCTGTCTTGCGGACAGTTTTCTTGCCGCCTGCACCGACACCGTCCTGCTGCGTTCCCTTGACATCCCCTTCAATTCAGCCGAAGGTTATCTCTTCCCCGAAACTTACGAATTCCAGACCGGCTCGGACCCTCACTCCATTGTCCGCCGCCTGGTGCGTCAGTGCCGGCTTGTTCTTACCGACCTCAAAAAAGAAGCCCGGGTTAACTTAAAAGAGCCCCAGGTTATTATCCTCGCTTCAATTGTCGAAAAAGAGGCAAAAGTTCCTGAAGAGTTCCCGATAATCGCCGGCGTGTTCTATAACCGTCTTCGGCGCAATCTGCCGCTGCAGTCCTGCGCTACTGTTGAATTCGCCCTGCCCAAACCCAAAGAACGGTTGAGCCTTGACGACTTAAAAACCCCTTCACCTTACAACACCTACCTCCATAAAGGCTTACCACCCGGTCCCATCTGTAACCCGGGAAAACTGGCGCTCAAAGCCGCCCTCGCTCCTGCCCAGCACAACTACCTCTTCTTTGTCTCCCGGGGTGATGGCACCCACATCTTCTCAATCACTCCTCAGGAACATAACACCGCGGTGCATCGTATTCAAAACCACTGACCCCAGATTTTACTTGACATTATTGTTAGTAAGTATATACTAACAATATGAACGAACCCTCTCTCCTGAAACTCCTTGGACTTTCGGATTATGAGGCACAGGTATATCTCGCCCTGTTAAAAGCAGGCCGGGTACGGGTGCGTGACCTCGTTCCCCTTGTCTCGGTACCCCGTTCCCAGATTTATGGCACCCTAAAATCGCTCGGACGCAAAGGACTTTGTAAGGAAAATCCCGGACAGTTTTTCTACTACTCACCCATTCCGCCTCAAACTGCTCTCCGCGCGCTATGGCAAGAGAAACAAGCCGAAATGAAGATGCTCAATGACCTCATCAAACACCTCGGCGAACTTTATCAAAACAGTACCCGCCACAATACCAGTGAGGTGTCAATTGAAGTGTTAAAGGGACCACATCTTACAACCTTTATAACCGCGGCTCTAAAAGAAGCGAAACATGATGTCAAAATCTTCGTCCGGCAGATGGCGGTAACTTCACAAGAAAAACTGAATTATGGCACCAAACAAGAAATCCAGCTACTCAAACGGGGCGTTCGGGTCCGCTGTATCTACGACGCGGAGCACTGTATAAAACCCCAGTTAAAAACTATCTCCCCTTACCTCCATCAGGTGGTCCGGGCGGGCGAAGAGGCAAGGTTTTTTAAAACTCTGCCGATGAACTTAGTAGTTGTGGACGACCGGGTTGCAACATTTTCCTTCCGCCACCCCACGAACAATGAAGTCACGATGTATGCGTTTCACTACCCGGAAATGGTACAGGTATTCAGCGCTTGTTTTGAATACTACTGGGAGAGAAGCGAAAAGTTAACTATCGCAAACCATAATAAAAGGAGTTAATATGTCATCACTTATAACCGTCTTGTTAATATTAACCTCAAGCCCGGTTGATTTGAACCAGGGCATTACCCTGCCTTCCTCTGAGCAAACTATCTACTACCGTAACATCATCCGTAACCCGCTATTTTCACCGACCGCTTCCCTTGCCCCAATTGGGCTTAAAAATGAGCGCCCAATGAGCCCAGAAACTGATGATTCGCTCAACCTTACTCTCCTTGGCGACTATAACCTTGCGGGCAACTATTTGAATATGTCCGGCTGGCAGGTTAAATCTTTTGGCAACTACATCTTGTTCTCCTCTGGTGGCGGTTTCTATGTGTTCACCAAAGATAGCCTGCGCAAAGTCCAGGAAATCTCAGGACCGGGCTACATCTGGGACTTTGAAGTTCAGGGTAACTATGTATATAGTGCCAGTGGTGATAAAGGTCTTGTCGTATTTGACCTCTCTTCACTAACCGGAAACCGGGTTGTGGCTCAGGTTGACATTCCGTACGAAGACCCGAACTACAACGAAATCTTTGGCTGGGGGGCAACAGGTATTGACTTGATTGACACGATTGCCATTGTTACGGTTCGGGTCGGCGGTTTATATGTGTTTAACATCAGCGACCCAAGAAACCCGCGTCTTATTGGTTCCAACACTCAGGAAACTTGGTTGATGGATGCCCATATCCAGGACACGCTGGCATTTGTTACCCAGTACAACCCCGACCTCAACGATGCCTTTATCGTTTATAGTATCGCCGACCCCACTAACCCGAGGATCGTTTCCACCGTTGCGAATCTTAGCCACGGGATGCGGTTTGCGATTCGGGACACGATTGCCTACATCCCGCGCCGCTACGCCGGCATCACAGCGATCAATATCGCCGACCCGGCAAATCCGGTAGTGCTGGGCACGCTCAGTCTACTTGAGGCCCAAAATGTTACTCTCTACCCCGCCGGTGAAACCCTCTATGCGTTTATCGCCAACCTTGACAATCTGGTCGTTGCCGACTTCTCCAATCCGGCAAATCCCTATGAAATCACCACCGTTAATGTACGTTCGACCGCCGACTACATTGACGGCAACCTCCTCTACCATCAGGGGCTTGCCGGTGCGGTACTCTATGACATCACCTATCCCTATAACCCTCAACTTGACACCTTCTATCTGTATCTCGGCAACCCCTATTATCTTCAGATTGAAGGCGATTATGCCTACATCTATGATTCCTATGGCTGTCTCCGTATTCTTGACATCACCCATCCCGACGACATCACGGAAATCTCTTATTACGACCGATTTCTTGATTCTATTCCTTCCGGTTCCTGGGCGTCTGATATTGGTGGTATGGTTATCAAGGATGAGTATGCCTACCTGATTGTCCGCGGCTATCCCTGGTTCTGTTATCTTGCAATTGTCAAGATAACCGACCCGCGCACCCCCGATTGGGTCGGCACCAGAATGTGGCGCGATTATGCCGGCGGAAATCAACCTTTCGTGGAGGACAGCCTTGCCTATGTCCCGACCGCCCTTTCGGGTCAGACCTATCTGCGGATTATTGACATTGGTGACCCGAACCAGATTGAGGACATCGGACAGCTTTTCTGGCCCACCTGGGCAGCCCTGGAAGTAAGCAAACAAGACAGTTTGCTATTCCTCGCCGGTGGTTACGACCCCTGGACGCCTTCACCGACATCCAACGACCTCGGCATCGCAAGTGTTGCCCAACCACGGCTACCTCGGCTCATAACCGAGTTCACCACCCCAAATCAGTGCCGGGGTGTTGACCGGTTTTTAACTCGGGACTATCTTGCTCTTGCCGATTATGATGCCGGGGTCCATATCCTTGATGTCTCCAACCCCGCAACTCCTTATATCACCGGTACGGTAGACTTTACCGGCTATGTTGAAGATGTTCATATTGGTGGGAACCTTGTGTTCTGTGGGGCGGACGAAGAGTTTGCCGCCATTGACGCCCGGGACCTCAACAATCCCCAACTCTACGGCTATTATTATCTGATGCCCGTTTTCAGTATAAAGTACTCCGATGTGACCGATGTTTGGTCTAAGGACGATTCAATCGGTGCCTGTATTAGTACCGGTGGATTGTTCCTCTTCCGCACGGGCTATGTCGGTATTGCGGAGAATAAAAAGAACCTCGGAACCAACCAGTTCGCCACCATTATTCGCGGGAAACTGAACCTCACTTCCTCCAATGTCCGCTCGGTCTCTAAAGTAGAACTTCTTGATGCCTCCGGTCGGCGGGTAATGCCCCTCTCTTTACAGGAAAATGACCTCTCCCATCTCAGCCCTGGTGTTTACTTTATACACTTTAAGGAAAACAGAAAAAATAAATTCCAGCGGATAACCGTTGTCCAGTAACAATGAAAAGAATACTCCTGTTCTTTTCTCTCTGCACCATCGTCTTGGCGCAGACGCTAACCTTCAGGGATGTAACGCAGGAGTCCGGCATTGTCGTGCAAGGCGGGCTGGGCTCCTGCGCCGCCTTTGCCGATTATGACAGTGATGGCTACTTAGACATCTGCTTTGACCCGGGCTCTCAGGTTTATCTGTTCCGAAACAATCAGGACGGCACCTTCACCGATGTCACCCAGAGAGCAGGACTTGCCGGTCTTGACTTTCGCTGTCTGATTTGGGCTGACTACAACAACGATGGCTTTAGTGACATCCTTGCCAACGACCACGGCACCACCATCTCCCTCTTTCGTAACAATGGGAACGGCACCTTCACTGATGTCGCCCCTGCCCTCGGACTGACCCGCGGTGGTAACCGCCCATTGTTTCTTGACTATGACCGGGACGGCTTTCTTGATGTACTCATTATCGACTCAGATTCTACCTTCCTTTACCATAGCATATCGTCCGACAGTTTCCGGTTGGCACTAATCTTCTCCTGGGGTGGCAATTCGGGCACCTGCGCCGACTACGACAACGACCTTGACCCGGACATCTACCTCTGCCGTAACGGCACCAACAAACTGTTTCGCAACAACGGCGATGGGACCTTCACTGATGTCACCGACGCAGCGGGCGTCGGTTTCAACGGTAACACCCAGGCAGCGGCATTCGGCGACTTTGACAATGACAATGACCTTGACCTTTATATCACCAACATTGGCGACGGCACCAACAAACTCTTCCGTAACAACGGCAACGGGACCTTCACCGATGTCACCAGTTTCTATGGAGTCGCCGATGTTGGCGATGGCAGAACCTGCGACTGGATTGATTTCAATAACGACCGGCTTCTTGACCTCTTCACCACCAACCATGTAAACCCAAACCGTCTTTTCCGCAATATGGGCTACACCGCGCCTTTTTACAATGTCGCCGGAGCGGTCAACATTGCAACCCCTACCGACATCTTTGCCGCCAGCTGGGGCGACTATGACAACGACGGCGACCTCGACGCCTTTCTGGTGGGACATTTCGGCCCGGGCGGCGCCCTGATGCGGGATTCCGGAGGAAATGCCCTCCATCACCTCAAAATAAAACTGGTCGGCACGAGGTCAAACCGTTGCGCCATTGGAGCCCGGGTTAAAATTTATCGAAACGACACGGTTCAAACCCAGGAGATTTCCGGGGGCAGTGGTCAATACGGCCACAACCCGGCTTTGGTTTACTTCGGACTTGGCGGAAACATAACTTTTGACTCTCTTGTCGTTATCTGGCCGAGCGGTGCTGTCAACCGAGTTCCCGGGGCAAATGTGGATACGACTCTAACAATTGAAGAGGCAGCAATTGCGATTGAAGAAAATCCCCGGCAAATCCTGATGCAAACTCTTGTCCGCCCAAACCCTTTTGTCAAACGCACCCGGATTCTAAGTCTACAAACCGAAAAGATTTTTTTGTATAACAGTCAGGGTAAGCTGCTGGCTGAACAAAAAGGACCCTGGGTTTGTGAACATCTGCCGGCCGGAGTATATTATCTCGTCCCGGCAAACCAACCAGACCGCATGGTAAAAATTGTTAAAATAAAATAGAAGATAGGTTCTCAACCATACCTCAGGAACACGACATCGCGGTGCGTAAAATTAATCTCTAATCACCGGCATAGACAAAATTGACCCATAATTGTTCTCTATTTATCATATTAGTTCAAACTTTAATAAAGGAGACAAAATGAAAAAGGAACTAATTGAGTTTTTAAAGTTGCGCAATTTCGTTTTAAGCGGTCCTGATTATACTACCTGCCAGCAGAACTTTTACTGGCCCAGGCTGGTAAAATTCAACTGGGCGCAGGACTACTTTGACCACATCGCCCGGGACAACCAGAACACGGCGCTAATTTATGCCGACGAAGCCGGTAACGAAAAGAGGGCCACCTTTGAAGAAATGAGACAGAGAAGCAATCAGGTCGCCAATTTCCTCATCGACCTCGGACTGAAAAAGGGTGACCGGGTACTGGTGATGATGGACCACGCGGTGGAACTGCACCAGATTTTTCTGGGAATTATGAAAGCGGGCGGGGTAATAATACCGGTTTCAACGCTCCTCTCGCCCGATGATGTCGTTGACCGCATTACCGGCGCCGGCATCAAGTTTGCCTTTGTCCACCGTGAGTATCTGGACAAGTTTGCAAAGGTGACATCGCTCACCGCTAAAATTTCTGTCAGCACGCCGCCCGTCAGTCAACCGGACTCCTGGATTGACTTTGCTGTTGTTAGTAAATTCGCCTCCGAATTCAATCCGCCTTTTATCACCTATTCCACCGACGAACTCTGCTCCTTCTTCACCTCCGGCACCACCGCCAAACCCAAACTGGTTGTCCACACCCACAGCTACCCGGTAGGTCATCTTACCACAACCTACTGGATTGGCTGCAAAAAGGGCGATATCCATTACAACATCAGCGCCCCGGGCTGGGCAAAGTACACCTGGAGCAGTTTTTTTGCCCCCCTGGAATGCTGAAGCCACCATCTTCGTTTACCGCTACAAACGGTTTGTCGCCCGAGATGTCCTGTCAATGATGGAAAAGTACCGGGTTACGACCCTGTGCGCGCCCTTAAGTGTCTGGAAACTGTTTCTGGTTGAGGACCTGACATCATTCCGTTTCTCTTTTCGCCAGCTGGTCAGCGCCGGGGAACCGCTCAACCCGGAAATCCTGCGCCAGGTTAAAGAAAAAATCGGCTTGGATTTACGCGAAGGATATGGCCAGACCGAAAGCACCCTGATGATTGGCTACTTCATCGGCGAACCAATCCGCGAAGGCTCGCTTGGTAAAGTGGCACCGGGCTACAACATCGTACCGGTGAACGACCTGCTGGACCCGGTAAAACCGGGCGAAGACGGGCAACTGGCGGTCGAGATATACCCGCTCAAACCGCTCGGGCTGCTTTACGCCTTAAGCGACCCCGCGAAAAACGCCGAGGTGTTTAAGGGCGGTTACTACCTGACCGGTGATACGGCAACCGTTGACCAAGACGGCTATTTTCAGTTCATTGGCCGAACCGACGATGTGTTCAAGAGCCTTGACTACCGCATCAGCCCATTCGAAGTTGAAAGCGAATTGATGGAGCATCCTGCGGTCCTTGAAGTTGCGGTTGTGCCCACAACCGACGAGCGCCAGCGCATTGTGCCCAAGGCGTTCATCGTTCTGAAACCGGGTTTTAACCCCGGTCGTGCAATGGCACTTGAAATCTTCCGATTCATCCGCGAGCGCATGGCACCATACAAACGACCCCGTACCGTCGAATTCCTGCGCGAATTTCCCAAGACAATCAGCGCCAAGGTGATGCGCAAAGACTTAAAGGCATACGACCAGGAACTGAAAAACAAAGGCATCCGGGGTGAATTTGAATTCAGAGAGGCAGATTTCGCTGCCGAACTGGACCTCACCCGGAAATAACCAGAGAGAAAACAGCGAGAACAAGACTCTAAAATAGTAAACGGACACATAATCTGATACTACTAAGGCGCTTTTGTCCGCTCATATAATATTAGAGCCGGGGTTTAAAGAAAATTAACGCTTTTATAACACGATGAAAATTAGTTAGTTAGCGATTAGACACGACCCCCTGGGCCGTTCCGGGGACTCTTTCGACCGGGGTTTCCCGTTCGACTTTTGTCTTTATCGCGTTTACCGTATCAATCTTTACCCGTGCTATGTATCCGGTTTTCCTGATAATGCAACCTGCCGAGAATCCCACCGGAGCAAATCAAGTTGCCGATTTTCGGGCAACAATTACGACAAAACTGGCTCCGGGTATATAACCTTCCTGCGGCGCTTCAAGAATCGCCGTCTCTCTTGGACCCTGAAACAGGGTAGAAACGGTGCGCAGGACCTCAAAACCCGCCTGCCGGGTTAGCCCAACAACCGTTTGATAGTCGTCGAACCGGGCATGTCGGAACAACTGATGCCCCTGCCGTGCCTTCTCAATATAACTTTTCCCCCACTTTCCATTTCGGTCAAGATAACCGTTAACCAATCTACCTTCGGGCTTCAGCACCCGATAAATCTCCTTCAACACCGCCCCCGGTTGGGCAAGAAACTCCCACGTGGTCAAGAGAAACACCGTGCCCAACGAACTGTTTTCAAATGGCAGGCTTTCACCGTAAGCACAGAACACCTGGACCCCGCGCCTTCGGGCAAACTCCAGCAATTTTTCTGAAGGGTCAACACCCATCTCAATTCCCAGCCGCGCCGCAAATCTGCCACTACCCACGCCAACCTCAAGCCAGGGCTTGGGCAAATCGCCAAGCAAAGGTCTCAGTGCCGCCAGTTCAATCTCAAATGCCAGTTTGCCTTTGGTATCGTACCAGGCGTCATACTTTTCCGCCTGGTCATCAAACAGACTTTTCGCCATTTCAGAAGACCAGTACCGTGCACCCGGCTTCAATGTAACGGGCAACTGCGGGATGACCGTTCCTATCATCCAGGAGTTTCAGCCCCTGTTCCACAACCGCCGGCACCACCGTGTTCTTCTGGGCACACGCCCGGCACACGCCCTCAATCAACTGCGCCTTCTTTGCCTGCTGCCAGATATTAGCAAAAGGCTTGGTCTCATTGCGCAAAAGCGAAACCTGCTTGGTCGCATCCCCCTCAATTACCACCTTCACCTCCCAGCCCCGTTCCTTCATATCAAGCGCATTCAGCAATGTATGGGCAAACACCACCGGGTCCGAACTGATGGCAAACAGCACCACACTCTTTTTCTCCATATAATAAATCTATTTTAATTCTCTTTCTCCGTCAATTAGAACAAACCTTGCCAACGCCAGATTTTCCAGTTTAATAATCTCTATGCGGGCAATGCGGCTCGTGCATCAGGCACCGGTTGAAACCAGCCCTTTGCAACTGCTTGATATCCCCATTCCGGAACCAGACGCCGGTCAAATCCGGGTTCGTGTTTTGACCTGTGGCGTCTGCCACACCGACCTCCATGAAATCGAAGGTGACCTGAAACTACCCCGACTCCCTTTAACCGTCGGTCACGAGATTGTCGGCATTGTTGACAAACACGGTCCGGGTGTTAATTCTCCGTCCATTGGCACGACTGTAGGTATCCCCTGGCTTGCCGCAACCTGCGGTGAATGTTCTTACTGCCGGCAAGGACGGGAAAACCTTTGCGAAAACATCCGCTTCACCGGATTTCACAACGACGGCGGCTATGCCGAATACACCCTGGTCCGTTCGGGCTACTGCTATCCCCTGCCCGAAAACCTCAACCCGGTTACCGCTGCCCCTCTGCTCTGTGCCGGTGTGATTGGCTATCGCGCCTTACGCCTTGCCCTGCAATTTAACATTTTTCCCGGCTCCTATCCCGAGCCGAATTCGCTTAAACAGCTTGCCATCGCCCTTTACGGATTCGGTGCCTCGGCGCATATCTGCCTGCAAATCCTCAAATACTGGGGTTGCCGGACCGCAATTTTTACTCGCGCCCCGGTTCATCAAGAACACGCCCGGCAGTTAGGCGCGGACTGGGTCGGCACCGCTCAGGAGACGCCGCCATTTAAAGTTGATGCCGGTATCATCTTTGCACCGGCGGGTGAACTTGTCCCCATTGCCTTAACCCATCTCAAACCGGGTGGCAATCTCACCCTTGCCGGCATCCATATGAGCCCGATTCCATCCTTTGACTACTCCCTCATCTATCACGAGCGCACCATTGGCTCCGTTGCCAACAGCACCCGTCAAGATGTTATTGACCTCCTGCATCTCGCCGGAAAAATTCCATTAAAAACCACCGTGACACCCTTCCCCCTAAACCGAGCCAACGAAGCACTGATTGCGGTCAAGCACAGCCGGCTCCCCGGTGCCGCAGTATTAACAATCGAAAAAGACCGTTCTTGACTGCGGAATTGAATCAACAATAATTGAGGCGTGAATAAATTCAGTAACAACACCAAAACCTACATTAAGAAACTCCGGACCGCGCTGCCCGGACTGGCAAAAAAACATGGCACACCGCTCTTCATCATCAGCCGCACCCTGCTCCTTGCCCAGCTCAACCGTTTCCGCAAACTCCTGCCCCGGGTTGAACCGTTCTATGCCGTAAAAGCCAACCCCAACCCCGAAGTGATAAAACTCCTCGCCCAGCACGGCTGTGGCTTTGATGTCGCCTCCGAACCGGAGATTGAACTCGTCCTCGCTGCGGGCGTCAAACCCGAAAGATTGATTTTCGCCAACACCATCAAACGGACCGAGGCGATTCAGTTCGCCCGGCGCCGTGGGGTAAATCTGATGACCTTCGACTCCGAATACGAACTCGCCAAAATCGCCCGTTATGCGCCGCGTGCCCGGGTCCTTGTCCGCATCAAGGTCCCTAATGTCGGCTCGGTTGTGGAACTGTCGCTCAAGTTCGGGGCTGAGATTACCGATGGCGTCCCCTATCTGCTCAAGGCGCGCAAACTGGGACTGGAACCGGTGGGCATCGCCTTCCATGTCGGTTCCCAGTGCACCTACGGTAACAACTACCTTGAAGCCCTGGAACTTGCCAAGATGATTCTCAACGATGCCGACAAGAAGGGGCTCAAATTAACCATCATTGACATCGGTGGCGGCTTCCCGATTCGCCATTTTGACTCCGATGAAGACTGGTTTGCTGAGATGGCGCCGGCGCTCAATCTGGAACTGGCGCGGCTGTTTGACCCGGAAATCCGCATCATCGCTGAACCGGGACGGGTGCTCATCGGACCGGCCGGCATTCTGGTGATGTCGGTTATTGGCAAATCGATTCGCAACAACAAACACTGGTACTACCTTGACGACGGGGTTTACGGTGCGCTCTCCGGAACGATTTTTGACCGCTGCAAATATCAGTTTGAAGCCCTGAAGAAAGGCTCGACCCAATTGACCACACTTGCCGGACCAACTTGCGACTCCCTTGACATCATCTCGCCGGCAGAAGAACTACCCGAACTGGAGCTGGGTGATTTGGTATTTGCCCGTAATATCGGCGCCTACTCAATAACCCATGCCACCAGTTTTAACGGCATTCCGCCGGCAAAAACTGTCGTTGTACCCTGAGGAGGTAGTATGAAGAAAAATTACCGGTATCGGGAAGACCTGAGCGAATTGCCCGACTGGCTGCGCAAAAGGCGCTGCCCCCGCAAAAAGTTATATCTTTCGGGCAAACGCATCCTCCCCCCTGCCATCACCGGCAAAGAGAAACTGACCGACCTGATTGACGAAACTTTCCTCGCCTACAACTCGGCTCGGTTACGGCAGGCTTGCGAACTTTTTACCAAAAAGATGCTTGGTCCGAAAACCATTGTCGGAATGTCGCTTGCTGGTGCCCTGACCCCGGCCGGTTTAGGACCATCCTGCATCGTGCCACTCATTAAAGCCGGATTTGTTGACTGGATTGTTGCCACCGGTGCCAATATGTATCACGACCTCCATTTCGCCTTCAACTTTCCGCTTTATGTCGGTTCACCCGCCGTCAACGACGCCGACCTGCGCCAGAACGATGTGGTGAGAATTTACGACATCTTCTTAGGGTATACCGACTGCTTGTGCGCCACCGATAACATTCTGCGAAAAATACTTGTTCAGCCCGAATTTCAAAAGGAGATGGGTACCGCCGAGTTCTACTACCTTCTGGGGAGATACGCCGCCGAATGGGAGGAAAAGACCGGCAACAAAGATGTCAGCGTCCTCGCCGCGGCTTACCGCTGTGGTGTGCCCATCCACACCAGTTCACCCGGTGACTCTACCATCGGAATGAACATCGCCGGGCTGGAACTCAAAGGTTTAAAGCTGCGTATCAACCCCTCAATCGATGTCAATGAAACCACCTCCTATGTCCTTTACGCCAAACGCTCGGGCGGTGAATCCGGTGTCCTTTTGATTGGGGGGGGCTCGCCCAAGAACTTTATGCTTCAGACCGAACCCCAGATTCAGGAGATTCTGATGCTGCGCGATGTTGGTCAGGACTACTTTATCCAGTTCACCGATGCCCGGCCCGACACCGGCGGACTTTCCGGCGCCACACCCCACGAAGCGGTATCCTGGGGAAAGGTTGACCCGAACCGGTTACCCGATGCGGTAGTCTGCTACCTTGACAGTACGGTTGCCCTGCCCCTTTTGACCGCCTACGCCCTTGCCAAACACAAACCGCGCAAACTGCGGCGCCTTTACGACCGAAGACCGGAATTGATGGAAAGGTTGAAAAAAGAGTTTTCCCAGCACACCCGGATTTAAACTTAAATTTTTTCCAGCTCCTCGGTAATCAACTGGCGCTGATAAAGCCGCCAGTAAAGCCCTTGGCGCATCAGCAGTTCCTCGTGCTTACCCGCCTCTTTCACCTCACCCTGGTCCAGCATATAGATGTAATCGCAAGCCGCAAGCACCGCCAGCCGATGTGACACCACAATCAAAGTCCGGTCCTTAACCGCTTCAAACAACCGCTGCAGTAACTCCTGCTCGGTGTCAGCATCGAGCGCCGCGGTAACATCGTCCAGCACCAGAATTGGCGGCATATTGACCAGCGCCCGGGCAATAGCAACCCGCGCCTTCTGGCCGCCGGAAAGGCCGCTGCCTCTCTCGCCCAGCATTTCATCAATGCCCCGGGGCAACTCCGCCACAACATTGGTCAACTGTGCCATCGCCACCACCTGGCGTAATTCGTCATCACTGACCTCGCGTCCGAACAGAATGTTGTTCTTCAATGTATCGGAAAAGAGTGTCGGTTCCTGAGGGGCATAGCCGAAAAGGTTTCGATACTGCTCAAAATTGTACTCTTTTATATCCTTGCCATTCAAAAGGACGGTGCCACTGGTAGGGTCAATCAGCCGCATTAATAAATAAAGCACCGTGCTTTTGCCCGAACCAACGGTGCCGGCAATTCCCAGTTTCTTTCCAGGGGGAAACACCACCGTCACATCCTTGAGCACCCACTTGCTATCATAACTGAAACTGACCCGCTCCAGTTTCAACTCGCCCGGTTCCGGGGTCTTAACTCCTGAGCGCAGTGCCACCTCAGGCTCGGCTTCAATCAGACCAACAATTCGCTCACCCGCACCCGCTGCCCTGCGCCCGGACACAAATAGGTTGCCGATATCAAACATTGGACCCAGCAGCATCAAAAGGTAGGCGTTAAAGGCAACAAACTCTCCTATCGTTATTTTCTGACGAATTACAAAGATGCCGCCGGCCCAGAGTATCAACAGCAGCGCAATCTGGGCAATCGCCATATAAGCCGCCTGGACCCTTGCCTCGGCCTTTGCCTCCTGGACCGCCACCCCGACCCTTTCTACCAGCGCCTGACTAAACTTTTTGCCCAGCTGCTTCTCCATTACAAACGCCTTGACGAGCCGGATACCGGAAAACGCTACCTGTAACTGATTGTTTACCTCCGCAATCTTCTCGCGCCACTTCATAAACCAGGCGTAAATTTTTGGTCCCATCTTTATCCAGCCGAGGACGGCAAGACTTGCTGGCATCACCGTAAAAACCGTCAACAGTAAATTCATCCTTATCATCATTACAACCGTGAACAGGGCTAAAAGGGCGGCGGCAAGAAAGCGAAATATCCCCGAGCAGGCAAACCAGGAAAGTTCCTGCATGTCGTGGTCCAGTCGTTCCATTACATCACCCGATGGAAACCGGCTGGTGAATCGATAGCCCCGGGCGATAATTTCCCGGAAAACCCGGCTGCGAAACTCCCAGGCAAACAACTCATTGGTTCTACCCCGGAGAAACGGTAAGAACCCGTCAAGCGCCGCACGCAACACACCAAACGAAACCAACAGCACACAGTAACGAAGCAGTTTTGCGCTCGTAATTTCCTGTTTAATCCCGTCAATGATCAAACGCAGTATGTAAGGAAACGCCACCGCCACCGCCGCGCCCAGAACTGTGGTAAAAAAGAGTACCAGTATCAGCAGTTTGTGCCGGCGCCAGAAGTCAAACACCACCCTTAATCCGCTCCTGGGCCGTATTACTGTCATTTAGCTTTCCTCCGCAACAAACTGTAACCGATAAAGTCTTGAATAAACCCCGCCCCGCGCCAGCAGTTCTTCATGCCTGCCTTCCTCCACAATTTGCCCCCGATGGACAACAACGATGCGGTCCGCCATCAGCACCGTTACCAGCCGGTGCGCAACAATAATCGCGGTCCTGCCCGCGAGCAGTTCCCGCAACCCCTCCTGAATCAGCGCTTCGGTTTGCGGGTCAACCGAAGATGTCGCTTCATCGAGAATCAAAAGTTCCGGGTCCCGAACCAGTGCCCGGGCAAAGGCTAAAAGCTGTCTTTCGCCCAGCGAAAAGTTTACACCGCCTTCAGCAAGAACCGTATCGTAACCATTGGGAAACCGCTTGATAACCTCATCGATGCGCATCCTTTCTGCCGCCTTCTTCACCTGCTCGGTCGGAATTGTCTCATCAAACATCCGCAGATTGTCCAGTACCGTGCCCGGAAATACTACCACCTCCTGCGGCACAAACCCTATCGAGCGGCGTAGCGTTCGATTGTCAATCTCATTCAGGTCAATCCCGTCCAAGGTTATTTTGCCCGTTTGCGGCGCATAAAACTTTAAGAGGAGATTGACAATAGAGGTTTTACCGCCACCGGTTTCACCAACCAGTGCCACTTTCTCCCCTTTGCGAATCTTCAGATTAATCCCTTTGAGCACAAACTCCTCATCGTAGGCAAAATTCACCGCTTCCAAACTTACCCCTTCCTTCAAACGCACCGCATCCTTAACCCTGCCTTCGGGCTCTATTTCCTGGTCAAGAATTTCCAGCGTCCGTTCGGCAGAAGCAAACGCCCTTTGCATCAAATTAATCTGGTCCGATATCGAACGCAAAGGGGCAAACAACTGGCTGATGTAAGAAACAAAAAGCACCAGCGTCCCCAGCGTCAATCCACCTTTGAGCGCCCAAATTCCCCCGACACTTAACACCAGCACAATTCCCGCCACCTCGCCGAAATCAACCAGAAACCACACCAGATACCAGAGCCACTGCGCCCGCAACTCCTGGCGGAATTTAAGCCGATTCAAATCGTCCATCTTCTGGGCAAACCGCCGCTCCTGACCGAAAACCTGAACCACTGGCAATCCCTTCAAAGTCTCGAGAATTAAATTGTTGATGTCCGCGACCGTCCGGCGCACACTGATATAAACCGGTCGCACCTTCTTTTGAAACAACCAGAACGCAATGACAAAAGGAGGTAACAGCGCCGCAATCAAAAGAAACAAACGCCAATCAATTACTGCCATCACCACACCCATCCCCAAGACCATCAAGAGGCTCTGCACCATCATCACTGAAGTTCTGGTAAAAAGCATTTTCAGCGCCTCGGTATCGCTCTCCACCCGGGAAATCAATTTACCGCTCGGCATCCGGTCAAAAAACCGCATCGGTAATTTAAGGATGTGCTCAAAAAGCCGCTCTTTTAAATTTGCCGCGCCTCTTTCTCCAACATACGCAAGCCACACCATCTGAAAATAGGTGGCAAACAGTATCGCCACCTGTGTTAGAAGGTAGATAAGCGAAGTCAGCGCCAGCCCCTTCATATCACCCTGGCTTAAATTGACATCAATCGCTCGCCTGAAGAGAATCGGACCGATTAGCCCCAGTCCACTGGCAACCAATAGCAAAATCCCGGAACCGATTATCCGACCCCGATAAGGCGAGAAAAAGGGCCAGAGCCGGCGCAGATACTCTGCCGCACGACCTCGCGGTTTTGTTTCCTCGTCGGACAGGTCAAAATCACCGAACCACATTAGAGCGTGATTATTACTGAAAAAAGTCTATCTGTCCATAGAAGACTTTGACCATCCATCACCTTTTCAATATCCTGTTTTTGTGAACCATCTTGTTGCCGTAACCGCTGGTATCGGCCGGGGCCATTCCCAGTACCTCAACTCAGTGCTTTCCTATCTGTCCGATGTTCCTCTTGTTCAGGTTTCAGGCATGGGATGGCAAAGTGCCCGCTCGTTATATCGGCTTGGCGGTCGCGGCGGCATCTGGACCGTTCTTTACAACCGCTTGCGGGGCGAGAAAAAACCGAACCGGTTCATCCTGCGTCTCCTTGAATCACCCGTATTAAACCGGCGGAAAAAAGGTGGGGAAATTGTCCTCGCTGACCATCCGCTTATCAGTCACATCCTCGCACCCTTCTGCCCTGTTGCCTACCTTCACGGTGAAATCGCCGCGCCACCGGTCTGTGCCATTCCTGCTGCGCGGACAATCTTTGTCCCTCTGCAAGAAACCGCAGAACAACTCATCGCCTGTGGTGTTAGTCCCGATGTTTTGCGCGTTACCGGACTGGTAATTGAACCCGAACTCTTAAAAGATGCCGATGCCGCATTTCAATCCCGGCTCGAGCGACTTGCCACCAACAAGCCGCTAAACATTGGATTTTTCCTATCGGGTGCCTCACCCAAACCCCATATCCGTACTATCCTCATTGCTGCCCGCTCGGCTCTTAACTCCGGACTTCAGCTCGTTATCTTCTGCGGTGTTGATTACCAAACCGCCAACTGGCTCAAAGGAAAACTCAACTGTCCGGTCTATGCTTTTCCATCTTATTCCGATGAAACAACCGCTACCGCCCGCCTTCTACCCCAAATCGACCTTTTTGTCGCCGCAACCCATGAACGGACCAACTGGGCATTGGGCTTGGGATTACCGATGTTTGCCTTATTGCCGCACATCGGACCATTCGCCCCGTTGAACTTTGAATTTGCCAAAAACCAGGGTGTCTGCCTGCCCCTTGAAAACACGGAAAAGTTCGGCTCCTATCTTTTAACCTTACAGGCTCAAGGTAAACTTCGGCAAATGGCACAAAATGGCTGGGGTAAATACCCCATCAATGGCGCCCGGACAATCGCCGAATTCCTGCGCGCCGAAATTAACTGCCGTAAATTAGAAACGAAACCTTAGCTCTAATTATCTACCTTTTCGCTTTCGCTTCTCTATTTACTTTGTGATAATCACCTTGCGGACTTCCTGCCCCTGTGCCGGATGCACAAAATACACGCCCGGACTCAAATGAGTAACATCATTAGCACCCGCTTTAAGGTCCATAACCTTTCTGCCGGTGCGGTCAAACAGACCGCCTGACATGCACTCCGAATTAGCCGGAAAGAAAATTACATTTCGGAATACGGTCGGTGCTTGTGCTGCCGGTTCGGTGTTAAGCGTAGTACGCTCTTTAATTGCGATTGGATATCCGAAGAACCCCCACATCAACTTGTAAGGCGGAGCAGCGCCCTGAGTCCAAACCAGAAGCGCACCTAAACAGTTAGGTGAGAAAACCGGCTCCGCAATAGAAAAAATACGACGCACCGAATTTCTGGTCCAGCCGGTCCCAAAGTAGTAAAAATGGGTGAAGATGTCCTTTCTGCCGGCTGAATCCTCCTCCCAGAAAAGATAGGACCACACAGTTCCTACTGTTGAAAGCACCGGTGCGGTTGAACTGCCCGGAGTCAGATAACCGCCACCGTTACCGTTGTGAAAATGTACTTCAAGATTACCGCCGGCGTCCACATCCCAGCCCGCGGAAAATGACTCGCCGCCCATACTGAAATCAACCGAAGGATGGCTTAGCGGGGCGGTGCTCTCCATTAAAACCTGTTCCGGCTGCCATACACCATTAACCTGCCGGCGTTGCATTATCTGATAAACACCTGCCTGTGAGTCAAACTTTTGCCAGAGGACAGATATTCCATCGCTGAACTCCTCAATCGCGGGCAGGTCACAAACATCGCCTGCATTCCCGGACACACAGAATCGGTCACCGATAATGCCATTCTGATTTGCCCGACGATACCAGATTTCTCCACCTTCTTCCCATACAATATGCGCCACACCGGTAGAATCGCCGTAAACATCGGGATGAGAGCAGGCAACCGTACTCTGACTGACATTGACCGGTGTCATCCGGTACTCAAGGTTCCGGTAAAATATGTTCCGCACACCTGATGCTGTATCAATCATCTCACAGACCAGATGCCGGTGACCACTTCTTCCCCAGGTTACTCCGGGATTTTGTCCCAAATAAAGCGTCTGCGGCCTTGACCAGGGTTGGTTACCATTGCCCGAAGTTGCTATGTAAATACTTTCCGAAGACTGAAAAATCAAGGTCACAGTATCGGTTTCGGGATTGAGCAACTCGGAGCGGAAGGCGAGTTTATGGCTGTTATTCGGTCCAGTTGCATAAGGCACATCGGTTGAACAGATGCACCCGAACTCATACTGGGCAAACACCGGGGTGACGAGCACCCCTAACAGACAAACCCATAACGCCTTCACAAACACCTCCTTTTGTGTCTGTATTATAATCAAAAACCCCGAACGCCTCAACACCCTAAATTTCCCTACCAAACGGCAAAGTTAAGGTGCTAAATTACCATTTGACGACAGCCAATTCAGACCGTTGCCCAATCAATACCGTACAACCTTTCCGGTCCACTGTTCATTGCCCAGCACCGCTCGCACAATGTAAACGCCTGCCGCGCCTTTATGGGGTAGAGCCAGCCGGTACGAGCCCGGGGCAAATTGCCTTCGTGCCAGTTCACCAAACAACCTGCCGTCTGGTGTATAAAGTTGGATATCAACCGGCATCGTCTGCCCAAGTTTTAATATCAGCGCCCCTCCTACAATCTTCAGTTCCACGGTCGGAGTCGGTACGGGCAAATTGCCCTGTTTCAGCCCGACGCCGCTGGTATCATAACAGACCGAATCATACCCCACATCCACCGCAGTAAAGAGAATCGAATCTTCTTCCGGATGATAAAGGGAGTCGACAACTTCCCATTGAATCCAGGCTACCCGCATAAACTCCGGCTCTTGCGTCTCAACACAAATCGGTCGCATCCCATTCTGGTCAAATGTGGAAAGTATAAAATTTTCCCCGGTGATGAGATACTGGTAACTGTTTGAGTATCCGGCAATCGCATAACCGCCCCAGTTGAGCCGGACCATTGGCAGGGGCACATCATCGTTCAACCCAGGGTCATAAGGACTGGGATGGGACCGCGCCCAGACAATGTTGCCATTAAAACCCAGTTTCATAAGAAGGAAATTAGCGTTCGGAATACCCGGACCAACACTGGTCGTGGGCCCACAAACTACACAACCGCTATCGGGTGTTGGCACCAGTGAACGGTCGTCAAGGACCTTTTCCGCACCATTTGTCCAGCCATAACTGAACGACCAGACAAAATTCCCTGCCAGATTAAATTTGGTAACAAACAGATTTGCCGGGTCAACAGGCTGAGCAACAAAGCCTTTAGTCCAGCCCGCGGTAAGTATATCGCCGTTGAAATCAACCGCCACCGAATACGCCTCATCTGTTGAATCACCCGGTACAATCCAGAGCCATTGGGGGTTGCCTGAACCATCGGTTTTCATTAGTAAGGCGTCAAATTGATTCGGTTGCGTTGCCTTGGCTCGACCACAGATGGCAAAACCACCGTCCCGAGTTTGAACAATTGAATAACTTTCATCCTCCATATGGTTGGGACTCATCCAGTAAACCCGGAACCAGCTTACTCTGCCCAGCGAGTCAAGGCGCAAAAGAAACATATTCGGGTATGGCGCCGGACCAAAACTGCGCGTCAAACCGCAAAGGGCAAAACCACGGTCAGCGGTCTCAACAATTGAATAAGGTATATCATCATCCCAACCACCGAATACTCGACCCCACAACATATTGCCATTGGAACTGAATTTCGCGACAAAGATGTTAGCCTGCGGCGTACCAATACCATAACTCCGCGTAAAACCACACAGCGCATAACAGTTATCATGTGTCCTCACCATTGAATAGGCTTCGTCATCCTTTAAGCCAACCGAAATCCGTGCCCAGACCGGCGTACCATACTGGTCGGTTTTCAATAACAGGACATTGGAAAAGTTAGGTGTACCCGGACCATAACTCTTTGTCCAGCCCGCAAAACAGAAACCATCGGGTTCAACCGCCTGAACCAGTGCTGTTGCCCTTTCATCCATACTACCGCCGTATATTCGAACCGGTAATGGCTGCGAGACGACCAGACTGGCAAAAACCAACCCGGTAACCAGAATCACAGAACCCTGTTTCATAAGACCTCCTCCTTACTTTAAGCGGCCCTTTAATTCAATGCCCCCGTGAAGTTCATTTTATAACCCCTCTTTCCCGACCTTTTCCTCCTGCCTTTTCTCTAACACTATACTACAATATCAGAAAAAAGTCAATAGGGTAAATCCTGTCCGACAACGGCACAGGTATTTATTGACATTGGTTGTAATTTAGTATTATAATTGAGCAACTGCGGGGTGGAGCAGCCTGGTAGCTCGTGAGGCTCATAACCTCAAGGTCGCTGGTTCGAATCCAGCCCCCGCTACTTCTTTCCAATCAGTTAATTCTGAACAACTCGGAGAGGATGGGCAATGTCTGAAACCGCAGGCGAGGAGGAAAAGGTGAAAATAGTCCACAAATGGCATGGAGAGTCTTTAGCCGGTACCGTCTGGTTCATTGGCTGGCTGTTTACCATTGGCTATCTCCATCTACCGTTTTTCTGGAAAGGTGTCCTCGCATTGATTATCTGGCCCTACTATCTGGGCAGGGCGCTGGCGCATTGACTTAGAGCATCACAACCTTTCTTGACTCTTTTTTTCGGCTCGCTACCATAAGCCGTTATGAAAGAAGAAGGCATTGTAAAGGAAATCCCGCCCAAGTCGGGTAACTTTTCGGAATGGTACACCGCGGTCGTGTTGCGGGCAGAACTGGCAGATTACGCGCCGGTGCGGGGCTGTATGGTTATCAGACCTTATGGCTATGCGCTCTGGGAGAATATGCAAACCCTGCTTGATGCCCGGTTTAAGGCAACCGGCCATATGAACGCCTATTTTCCAACCCTGATTCCGGAAAGTTTCTTAAAAAAAGAGGCGGAGCATGTGAAGGGGTTTTCACCGCAGGTTGCCTGGGTGACAAAGGGTGGTGACTCCGATTTAACCGAACCGCTTGCCCTTCGTCCCACGAGCGAGGCGATTATCAACTGGATGTATGCCCGCTGGGTGAAGAGTTACCGCGACCTGCCGGTTTTGATTAACCAGTGGTGCAATATCTTCCGCTGGGAAAAGACCACCCGACTTTTTTTGCGTACCCTTGAGTTTCTCTGGCAGGAGGGCCACACCCTGCATCGCACCCCTGAAGAGGCGCAGGAAGAGACGCTGCGGATTTTAAACATCTATGTTGACTTTGTGGAAAACGACCTTGCGGTACCGGTTATTGCCGGAATGAAACCGGAAAGCGAGAAGTTTCCCGGTGCCATCGCCACCTACTCAATTGAGGCGCTGATGCCTGATGGCCAGGCACTGCAGGCGGGTACATCCCACAATCTCGGCCAGAACTTCACCCGTGCCTTTGACATCCGCTATCTGGACGAAGACAACTCCGAAAAGCACCCCTGGGGTACCTCTTGGGGAGTTTCCAGCCGGCTGATTGGCGCGGTGATTATGACTCATGGTGATGAGCGGGGTCTGTTTCTGCCGCCCAGAGTTGCACCTTATCAGGTGGTTATCGTCCCGATTCTTTATGGCAAAGACGATGAAGCGGTTTTAAAGGTTTGCTCGACGATTCGCGACCGGCTTGCTGGAGTTCGAGTAAAACTGGACGATAGAATCCAGTTCACTCCGGGCTGGAAGTTCAACGAGTATGAAATGCGCGGAGTGCCATTGCGAATCGAAGTAGGACCCCGGGATGTAAAAGCGGGTCAGGCGGTGCTTGTGCCCCGGGATGGAAAAGGCAAAAAGGTAGTACCGGTTGAACAAATTGACCGTGCGGTAAAAGAAACCCTCGAGCAAATTCAAAAAGGTATGCTGGAGCGCGCCCGAGAGTGGGTGGCAAGTGTTACCAGTACCGCCGAAACCCTTGAACAGTTCAAAAACAACCTTGCCCAGAAGCCCGGTTATGTCAAGGTCCACTGGTGCGGGTCTCAGGAGTGCGAAAACCGCATCATTGACGAAACCAAAACCACTCCGCGCAATATGCCTTTGGATGAACAGAACAGCCCAGGTCGCTGCATCGTCTGCGGGAAGGAAACCAAAACCTTAATTTATTACGCCCGCACCTATTAGCGGACGGTAATCAAATCTTTAATCTGTTCGTACTTCTTAGGACCGATACCCCGGACATTCATTATCTCTTCCACCGATTTAAATTTGCCGTACTGCTCCCGATACTCAACTATCCGTTGAGCGGTTTTCGGACCAATACCAGGCAGTTCGCATAACTCCTCCACACTGGCGCTGTTGATGTCAATTAAACCGGTTCTGCTGACTCTAATTGTCTGTTTCGGTGTTGCCGGGTAAAACTTCGGTCCTAGCACCGAACTTAATCGTCCCTTCTGTTCGGCAAATTTGAGCCAAACTGTGGTAAGGTTTTCGGGAAAAATCTTTCCTTTCTCTTTTACACCCGTTCGTTCCAGCCAGGTTTCCGTGGTAACAACTTTATAGACACCTTTGCGCCGGTCCCGGAGCCGAAATCGGACAACTTCGGCAATTCTATGGATGTCGAACGTATCGCCCCGCACAAACAGGTCCGCACCAGCAACAAAAGGCGCGGGAAGGCTTGTATCCATCTCTCCCGGGGTAAGAACCATCGCCAGTAAACTTTCCGGTAGAGTCACCACCCGCAACCGCTCCTGATAAGGCACAACATTGTAAAGCTGACGCCGGCTCAAACCCCCTTTTTCCAAGCCCTGTTCAATCACCCAGTAAGGCAGAACCACCAGGTCCGCCTCGGTAACCTGACGCACCGCTTCGGCAACCATTTGTCCCAGTTTTGCCTTACCTGATTCATCCGGGAAAAACTCCTCTTCGCTTTCGGCAACAACAGTATCCATTCCGGACAGAACAAACCGTCCGAAAATTGAATCAAGGGGTAAATCGGGTTGAACATTCATCACCTGTGCCTCTATCGCATAAACCCGGCGCTCGGCTTTCTGAAACAGTATGTCAACCACACCAATCCTCTGCCCGTAAACTCCACTTACAACTACCACGCCCCGGCTGTTATTCGGTATCTGACTTTCAACTTTATCCGGTTCGCTCCGGCAAATAATCAAGTCAATTCCCGGAATTGCTTCGACAATCTGACGGGCGGTGGTCGTGCTGATATGCCCCAGCACAATTACCAGTTCAACCGACTCCGCCTTAACTGCGGGCAGATACCGTTCAACCTGCTTACGCGGCTCATCAATCACCAAACCACCGACATCCGCTTTGCGGTTGTAAACTGTAATTTCCGGGTCGGTAATGCCGATTATACCAACCCTTACCCCATTAACCTCTTTTGTCAGGTAGGGACGGAAAAGCGGGGTGCTGCGTGCAAGTAAAACATCAAGCATCGGGTCACCGAGAATTGGAAAAGCCGCATAACGGGCAAGGATTTCGAGATTGTTCATCCCGCCCGTAAAATCCCGCGCCCCTAATACCGCGCCATCGTAATCCAAGCGGTTCATTATCCAGATTGTCAACCTGCCAAGCGAACTGTCGCCTTCGGGTGAACCGAATCCAAAATCGCCGTTGTCCAACAGCAAGGTTCCTGGTCGCGTCTCATCCTTGATTAACTTGACCAGCGCGTTCCAGCCGCCCAGTTGCCTTCTTGGTAAACCAGCCGAAGCGAAATCGGACGTTGGCAAAATCTGGCAATGCAGGTCCGAAGTCCAGATAATGCGAATAACCTGAAATTCTGATGGGTTAGTCCGTCCTGAAAGGAGGGGCAGAAGCAGTGCCAGAAGAAAACAATTCATCTTCCTGTTATCCAATATATCCATCTTTTGCCCATAAGGCAAGCGCGGTGCTTACTTGACTTTAACATCTGCTCATCTACAATCAAACCCAATGGACTTATTTGCCAAGTGTCAGGAATATTACCCCATCGTTGACCGTGCAAAACGAGCGGGTTATTACCCCTACTTTATTCCCCTGAACTCCGAACCTGACCGCCGGGTAGTAATCAATGGCAAAGAGTTGATAATGCTCGGTTCCAACAACTACCTTGGCCTTACTACCGACTCGAGGGTTAAAGAAGCGGCAATTGAAGCCATAAAAAAATACGGCACCGGCTGCACCGGCTCCCGCTTCTTAAATGGCACCCTCGACCTCCATGTACAACTGGAAGCAGAACTGGCAGACTTTTACAAAAAAGAGGACTGTATTGTTTTTTCCACCGGTTACCAGACCAACCTCGGTGTTGTTTCAGCGCTGGTGCGCCGCGGTGACATCGCCATCACTGACAAACTCGACCACGCTTCAATCGTTGACGGCTGTCAAATGTCTTACGGCTCGGTCAAAAGATTTGCCCACAACGAACCGGAATCGCTGGAACTGGTGTTGAAGAGCTGTCCAAAGGATGCGGGCAAACTGGTAATCGTTGACGGCATCTTTTCAATGGAGGGGGACATCGCGCCGCTGGATAAAATTGTACCCCTGGTGAAAAAGTACCACTGCCGACTGATGGTCGATGATGCCCATGCCGTTGGAGTTCTTGGTGCAACCGGCCGGGGCACCGCCGAACACTTTGGTGTCGAGGATGAAGTTGACCTGATTATGGGTACATTCTCCAAATCGTTCGCCACCATTGGTGGTTATGTGGTTGGGGCGCACAAAGTAATTACCTTTATCCGCCACCAGGCACGACCCTTAATCTTCTCGGCCGCAATACCACCCACTGCTGCCGCAACCGTGCTTGCCGCCCTGAAAATTATCAAGTCCGAGCCCGAACGGCGAAAACAACTCTGGCGCAATGCCCATCGGGCAATTGAAGGGTTACGGGCGATGGGTTATAACCTCGGCACAACCGCAACTCCAATCGTACCCATTCATATCGGTGATGATATGAAAACCCTTAACTTCTGGCGCACCCTGTTCGATGCCGGGATTTTTGCCAACCCTGTTCTCCCACCTGCCGTTCCTCCCAACCGTTCCCTTATCCGCACCAGTTATATGGCAACCCACACCGACGAAGACATTGACCAGGCACTGGAGATCTTTGAAAAAGTTGGGAAAAAGAGCGGCTTGATACCTTGAGCACCATAGACATCCGCCCGGTAAAAACCAATGCTGAACTCGAGCGGTTCGTCCGGCTGCCGTTTGACCTGTACAAAAACGACCCTTATTGGGTACCACCCTTGATTAGCGATTGCAAAAACATCCTGACGCTGGGTAAAAACCCGTTCTGGAACCATGCGGAAAGGGAACTATTCCTTGCGGAACGGAACGGCAAGGTGGTCGGAAGAATCTGCGCCACGGTGGACCATAACTATAATCAATACCACCAGTCTGCTATCGGCTTCTTTGGCTTCTTTGAGTGCGAAGATGACCCGGAAACCTGCCGCGCCCTGCTTAATGCCGCTGCCCAATTCGCCCGTGCCAAAGGGATGAAGTCCCTTTACGGTCCCGCGAACCCCAGTTTGAACGATGAAGCCGGACTTTTAATCGAACCGTTTGATGGAATGCCCTATATCAAAATGAGTTACAATCCACCGTTTTACTCTCGTCTCTTCGAACAGTGCGGATTAACCAAGGTCAAAGACCTTTACGCCTATTCAGTGCCGCTCAACCAACCGGTTCCGGAAAAGGTCCGCCGGGTAATCGAAGCCTTGAAGCATAAACCCGGATTAGTTGTCCGCCCGGTTAACTTACGGGATTTAAAAACCGACCTGAAGTATATCAAAGAGGTCTATAACGATGCGTGGTCTCAAAACTGGGACTTTGCACCGATGACCGATGAAGAGATTGACGACCTTGCTCGCCAGTTGGTTTCAATTATCAAACCGGAAATCTGTCCGATGGTTTTCTATCAGGGTGAAGCCGCCGGAATGTGCATCGCCCTGCCCGATTACAATCAGGTGCTCAAATACATCAACGGCAAGCTCTTTCCGCTAGGCTGGCTAAAATTTCTCCGCTACCGCAACCGTATCACCCGGGCACGGCTCTGGGCGCTGGGTGTCAAGCGTAAATTCCATAATCTGGGTTTTGATGCCCTGCTCTACTACGAGTCTTTCATCGGCGCCCAGAAACTGGGCTACACGGAAGGTGAAGTCTCCTGGATTCTCGAAGACAACATCGCCATCATCCGGCCGATTGTTGTCTGGGGCGGAAAACCCTACCGCACCTATCGGGTTTATCAGTTACCCCTTTAGCATCCCTGAGGGCAAAAATGTCCGGATAATCGCCTCAACTTGAAATAAATTGGAAAGTTTTTTTTCTCCGGGATTGAAAACTATACCATCGACCATAAAAAACCGACCCTGATAGTTAAAGGCATAAGATACAAGTGGACCGCCGATAATCGCTTTACGATTCTGCCAGACACCCCGTAACCTGAGCGCCGGTACACCCAGAAATTGAATTGTATCTACCAGTACGAGTTTGCGGTCAACCGAATCACCCTCATAGAAGCGGCCCGTTAACCGGTCTCGTAAATTTAACACCGAATCCGGATTAAGCACTACCGTACTATCGCTCCAGTGAACAAATATAGACCGGTCGGGATAATGGTTGAATATGTAAACAAACCGCTCGGCACTGTCTTTCGCCTGCAACTGCCAGCCCCGCGGCACATCAATTGTCCAGAAGAACTGCTCGCCCAGTTTCTTAGTTAGCTCCTTTTCCGCTTCCCGCAAATAGGTCGCCCGCGCCATCTGGTCAAGAACCATCTCCGTTACCGTTTGACGAATCCTTGACGCATACCGGGTTAAACCCGAAATCAGCTGCGCGGTATCTGAAGCAACAAAAATCAGCACCCATTGATTGTCAACCCACGCATTGGGAAATTTAAAAAGCCCAAAATCACCGTCCGGTAAAGAATCCAGTTTTCCCCCCATTATCCGGCGCAAAATAGTATCTTGCGTCGTACCAATAAGAAAAACCAGCCGCAACCGGGAAAGGGCGGCAAAGCGGTCAAAACCACCAACCCGCAACTGGAACTCTGGTTCAGGCTGGGGAGTAGGAATCTCCTGAGCGAGTATCTCCTCTACCTTCTTTTCTACGACGGGCCAGTAATCGGTTATAACTGTTATCTCGCGCAACGGACCCAGTGACCGTGGCACCCGACTGGTGCAACTCAAAATTCCGAGTAAAATAACAACCCACCAGGTTTTCCGGTATTTAACGACCCAACCATTCAACCAATGTCTTTTCATAACAACTCCTTATCCAACCCTCAATAACTCAGTTCGTCCTTTATACCGAGCAAGGAGTGTCCGACGCACAATCTCATTCTGGGGCGCACGCAACTGTGGGTCAAGCTCTACCAGCCGAAATGCATCTCTCCTTGCCCGCAGCAAAATCTCCCGGTCCCGAAAAATATCTGCCACCCGCAAATCGGGTAAACCGTGCTGTCTTGTACCCAATACCTCTCCCGGTCCCCGCAACTCTAAATCCTTTTCTGCCAGTTTAAATCCATCGGTTGTCGCCACAAAATAGCGCAACCGTTCGCTCGACTCCGCCAGTTCTTCGTCACCTACCATCAGAATACAAAAAGAACGGCGCTCCCCGCGTCCGATTCGCCCGCGCAACTGGTGTAATTGCGCCAGACCAAACCGTTCCGGATGCTCAATGACCATCACCGTTGCATTAGGAATATCAACCCCAACTTCAATCACCGGTGTGGCAACTAAAATGTCCAGCTCGTGACGTCGAAAACTCTCCATAATTGCCTGACGTTCCTCCGATTTTATCCGCCCGTGAACCAGTCCAACCCGGTATTCAGGAAAAGCGGCTCTGGTCCGCTCAAATGTTGCGACCGCCGACGCCACCTCCAGTTTCTCGCTCTCCTCAATCAAAGGACAGACAACAAATATCTGCTCACCCTGCTCCAGTCGGCGCCTGATTCCCGCGTAAACCCGCTCTCGTTCCTGCTCGGTAAATAGTTTTGTTACCACCGGTATTCGGCCCGGTGGTTTCTCATCAATTATCGAAACATCAAGGTCACCATAAATCGTCAGGGTCAAAGTCCTCGGAATCGGGGTTGCGGTCATTACGAGAAAATCGGGATTAACACCCTTGTTCAAAAGTGCCGCCCGCTGCATAACACCGAACCGGTGCTGCTCATCCACCACCACCAGACCCAGACGGCAGAATTTCACACCCTCCTCAATCAGCGCATGCGTTCCAAAAACCATATCAACCGCACCGGTCTCCAGACCGCTCAGCACCTCTTTGCGCTCCGCCGGTTTGATCGAACCGGTAAGTAGTCCAACCCGAACCCCGAGTTTTCGCAACCTTTCTGCCCAATTCCCATAATGCTGTTCCGCAAGAATCTCGGTTGGTGCCATCAGTGCGCTCTGAAAACCGTTGTCACAAGCAATCAGCATCGCATACAGTGCTACCACAGTCTTACCCGAACCAACATCACCCTGCAGAAGCCGATTCATACACCGTTCCTGAGCCATATCGGCTTTAATCTCTTCAATTACCTTCTTTTGCGCTCGAGTAAAGGAGAAGCCGAGCTGGGCGACAAACCTTTTTGTCAGTCGCTCCCGGTCAACTAAAGGCTGGGGTTTCCGCACACCCTTACTTTTCAGGCGCCGCAGCGCCAGAAGTAACTGAAAGAAAAACAGTTCATCATAAATCAGCCGTTCCCGGGCTTTTTCTGCCACCACCAGACTGCGCGGGAAGTGCACCGCTTTGACCGCCGTACGAATATCCGGAAACCGGTAATGTTCCCGAATCTCCGGCGACAGAGTCTCCTCAAGAAATTGCCCATACTTCTCTAACGCCGTTGCCACTGCCCGTCGAATAACCCAGATGGACAACCCTTCGGTCAAGGGGTAAACCGGAATGATGGTACTGGAGTACGAAAAGTCTGTCTTACCTTCAAGTAACTCAAAACTGGGATTAACAAACTGAAGGTGACGAAACGCACTTACCCGTCCCGAAATAAGAATTTGGTGACCGGCTTTGAACCTCTCTTTTAAGTCCGGACGATTAAACCAGAGAACCTCAATTACATCAGAACCATCCCGCACCAGAATCTGCACCAGGTCTTTACCCTGCCGTGTCCGGCGCGCTGCCGCTCCTAAAATCCGGCCGATTACCGTTGCCTCATCGCCGACTCGCAACCGGCTTATCGGTAAAATTTGTGACCGGTCAAGATAGCGGCGGGGTACAAGAAAGAGCAAATCACCTACTGTTTTTACGCCGATACGAGCAAACTGCTGTGCCCGCTTTGGCCCAATACCTTTAAGGTACTGAATTGGCGTTGTTAACCCGGTAGTAATACTGCTAACCTCGTCGGTTTATCCAAATCTCATTGTTCTTTTTTCTGCTCGACACCAAGTAGTTTCAAAAACTCGGCTTCATCGAGCGTCTTTACCCTCAATGCCCGCGCTCGGTCCAGTTTTGAACCGGGCTCCTTCCCAACTACCACATAATCGGTGTTCCGGGAAACTGAAGACGAAACCGAACCGCCCAGCGCCAATATCCTTTCAGTCGCCTCCTCCCGGGTGAAACTTTCCAGAGTGCCGGTAAGCACAAACTTCTTTCCCTTGAGCGGCTTGGGTCCTGTTGCCTGCTCCTCCTCAAACTTCAAGCCCGCCTTGCGTAAACGGTTAATCAGTTCAACATTCTCCCGGTCCGCGAAAAAGTTTTTGAGCGACTCCGCCGCCGCTCTTCCAATACCAGGGACTTGCGCAATTTCTTCATCCTTTGCCTTCATCAACCGGTCAATCGAGCCAAAATGTTGCGCAAGAAGCCGCGCCGCATGAATGCCGATGTGCCTGATACCCAGTCCGAAAAGCACACGGTAAAATGGCCGGCTCTTTGACGCTTCCAGTGCCCGCAGCAGATTCTCTGCCGACTTTTTTCCCATCCGTTCCAGTTCGGTCAACTGCTCCAGTTTCAACTCGTACAGGTCGGCAAAGTTCTTTACCAGTTTCGTCTCAACCAGCTGGGTGGCAAGTTTTTCGCCCAGCCCTTCAATATCCAGTGCCGCCCGTGAGCCAAAATGCAAAAGCCTTGCCACCAGTTGCGCCGGACAGGAAGCATTGACACAACGCCAGGCAACCTCATCCGCCTCCTTGAAAAGTTTTGTCCCGCACACCGGACACTTTTCTGCCATTTTAAACTTCCTTGTGCCGGTGGGTCGCCTCTCCTTCACCACCCTCAACAACTGCGGAATGATCTCCCCCGCCTTATGTACCACAACCGTATCCCCCTCGCGTACATCAAGCCGCTCAACTTCGTCCATATTGTGTAGTGTTGCATGGGTCACGGTTGTCCCGGACAAAAAAACCGGCTCCAGCTCAGCAACTGGTGTTACCGTGCCTAAGCGCCCGACATTCAGGATAATCCGTTTGACCCTTGTCTCCTTCTCTTCGGGAGGGTATTTGTACGCAACTGCCCAGCGCGGACTCTTCTCGGTCGTTCCCAGTTCTGCCCGGTCTGCATACCGGTCCAGTTTAATTACCATCCCGTCAACATCATAGGGTAATTGCGCCTTTTCCGCCTGCCACTTATCACAAAACCCAATGACCCCTTCAATGTCATCAAACAAAATTGAAGGCGGCGTAATTTTGAAACCAAGTTCCTTCAAAAACTCAATCGTTTCCGAATCCCGTTGACAGTGCCCGGGTGGTTTCGGAATTGTATGGATAAAGCAATCAAGTTTCCGTTTCTTTACCTCTTTAGGGTCAAGAAGCTTCAAAGTCCCGGCAGCGGCATTGCGCGGATTGGCAAAAACCGGCAAACCTTCATCCTCCCGCTCCTCGTTCAAACGGGCAAACTCCTGCCGGGAGAGATAAACCTCACCCCGCACCTCAAATCGCTCAAATCCTTTAATTTCTTTCCGTAACCGCAGGGGAATCGTATTAATTGTCTTCAAGTTCTGGGTGATGTCATCGCCCCGATAACCATCACCCCGGGTTGCACCCAGCACAAACCGGTAATTCTCATAGCGCAGGGAAACCGCCACGCCATCAACCTTCTGCTGGACGAGATAAACCGGCTTCGGTACGACCTTCCGGACCCGTTTGTCAAACTCTCGCAACTCCTGATAATTATAAGTGTTGTCCAGCGATAACATTGGAATCTCGTGGGTAACCGTGGCAAACTCCTTCAAAGGTTCGCCACCTACCCGCTGCGTTGGCGATTCCGGGGTGATAAACTCGGGAAATTGTCGTTCCAGTTCCTCCAGCCGTTTCATCAACTGGTCAAACTCGTAGTCCGATATCACCGGCTGGGCAAGCACATAGTAGCGGTAGTTGTGCTCTTCAATTTCCCGTCGTAATCGTTCAATCTCCTTTTTTGCCTGCTCTTTCGTCATCATTTTATTTTGACTCTAAACCATTCTTATGTCAATCCCTTACATCGCTATTTGACAAACGCCCCCTTCCCCTTACAATCATCTTATGTTGATATTTGCCACTTTGCTAATCGCCCTTGTGCCCGATGTCCAGATTCTACGCTATATCAGCCCGGACAGCTCCGAACCGACCGGATTCAGTGAATGGCGCACGACCCTGCCTGCAACGCCGCTGTGGCGCTGCCAGCTATTGAACTATCGCCCCGGTGCCTTCCAAGAGCATATTGACATCCTTGTCGAAAGTACCCTTGCTGCCCCGCTTTACGCCCACCTCGAAACCCTGACCGCCGATTTGAACAACGAAGGTTATACTGTCGCCACCTATCAGATTCAGGGCACAAGTTGCGAATCGCTGCGCTCATTTCTCTATCAGGAGTATCAGCAGCAAAGATTGACCTCCGCTATTCTTATCGGCAACCTGCCCATCGCCTGGTTTCAACTGATTGACGACTGGAACAGTAATCGCCGCCGCGACCCGGACGAAGGCTACGAAGAGTTCCCCTGCGACCTCTACTTTATGGACCTTGACGGCGTCTGGGAGGACAATATGGTGCGCTATGACACATTTGACTCTCTTATCCCGGGTTGCGACTCCATCTACGACAACCATTACGGCAACATCGCGCCCGAAATCGGCGTTTCCCGCATCTACGCCTCAACCATCGGCGACCCGGTTCCACTGATTGCCAATTATCTCTCCCGTTGCCATGCTTATCGCACCGGCAACCTCAGGGTCGTTGACCGCGCCCTGGTGTATATTGACGATGACTGGACACCGTGGGCAAATGAATGGAGTGAACAGGTGGGCTATCTCTACCCGAGCCGTGTTTTTATCGCCGACTCGGAACAGACCCGAATTCGTGACTACCGACCGCGCATCGACACCGCTGCCTATCAATGGCTCCACCTCTGCTCCCACTCCTGGCCCGGTGGACATGCAATGAAATACAATCACGGGCAAAACTGGGACTGGTTCTACGCTGAATCAATCCCTCGGTTGAATCCAGAAATATGCTTTTACAACCTTTTTGCCTGCTCCAACGCCCGATTTACCGAACCGGGATACTGCGGCGGGCGCTATGTGTTCCAGAGCGCTTCCGGCTTAGGAGCAATTGGCTCAACCAAAACCGGTTCAATGCTTGAGTTTGGGGACTTCTATGCCCCCCTGGGTAACGGCACAACCCTTGCTGAAGCATTCCGCCAGTGGTTTGCTGCCCAAGCCGCCGATGGTTTTGAGCCGTGGGAAATTTCCTGGTTTTATGGAATGACCCTTATTGGCGACGGGCTTCTAAAACCAAGACATCTGGTTTCGCTCGCCGAAACCGACCACACGCTCCAGCGGTTAAATCCATCGTTCGCGACGATGCTTACCCACACCCTCACACTCACCGAACCCGCGGGGATGCTTCTTGACCCTTCGGGCAGAACTGTTGCCCGCCTCAGACGCGGACCCAATGACCTGCGTCAACTTCCAGCCGGGGTCTATTTTTTACGCACCAAGGTAACGCTTCAGCCCATCGTAATTGTGCGCTGATAATATACCGGTCACCGTAGCGCTTAACCGTCCTAAAGGTTTGCCTGCTATTCCATCAAAAGCAGTTTGCCGGTTAAGAGTTCCGCCGGTCCTGAACCAACAACTTCAATCCGCACAAAGTAAACACCGGCGGCCAGACCAATTTCACTAATGTTTATCTGGTGGCTACCCGCCGGCTGATAACCGGGCAATAACTCCCAACGCCTTCTTCCACCCTGGTCATAAATTGTCAGCCGCACCAATCCGGAATGGGAAATGGTATAAGAGATTGCCCCGGAATTAAGAAACAAACCTGATGGCCTGTTGGCAGATACCTCTTCACCCATTACCCCGGAAGGCGGTCGGAAACCCCGGCTCTCAATTCCAAATCCATAACGCCAGAACTCCACAGTCTTATTTCCTTTAAGCGCCCAGAGTGCGCCCATAATCGGCACGATGTCACCACCGCCCTTGACCCTTTTTCTCCGGCCGGTCGAGCCCACTTCGGGCATCGGGTCCAGTTCGGTCCAGACCTGCGCCTCCGGGTCATACATCCAGAACTCACAGGTGTTGTTGCCTTTCAAGGCATAGATGGCACCATCATACCAGCAGGCGGCACCGCCGTCCTTGGACTTTTTACTCTTACCGGTTTTACCACTCTGAAAGGGCATCCCGGTCAATTTCGCACCCCATTGATGCGTGTTAAGGTCAAACTGCCACAACTCGTGATACTTTGCCTTGTGGGCGTAAATCGTCTGCATGCCATCGTAAACCAGCCATGACCCGCGGTCCCATTTGGCATTGGCACCTGCCGGCGCGTCTGGCATATTCTCCCAAGCCCGGCTCAAAGTATTGTAACGCATAAAGTCCTGCCTGTAGCCTTTAAGAAGGTAAACATAGCCAACACCACCTTCGGAAACATAAACCATATCGCCGCCACCTTTTACCTTCTTGCCGCTCGCGCCCAGCGGCACATCAACCAGTTGTTCCCACTCCCCGGTCTCGGTCGCATAGCGCCAGAACCCCTGCGTATTGTTCCCCTTGACCGCATACACATACCCATCACCAAAGCAGCCGGCACTCCCTTTATAGGCAAGTTTTCCTTCCCTGCCTTCAAGCCAGGGATTCAAAATTGTCCAGCTGTTGGTAAGCGGATTGTAGCAGTAAAAATCGCCGGTCTTATACCCCTTGGCGGCATACACCAACCCGTTGTCTTCATCCACCACCAGCCAGCCACCTTCTCGCACCGGCTTCGGCGTCGGAGTAAGTGGTACCGAACCTACCTCCTGCCATCCCGCCGGCCAGGTAATTTGGCCCGGGCGAACTACCACCGTTCCGTCGCGGTAATCGTTCGCCGGATTACCATCCTGCGCCAGTATTGTTGAACATCGCACCGCCCAGGTACCGAGCCGCGTCGCCCGCCAGTTCGGAAACTGTACCAGTGTGCTATCGCCGGGACCAAGGGTTACACTCGCTATCTCCTGATACCAATCGCCAATCCGCATCTGGACCGAAAAACTGCTGCTAACCGTGCCAAAGTTCCGCACCCATGCTTGAGGCTGAACAACCGTTCCTGAGTCCACTGTATCAATCGGCGCAACAATACCCAAACAGCCTACATCGCGCTGTGCCACCAGCACCGAGCCGAATAAAATGTTATTCAAAGGTTCGCGGTCTCCTGCAAGACTTACGGTACAGGCAATTGCCACCTCCCCGAGTGGTTCTGCAACCCAGGGCGCAAAATCGAGTAAACAAGAGTCTCCCGGGTTCAAAGGTGTATTCCAGTTAACGGTATTGTCGTAACTGCTGCCAATGCGCAACCGCGCCGTAAAACGGGCAAGGGTATTGCCGGTATTGACAAACCAGACCTGCGGGGTGATGGTATCATGATAGCCTACCGTTTCCGCTGGCGCGGCGATTCTTTCCACCATCATATCCGGATAGGGATAAAACAAGCGCGCGGTCACTAAGTCGCACGGTGCACCACCGACGCTGGTTCGCGCCACCTGACCAGCGATATACACATTATCCGAATCCAGCGCACAAACCGCAGCCCCGAAATCCTCCTGATTGTAAGGTGAATTGTAGGTAAAAGACCAGATGGTATCATGCGGTATTGTATTAGAAGCGTCATAAGCAAGCAATACCAGGTCATTACCCCGTTGCCCGGCAACATAAACCCGCCCCTGGCTATAAGCGATATCGAACCCGTAATCGTCCTGATTGGTCGCAAAGATTGCCCCGGCATTGCCCCAGCGCGCGGTCAAACCGATGTTTGCCTTATAGGTGATGATGTCAAATCGGCTCGTCGTACTCTGATAATAGGCGCCGGTGGCATACACATTTTGGGGATTGGAGTCGTCCAGCGTCACGGCAAAGAAGTAATCTTCGTCATCCATCGGGTCGTTGATTCGTCTTGTCAACGGTGTACCACCGGTAGGTGCGTACCGCAGCAAAAGGGCATCGTAGTAATTGGCGTCGTTTTCATCGAACCCGGCGACAAATATGTAACCGTTGTTTGCCACCGCCACATCAAAACCAACATCATCATAGTCGGAAACCCGCCAGTACTCATGCGCCCACCTTCGCGTGCCATCGGGCAGAAACTTCATCGTCCAGACCTGGTAACTCCGGGCGTCACTATAACCAAACCCGGTTGCTACGATGTGCCCGGAATCGGGCGAGACCGCCAGCGCTGTTGCACAGTTGTCCCAGTTGTCCCAGTCAATCATCACAAAATCCGGGTGCCGGTCGCGCCGCATATTAAACGCCAGCGTATCGAGGATATAGCGCCGGGTCCAGACTGTGTCACCGGTTGATGGGTTAATGCGTGCCACAAAAAAGGTGGAAAGGAAAAAGTGAAGGTCGGTCGTGGTGCCACACAGGTACACATCGCCCTGCTTGCCAATGACAACATCGTAAGCGATATCGTCATCCGGAAACATACTGTGCCGCGCCCAGAGCAAATTGCCGTTGGGGTCGTACTTCAGCCAGGTAATGTCAATATCAGTCGGAGTCGTATATTCGGTCGCTCCGACCACAAAGACATTGCCCACCGAATCAACCGCCAGCGCCTGGGCGATGTCGTCATAACTACCGCTTACCCCACCGTAAGAACGGACCCAGAGCGTTTCGCCCCACTGGTTGTACTTAACAACCAGCATATCGTTACTTCCGGACACCGCCTTCTCACCGGCACCGCAAACATACACATTTCCCTGCCGGTCCACGGCGATGTCTGCCGCCTGATTCCAGTTCGGACTTGCGGAATCCGACCCGAAATAGGTCCGCAGCCACATCGTATCAACTACGCCCGCCTGGACGAAAACCGGCGCGAGCAACACCAGTGCAACGAAAAAAACTTTTTTCATTTTCTCCTCCTGCTCTTTGCTATCTTGCCACCAGAATTTTTTGAGTGGCGTCAATTTTCTCGCTACCGTTCGAAATCTCAAGCCGGGCAAAATAAACCCCGGGCACGAGTGACGCCAGATTAAGCCGCACCCGCTGTTCACCAGCGGTCTGCTCCTCATTCACCAGCCGAGTTTGCTCCCGACCCGTGATGTCGTAAAGTACCAGCCGCACCCAACCTGCCTTTGGTAATGTGTACCGGACAATTGCATTGTTAACCACCGGATTGGGCACAATCGCCAGTCGGACAATCGGCTGTTGATTCACCTCAGCCTGTGGTCCGGGCAGATTACCGAGCGGCGGATTGAGCGGTAAGTTGGCATTGTAACGCCAGAATTCCAGTGTCTTGTTGCCTTTGAGCGCATAGATTTTACCGCCACCATAGGCAAAAGCCCCACCCGCATAAGGCGCCTTGTTCTCGCGACCTCTTGGGAAAGTATCTGCCGTCTCAGACCAGGAGTCCCCGCGCACATCATAAAACCAGAACTCCGTAGTCTTACCACCCTTCATCGCATAAACCCTGCCAAACTCCGGGTCATAAGCCATTGCACCGCCCTTTTTCATCTTGCGCCGCTTTGTGTTCACCCGGCTATCTGGAATATCGGTTTTACGCACCCAGGTGTCCCGGTCAATTCGGTACACCCAGAATTCATAAGTTCCACCTTTCAGGAGATAAATTGTCGAATCCCCATCGGTGGCAAGCGCTGTCCCGTCTTTAATCCGCTTATTTCTGTCTCCCGGTGGCACCGCTTTCCTGACCTGCCAGGAGTCGCGCGCAATGTTGTAACTGTAAAAGTCGCTCGTATTTCCACCCCTTAAAGCGTAAATCAGATGACGCCCAGGCACATAAACCAGTCTGGCTCCATCCTTTACTCCCCGGGTTCCTGCCGGAAAATCGGTGATTTGTTCCCAGCGATTCTCCGTAATTGAGTAACGCCAGAAATCAAAGGTGTTGTTACCCTTCACCGCATAGACCATACCCGCAGTATCCGCAGCCAGTGAAGCGCCTTTCTTCACCCGTTTCTTGCTGCCGCTTCGACCAATCGCCGGTATGCTCTCCCGCACCTGCCACACCTGCCGGGTGATGTTGAAGGCGTAAAACTCGGTGGTGTTGTTGCCTTTGAAGGCAAAAATTAAACTGTCCGGAGCAAATGTCAGCGCGCCACCGTCTTTCACCCCCTTACCACGCGGACCCGGTGGCAGGTTTGCCAGTTGCTCCCAGGCCGAAACCGCGGTCACTGTACCCCAGGCGGTGTCGTTTCCCGGCTCTTTGTCGCCGTTGAGCATCGTATAACAACGCACCGTATGCTCACCCAAGTCCCGTACCAGCCAGGGATAAAAACTCACCTCTGCCGAATCGTAGGGACCTAACGAAGGTACCTGTTGAATATCAAAGTAGAAGTTACCAATCTCAATCCGCACCGGAAATGTAAACGGCAGTGCACTGTAATTCTTCACCCGCACTCGGGGTATTACCGTTGCATCGAGCCGAAATGTGTCCTGGGGTTGAATGATAACTGACACCCCAACATCTGGTGCCGAATATTTAACCAGCGCATAGTCCTCGCTGCCTTCAAGATAGTCGTACCCTCCCACAAACACATCGCCCAGCGCATTGACCACAATCCCGTAAGGCTGGTCATCTTCATCCCAGGTGGCGTGCCGTGCCATCCATACCTGGGCACCTTCACCATTATACTTCAAAGTAACCCAGTCCAGGTCACCTTCAACCGTATAAGAGTAGCCGGTGATATACACATTGCCAAACCGGTCAACGCACATCGCGGTAACACTGTCGTCGTCACTCACATAGTTGTAAATCCGCTGCCAGTCAATTTCACCCGTTGGGGTAAGTTTAAAAAGCAGCATATCAAAATAGCCGATGTTCGTCTCGGTATAGCCGGCACAATAAACGGTACCGCCTGGTCCAACCTGAATCTCGCCCGCACCATCAAGGGCGTTTTCGCCCCAGTCAAACCGGGTTATCCATCGCGTTTCCCCATTAGGGGCATACTTAATCGTCGTCGCATCGTACCAGGTTCCGCTCTCACCGGCTCGTCCGCTTACATAAACATTTCCTGAATCGTCCACCGCTAATGCTTGGGCGTAATCGTTCTTAATAATACTGTCGGTGGCGGTGCCATCGTAAATTCTGGTCCAGAGCGTCTCGCCCGTTCCCGCATACTTTATTGTCAGATAATCAAACCGGGAAGGCGTTCCGGTCCAGGTATATCCGGTTACAATTACCGCACCCTGCGGGTCGCGGGCAATTTTTGTTGGCAGGTCGTTGCCATTTGCCGCACCATTGTAGCGCGCCACCCAATCTTCGGTTCCAGTCGAGAGATAATGAATCGTCACGATGTCCCGGTTCGCACCGTTGGACGAATACCCGGTCAAATAAACACCGCCCATCTCATCCGGTACCAGCGCCACCGCCTTATCCGGACCGCCTGTTGAATCGTAGGTTACAAACCACGCCTCGGTTCCGTCTGTTAGATACTTTATCACCACCCAGTTGGTGTCCGCACCTGTCGTCCTAATCCAGCCGGCAACAAACACATTACCCGCACTATCACCGGCAATCGCCACCGCTTCCTCTCGCGAACCGTTTCCCAACCGCCAGGTTTGGGTCCAGACCGTATCGCCCTGCTCGGTTGAAAACTTCACCGTTGCGATATCCCGGAAACCATCAGTACTGGCGATAAAACCGGTCATCACTATATTGCTATCCGGGGTCAGCACCATTGCCCTGCCTTCATCCCAGTCGTCAATACCGCCGTCATACCGTGCGGTCCAGACCTCAACTTGACCGGATGCGGCGCCGATTAGAACAAAAAACAACACCAGCGCCGTCGGGATAAATTTTTTGTAATGGAACATAACCTTTTGCATCGTTGCCTCCTTTGTCTTAAAACTTTACAGCCGGAATGTAACCCTTTTGCAATCTGTGGAAAACTGCCACGCCCGTGGCTTCAATATTATTATATGCTTAAACTCCCAAATGTCAATAAATCAGATTTATCAAAAGCAACTTATTGCATACTCTGCTCCTTCTGTCAATATCCATCACTAACTCCGTTACATCATATAATTCCTTATCGTAGAGCGGTCCTTCAACTCTTTTTCCCTCCCTTGGCTTGTTTTTCTTATCTTTCTCCCCACCCTTGATAGGATTTTCATCTTTTTATCCCTGCCCTTGAAGGGAGGGGAAAAAGGGGAGGGTGAAAATGTAATGGACTCCGTTTAAACTTGTCTCAAAGAGACTAATTTAACCTCGCTTCCGCCCTTCTCCTACTATTTTCCTTTAACGATTAACTTCTCGGTCCGGTTGCCCGCCTGCACAAAATACACCCCGGACTTTATGT
>JBBISL010000003.1:0-138762 GCA_037441285.1 Caldifarciminota bacterium
GCAAAGCAGGTTAAGGGCAGTTATCTCGCCGGGGGTTGGCTCTATTTTCAGAAGAAGCGGGTGGCACCGGTGGGAGAAATCAGGATTCCGGGCAAACACAATATCGAAAACGCCCTCGCTGCGGTTTGTGTGGCAAAAATTCTGGCTGTTTCTCACAACGCAATCCGGGCGGCGTTAAAGAATTTTCAGGGGTTGGAGCACAGGCTGGAACCGGTTAAAAAAGTTCGAGGAGTTCTTTATATAAACAATTCGATGTGCACTAATCCTCGAGCCGGGGCTCGGTCAATTGAGGCTTTTACGAAGAAGGTGATATTGATTGCCGGCGGCAAGGAGAAAGGGGTAAAACCAGATGAGTATCTGAATGCGATGAAAAGACATGCAAAGTGGGTTGTTCTTTTAGGCGAAAACAGCGCGAGACTTGCTCAAGGGCTTTCCCGATTGGGTTTCAAACGATTTGAATTTGCCCAAACCATGCGTGAAGCGGTTCATCGGGCATCGGCGAGAGCGATTAAGGGAGATATTGTGCTATTTTCACCCGGATTTGCCAGTTTTGATATGTTTTGCAATTTTCAAGAACGAGGAAAGGTCTTCAAAAATGTGGTCGGCAAACTGGAATAGACCAACAACCAACGGTGTGCTGGCTGCAAGCTCATTTGCCCGGGAGGGTAGTGAGCAACCTAATGCTCCCATTGATTACACCCTTTTGGCAGTCGTGGTTACACTGACGCTGCTCGGCGTGGTGATGGTCTATGCATCTACCTATCATTGGGGATTTCACTACCTGAAGTGGCAGTTCTTACGAGCGATAATTGGGATCTTAGCGTTATGGGTGGGAACGAAGTTAAATATCTTTCGGCTTGCCAGTCCGGGCGCGCGGCGGTTTTTGCTGATATTAACTATAGGTGCGCTCATCGCAACGCTGTTTTTGGGCGAATTGGTCGGTGTTACCAAACGCAATATTCTTGGTGCAGTGCAACCCGCAGAGTTTGCCAAGTTTGTTGTGGTGATCTGGCTTGCTGGCTATTTTGCCGAACTCAATGATTCGGGCAAAAAGACAACTTTTCTAAATTCCTTGTTGAAGCCGGGGTTGGTTGTAGGGATGATTGTAATGCTAACACTTATGCAGCCGGCGGTGGGAACAAGTTTTATTATCGCCCTTTCGAGCGGAGTCCTGTTTATTGTTGCGGGAGTAAAGTGGCGTTATCTGCTTACTGCTGGTCTGGTGGTGATACTGGTCATCGCAGCAGGGTTGTTGATGTTACCGGTGCTCCGGAACAGCAAGTACCAATACATTGTTGAGCGCTGGGATAAGTTTCGCGCCGGTGACCGGTATCAACAGGAACAGGCTTTGATTGCCCTGGGTTCAGGAGGACCAGTGGGACGCGGCTTGGGCGAAGGTCGCCAGAAATACTATTTTTTGCCGAAGTTACATAAGGATTTTATCTTCTGTGCAATTGGTGAAGAGATGGGTTTCTTAGGCTGTTTTGGGGTAATGGTGCTTTATTTGATTTTTTTCCTGCGAAGTTTGCGCATCGCGAAGTGGACAACGACTGAATTCGGGCATCTTCTAAGTTGTGGCATTGGAGTAGTGATTATTCTCTATGCATTTGTGCATCAGGCGGTGGCATTGAGTATCATCCCTACGACGGGTCAGCCATTACCTTTCATATCGTACGGTGGTTCAGCATTAATGGCGAACCTTTTCGCCGCGGGACTGGTGTTGAAGATTTCAAAATATCGGAGAAGTGGAATTGAAGAAGGTGTTAATCGTCGCGGGTGGAACCGGTGGCCATATCTTTCCGGCGCTCGCCCTCGCCCGTGAATTAGCGCAGCGTGGCGTTGAGGTGGTGTGGGCGGGAAGGCCAGAAGGTATGGAGCGCGATATTGTAAGAAAGGCGGGCTATGTTTTTGAGCCTGTGGGCGCCGGGAAATTTTCCGGAAAAGGAGTTGGAGTTAAGATTATAAATCTGGCACGATTGGTACGAGGGTTTTTTCAAAGTATGAGAGTTTTGACAAAAGAGCAACCTGATGCGATTGTTGCGGGCGGAGGATTTGTTTCAGTTCCAATTCTACTTGCCGCGTGGCTGCAGGGAAGGCAATTTTTCCTTCTCGAGCAGAATCGAATCCCGGGTAGGGTGACGAGATTTTTTGCCCCTCACGCCCGGGAGTCGTTTCTTACCTTTCCGCCGGAAAAGCCTTTCCCAGGGCGGTTTTCGATTACCGGGACCCCGCTGCGAGAAGAAATTGTCAACGGGCATCGACATGATGACGGTAAAACGGTTCTTATCCTTGGTGGTAGCCAAGGGGCAAGAGTATTGAATCTTGCAGCACTTGATACCGCAGCGGCTTTGACCAATCTCAATTTTATTATACTGACGGGCCGGCGCGATTACGCGGCGATAAAAGCACTCGTGCGGTCAGCAAACTGCGAGCTGGTTGAATGGACGGACCACCCGGAAGAGCTTTATCGGCGGGCAACAATTGCTGTATCCCGAGCAGGCGGCATGGTAGTTAACGAATTGCTTGTTTTTGGTATCCCGATGATTCTGATTCCGTTTCCCGGTGCGGCGGACCGGCACCAAGAGGCAAATGCACGTTTTGTCTGTTCCCAGGGTGCGGCAATTGTTCTTGAGCAGAATCAGATTTCCGGTTTGACGAGTTTGGTCCGTACCTTGATTGCAGACAAACAGCGGCGTCAGGAGATGGAGCGATGTGCCAAAGCGCTGGCAAAACCTGGATCGGCACGGGAAATTACCGAAAGGATGGAGCGGTGTTTGGCAAACTAAAACGAGTTCATTTTGTTGGCATTGGGGGGAGCGGAATGTCGGGAATTGCACTGGTCCTGAAGAATTTGGGGTTTGAGGTTTCGGGTTCGGATTTGAAGGAGAGCGCGGTTACAAACAAGTTGCGCGAGGCAGGAATCACAGTCTTTATTGGCCACGATGCCGCAAACTGCGGTGATGCTGAAGTGGTGGTTTATTCTACAGCGGTCAAAGAAGATAACCCGGAACTTGTGGCCGCGCGGGCAAGGGGGGTGCCGGTGATCAGACGGGCTGAGATGCTGGCAGAGTTGATGCGGCTGAAGTTTTCAATTGCGATTTCTGGTAGTCATGGGAAGACAACGACAACCTCGCTTGTAACTCACATCTTGACACGGGCGGGGTTTGACCCAACGGCAGTGATTGGTGGTATCATAATGGGAGCCGACGCCGGAGCGCGTCTCGGACAGTCGGAGTATCTGGTGGCGGAAGCCGATGAAAGTGACCGGTCGTTTCTCCTCCTTTATCCTTCAATTGCCGTTGTTACCAACATTGAACCAGAACATCTTGATTTCTATCGCGACCTGTCAGATTTGAAACGGGAATTTGTTCGATTTGTTAACCGGGTCCCATTTTACGGCAGCGTAATTCTTGGGGTTGACTCGCCAGCGGTGCGGGCAATTCGTTCTCGAATAATGCGACGAGTGGTGACCTATGCAATTGATAATCCGGCTGATTTTCAGGCAAAAGGTGTCCAGCTTTATCGCTGGAGCTCGGCTTTTACGTTGCTTTATGGGGGCAAAGAGGTGGGTCGGTTCAGTCTGGGTATGGCAGGAAGGCACAATGTTCAGAATGCATTGGCTGCGATTGCTGTTGGTGTAGAGCTGGGGATTGATTTTAAGACAATCGAGCAGGCACTGGCAACATTTTCTGGTGTACATCGGAGGTTGGAAAAACGAGGGGAAGTGGACGGGATTGTTATTTATGATGACTACGGTCACCATCCAACTGAAATCAGAGTAACGGTTGAAACACTGCGGCACGCCTATCCTAACGAACGAATACTGGTGGTATTTCAACCCCATCGTTACACGCGCACGAAACTGCTGGCTGAGGAGTTTGGAACAAGTTTTGACAGCGCCGATGAGGTGATTATCACGGGAATTTATCCCGCAGGGGAGTGTCCCCTTCCTGGAGTGGATGAAGAGTTGATTATTGGTGCGGTGAAAAACAAGAGCCGTCCCGGGTTAATTGTCCATCATATTCCTGACCTGAGTTTGGTACCAGAATTTCTTCAAAAGCGGTTGCAGCGCAACAATGTTGTACTGACATTAGGGGCAGGTAGCATTACGCACCTGGCAGGAGAGATATTACAGATGTTAAGAGAGGGAACTGGTGCGGCGAACCCCGAGCGTAGAAAGGAGAAAAGGTGAAGGGGTGGCGAGCAGAGTTGGTGCGCTTTTTTGAAGATAGTGATGCGGTGTTGAAGTTTGATGAACCGCTGGCGCAGTGGACCAGTTTTCGGATTGGTGGACCGGCCGATGTGTTGGTGGTTGTCAAGAATGAAAGACAGTTAGCGGCGCTGCGTTCTTTAGTCATGGAGTATCAGATCAAGATGAATGTAATGGGTCAGGGGACCAATGTGGTTGTTTCTGACCAGGGTTTAAGGGGAGTAGTGGTAAAATTGGGAGGGGACTTTGCCCGGATTGAAGTAATCGGACCCGATGGGGCGGGAGGAATTCTGGCAGCCGCAGGAGCGGGTGTTCGATTAGACCATATTGCCGAATTTGCCGAGGAACACGAGTTAAAGGGAGCGGATTTTCTCGCTGGCATTCCCGGAACTGTGGGAGGAGGACTTTTGAGTAATGCCGGGGCATTTGGTCATTGTTTGGGTGAACTTGTTGTTAGGGTGAGGGTAATGGATAGGTCTGGTGCGTTTCGAGTTCTGGAAAGGACGGAGCTCCGGAATGAGTATCGGAGCCCGGTGATGGATAGTTCATTCATTGCAGTCGATACGGTGTTACGACTGTCACCGGGACGCAGCGAGCAAAGTGTTAAGGCGATTCGGGAGAGCCGATGGCACAAACATCCAAATGAGCCATCAGCCGGTTCTTTTTTCAAGAACCCAGCTCGTGATACGCCGGCCGGTGCATTAATCGAGCGTTGTGGCTTAAAGGGAGTACAAGTAGGAGGGGCGAAGGTTTCCGAAAAGCACGCCAATTTTATTGTCAATATTGGAGGGGCTAAGTTTGCTGATGTTTATGAATTGGCTCAACTGATTAAGGCGGTGGTTGAGGAAAAAACCGGAATTGAACTTGATGAGGAGGTTCAGTTGCTGCCGAAATTTGAAGATGGGGGAGGAGGGTTTAATTGATGAAGATAAAATGTGAACCGATAAAGGGTCGGGGTAAGTTGGAGGAAAGGAGGTAGGTTTATGTCAAAGTTGAAGCGCATCGCGGCCGTTGATATTGGTAGCACCAAAATTTGCTGTATGATCGCCGAAGTTGACTCGGTGGGGAAGATTGAAATTAAAGGATTTGGAACGGCACCACCCGATGGGTTCCGGTTGGGGGTCGTAATCAGTCTTGATAAAGCGATTGATTCTGTTGCTCGGGCAATGGAAGATGCGGAGAAGATGGCACAGTGCCGGTTTCGAAACTGTCAGGTTTTTACCGGTATTACGGGTGACCATATTAAGTACCTGTCCGGTCTGGGTGCGGTACCAGTTAGCCGACCAACAAAGGGAATTCAACCACGAGATGTTGAAGATGTGATTCGGCAGGCGCAGACGATTCGGTTGCCGAACGATGAGCAGATTCTTCATGTGATACCAACGCAGTTTATCGTTGATGGCCAGAAAGGGGTTCGTAATCCACTGGGGCTTTTCGGGGTACGGCTTGAGGTGGAAGCGTTGCTTGTGATTGGGGCGGTTACCGCAATTGAGAATGTGTATCGGGTGCTGGAACGCCTGGAGGTACGTTCCCGGGTGTTAGTATTACAGTCGCTTGCGACTTCATTTGCGGTATGTGACGAGCAGGATAAGGAACTGGGGGTTGCAGTGATTGACATCGGCGGAGTGATGGACATTTCGATCTATCGCGAGGGCGAGATAAGATTCACAAAGTTGCTACCGGTCGGCGCGGCGAATATTACGAAGGATGTTGCAATTGGGCTTCGGACTTCCTACCAGGAAGCGGAGCGGGTGAAACGGGAGAAAGGTGTGGCAATGGCGGCAATGGTGGAACGGGACGAGGCACTGACGATTGAGGATGCTTCGGGGCGAGGTCCCAAAGAGGTTTCACGCCGATTGCTGGCGTCAATAATTGAACCGCGGGTTGAAGAGTTGCTAAATCTGGCTGACAGTGAAGTGCGAAAGTCCGGACTGGGTGATGGTCTTTCCGCGGGGGTGGTTTTAACCGGGGGCGGTGCATTGCTCCCTGGAATCGATATTCTTGCAGAGCAAATTTGCGGTATGCCGGTTAAGATTGGAAGACCGGACCGTATTAACGGACCGCGGGAGGTTACTCAGAATCCTGCTTTTAGTACGGCAGCAGGGCTGATAAAGTGTGCAGTTGAAGGAAGGGGAAGACAGTTTCACCAGTTGCCGCCCCCGGGTCTGGGGCAAAGGCTCTGGGATGATATTAAAGGATGGTTTTCGTGAGGCAATAAAATAAAAGGAGGCAAGATGATTGAACCAGTAGAAGAAAGAAATCTAACCCGGATCGGTGTGTTCGGGGTAGGAGGTGCCGGTTGCAATGCGGTAAATCATATGTGTGAAGTTAAGCTGGGCGGTGTTGAGCTCTACGCAGTGAATACTGACCTGCAGGCGTTGTCGATGTGTCTGGTACCTAATAAGATTCAAATCGGAGCACAATTGACCGGCGGGTTGGGTTCGGGTGGCGACCCTAAAATTGGGCGTCAGGCAGCAGAGGAGTCGATTCAAACATTACGAGAGCACCTTGCTGGGTTCGACATGGTGTTCATTGCGGCGGGAGAGGGTGGAGGTACCGGAACCGGTGCAGCACCGGTTATTGCGCAGGAGGCAAAGCAACAGGGTGCCCTGGTTGTGGCGGTGGTTACGCGGCCGTTTGATTTTGAAGGTAAACAGCGTCAGGAGAAAGCACGGACGGGGATCGATATGCTGCGTCCGCATGTCGACACGCTGATTGTGCTGCCCAATCAGAGAATTTTAGAAATTTATGGCGCGCAGCCCTGTTTTGAGGCGTTTCGATTGGCGGACGAGGTTTTGTTAAACGCAGTAAGTGGCATTTCGGAAATTGTTACCACTCGGCAGCTAATCAACATTGATTTCGCTGATGTCCGTACCGTGATGAGCGAACGAGGGGGTGCAGTAATGTCGGTTGGTATTGCGCAGGGTGAAGGGCGTGCTACGGAAGCGGCGCATCGGGCACTGCGATCACCTTTGATTGAGGATGTATCGATTGAAAGCGCCCGCCGGGTGCTGCTCAATATTTCGGGCGATGAGACCATGACCCTCAAGGAGGTAGATGAAGCGGCGTCAATCATCTTTCATGCGACCAATGGTCAGGCAGATATCAGAATGGGGGCGGCGCGTTTGGAGGGTATGAAGTCGGCGTTAAAGGTGACGCTGATTGCTACTGGTCTCAATGAGCCGTTACCAAGGTTTGAAGATGTCGGTGATTTGTTAAAGAACTTAGACGAGTCCCTAATTAGGGGGACAGGAATAAAGCGCGGTGAGCGCATGGTTGACCCCACTAATCTGGAGGTGCCGACATTTATCAGAAAACAACTTGACTGAAGGCGCAGGCTCTCAGTAGGTTCCAGTCGGTGATATTCAAGCCTCCTGCCGGCTGGAACCTTCTTCTTTTTGTTAATTTTTACATGATTTGGGATTCAAATTTTTTCAACTGCGGTTCGCATCCAGTAGGTTCGTTCTGCTTCTAAGAGTTTCAAATCTTTGCGGGTTATGCCGGTTGGATAAACCCCTTTAAAACAGGCGGTGCAGAAGTGGCGGGAGGACTGTTCACCGCGTACCGCTTCAATCAATCCGTCGTAGGTTTGATAAATTAGTGCATCAGAACCGATGATTTTACAGACTTCTTCTTCGGTTCGGCCCTTGGCGATGAATTCACCACGCGTCATCATGTCGATTCCGTAAACACACGGGTAGCGAAGTGGTGGTGCGGTTATTGCCAAGAAAACCTTGCGGGCGCCGGCTTCCCGAATCATCTGGACAATCTCCCGCGAGGTCGTGCCGCGGACAATGGAATCGTCAACCAAAAGGACATCTTTGCCCTGGATTTGCGAGCGGACGGGATTCAATTTCTGTCTTACTGAGTGGGAACGGTTGGACTGCCAGGGCATAATGAAGGTGCGGGCGATGTAGCGGTTTTTAATCAAACCCTCGCGCAGTTCGAGTCCGAGCATCCGGGCAAGGGCGACGCCAGCGGGTCGGGCGGTATCAGGAACGGCAATAACCATGTCGGGCTTTAATCCCCGGCGTCGGACTTCAGCAGCGAGTTTTTCACCGAGGCGCAGGCGGGCTTCATAAACTTCGATGTTGTCGATTACTGAATCAGGGCGTGCGAAATAAACAAATTCAAATATGCAGGTGTAGAGTTCACCCTTCTTTATCTCCCGATGGTGCAATCGGTGCTGGGCATCGATGAAGATCGCTTCTCCGGGGCTGATGTCTCGAAACTGTTTGAAACCGAGGATATCGAGCGCCACGCTTTCTGACGCAACGGCAAAACTTCGGCCGTCCCGGGCAATTACCAGTGGTCTGATGCCTTTAGCATCACGGAAGGCGAAAAGCCCCTGGCGATGGATTAAACCCACAACTGAGTAGGCGCCTTGAGTACGGCGGAAAACCGCTTGAATCGCCCGGAACACATCTTCGGGTTTTACTCGTGTCCCCTTTGTCTTTTCCAGTTCACCGGCAAAGATATGGAGGATCGGTTCGAGGTCACAGAAGCTGGTTAACTGCCGGCGGTCTTTCTTCTTGAGCTCTTCACGGAGATGGAAATAGTTGGTAACATTGCCATTGTGCGCCATGGCGATGCCGTAAGGATAGTTGACATAGAAAGGTTGAGCATCTTCACTCGAACCCGGACCGATTGTCGGGTAACGCGTATGCCCAATGCCCAATGAGCCAGTCAAACGGGCAAGGTTTTTTTCATTAAACACCTGCGTTACCAAACCGTTGCCCTTTTTCAGGTGCAGAGTGATGTCCGAGGTCAGGATGCCCGCAGAATTTTGTCCTCGATGCTGGAGGGCAATGAGGCCTTCAAGCAAATCCATCGCAACCGGGCCCTTTTCATAGAAGAGTCCTAATACGCCGCACATTCTTTCATTGTAAATACGGTTTGATTTAAGTCAAATTAGCGTTGATAAGATTAAACGCCGCGTCCCTCAAAGTCCGGGGTGAAATCGCCCGAGGCTGAGGAAAGCTCCTGGCAAAAACCTTGCTCAAAACCCAATTCAATAAAGAACCGCCGTATTGTTTCGTATTCGGAGGGTCGGAGCCGGCGGTTCATTCCTTCAAGCTCCTGGGCACGGTAGGTGGGATAGTACTGCGCCATAAGACTGAGCGGCGTGTCGGTGCCAAGGTTTTCTTTTATCCAGAGGAGGATTTTTTTTGAATCTTCCACCTGTCCTGGTAAGACAAGGTGACGGATTATCAGACCCTTTTTCATAATGCCCTGGTTATCGTAAATGAGTTGCCTGGTTTGGCGTTTCATTTCGGTTATCGCTTGCGTGGCAAATTGGAAGTAGTTCGGGGCAGCGGAGTATTTGCGCGCCAGTTCATCGGAGAAGTATTTGAAATCGGGCAAATAGATGTCAACTAAACCTTCGAGCGCACGCAAGGTTTCGACTTTTTCGTAGGCATTTGAGTTCCAGACAATAGGGATTTTAAGTTTGGGTTTTACCTTTTCAAGAATTGGAATAAGTTGTTGGGAGTAATGGGTCGGAGTAACAAGGTTTATGTTGTGGGCACCACGGTCCTGGAGTTCAAAAATAATCTCCTCCAAACGTTGAGGTGTAACTTTATGACCGTATCCTTCTTGCGAGATGTCGTAATTCTGACAGAATTTGCAGGCAAGGTTACAATGAGTAAAAAAAATGGTTCCTGAACCCCGGGTTCCGGAAATGGGCGGTTCTTCCCAGTAGTGCAGTTGCGCTTGGGCGACTTCAATTTCCGCAGTTGCTCGACAGCGCCCGGGTTGCACCGAACGGTCTACAGAACATTCAAAAGGGCAAGCATTGCAAAGCACGATTAAATTTTAGAGGAAATCGGTCAACAGGCAACGAAAGCCAATGGGGCCTTAAATTGCTTGGCGTCCTTCTAAGGCACGGGCGATGGTCTCACGGTCGGCAAGTTCCAGGTCGCTGCCAACCGGTAACCCCCGGGCGATGCGTGTAACCTGGATGTTTAGAGGTTTGAGGAGCTGGGCGATGTAAATTGCCGATGCCTCGCCTTCGGTTGTTGGGTTGGTGGCGATAATTACCTCGGTAATTCCTTCTTTCTGGACCCGCGCCAGTAGCTCCTGGATGTGAAGGCTCTCCGGCGGGACATTGTCCAGAGGTGAAATCACACCACCAAGGATGTGGTAACGACCCCGATATTGTCCGGTTTGTTCGATGACCAGCACATCAGCCGGTTCTTCAACCACGCATACCGTTCTGGGGTTCCGAGTTGCATCGGCGCATATTGCGCAGACCTCCTCTTCGGTGATGTTGAAACAGATGGAGCAGAGCCGAAGGTGCTTGCGCGCCCGGGTGAGTGATTCTTCAATCTCCTGACTCATATCGGGGTTCTTAAGCAGATGGAATGCGATGCGCTGAGCGGACTTCTTGCCGATACCGGGGAGGCGGGAAAGAACAGTTATCAGTTTTTCCAGTGTTTGACTCACTGTTCTTCAACCTCACCAAAATGTTTTTTGAGTTTATCTTTCAAGTGGTCAGGTTTGTTTTCTTCCCGGACAGAGGCGTTAAGACGAGTGGGTTTTCTTGTAATTTCGGAAAGTATCGAGTCGAGCAGTTTTTGGTGTTTTTCGATCTGGAGGATTATGCCTTTCTGTTCGCGAGGGAAAGTTACTTTGAAGGTTGATGAGTCGTGGGCGGTTGGCGTGCCGAGTTTAAGAAGAGCGGCCAGAGATGCTTTTTGAGTTGCAAGCCGGGAACACAGCTGGTAATAGACCTGCTCAAGTTCGTTGGCTGGGGGCGGATTGGGAAGCGTTGGGGATGGGTCGTTCGTTTTTTCACGGGCACGGTGTTGATTTTGAGCTGTGGGTACGAGGTTTTCTCCCAGGAGTTTCAGCGACACAATTTCCAGCAGCAAGCGGGGAATCTGAGAATAACGAGCCGCCGTTTCGTTTTCACTTAACAGTTTGAGAATCTCCATAAGTTGTTCGCGGGAGAAGCGGGCGGCTTGTTTATTTATTCGGTCGAGCTCTTCAGCGGAGAAGCCCGCCTCAGGTGGTAAGCCATTCAGCTTGGCGACAAGGAGGTTGCGGAAGTGGGTGACCGCACCAGCGTAAAACTCGATAAAGTCGTAACCTGATGTAAAGAGCCGGTCGATGAACTCAAACAAGCCGCGGGCGTTTCCGTTTGCCAGTAGTTCAGCATATTCGAAGAAAAGGTTCGCCGGGACAAGGCCAAGAAGCTCTTCCGCATGAGAAAGTTCAACCCCTTCGGGGCTATAGGTGGCGAGCTGTTCCAATAGTCCTTCAGCATCCCGGATTGCGCCATCGGCGCGACGAGCAATAGCGGTCAATGCCTCCGGGCTGATTTTGATGTTTTCTCTTTCGGCAATCCAGGTGAGGCGCTGGACAATTTCCGCCGGGGTCGCTTTGCGAAAATCAAACCGCTGACAGCGTGAGGTAATGGTGGGAGGTACTTTGTGGGCGGCGGTCGTTGCCAGGATAAATTTCGCGTGGGCAGGTGGTTCTTCCAGCGTTTTTAGTAAAGCATTGAAGGCTTCAGTGGTCAGCATATGAACTTCGTCGATGATGTAAATTTTGTATCGGAGGCTGGCAGGAGAGTACTTTATGTTTTCTCGCAGTTCCCGGACCTGGTCGATGCCCCGATTGGAGGCACCGTCGATTTCCAGGACATCCATACTTCGGGATTCAGCGATTTCGACGCAAGCGGAACATTGGTTGCAGGGTGTGGTCGTTGGTTTGTCAAAGGAAAGACAGTTGAGACTTTTTGCCAGTATGCGAGCGGTCGTTGTTTTGCCGACGCCACGCGGTCCACTGAAGAGATAGGCATTGGCAAGACGGTTGAGTTCAATGGCACGGGTCAGGGTGTTGCGGACATGGTCTTGAATCAGAAGTTCAGCGAAAGTCTGGGGCCGATACTTAAGGGTTAAAACTTTCCGAGTGAGCATTAAACGGTAACAAATCCGGTCGTGCCAGGACCCTGGCACAGACGAGGAGGGGGTTTGAACCGGAACAACTCCAACCAGGCACCCCGGTGACGAACCGCCGCTCCGTTTACCGTTGCTACCTTCCGGTCCTGGCGGGGTTCACGGTGGCTGTCCTCACCGGACCCGATTTTCATCGCTGCCCCTGATTTCAAACTTAACCCGCATCGCGCTGCACTCGGTGTCCCTTTCGACCCCGCATGGGCGGGTTTCGGGTTACAGGGGACCGCCAACCCCCCGTCTAGCACGACCGGAAAAAGCAATTCCCGGACAATCATTAACGCATCAGTTGTGACGGCTGGGCAAATATGCCCCGGGTGTCAATGGTATCGGCCAAAATGCCGAGCGTAAGCATCCGGCTCGCGAGGGTCTGGATTCCGGGTTTGTTGATTTCGGCGATTTTCTGAAACAGTGGTAGACGAGCGCGGGAAGTGGTCGTGTCGTTACCGAAGAAGAATTGACTGAGTTTTTTCTTTACCTCGTTGGGTTGAGCATCAATACGGTCAACCGCCGCATCAAGTGCGATTTTGAGCCTGGTGCGCTGATTCTTCGTAGTTTTCTTCAAGAAGTCGGGGCTGAAACCAATCGCATAGGCGGGAAAGGGACTGGCGATATACTTTGTCGTCAGGGCATTCAGGGTATCGAATTTCGTAAAGTCAATCAGGGTTATGTATGGTTCAAGAACCCACACCGCATCAAACTCGCCGGCAGCGAGACGGGAGGGTAATGTTGCGAGCGGAACTTCGGTAAGTTTGACATTGGCCGGCAAGAGGTTAGCACTGGCAAGGAGGAGCGGGAGATAGTCACGCAGGACCGGTGGGTAACCAAGTCTTTTGTCTTTAAGGTCATTGACCGTTTTGATTTTCCCGTTTGCGGGTTTGGCGATTGCATCGACTGGTAAGGTGGGTCGGAATTCAACCGCCATAAACACCTTAAGGGTTTCCCCTTTAGCCACGATGCGTTTAAATACCGTACTCCAGGGGAAGATGCCGACATCGATGTTGCCGAGAAAGAGTTCATCAAGGGCTTTTTCCGGGTCGGAGTAGAATACCAATTCGGGGTCGATGCGGTTTTTACTAAACAGCGTATCCTGAACCGCAACGATGAAGGGTAACGCCGCAACCGAACTGTCGCAGGCAAAACGAAGGTGCTGGGGCCGATTTTCCTGCAATTGGGGGTACAGGATTACACCGACCAGAACCAGACTAAGGACAATGATAATTGCGGTTAAAAGTTTCGTCATCTTTTCTCCTTATTTGCTCAATTTTTTATACATCTCGTAAGCCCAGGCCGCCTTTTCTTTGTTGCCGGTTTCCCGATAGCAGTGAACGAGATTGAGGTAGGCTTCGGCGTTTTTGGGGTTGATTTTTGTTGTCATTATCAGATTGGGAATCGCCTGATTAAGTACCGATTTTCCCAGTTCTGCCCGAGAGGCTTCAATCTGGGCAAGGCCAAAGCCGGTTAGACTTATGCCGTAGAGGAGGTAGATGTTTTCCAGCTGGACCGGGCTTTCAACACTTAAAAACATCCCGGCGGTATCAGAAGGGCTCAAAGGGAATTCCTTTTGTTCCCTTTTGTCCGGGAAGTAGAACCAGGCGTAACTACCACCACGGTAGCCAAGGGTGAAAAGTGTACTGTCAACAATTGCGAGGAAGTCACCGGTGAGTTGGAGATAACCGGTTTTTGCCGCCTCGGGCGAGATTTGCGAGACGAGTTGAGTAATTAAATTTTGCGGTAGTACCGTGAGCGGAACAATTGTTCCGGCAATAACCCGGGAAAAGGTGGCGGCAGCAAGGCTGTCATTGCGACCCTGGTACTGGGCGATACCAAGGTTGAACATCGTCGTAAAGTCAAACCGGTCGTATAGTAGCGCCTGGGCGAAAAGAGATTCTGCTAAGGCTCGATATCTCTCGGCGGTATCCCGTTTGGCTTCGGCTGATGCCCGGAGCAAGGCGGTACCGAGCCGGGCGGAAGTAACATTGAGATTGTTCTCGGCATAAAAAAGCCGTGAAGTAATCTGGGCAAACCTTTCCAGTTGCTTACCACCCTGCAACTCCTTTTCGATGTAGCGCTTCAGCTCTTCGGGCGGGAAAAATCGCTGTTTTTCGACCAGTTGTTCGGCAACCGAACGGATGCGGCTGGTATCGGTGGTTTTAAGAAGGTTACCCAGTTCGGTGATGGCGCTATCAAGTCGGGCACGATAAATCTTCAACGCCTCACCGTAATAATAATAGACCGAGTCCCAGCGGGCCCGCTTTGCCTGGGGTGTTGTCCAGGCACTGTCCGGTTTCTGGAAGAAATAAAGCCCAATGAGTGAGTAGGCTTCGGCGCTGGCGGTGTTGAGGGCAAGCATTTGCCGGGCGGTGGTAAGCATATCTTCGTACTTACCCATTGTGCTGTAGGAGTTGGCGATGAGCGAATAGGGCTGAGAGCGGTCCGGGTGAATTTTAAGGGCGGCACGGGCATAGGTTATTGCCTTCTCATAATCGCCTGCGGTGTAATTGCCCCGGCTGGCGGTAATAAAAGCGGTCCAGACCCAGTACTCCTGCTGTTCGTCGTTGCGAATCGTGGTGACGAGCTGGGAGTCGTTTTCAATCGCTTTGAGGAAGTGGTCAGCGGCGGGTGTGAGCCGGTTTAACTGGGCTTCGCACAACCCGAGCCAGAGATGGATATTGGCGAGGGTAGAGTTGTCAACGGTGGTGCCGTACTGGTCAAGCGCCTTCTCAAACTGTTCGCGGGCGCGTTCATAGCGGCCACCTTGATAATGGATGCGTCCTCCTCTTAACAGGGCGTCGAGCGGTACATTCTGGGCGCTGACGACCGCACTTAGGACGGCAAGCAGTATTGCGAACCGACGAAAAGTTAACATTTTTATCCTCCTGAGATTTTGTCTAAACAAAAAATCATAACCATTTTGTTTTGACTGTCAAACATCGTCCGGGAATTGGTGGTAATGAGCCTTTTGCCCGGGCAGGTATTCGGGTTTTAAATTGTGGATGCCCCAGAAGATGTTGGTTTTGATGCGGGGGTCGGTGCGGGCAAGACGGTTAAGAATGCGGCGGATGAGCATACGCCTGCTCTTTGTTCCGTACGGACAGCGATTGCGCACTGGGCGGAGCGCAGCGGCGTTGAGTCGGGTGCGGATAAGCTCTTCGGTGAAGTAGTAGAGGGGACGAATAACAACAAGCCGGCCGGAAAAGAGTGGTTGGCGGGGTAGAATCGTTCGTGCCGATGATGTGAAGAAGAGGTTTAACAAAAAGGTCTCATTGACATCTTCGAGATGGTGACCCAGCGCCACTTTATGGCAGCCCAGTTCAACTGCCGAAGAAAAGAGCGCCTTGCGCCGCTCATGGGCGCAGAAAAAGCAGGAGTCGGTTTTTGTTGCCTGAAGTTTTGCCGGGACATTGACCGTTTTGACCGTACAGGTAAGCCCAAACCGCTGGCAGATTGCCTCAATACGCTCGGTTTTCCAGCCGGGGAATCCGGGATTGATGTGGATGGGATAAATCTGCCAGTTTTTTTGATGGCGGCGATTGTATTCCCAGAGGGTTAAAAGTAAACACAGGCTGTCGGTGCCGCCGGAAAGCCCGACCGCAACTTTTTCATTTTCCTCGATGAGTTGATTCGGGGTCAGTGCCGCCCGGAGAAGCCGTTCAGAACGGTGCATTTTTAAACGGTGGGTTCAGTCTTCGGGTAGCACAACTTCCGGGAATTCGCGCAACTGTTCATAAAACAGTTGCCTGATTTCTTTGAGCCTTTCCGGGGTTTTGGCTTCAAAGCGCAAAACGAGAATTGGCTGGGTGTTGGAGGCGCGGACCAGACCCCAGCCATCCGGAAATACCACCCGTACCCCGTCGATGTCAATTGTTTCAAACCGGCTGCGGAAATACTCTTTCAATGCCGCCACCACATCAAATTTCCGCTGGTCGGCACCCGGGCTTTCGATTTTTACTCGGATTTCGGGTGTGGCGTAGTAGTAGGGAATCTCCGCCGTCAGTTCGGATAGCCGTTTTCCCGAATTAGCGAGGAGTTGTAGCAACCGCAGGGAGGCGAAGATGGCGTCGTCATAGCCGTAGTAGTCGTCGGCAAAGAACATATGGCCCGACATCTCACCGGCAATCAGGGCACCTTCTGATTTCATCTTTGCTTTGATCAAGGAGTGTCCCGTTTTCCACATTATTGGTACACCGCCCAGTTTTTTGATGTATTCCACCAGCCCCTGAGAGCATTTGACTTCAAACACAATCTTTGCTCCGGGCTGTCGGGCAAGAATCTCCCGGGCAAAAAGTGCCAGGAGCCGGTCGCCATAAATGGTGGCACCGGTTTCGTCGATGACACCGATTCGGTCGGCATCACCATCGTAGCCGATGCCGCAATCGGCGTTGGTTTCTTTAACCAGGTTGATCGCCTGTTCAAGATACGCCGGCACAGTCGGATCTGGTATGTGACCGGGAAAGTTGCCGTCGGGTGTTAAGTTGATAAATATCGGCTGGACCGGGGTTTTTGCCAGGAGTCTCTCGAGGAGGACACCGGCGGTGCCGTTGCCCGGGTCAAAAACCACCTTGAGCGGTTTGGGGATTTTTACTTTCGACAAACACATTGCAATGTAAGGCTCAATCACATCGCATTTGCCCAGTTTGCCTTTTCCAATGGCAAATTTGCCCTCTTCGCCAATTTGTCGCAGCATTTGAATTTCTTCACCGTAAATGGTGGTTTTGTACATTCCGATTTTAAAGCCGTTTTCATCCGGCGGGTTGTGGCTGGCGGTAATCATAATGCCGGCGTCGATATTGAGATGGAAAAAAGAGAAGTAAAATACCGGTGTGGGAACAACGCCAATCTGTACCACATCAACACCGGTGGCAAGCAACCCTTCGGTTAGCGCTTTCTCAATTCTTGGTCCGGATAGTCGCACATCCCTGCCGAGGATACATTGGTAGACACCTTTCTGCTGGATGTAGGTGCCGAACGCCTGAGCCAGACGGTAAACAACATTGTCCGAAAGGTCGGTTGCCGCCTTGCCCCGGATATCGTACTCACGAAAGATTGCCGGATTGAACATCAAGGCAATATTAGCAAAAATTTGTTTTTCAGGCAAAAAAAACGGGGGCGAGTCAATCGCCCCCAAAGGTGTTATCAGGTTTTATTCGCCGTAAACGTAAATCGTGTAGGTTGACCACAAGCCGAGGATGCTGGTTACTTCCTGGTCAATATGGTGAACCTTTTTGATTCCACTTTCGCGCATTGCCGCTTCAAGGCTGGCATCGCCGGTGGCAATGAGTCCGAGGATGTTGGTCGCGGTCACCTTTGCCACTTTGGCATTACTTGTTGCCTGCGGACCATAATAGGCGACTGCCGATGCCGGTGTCTTTACCGAAGTGTAAAGTGCTCCCACAGTGTAGAATCCCGGGATACATCCGGTCATCATTGTTAGGCAGACAAGCGGGATGATACCGAGTAGCAGCGCTTTTTTCATTACTACCTCCTTTTTGGTTTGGCTATGCTGCTTTGGCTTCTCATGCCGTAACTAATTTAATATGAAAATGTTAAATGTCAAGGAAAAAATAGATGGGGCGATGGTAATCTGTTTCTGTCGGGGATAGTCCCAGAAGCAGGTGCGCGGTGGTTGACAGCGGGGTTTGTTTTATAGTTATTGCTCCCCGGCTTGTGGTAATTGCAGGTAAAATAGGCGCCGCAATTCGATTTTTTCCCACAGCCGGTTGCACAAAAATTATACCGGGGAGCAGTGATTGGGTTGTTTAAACTGCGGAGAAGGGGATTAGGGAAAATGGTTAGCGAGTTAACAGGCTAAATTTCAATAAGATAACATAATGTGTTAACAATCTCAGGGTTTTAAAAATGGGGTCAGGTGGGGTGGAGGAAAGGGTTCGGTAAGTGACTCAGGGATTCGTTCCCCCAACGGTTCGGTGAGTCGTATCGGGGTGAATGCTTTGTTGGGTAGTAACTAACGAGTGGGTGGTTTTCTTGGGGTGTTGTGAGACTATTTTCTTGTTTCTCCAAACAGGGGGTAGAGTTTGATTTTAGTTTCTTCATCTACCGGGCTAAACCGCTTGAACTGCATTGAGTGGCTGGCGCGACCCTGGGTGAGGGAGCGCAGGCTGGTGGCGTAGCCAAAAGTTTTGGAAAGTGGTATCTCAGCGGTGATAATCTGGTGACCTTTAACCGCCTCGAGGTGGATGATTCTGCCCCCGCGGGCGTTGATGTCAGCAAGAACCGTACCGAGGTACTGCTCCGGGGTCACCACTTCCAGTTCCATTATCGGTTCCAAAAATGTCGGCTGGGCAGCGAGGAATGCTTCACGAAATGCCTGCGCTGCCGCCACTTTGAAGTCAACATCCGAAGAGTCCACCTCGTGATAGGCACCGTCAATGATGTGGACCCGGGTGTTAATTACCGGATAACCGGCAAGGACACCGGTTTCAAAACATTCTGCCACCGCCTGTTCAATGGGCGGGATAAACTGTTTTGGGATTGTGCCTTCCCGAATTTCGTTGACAACCCAGTTGCCATCGAGTGCTGGTTCGAGCGCCAGTTTGACTATTGCAAAGTGGCCCCGGCCTCCGGTCTGACGGATAAATCTACCTTCGGCAGGGGCGGTGGTTGTTATTGTTTCCCGGTAAGAAACCTGAGGTTTACCCGGGTGCACGGCAACCCCGTAGTCACGCTGCAGCCGGTCGAGCAGAATTTCGAGATGGAGTTCGCCCATTCCCGAGAGGATTAACTGGCCGGTCTCTTCGTCGGTGCGGATTTTGAAGGTTGGGTCTTCAAGCGCCATTGTTTGCAGGGCAGTTTGCAGTTTTTCGTCATCGGCTCGGGTTCGGGGTTCGATGGCGAGAAATACCACCGGCTCCGGTGCTTTGATTGGTTCGAAGGCGATGGGATGGGCAAGGTCGCAGAGCGTCTGTCCGGTGCGACTTTCCTTTAATCCGATGACAACACCGATTTCACCCGCGGAAAGGGAGTCAACCTCTTCGTAGCGATTGGCGTGGGCGAGTGCCAGACGCTGAACCCGCAACCGTTTCATCTCGGGAACAGCAAACACAACATCACCGGTCTCAACCTTTCCGGAATATACCCGGATGTAGGAAAGCATCCCGCGCTGGGGGTCAAAGGCAAGTTTGAAAATCAAGCCGGAGAAAGGGGCTTTCGGGTCCGGGGGCCTGGACTCCTCTTTCTGGGTTTTGGGGTTGATGCCTTTTACCGGAGGGATATCAACGGGTGAGGGCAGATATTCGACAATGCCGTCGAGGAGTTTCTGGATACCTTTATTGCGAAAGGCGGCGCCACAGAAGACGGGAACGATGCGTCGTTCGATGGTTCCACGCCGGATGGCGTGCTTCAACTCTTCAGGTGTCGGTTCGGTGCCGCTGAGGTATCGGTCCAAGAGGGTTTCATCAAATGTCGTGAGGACATCGAGAAGCCGGTGGCGGTATTCGGCAACCAGTTTTTGGTACTCAGCGGGGATGGGTGCGGTGTCGAAAGTGGCGCCGAGGTCTTCGGAGCGCCAGACACAGGCTTCTTGAGTTATCAGGTCAATGACGCCGACAAATTGGTCTTCGACCCCGATGGGAAGTTGCACCGGCAGCGGGGTTTGCTCAAACTTCTCTTCCATCATTTTTATCACCCGATAGAAGTCGGCACCAAGCCGGTCGAGTTTGTTGACAAAGGCGATGCGTGGCACCTGGTAACGGTCGGCCTGCCGCCACACCGTTTCGGTCTGCGGCTCCACGCCGCCCACGCCGCAGAGGACGATGATGGCGCCATCCAGAACCTTTAAGGAACGCTCAACCTCAATGGTAAAATCAACATGACCCGGGGTGTCGATGATGTTGATACGATGGTTCAGCCATTGAACGCTGGTCGCAGCGGCGGTGATGGTGATGCCCCTTTCCCGTTCTTGCGTCATCCAATCCATCTGGGTCGTGCCTTCGTCGATTTCGCCCATCCGATGAATGCGGCCGGTGTAGTAGAGGATGCGTTCGGTGGTGGTGGTCTTGCCGGCGTCGATGTGCGCCGCAATGCCGATGTTGCGAATTCGTTTAAGGTCGTAGTCGGACATAGATAAAAAGTAATGCTAACATTAAGAAGAGAGGTGTCAAGCGGAAAAGCGGGATTAGTCGCCAGGGACAAAGAGTGGAGAGAAACCGGGCGGTTTTCTTGACTTTGATGCTGTCCGGTTTAATATGGTGAACGGACAATGCATGAACGATTAAACGAGGTTCTACCCCTCGTCACCAAACCGATTCGTTACACCGGTGGCGAATACAACTCTTTTTATTTTGAGCCCGGGTCAAAACGGGTCAAATGGGTTCTGGCGATGCCCGATGTGTATGAAATCGGGATGTCCAATTACGGGTTACGGATTCTTTATTCAATTATCAATCGGTTACCAAACGGTTGTTGTGAACGGTGCTATGCACCCTGGCCCGATTTTGGCGCGTTGCTTAAGGCGCGACACATTCCCCTTTATGCCTTAGAATCACGGCGGCCGGTTAAGGAGTTTAACATCCTTGGCGTCTCGTTGCAGAGCGAACTTACCTATACCAATTTACTTTATCTCCTCGACCTTGCCGGAATTCCGCGTTATCGAACCGAACGGGGATGCCACGACCCGCTGGTTGTTGCCGGCGGTCCGGGAGCGGTGAATCCGCTGCCCATGGCGGATTTCGTGGATGTGTTTGTGGTTGGTGATGGCGAGGAGGCGGTGCGAGAAATTACCGCGGTATACGAAGGCTGGAATCAGCGGTCACGGGAGGAGCTGTTAGAAAACCTTGCCCGTTTGTCTGGATTGTATGTACCCGGTTCTACCGATACCGGGAAAGCCCGGATAATACGGCGGGTGGTGTCGGAGTTGCGTGAAGAGGATTTTCCCTTTCCGCCTCTGGTCCCGATATGCGAGATAACCCATGACCGTCTTACCGTGGAGATTGCCCGCGGTTGTATCCGGGGATGCCGATTCTGTCAGGCAGGGGTAATCAATCGTCCGGTGCGGTTTCGGGATGTGGAACAGGTTGTGCGCATTGCCGAGCGCGGCATCAGGTCAAGTGGTTGGGAAGAGGTTTCGCTTCTGGCACTTTCCGCCCTTGACTATCCCTATCTATTAGAACTGGTGGAACGGCTGAACAGGCGGTTGCGGGAGCGCAGGGTGTCGATTTCTTTACCTTCCACCCGGGGTGAGGATTTTACTCCGGAACTGGCATTTTCTTTGCAAGAGATAAAAAAGGCGGGGTTGACCTTTGCTCCGGAGACGGCGTCGCCGCGGTTGCGCAATTTGCTCAACAAGGACATTGCCGAAGAGAAGATTCTTGAGTCGGTGCGGAATGCGCTTGATGCGGGCTGGGCCGGGGTAAAACTGTATTTTATGATTGGGCTACCGGGTGAGACTGTAGAGGATGTCAAGGAGATCGGGAGATTTGTAACCGAGGTGGCGCGACTTTGTCGGGGGCGGACGGTGCGGTTTAATCTGACGCCTTTCATACCCAAGCCTCACACCCCATTGCAATGGGCCGGTTTTGGCTCAATTGAGGAGACCCGGGAAAAGATGGCACTGTTGAAGGAGATGCTAAATCGGCGTAATATCAAGCCCAAGTGGGAGAATCCGGAGGCTTCTTTTGTCCAGGCACTGATTGCGCGGGGCGACGAGAAAATCGGCCGGGTGATTGAGCGGGTCTATGAACAGGGCGGGATTTTTCAGGAGTGGACCGAATTCTTTAACTTTTCGGTCTGGCAAGATGCTTGCGTCCAATGCGGGGTAGACCCGGCAACTTATTTAAGTAACCGGTCGATAGATGATACCCTACCCTGGGATTTTATCGATGTTGGTGTGACCAAGGATTTTCTCATCGAGGAATACCGGCGGGCGCAGCAAGGGGAAAGGACACCGGACTGTATGCAAGGAGGGTGTACTAATTGTGGTGCCTGCCCGGGACCAAAGCCGGCAGTTCCTCCGGCACCGGTGGAAATAAAGGATGAGGCGCCGGGTCGGTTTGGCCGAAAGCCCCGAAGGGTTCAGGCTTACGAGGAGTTAAAGAGCCGGTTTCGTTTGAAGTATTTGGTGGAAGAGCCGTTCCAGTTTGCCGCGCACCTGGACCGGGTGCGGGCATTTTACCGTACTTTGCGGCGGAGTGAGTTGCCGGTGGTTTACACCAAGGGGTTTGCGCCGAAACCGATGCTCTCTTTTGGACCGCCGTTACCGGTGGGTTTGACATCGGACGGCGAGTATGTTGATATCTATCTTTCTTATCAATATTCGGGAAATATTGTCCGGGACATCGGGCAGTTCCTGCCGCGCGGAATCAGAGTGGTAGCGGCGCGGTTGGTGCCCAACAGTATGCCGACCTTAGGCGCTACCATCAACCTGGGCCGATACGAGGTGGTTGTGCCGGATGAAGAGGCATTGAACCGGGCGCTGGCAAAGGGAAAGGAGATTCCCGGTGTGCACGCGGTTGTGCCTCTTGACCGGGAAAAGTTGCTTGTTGACCTGACGATTGGGCCCGGGGTGAGGTTGTTTGATGTGCTGGGGCAGCTTTTGGGCCGAGAAGGCAACGAAGTCCGGTGTCTCACGGTTAAACGGAAAGACTGTTTTGCTCTGATAGAGGGTGAATTGCGGTCGCCTTTTGGCGAGGCGGTGCGATAGAAAAATGAGGGAGGTCAAATGAAGGTCAAGACCAAAATTGCCATCAGCGCCAATGAATGGGAAACGAGGGTGGCGGTGTTTGAAAATGACCGACTGGTGGAATTTTATGTGGAACGTGCCGAACAGCAGAACCTGGTGGGGCGGATTTACAAAGGAAGGGTAGAAAATGTGATAAAGGGTCTGCGGGGTGCGTTTGTGAACATCGGTCTGCGCAAGAACGGTTTTCTGCCCTTGACCGAGATTCCGGAGTTCGCCACCCTCGAAGGGGATGAAATTGATGAACTGGAGAAGGGAAAGGTTCAGCCCCGGACCATTACCCTGCGGGAAGGGGAAGAGATTCTTGTTCAGGTTGTCAAGGACCCGTTTGCGGAGAAGGGGGCACGCTTGACATCGTTCGTTTCGATTCCGGGGCGGTTTTTAGTTTACTTCCCCAATGCCCAGCGCATCGGCATATCACGGCGGATTGCCGACCGGCGGGAACGCGCTCGGTTGAGAGATGTGGTGCGGCAGTTTAAAAGTCCGCACGCGGGATTGATCATCCGGACCGCGGCAGCAGAGGCATCGAGCGATGACCTTCAACTGGAGTATCAGGAACTGGAGCGGGTCTGGGAAGAGGTGCGCAGCAAGGCGGAGATGGTTCGTTCGCCGGCGGTGCTCTACGAGGAGCCATCAATTGCGGTCAAGGTTGTGCGGGACATTTTGAACGAGAATGTTGAAAAAATTACCGTGGACAATGAAGGGGTGTATAAACAACTAAGCGAATACCTTGCGCGCCTGGCACCCCGTTTTCGGCGCCGGCTGGAGTTTTATCGGGGTGACACCCCGTTATTTGAGTACACCGGTGCCGAAGCGGAGCTGGCTGCGCTGTTTCAGAAACGGGTATGGCTGAAGTCCGGGGGATTTATTACCATTGACCAGACCGAGGCGATGGTGGTTATCGATGTCAACACCGGCCGCTCCGCCCAGGAGGAGGACCCGGAGAAGCTGATATTCGAAACCAACCTTGAGGCAGCAGCGGAGATTGCCCGCCAGATAAGACTTCGGGACCTTGCCGGACTGATAATTATCGACTTTATCGACATGGAGGACCAGAAGAATACCGAACGGGTAGTCCAGGAGTTGAAGGCACATCTTTCCAATGACCGGGCAAAGGCGGACTTTTCAAAGATGAGCCGTTTCGGGTTATTGGAGATGACCCGCGAAAGAACCCGGCCGGGAATGATGTATCTGTTGTGCGAGACCTGTCCGACCTGTAATGGCACGGGCCGGGTGCGCTCACGCGCCGATGTCGCAATGCAGGTTGAGCGGATGATAATCAACCGATTGCCAAAACTCCGGGGCCGGCGCGTGCGGATTCTGGCGGCACCATCCCTTGCTGAGTTTCTTACCACTGAATGGTATGACCGTCTGGCTGAGTTTGCCCGACGGTATGAGCTGGCGATAGATGTGAAAACCGACTATCAGCTGGCACCAACGGAATTTAAGTTGCTGGCCGAGTCGGTTTAGTCGCGAACCTCAAACAACTTCCAGCGGCTCGTTCTTCCCTGCACGAGACGGATACTGCTTTTCGGTAGATGCAGAAATTCCGCAAGGGCGGCAATCACCGCCTGGTTCGCCTTGTCTTCTAACGGTGCAGCACGGACCGCCACGGTCAAGGTGCCATCGGGGTTACGAGTTACCGACTCTTTCCGGCTTTTGGGTTTGACAAAGACACGCAGGTGCAAATGGTTAACCCGCCTGTGCCAATCGCCGTGCCGTAGCGCTCAAGTCGGTTTTGAAACGGTCTTTGAGTTCCTGCCGCTTGCCGGCATTCCAGCCCGATACCCTGGAAAAGTAGCCGGTTACCCGGGTGATGTAGTCAACATCGGAGGAGTGGCAGTAAGGACAGGTGTCAGCGATGCCGCGGCTGGTGCGGTGGCATCGGCTACAGGTAGTGAATTCGGGCGAGAAGGCGATTTGCGCGTTCCTGGTATTGTGGTAGGTTTTGAGAACAAAGTTCGCAATTGACTCTTTTGGTGGCCGGGAATCGGCAAGCCAAACATGGGTGAGGGCACCAGCTTCAATCATATCGTGGAACTTACCTTCAAGATAGACACGGTCAATGGGGTCGATGGGAAGTGAGACATTCAGGTAAGTGGAGTTGGTGTAGTAAATTGAGCCGGAGTTGATATCACCTTTTACCACCCGCTGTGCCTGTTCCGGGTAGAACTCAAGGTCCAGTTTAGCAAGCCGGTAGGCGGTTGATTCAGCGGGCGTCTGTTCAATCACCAGTCGGATATTGTTCTCTTTTGCCAGACGCTGGCACTCAAGGTTGAGGAAGGCAATCACCTTGAGGCCGAATCGTAACGCCACTTCACTCTCGTGCAGCTCCTGCCCCAGGTGGTACTGCACCATTTCGTTTAATCCCAAGACCCCGACCAGGAAAGTTGCCCGATGGAGTCGGAGATAAGGCTCGCCATCCGGGTCCATTGTTAAAAGTGCCAGTGGTCCTTCCGACTTCAAAGACAACAGTTTCTCAAGGAAGGTCTTTTTTTCCAGATGTGCCCGGACCACCATTTCCAATCGCTGACGGAGCAGTGAGAACAGGGTCGCGTCGTCATGATTGGCTAAAAACGCCACCCGGGGCAAATTGAGCGTCACATTCTGCAGGGCACAGTAACGCATCTTCCAGGGTGTTCGGGCATCATTCAGGTCGTTTTCGTCAAGGCGGAAACTGAGCCGGCAGCATTCGCTAATCTTTGCGGTTTTACCCCGGTCAAATACGAAATAGGTGTTGCCCTTTTCCGCCGCAACATCGGAAATATGGTAGAGAAAGTCGAGGGCGCCCTCGGTTTTGAAAAAGTTGTCGGTAAGATGCACCAGCGGTTTGGGAAAGAAGAATGGTCGGCCCGAACCATCACCATCAAGATAAACATCAAATATCGCCCGGACAAAACGCTGCGCCTCGGGCAGATAGTCCCGATATTTTTTACCGGTATAATTGCCTCCGGGACCGATGGCGTCAACATCGGCAAAGTGCGGTGGGATTTCCCAGTAAAGGTTTATGTCGGAAAAGATTGCCTGTCCACCCCGGGCGACATTTTGCTGGGAGTATTCAAACACCAGCATCTGGGCGAGCTGATGGATGTCTTTATCGCTCATTCCGACCAAAAACGGAGCGAAGAATATGTTGACCGCATCCCAGCCAATGGCACCGGCAAAGTGGCCCTGAAGCGCCGCCGAGAATTTCACCATATGGGCGAGTAGCGTTTCGGGGTGACGAGCCGGTTTTGCCATCGATAAGGCGTTGGGGAGATTAAGACCAAACTTCTTTACATATTCGAGCGACTGGCCCGAACAGTAGGGACGATTTATAAATCCCAAATCGTGGAGATGAATGTCACCCCAGGTGTGGGCATCGGCAATATCAGGGTCAAACACCGAGGAGAGCGCGAACTGCTTCAGGGTCCATTCGGCAAGGGTCATATTTGTCGCTTCGGGGTTGTGAGGGGTGTTGGCATTCTCGCGGTTTTTGTAAAGGATGAGGTTCTCGACATCGTTCAGCGGTACACCAAGTCGGGTGTGGCGGCGCCGATGTTCCTCAAGGCCATGCTCAACCAGTTTGGCATTGACCAGTTCCCGCACGAGACTCGAGGTGACACGGCGGACATTTGAGGCGATGATAATCTCCTCAACTTCGCGGGCGATTTCTTCGGCGCTCTCCGGGTCGAGGCTCGCTTCGCGGATTAAGGCGCGGCTGATTCGGCTTCGGTCCCACTGTCGGATAGTGTCGTCCGAAGACCGGACAAAAAGGGCAAACTCAGTTGTATCCCGATTTACCCCAACCCGGGGTTTGAGCAGCGCGGCATGCCGTTTTCGTGCCTGGGCACGCCTTTCCCGGTAAAGAATGTAGGCTTTGGCGGTTTGGGCGTGTCCGTGTTCAATCAACACCTTCTCAACCGCATCGCCAATCTCATCTACCGTTGGGATATGGGGACCGCGCTGTTCATAAAGGTAATTTACCACCATTTCGGCAAGTTCGCGGGCGCGGGTGTAATCTTCGCCACCTACTGACCTTGCGGCTTTAAAAATGGCGGCGGCAATCTTTTCAATATTGAACTCCACCAGGTCTCCAGACCGTTTTTGTACCTTTCGGAATGGAAAAGGTGACGGTCCAGTGGCGTCTGGTGTGTTGTCAACTTTCCTGCAAGCCCGTTTTACCGGTTTTCCCACTCTGCACTCCTTTCTTGAGATTTTTTAACTCCTCCACAAACTGTTCCGGACTATTAAATTGCCGGTAGACCGAGGCAAAACGGACATACGCTACCGGGTCAATTGATAGCAACTGCTCAAGTACCAGTTCTCCAAGTTCCGTGGAACTGACTTCCACCCGACTGTCTGCGGTTAGTTTTGTTTCAACCGCATCAATGAGCTTTTCAATATCGGTTCGGCTTACCGGCCGCTTACGGCAGGCAAGCAAAATACCATTCAGCAGTTTTTGCCGGTCATAAGGTTCGCGGCGTCCGTCGCGTTTCACAACCATCAAGGGCATCTGTTCAACATACTCATATGTGGTAAATCTTTTACCGCAATGCGCGCATTCCCGGCGACGTCTAATAGCGGTTCCGTCTTGAGAAGGGCGGGAGTCAAGAACCCGGTCTTCAACACTTTCACAAAAAGGGCACTTCATATAGTGATGGTTTTAAATATAATACTATATATAGCAGTGTCAATGAAAATGTAAATTTGACGCTAATTTTATAACTATTTTTAAAATAGTAAATTACATTTACACTGCCGAATAAATCGGCGGCGAATTTTTGGTGCGGTTGTAAAGGTGGGTTTTAGGGTTTTTACCCTGATTTATCCACATTTTATCCACAGGTTATCAACATTATTTTCAGGGGTGTTGAAAATGGTCATAGCCGTGCAGCGGTAATGGGGTAATGGTGCCTTTTTGTTCAAGATAAACGCCGGTTCCGGTTTCTACTCTGCCGATAATGGTGATTGGTGTGTTGTTAATGCGGGATGGTGGCTTTGTTTTTGTTGTGAAGAGCAGTTCGTAATCTTCGCCAGCAGTAAGACAGAAGCGAACAGTGTCAATATCAAGTTTTCTTGTCAACGCCCGGGTAACAGGATGAATCGGGATAAGTTCGGGCTGAATCACGATACGCACCCGGCTCATTTCAGCGATGTGTCGGGCATCGGTGGCGATGCCGTCTGATGTGTCAATCAGGGCATTTATCCGGCGTCGGAGTTTCGTCGTCACTTTGATGCGGGGTAAGGGGCATAAGTGGCGGATTGTCGCTGGTTGGTACTTTGATGCGGTTTTACCCTGAGCCAGGAGTAGCCGACCGGTTTCTGCCAATCCGGCAAAGCCGGTGACGCAGAGAAAGTCTTTGGGTTTGGCGGCAGCACGTAATAGAGGTCTTGAAGTTTTGCCCAGTGCGGTTAATGTCAGAACCGGTTGGTCAAATGCGATGATGTCCCCGCCCACAATCTCACAGTTTAATCTGCTGCAAACAAAGTCTAACCCTTTATAAAGCTGTCGTAATTCATCGACCCGCGTATCGCCGGGGAGTGCCAGAGCAACCAGCAGGGCAATGGGTTGTGCACCCATTGCCACCACATCGGAAAGGCAGGCGCCAGCACAGCGTGTCCCCACATCGTGATAACTCATATAAGAAAGGTCAAAGTGAACACCCTGGGCATAACTGTCGGTTGTGATTACTGTTTTGCCATCCTTTAAAATGCAGGCGTCATCGCCGATACCGATTAAAACTTTATTCCTCTTTTTTACTGTTTGACTGATGAGTTCAATTATTTTTGTCTCTCCCAAATGATTAATCCGCATAGGCAATATTATATTATATGAAAATAGTTGCAAGAACGGGAGAAACGGTTTCCAGTTCATTTTGGCTGTTCCGACAGGCATCAAACCAGCACCCTTATTATCCGTGATATCATTTTTTTGGGAAATAATTGTCACCTTCACTTTATTTTCGAAATGTGATGGAGTTAATAACAAGCGAAATTTCTAATAGATAGGAGTATGTGTTCTGTTTTGATAAGGTAATAAATTTTATGTGAAAGTTTTTCTTGACAAGCGATTTTAAATTTATAACTTTATTTTCTTGGCGATATACTTTTTACCAAACGAAAGGCGCGTCAACTGGCTCGCCCGACTTGCGGGCGGTTACAACCTGTTCATTCCGGTTAAGGCTGGGAATGGGGTACACTGGCAGCGGTTTGATAAAGAAAAGGTTGATTTAGATTCCCTGGCATTAAAGGAGATTCGTGCTGCCGAGCCGATAAAATCTTTCCTTTTCAGCCCTCGGGAGCGGGTTGCCCTCTTTCCCGAACCACTCGAGGAGCCGGCTGATGGAAACCCGGCTCTTCTTTTGGGAGTGAAGGGTTGCGACCTGAGAGGTTTGGCGGTTCATCAAAAGATGTTCCTTGAGGGTGAGTTTGCGGACCCATTTTATTCAAAGCGGGTAAAAGAAACGGTTCTTATCGCAGCCGACTGTCCGGAGCCTAAAGACTCCTGTTTCTGCAATCTGGTTGGATTGAAGCCCTATGCGGTTGATGGGGTGGATTTAGTCCTCAGCGTGATTGATGAAGGTTGGCTTGTTGAGGTTGTGTCGGAAAGAGGGGCAAAGCTGATTGAGGGCGAAAATTGGCAGCCTGCGGCCGAGAGGCAGATTAACAAGCGGGACGGCCAAAGGCAGCAGGCAGAAGGTGTGTTACAGCAGCGCAATCCTAAACCCCTGAACCCAAATTTACCACAGGTGATTGCCGAAAGAACCAACGATGAGAAGTTCTGGGCGGAGGCAGCAAAGGATTGCGTTGAATGCTTTGGCTGTTTGATGACCTGTCCGACCTGCTTCTGTTTCTTACTGTACGACCAGGCAAAGGGCGATAAGGTTGAACGGACCAAGGTCTGGGATGCCTGTTATATGGCGATGTATGCTCGAGTTGGGGGCGGTGCAAATCCCCGGGCAAAGTTCCTTAAACGGTTTATTAATCGGTTTCACTGCAAGTTTATGCATGGGAAGAATCAACACGGGTTTTACTTCTGCTCGGGCTGTGGCAGATGCTTTACCGCCTGTATGGGTAAGATTGACATCAGGGATATTTTAGGACGCTTATGAACAATCCATACCAGCCAATTCCAACCAAAATCCTGGATGTTATTGAAGAAACGCCGAACATAAGGACTCTTGTTTTGAAGCCCGAAAAGCAGATACCGTTTCTTGCCGGCCAGTTTGTTGAGTTGACCATACCCGGTTTTGGTGAGGCGCCGTTTACCCCGTCATCGTCCCATTTCGAGCGCGAGGTTCTTGAGATGACAATAATGCGGGTTGGCAGAGCCACCGGCGCGCTTTTTACCAAGAAGCCCGGAGATTTGCTGGGTATTCGGGGACCTTATGGCAAACCGTATCCTCTGAAGGAGTTTGAGGGCAGGGACATTTATATCGTGGGCGGTGGCGTTGGTCTGGCACCGTTACGGGCGCTCTTCCTTGCTTTGGTCCATGAGATAAATAAATATGGAAAAATCTTCCTCCGTTACGGTGCCCGGACACCGAAAGACATTGTCTATAAGAAACAGTTAAAGGAGTGGGAGAAGATAAAGAAGGTGGATATCGACCTGTCGGTGGACAGTGCGGATGAACCCTGGGAAAGGAAGGTTGGGGTGGTCACCTGTTTGATGGATGAAATCCCCTGCGATGTGAAAAAGAGCGTCGCGGTCGTATGCGGTCCACCGATAATGATGAAGTTTGTAACCAAGAAGTTGCTCGAAGCCGGTTTTCCGGGGAAGTCGATTTATCTTTCGATGGAGATGAATATGTCCTGTGGTCTGGGTCAGTGCGGACACTGTCGGCTTGGTCCCTATTTCACCTGCAAAGACGGTCCGGTTCTGACCTGGGAGCAGATAAAGGACATTGAGGAGCCTTTCCTGTGATGAGCGAGGTTAAGCGTTCAACCTGTGTAATGTGCCGTAATGGTTGTCAACTGGGAATTGTGTTTGATGGGTATCAGTATCGAATGGAGTATTTGGCCGCTGTGGCGCCCAACAACGGACGAACCTGTCCCCGGGGTAACAGCGCAAATGTCGTAATTGACCATCCCAAGCGGCTCGGTTATCCGCTACTTGATGGTAAGGAAATTACCTGGGAAAAGGCGTTTGCGTTAATGAAAAACTGGCACGAGGCGGTGAAGCCCGAGGAGATTGCGGTTGTTTATAGCCGGGGTGCGGGTGCAGCAGACATCGGTTTAGTGCGGGGTTTTGCTGCGGCGCTGGGAACAGACAATCTCGTTTGTGGTTATCTGGAGCCGGACAATGCGTTCCGGTATCGGCTGGCTGGGGTTAAACCGGCAACACTTGATGATCTGGCAGCGAGCCGGGCGACCTTGCTTGTCGGCGATGTGTTCAGCACATCACCCGTGGCAGCGAAGGGGATAATTGAAGCCCGTTATGCCGATAAACAAAGCCGGATGGTGGTGATTGACTCAATTAAAACCCGGCAGGCAGGTTTTGCACACATATTCATTCAACCCAAACCCGGCACCGAGTTTTTGGTTCTCGCGGGAATTGCCGGACTTATCGACCCCAAGTTGAAGGTTGATATTGATGGGGTTGCGACCAGAACCGGGGTACCGCGCCGCCAGATGGAAGAGGCGGCAAAGATTTTGAAGCCCGGGGTCAACGGTCTGGTTGCCGGTGCGGCAAGTTTGGGAAGGGTAAGCGAGCCTTACTGGCACTCAATCTTTGCTCAGATTTTAGCGCTGAAGGCGGAGAAGCCGTTTGTTGGTTTTGGTGAGGCACTGGTGCCGGATGGGAAGATGGGGTTTGGAAAGTTGCAGGAGTTGGTGGCGGCAGGCAGAATCAAACTCCTGTTCTGGTTTGGTGGGCTACATCCCTACAGTTATCCTGAGTTGTTCCCAGAGTTAAATCGGGTTGAGTTCCGGGTGGCAACGAGCATATTCCGTCCGGCAAAGCCGCTGCCCGGTTTGGTACTGCCGGTGCCCAGTGAATTTGAAAAGACGGGCAGGGGTGAAAGTGTTTGGGGTGAGGTGAAATTCGAACCGCTGGCGAAGCCGGTCAGTGGTACCAGGACGCTGGCGGATATTGTTAGCCAGTTTGGTGCAGTGAAGGAGATGGCTGGTGAATCTTACCAGCGTGTAAAACTGGAAGAGGTGACGGCCCAACTTCCTCAAGCGCTAAGTAAACATCTGGGTACCGCGGCCACAACCGAAGGGAATCTTTACTGGCTCTTGGGCAGAAAAGAGGCGATTGGTGTGGGCGGTTTCTTTGAACCCGAGGACGAGATTATATTACATCCAGCCGATGCCCAGAAACTTGCGGTCCGGGAAGACGATTTTGTTAAGGTGAAAAGTAAGACCGGTGAGCGTCAATTCTGCGTCAAGGTTCTGCCGGTGGTTTCACCGGGAACAGCGACTGTTGGAGTCAATGCCCATCAAAACCGGGCGCTGTTTCCGGTCGAAGTTGACGCCGGGACAGGTGAGGCTAAAATTCCGCCAGCAAAGGTCGAGATATGGCGAGTGTCGGCGTGAAGATTAAGAAACGATTGGTCGTTCGTCTGGACTACTGCATTGGTTGTCGCGCCTGTGAGGCGGCGTGCCGGAGTCGGTTTAAAGGTGAAGCGCGCATTCGGTATGCACCGGTTGGCGAGACGGTTTTAGTTCCCCTGCCCTGCCGGCATTGCGCCGAGCCTTTATGCGCCGCGGCTTGCCCGTTTGAGGTGATAAAGAAGGATGAGGAGCGCGGGATTGTCTATCAGTCCAGTGTGCACTGTGTTGGTTGCAAATCGTGCATCCTTGCCTGTCCTTTCGGGGTTCTGGACAAGGATTTGTTGCGCCGCATCGCGCAGAAATGCAATCTTTGTGAAGACCGGGAAGGTGGACCAAGGTGTGCGGCTTCCTGTCCCACCGGCGCGTTACAGTTTGTTGATGAAGAGGAGATGAAAGAGTTGATGGTGGGTAAGCGGGTTCTTTCCCGGCTGCCATTCTGGAGGCGGGTGTGAGTTCCTTTTTGTCGGGATGGCGGCTGGTGATAGCGTTCATCGGAACCCTGATTGTTGTACCGGTTGCCGGGCTGATTTTGAACTGGGTTGACCGGTTTGTTTCGGCGCGGGTGCAGTGGCGGAAGGGTCCGCCCTTTTATCAGCCATTTGCCGACATTCTGAAACTGCTGTTAAAACAGACCATAGTTCCTCAGGGTGCTTCCCGAACGGTGTTTCTACTGGCGCCGCTGGTGGGCATAGCCGGGATGAGTCTGGTGGCGGTGCTTCTTTTCTTCAGCAACTCCGGTCTGGTGGTGGCGCAGAAAACATCGTTTATCGGTGACATCATCGTGCTTTTATACCTCCTGGCGCTGGTTCCGCTCAGTTTTATCGTTGGTGCCTCGGCATCACGCAACCCGGTGGCGGCGGTAGGTGCTTCGCGCGAGATGACTCTATATCTTGGTTACGAACTGCCATTTGTTCTGGCGCTCCTTGTGCCAATTGTTAAAGTCGCGCAGCACTGGGATGTAACGAGTGCTTTAAGAATTGGCGGACTGGTAGCCTATCAACAGCAGTTTGGGCCCTTTTTGTATTCGGTTTCCGGGGTAATCGCGGGGCTGATTATCCTGTTTACGATTCAGGCAAAACTGGGTTATGTGCCATTTGACATTCCTGAGGCGGAACAGGAGATAATGTCCGGTGTTCTGGTGGAGTATTCGGGTGCGCCCCTTGCGGCATTTCGCATCACCCGGGCGATGATGTTTGTCCTGATGCCGCTGCTCTTAATCACGGTGCTCTGGGGTGGCATTACCGACTGGTGGGCAATTTTGAAGTTTCTCTTGATTGTGGTTCTGGTGGTGTTGATGAAGAACACCAACCCCCGGCTCAGGATTGACCAGGCGCTCGGGTTTTTCTGGTTTATTCTGGCGCCACTGGGTATAATTGCGGTGGTATTAGCATTTATTGGCTTATGAAAGACTTAAGACTCTGGGGACTTAAAAAATCACCTTGGGTTTACCATTTGGCGGCGGCGTCGTGCAACAACTGCGATATTGAGATACTGGAACTTTTGACACCACGCTACGATGTCGAGCGGTTCGGGGTTGTTCTGGTTGGTTCACCCCGGCATGCGGATGCGCTACTTGTTACCGGGGTCATCAACCGGAAGTCTTTGCCCCGGGTGCTTGAGGTTTATGAACAGACGCCCAAGCCCTGTCTGGTGATTGCGATTGGTACCTGTGCGTGTAACTGCCACATCTTCCGGAACTCGTACAATGCGGTGGGACCTTATGACAAACACATTCCGGTTCACGCCTACATTCCGGGCTGTCCACCAAAACCCGAGGCGATGATAATGGGTGTGGTAAAGGCGTTGAGTAAACTATGAGCGAATCACTCCGAATGTTTCAAGAGCGGTTCCCTGACACCAAAGTGTTTGAGAAAAATCCGCGGCGTTTGTACCTGACAATTCCCCGGGAAAAACTGACCGCGGCGGCAAGGTTTCTCCACGCGGAGCGGGGGATGAGGCTCTCAATCGCCACCGGTATCGACACCCGGGACGGTTTTGAGGTGTTGTACCACTTTTCGGAAGACACAACCGGTATCATTTATACAATAAAGGTGTTTGCGCCCAAAGACGACCCGCGGATTGAGGCTCAGGGCAGCTGGTTTCCCGCGGCGCAATGGATTGAGCGCGAGATGCATGAACTTTTGGGGATTGAGTTCATTGGACACCCGAACCCGGCACCGCTTCTCACTTCGGACACCGATTGGGAACCGGGGCGCTTCCCATTGCGCCGGGATTATGAACGGAGGAATGAAGCCCATGAGCGGTGAGCAAAAGCAGCGGCGTATTGTCCCGATTGGTCCTTATCATCCATTGCAGGAGGAGCCGGAGTTTTTCAAACTGATTGTTGAAGGTGAGACGGTGGTTGACCTCGAAATTCACATTGGCTACAACCATCGGGGTCATGAGTTTATTTCACCGGAGTTGACCTATGACCAGGTGCCGTTTCTCGTAGAAAGAATTTGCGGCATCTGTTCCGATTCGCACCCCTTAGCCGCGGTGCTGGCGATTGAAGACTGTGCCGGGATTAAACCGCCACCCCGGGCAAACTACATCCGCAGTATCATTCATGAACTGGAGCGGATTCACTCCCACTTACTCTGGGTCGGTCTTGCGGGCCATTTTATCGGGTACAACACGGTCTGGATGTGGGCGTGGCGTTACCGGGAGCACATCCTTGAGGTTTTTGAGATGATTACCGGTAACCGGAACCATTATGGTGCCCATAAACCGGGTGGTGTGCGCTGGGACATCAAACCGGAGCAGATTCCCCAGATTGAGGCGGTCCTTGATGTGGTGGAGAAGAAGACGATGATGCTTACCAAGGCGGTGCTTGACGACCCGGTAATTCGTGCCCGTCTTGAAGGGGTGGGGATTTTGACAAAGGAGCAGGCGCTTGCCTGGTCGGTGGTTGGACCAACCGCCCGTGCTTCGGGTGTGGACATTGATGTCCGGCGTGACGACCCCCATGCTGCCTATGACCAGGTCCCCTGGGATGTGATTGTTTTGCCCGAAGGTGATGTGTTTGCCAAGGCAAAGGTACGGCTTCTTGAAATCTTTGAGTCGGTTAAAATCATTCGTGGCTGTTTGAAGAATTTACCGGATGGACCAATTGATATTAGGATTGATGAGGTCCCGGCCGGTGAAGGGATTGGCAGAACCGAGGCGCCACGGGGCGAGGTTTTCCACTACATCCGCTCGGATGGCAGCAATCGGCCCTTGCGCCATAAGATTCGGGCACCAAGTTATATGAACATCGCTTCCAATGTTGTGGCGGTCCGGGGTGGTTCAATTGCGGATGCGGCGCTCACTCTGGCAGCGGTTGACCCCTGTTACTGTTGCACCGAAAGAATGGCGGCGTTTGAGGATGGGAAACTGAAATTTACCGGCAATGAGTTGTTACGGCTTTCCTGGGAGAAGACCGAGAAAGTAAGGGAGCGATTCAAATGAACTTCGGTTCCTGGACCAGTTACGCAACCGGACCGGTCGAGATATTCCTCGCTCTGGTCTTCGGGTTTATCGGGCTGATGACGATTTTGTATTCGTTCGCCCGGGTGCGGGGCGGTAAAGGGCAAATCGCCGAATACTACATATTTTTCCTTGTGCTTTTAGGCGCAGCACTGGGTGTGGTATTTGCCGGTAACCTGCTCCTGCTGTATGTGTTCTGGGAACTGGCAACGGTGGCACTCTGGCGGTTGGTGAGTTATTTCCGCAAGGAGGAGAGTGTTTTTGCCGGTGCCTGGGCGCTGTACCTCAACTTTGTTGCTGCCGCGGTGATGCTCGTTGGTTTGGTTTTGATACAACTGGAACAGGGGACACTGGACCTTGCCGCGCTCGCCGGGAAACCGCTGCCCCTGTTTCCGGCGATTCTTATCCTGGTTGGTATTGTTGCCAAGTCGGCAACGCTGCCGCTTTACATCTGGTTACCCCGGGCTTATCAACAGGCACCAGCCGCGGTTTGCGCCCTGCTTTCCGGTGTGGCAGAAAACCTGGGACTGGTTCTGTTCTTGAAACTTTATGTTTTGACAATGCAGGTGCCAAAACCGCTTTTCCTGGCGGTAGCGATTGTTGCGGTCGCTTCCAGTTTAATCGCGGGCGGTGTCGCGCTGAATGTCAAGACCATCCGCGAGACCTTGGCGTACTCAACCGTGGGTCAGATGGGTTTTGTTCTACTCGGATTAGCCAGTGCTGGTTATTACGGTTTGATGGGTGCGATGCTTTACATTATGGCGCATGCGATTGCGAAGTCGGGAATCTTTTTCGCTGCCGGGGTGGTTGAAGATGTGAGCGGTTCAGGAGACCTGTCCCGGCTTGGCGGTTTTGCCCGCAACTCGCCGGTGCTTGCCGGTGCCACTGCGGTGCTGGTGCTTTCGGTGATGGGGTTACCACCAACCTTAGGATTTTTTGCCAAACTGGGTGTGGTTCTTGGTGCGGTGCGGAGCTCAATTTTGCTCGGCATTGGCGCGCTGGTTGCGGCGCTGTTCACCATTCTTTATTTAAGCCGGTTCTATTCCCGAATATTTCTTGGTGCGAGCCCGAATGGTTATAATAAGGTTCCCGGTTTTGTGGTATTTTTGGTTGTGGTGATGGCGGTGGCAACCGTTTTAGCCGGTGTTTGCTGGTTTGTGCCGGTCCGGTTTCTTGAAGCGGGGCTTAGCGGTTTAGGGATGACAATGTTAGGTGGAGGCTGGTGATGTTGGCGCACTCTTTTGTGTTAATCATCGTTGCCCCGATTGCGGCAGGAGTTTTAGGCTATCTGGTTGGCAGGTTACGCAATGAGTTCAGTTTTATTGGCGTCCTCGCCTCACTTTACTACGCCATCCGGTTATTTCTGGTTCGGGGCAGCGAGCAGGTGTTAAATCTTGGTAAGGTTGCCGGGGTTCCGATTGCTTTGCGCCTTGACCCGTTGTCCGGTTTTGTTCTCCTTTTTGTCAGCGTCTTCACCGCGCTCATCGTATTTTACTCCTTCCGCTATATGCGGGGCCGGGAAGGGACCAGAGGTTACTACCTGTACTGCCTTTTGATTCTCGGTTTTGCCAACGGTGTGGTGTTGAGCGCCAACCTCGCGGTTCTGTTCTTCTTCTGGGGTGCATTGCTCTTTGTCCTTTACGGCATTCTTTTGATTGGCAAAGGCGACACCTTCCTTACCGCGCGCAAGGCGCTGGTCATTGTCGGGCTTTCCGACTTTGCGATGCTTTTAGGCGTGGTTCTTTTATTGAGCCGGACATTCATTGCCGGTGGCTGGATTGACCTGGCGCCCAAGGTGCCTCTGCCGCTTTACGACCCGATAGTACTCGCCGGCTTTTTGCTTGTGACCGCGGGTGCCCTTGCCAAAGCCGGGGCGATGCCTTTGCACACCTGGATTCCGCAGGCAGCCGATACCGCACCGGCGCCGGTGATGGCACTGATTCCGTCATCACTTGACAAACTCCTCGGGATTTACCTTTTGACCCGGCTCTGTGTTTCGATGTTTGACATCTCAAGCAATATGGTGCTCAGGAATATTCTGATGGCGATTGGTGCTTTGACGATTATCGCGGCGGTGATGATGGCGCTCGTTCAGAAGCGGATGATGAAACTCCTGTCATTTTCTACGGTCTCCCAGGTTGGTTATATGGTGCTTGGGATTGGTACCGGGATTCCGGTAGGTATTGCCGGTGGCCTTTTCCATATGCTCAACCACGCGATATACAAAACCGGACTTTTCCTTGCCGGTGGTTCGGTGGAACACTGGGCAAAGACCGATGAACTGGAAAAACTGGGTGGCGTGGCAAAGCAGATGCCATTGACCTTTATCTCGTTCTTCATCTGTGCCCTGGCGATTGCGGGCGTGCCGCCGCTCAACGGGTTTTTCTCAAAGTGGATGGTTTATCAGGGGGTTTTAACCGTGGGAAATGAAGGAAACCGGCTGTTCCCCATCTTCCTCGTTGCGGCGATGCTGGGCAGTGTCTTGACCCTGGCGTCATTTTTGAAGATGCTCCATGCCCTGTTCTTTGGTCAGCGTCCGGCGAATCTGGAGCGGGTGCGTGAGGTGAGTATGACGATGTGGCTACCGCCTTTCCTGCTGGCGCTTGCCTGCGTGGTTTTCGGCGTGTTTGCCTATTCAGTCCCGCTCTCCGGTCTGATTTTACCCGGGCTCAGGTTTTACGATGTTACACTTTACGGAGTCTGGAGTCCGATTTTAGCAACCCTCTTGTTGATTGCCGCACTCGGTTTTGGCGCCATTTTGTACCTTTTGGGTACCGCAGCCCGACCGGTGCCGGGCAAGACCTTTTTCGGCGGCGAGAAGATTGCGGATGAAGAGGAGAGCCGGGTGCCCGGGACCGCATTTTACTCATCGGTGAAGCATATGCCCCTGATTGGCGATATGCTCGTCTTTGGGGAACGGGGCGCATTTGACCTTTACAACTGGCTGGTGGGGATTTTCAAGGTGGTTGGTGCCGGTCTGCGCGAAGGTGTTGACCGGGTACTTGAGGCGCTGGCAGAGTTCATCGGTAAACTGGTGTACTACTTCGGTCTCGGTCTGTCAAAAATTCATACCGGTAATCTACCGCTTTATCTATCCTGGGTGTTTTTAGGCGCGGTGATATTCTATTTACTGCTGTTTTTGAGGTAAAAGATGATTGAACTTTACATCCTTTTAGGAGTGATGCTGGCAGCGGCGCTGGTTGCCAGCGAGACCAAGAATTTGCTGGCGGCAGCGGTGGCGCTGGGTCTGGTCGGGTTCAGCGTTGCGATTATGTTCATTTTAGCCCAGGCGCCCGATTTGGCGATTGTCCAGATTGTGGTTGAGACCTTAACGGTTGTGTTCTTTACCGCGGTGATTCTGCGCACGACTGAGATTGATACAACGGCGACCAGCGGGTTAAAGATGGAGACCGCAATGTTTATCGCCGCATTTCTTGCCTTTGGCGGGTTATTCCTGTCGCTCATTATCGGCGTGTTCCGGGAGTTGCCCACCTTTGGTCAGCCCTTGATGCGGCTGGCAACCGACTACATCCAGTTTGGTCTGGAGCGGACCGGAGCGGCGAACATCGTTGCGGCAATCATTCTCGATTTCCGGGGTTATGATACATTAGGTGAGGCGACAGTCTTGTTCACCGCGGTGGTCGGGGTTTTGACGGTGATGCGATTTGTCACCAAGAAAAAGCCGGGGGGAAGTTAGTATGCGCGGGATGTCTTTGATTGTTCAGGTGATGGCAGGACTGCTCGCCGGAATGGTCTTCCTCTACGGTGGCTACATAATCCTTCATGGCCATTTAACACCCGGCGGCGGTTTTGCCGGTGGGGTTTTGGTTGCCGCGGCGTTGATTCTCCTTTCGCTGGCATACGGTTCGGTTGAGCAGGTGGAGAAGCGGCGCTACATCTTCTCTTCGGTGTTTGAAAGTTTGGGCGGCGTTTTCTTCCTTGCGCTGGCACTCGTCGGTTACTTTGCCGCGGACTGCTTTTTCCGTAATACGGGCGTGTTTTATTTAGGCAAGCCCCTGCAACTGGTCTCCGGTGGTTTGATTCCGCTGGCAAACATCGCTATCGGCGTAAAGGTCGGCGCCGGACTCTTTGCCGTCTTTCTGGCGCTGGGTGCCTCAAGGTTTGTGATGAAGGAGTAGAGATGATTCCATATATCGCCTGCGTCCTTTTGTTTCTCATCGGTCTCTATGTGGTGGTGTCAAAGCGGAACCTGATTAAAATTGTGATTGGGTTCTGCCTGATTGAGTATGCGGTCAACCTGTTCTTTGCCCTGGTTGGGTTTAAAAAGGGTGCCCTGCCGCCGATTATCACCGGTGCCGACCAGGTACGGCTCGGTGTTGCCCGCAACTTTGTTGACCCAATACCACAGGCGCTGGTGTTGACCGCAATCGTTATCGGACTGTCAACCACCGCATTGATGCTCTCGCTCGCGCTCCGTCTCTATGAGAAACACAAGACCTTTGATGTTTCGGAATTCAGAAAGTTGAAAGGATAAGAGCCGATGGAAGGCAAATTCCTACCACTGTTTATTGCGGTGCCTTTAGCCGGTGCCTTTCTCGTGCCCTTACTGTCCAAACTGTGGTCCCGTTTTGCTGACCTGATTGCCGGCATCGCCAGTGCTGCGCTTCTGGTGATTTCGGTTTACACCTGGCTGATTTTGAAAGCGGGTGGTGTGCCGCTGCACTACTGGGTTGGTGGCTGGAAGGTAATTGGCATCGCGATGTGGTTTGATGCCCTGACCGCACTCATTGTTCTGGTGATTAACATCGTGGCTTTCTGCGCAATGCTTTACTCAATCCGCTATCTGGACCGTTACACCACGGGCCGCTGGAAGTTTTACACCCTGTTTTTACTCCTCGTTGCCGGTTTGAATGGTCTGGCGATATCCGGTGACCTGTTCAATATGTTTGTCTTCATTGAGATTTCTGCCATTGCCAGTTATGCGCTGGTGGCATTTGGTACCGAAGAAGAAGAGGTTGAGGCGGCGTTCAAATATATGGTCCTGGGTGAAGTGGGTGGTGCGGTGCTCCTCTTTGGCATTGCGCTCCTCTACGCCCACGCTTCAACCCTGAATCTGGCAACCCTGTCTCAGACACTAATAACCAACGGTAAAACGCCCTTTTACTGGTTTACCATTGCCACCCTGTTAATCGGGTTTGCCATCAAGATGGGTATGGAACCGTTCCACGCCTGGCTGGCAGACGCCCACTTCTCAGCACCGGCACCCATCTCGGCGATGCTTTCCGGTGTGTTCATCAAGGTCACCGGTGTTTATGGGATGTGCCGTTTAATGTTCAATGTGTTTGGTGTATCCCGGGCACAGACTCCGGCATTCTTCAACCTGTTGATTGCCTTTGGTGCGGTTTCAATGGTACTGGGCGGACTTTTAGCCTACTCCCAGAACGACTACAAACGGCTCCTTGCCTACTCCAGTATCAGCCAGATTGGTTATATCCTTGTCGCGCTCGGTATCGGCAACTACTGGGGTTTTGTTGGCGCGCTGTTTCACATCCTTGCCCACGCTTTGGGTAAGGGCACCTTGTTCTTAGCCAGCGGTTCGGTTGAGATGCAGGCGGGCACCAGGGAACTTGACCATCTGAAAGGACTGGAGCGGTCAATGCCCTTCACATCCTGGGCGCACATTCTTGGCTCATTCTCAATGGCAGGGGTGCCGCCCTTTGCCGGATTCTTCTCCAAGTTGTTCATCATCATCGGTGCGATTGCCGCCCGAATGTACTGGCTCGCATTCCTTGCGGCGCTCTTCTCCGCGGTCACTTTGAGTTATTTAACAAAGGTGGTCAACACCGCATTCTTTGCGAAAAAGAACGAAGCGCCCACAAAGGCAAAAGAGTCACCGGCAACAATGGTTCTGGCGATGGTTCTCCTGGTCGCATTAATTCTTGTTGTCGGGATTGGTTTTCAGGGCGTTCTCGACCATCTAATTGGTCCGGCGGCAAAGGTGCTATTGAACGGGCTGGACTATGCCCGATTGATGCTCGGAGGATAAGATGGCAAAGCGCATTGCTTACTTCATTGCCGGCGTTATCATCTGGGTACTCTTAAGCTGGACCCTGCACTATCAGGAGGTACTTGCCGGGGTTGCGGTATCGGCGATTACCGCGGGTATGTTTGGTGGTTATCTACCCCTGAAGGCAGGAAAACTTTTGAATCCGGTGCGCTGGTTCTGGCTGCTTGTGTATATCCCGGTGTTTGGCTGGCAGTGTCTCAAGGCGAACATTGATGTTGCGCTGCGCGTCCTTTCCCCTGGAATGAACTTAAAACCGGGAATTGTGAAGATTAAGACCAACTTGAAGAGCGATATCGCCCGGGTTTTTTTGGCGAACTCAATCACAATGACTCCGGGCACGCTTACGGTGGAAATCAAGGACGACTACCTCTACATTCACTGGATTGAAGTGCGCAGCGACGACCCGGAAGAGTGCGCCCGGATGATTAAAGGACCGTTTGAGTTTTTCCTCGCGCGGATATTTGATTAAGGAGGCTTGAGCGATGATACCGATTATCGTTTTGATTCCGGCAGCGCTCTTCTGCCTGTATCGGGCGCTTCAGGGTCCATCAATTGCCGACCGGGCGATAGCGGTTGATATGATGGGCGTGGTGTTCTCGGCAATCACCGGTCTGGTTGCGCTTCAGTACCGCTTGAGTTACCTTCTGGACATCTCAATTGCGCTTGCGGTCATCTCATTTATTGGCACTCTGGCGCTGGCAAAGTACCTTGAAGGAAGGAGTCTTGATGATTAGCGCACTGGCACTGATTTCGCTCTGGCTCGGAGTCATTTTCGTGCTTCTGGGTGCGCTCGGACTGGCACGGTTTCCGGACATCTACAACCGGATGCAGGCGGCGACCAAATGCGTCACCCTTGGGGTCTGCGGCATTATGCTCGGTGTATTTTTGAAAACCGGTTTCACGGCGCTCGGCATCAAGGCGCTCATCTGTGCCCTTTTCATCCTTGTCACGGTTCCGGTTTCCAGTCATGCACTGGCACGCGGCTCCTTAATCGCCGGAGTGAAACTGTGGAAGGGTACGGTCAAGGACAAGTTTACTGAAGACCGTGGTGGCAAATCAATCATTGAGGAAGAAAAATGAGGATTCCATTACCAAAACTGCGGGAACTAATTGAAGCGGTGCGGGCGGTGGTTAAAGGTCCGTTTACCACCCAGTTTCCGAAAAAGGTTGATTCGGTTCATCCCAACTTCCGGGGAATTTTGAAGTTCCGGGAAGAGAACTGCCTCTGCTGTGGCGCCTGTGTCCAGGTTTGTCCAACCGATGCCCGCGAGATTGTCATTGACCTTCAGAAGGGTGTCAAGCGTAACATCCACTATGCGGACCATTGTATCTACTGTGCCCAGTGTGTCCTGCACTGCCCGAACGATGCGATTTACCACACCCCGGAGTTTGACCTTTCCCGGACCGAACGGGGCGGTTGGGAAACATCGGTGGAGAAGGAACTGGTTTACTGCGAAATCTGCGGCGCACCATTTGCCACCCGCGCCCACCTGTTATGGATTGCCCATCGGGTTGGTGATTTGGTCAACTCCAACCCGACCCTGTTTTTGACCCTTTATCAGTCGCTCGGTATTGCCGCGCCCCAGGAAGCGCCTGCCGGCGCGGTTCCTTACCGTTCTGGCACATTAAGGGTTCTCTGCCCGGACTGTCGGCGCAAGACCTATATGTCCGAAGAGTGGGGTTATTAACAACCCTGACTCAAACACTCTTATCCGAAACACTCCTTAACCGCATAAACCGGAAGAAGTTACTGAACTGTGCCTGTGCTATTGGGTTTAAGTGAATTCAGACCGGGCTTGGCACCGCACTAAAGAACATAACATACAAGACCCATCTGTAAGTAAATCTGTGATGGGCAAAAGAATTGGGTGATGACATTGAACTGACCTCTTTTCAGGGTGGGGTATTGCACAGGGTTTTCGGTGTAAGTTAAATAATTATCAATAAGATAACACCGAAGGGCTCTATTCTGGCTTCTGCTCTATCACACTTCTGCGCTATAGTCCTATGCGCCAGAAAGGGCGAGTCAGGGGTAATCCCCGGAACTGTACCCGGACTACCGGGTGTGCCTTTTTTGTAACTCTTTGCCGCTTTTTCGTATATAATATAACAATCCGCAAAACCGGGCGTTAATCTGGTCTGTTTTTGTTGACAGAAGGTTCTTTTTGTGTAACATTCAATATCTGGTAAGGTTATGAGTTTGAGAGTTTTTCGCCTTTTGCTCTCGGTTTGCGTTATCTTCAACCCTGTTTTTTCCGGTACCAGCAGGACTAAAAACCCGCGCGACAGACTAACAAAGAGAGTTCCAGAATCTTTCAATTTTCCAAAACACAAACAAGAAAAAGACAGGCTTATGGACTATATTGGTGTTGCAAAAACATCGCTTGGACAAAATGCAGATGGAGCGAGATATGGCATAAGAGCAACAAAAATTCCACCAGACACAACAATACACAAATCACCAGATACTGGCGGTCTTTATTCTGTTGCTGATTCTGAATTAGGGCCATTTAATGTTGGGGACACAATCATAGTTCATTTGTACAAGCGGATCAACCCGCAAGATAGTTCAAATATAGTTCATGTTGTTACACCAGAAGACACATTATGGTATTGGCAATATCTTCCAGAGGTTTGTTGTGACAGTTCTCTTGTTCCCAACAGAGCACACACAATATGTATAAGAAACGTTTTTTCTCCTATTAATACAAGAAAGTTTGTAGAATACTATTTAAAAAAAGACCCCTCTCATAGAGACACTGTTTTTGGTCCGCAATATAATTCAGCTGACACCTTTTTCTTCAATTTAGAGCATCTTCCTCAGCCCGCAAATGATGGTGATACTGTTAATATGCACATTGGCCTTTTTGAGATACTAGGTAGTGATACTATAGTTAATGATACCATTTACTTAGACACTTTTGACATTGTTAAAAAATGGGTTGGCAGATTTCCAAATGATGCTCAGAGAATGGACACCTGCACCCTGCGGGTTCATATCGTGCACGATGTGGGTGTAGCGCGGATTGTGGCGCCGGTTGGTGTTATTGACTCGGGTATGGTTGTTACCCCCGAGGTCTGGATAAAGAACTACGGCAGCCGTAGCGGGACCTTTGCTGCCCGGTTCAGGGTTGGCACGGTGTATGACCGCCGGGTTTCAGGTATCAACCTTGCACCTGGTGAGACCATCCTGATTAGTTTTCCCGAATGGCACGCAGACTGCCGGGGCATAGTTGCGGTCCGGTGCTCAACTGAACTGGACGGTGATGCCAATCCGGCTAATGACTGCAAAGTGGACACGGTGTTTGTGCGGTTGCAGGATGTGGCGGCAGAGCGGATTCTTGCCCCGCGCGGTGTGGTGCGGCTGGACAGCACCATCATTCCAGCAGCGGTGGTCCAAAATCCGGGCACAGAGCCGGTCCAGTTCTGGGCGATAATGCGCATCGGTTCTGACTACATTCAGGGTGTGCCGGATTCGCTGGCGCCGGGTGGGGTTGATACGGTATGGTTTGGCACCTGGCGTGCGAGCCAGATTGGGGTTTATCCGGTGCGCTGCACGGTGGCGCTGGTCGGTGATATGAACCCGTTTAACGACATCACTTTTGACAGTGTGGTTGTCACTGCTGCTGGTGTCACAGATGCGGGCAACCAGCCGGAGTACTTCCAGACCATTGGTGCCAGCATTACTGCTGGCGGTTTTGGGTTCCGGTATCGGCTGGACCAGGATGCGGTGGTAAAGGTTGCCATCTATTCGGCAACCGGCAAACTAATCCGCACTGTTGAGTCCAGCCACCGGGGTCCGGGCGTTTATCAGGTGCGATGGGATGGCAGGGACAACAGGGGCAAAATCCTGCCCGGTGGTGTTTACTACTGCCGGTTTGCGGCCGGGCGGTTTGCAACCACCTGCAAACTCATCTGGCAGGATTAAACTGCGGTTTGGTCCGGGGAAAATGACGGGGACGGATTGTCGGCGCCGATAACGCGGTCCTAACACATTTCTCCACTGAATCGCTTGACATTTTTTCCGTTTTGGTAATACTTGGGATGTGACGATTGGTGAGTTTCAGAAGTTAATCGGTGAGATTTATCTGGTTAAGGACCGCCAGCGCGGGGTTGAGGGCACTTTTCGCTGGTTTGTGGAAGAGGTGGGCGAACTGGCGCGGGCGCTGCGACACAATCGAACCGAAGAGAAGGAAGAGGAGTTTGCCGATGTTTTTGCCTGGCTGGTGAGTCTGGCGAGTATTGCCGGAGTGGAACTGGAGCAGGCGTGCCGTAAGTATCGCAATGGCTGCCCGAAGTGCCATTCAATACCGTGTCAGTGCAGGGAAGAAAGCGGTTTTCACACCGGCAGGAAGCCGGATTGTGAGGACCGGAGCGGAAGATTGGGGTAAAGGAGCGTTATGGGTAACACACTTTTACTGTTTGCGTGGCTTTTAAGCGCGGTTTCACCACCGACGCTTTTTGTTCAGGATACGCCCAATGATGCGGGAAAGAGTATCACCATTCGCTGGCAACTGGCGCCAGAGCAAAGTCCGGATTTGGTTGTTCTGGAGCGGAGTTGCGAGCGGGAGTCAACGCAGATTGTCGCGACGCTCGGTGCCGGTGATAATGGGTACATTGATGAGAATGTTTGTGATGGGGTGCGCTACGCTTATCGCCTGGGTGCGGTGTTTGGCACGGATACGGTGTGGAGTGAAAGTTCCGGATGGGTGGTGAGTAAGCCGCAGTGGTTTAACTGGGGAAGGGTGAACATCCTGATTGCGATGATTCTGTTTTTTGCCCTGGTGATTTATTTTATTGAGCATGCGAAGGCAGGTCGGCATCTGTTTGTGAGGCGCATCGCGGGTTTGGATGCGGTGGAAGAGGCGGTAGGAAGAGCGACCGAGATGGGAAAGCCGATTGTTTATGTGCCCGGGTTGGGTTCGGTGGCGGATATCGCAACGATTGCTTCGCTCAATATCCTGGGTGAAGTGGCAAAGAAGACCGCCCAGTACGACTCGGCACTACTCGTGCCGAACCGCGACCCGATTGTTTATACGGTGGCACGGGAGGTGGTGAAGGAGGCTTACACCCGGGCAGGCAGGCCCGATGCGTTTAAACCGGATAACATCTTTTATGTGACTTCGGAGCAGTTTGCCTATGCGGCGGCGGTGGACGGTTTAATGGTGCGGGAGAAGCCGGCAACGAACTTTTTCCTTGGTACATTCTGGGCAGAGTCGCTAATTCTCGCGGAGACGGGCGCAACGACCGGTGCGATTCAGATTGCCGGGACCGATTCGGTGTTCCAGTTGCCGTTTTTTATCACCGCCTGCGACTACACCTTGATTGGCGAAGAGCTTTATGCGGCAAGCGCCTATCTTTCGCGCGAGCCTTTGCTGCTCGGTTCTCTCAAAGGGCAGGATATGGGGAAGTTGGTGATTCTCTTGGTGATTGTTCTGGGTTCGGCGTTGGTTTTGCTTTCGGCGTTACCCGGGCTGAAATTTTTCCAGGCGGTGAGCAACTTCTTTAATGTGAGCGGTATCAACCTGATTGGTACCGGTCTTCCCCTCGGGTAAGAAAGGAGGATGTTGTGCGCAGGAGTATACCGCTGGCGATTTGTTTGATAATGGGGATTGTGATGATGGTTCAGTTTTTTGTGCCCCATCCGATTTCGGTCGGCTTTTACGACCTGACAACAAAGTGGATTCGGATTGTTTCGGCTTTTGCCTTGGTTCTGGGGGTGGGAAGTTTGGCTCTCTACCATCTTGACCGGTTGCAGCGCCGGCGTGCCGGCTGGGTGTATTCAATCGTCACGCTGGTGGCGCTGGTGGTTACCGCGGTTATCGGTTTGGTCTGGGGTGTGAAGCCCGGTTCGCCATTGCAGGAGGTGATTTTTAAGAATATGCTGGTGCCGCTGAATGCGTCAATGTTTGCGATTCTGGCGTTTTATATGGCGTCAGCGGCATATCGCGCGTTCCGGGCGCGAACCAAGGAAGCGGCGTTGCTTTTGATTGCGGCGTTTATTGTGATGCTCGGAATGGTGCCGGTGGGTGCGGCAATCTGGGGTAAACTGCCGGAAGTGGCGGAGTGGATTCTTTCGGTGCCGAATATGGCGGCAAAGCGGGCGATTGTGTTCGGGGTGGCGCTGGGCGCGATTGCAACTTCACTCAAGGTGATTTTAGGGATTGAACGCGGCTGGCTGGGAGGAGGTAAGTGATGAATATCTGGGAACGGCTTTTAAAGATTGACCGGAAGATTATCTTTGTGGTGATGGCGGTGCTGGTGCTTTTCCCGCTCTTGAAGCCGTTAGGTCTGGGAGTTAGTTCTGGACCGCGGGCAAAGGCGGTTTTTGATGCGGTGGATGCGATTCCGCCGGGAAAGACGCTCTTGATTTCGGTGGACTTTGACCCGGCGTCAATGCCCGAACTTTACCCGATGCTGGTGGCGTTGATGCGCCATGCGTTTGCCCGTGATGTGAAGGTGCTTTTGTGCGGGTTGTGGATTACCGGTGCCGGACTGGCAGACAAGGCGGTAACCGAAATTCCACCGGAGTATGGTAAGGAGTATGGTAAGGATGTGGTGTATCTGGGCTGGAAAGCAGGGGTTGATGCGGTGATTTTAGGGATGGGTGAGAACATCAAAAATGTGTTTCCGGTGGACTACTATGGCCATCCGCTTGACTCTTTGCCAATGATGCAGGAGGTGGTGCGGTTGCGGGACATACCGTTTATGGTCGCGATATCAGCCGGTACACCAGGGTTTGGTGACTGGTTGCTTTACGGGCAGTCGCGCTATGGGTTGCGGGTTGGTGCCGGTGTTACTGCGGTTTCCGCGGCCGATGCCTATCCTTATCTGCAAACCGGTCAGTTGACCGGACTTTTAGCCGGGATGAAGGGTGCTGCCGAATATGAAGTGTTGCTTACCAGGAAGGGGTATAGTAAGGCTTATATGCCGGCGGTTGCTGCGATGGATTCCCAATCACTTGCCCATCTGGTGATTTTAATCCTGGTTGTACTTGGCAATGTGGCGTTTTTTGCCACGAGAATGAAAAGGAGGTAAGATGCACATCTCCACTGATATCTGGACCTGGTTGGCAGTTATCCTGACCTTTGGAATTTTCTCTTTCCTCTGGAAGGACAACCCATTTTACAAGTTTTGTGAGCATCTGTTTGTCGGGGTTTCAGTTGGCTATACGATTGCACTTACCTGGTACAATTCGGTGTATCCGGACCTGATTACGCCCCTGTTCCGGCAGGGGAAGCCGCTTTACATAATTCCATTTGTCCTCGGCTTGTTCTACTTTGCCCGATTTATTCCCCAGGTTTCCTGGCTGGTGCGGATTCCGATGGGTTTTGTGCTGGGCTGGGCATCAGGGGTGGCGATACCCGCATTTTTCCAGACGAACATCATCAAGCAGATTCAGGGAACACTTTTGACACCGGGGATTTTTAGCCGCTGGGATGTTTTTCTCTGGGCGCTGATTTCGTTTGTTGGCGTTATCTGTTCGGTACTTTACTTCTTTTTCTCCCGGGAGCACAAGGGCGCGCTTAAGGTTGCCGCTGACACCGGGATTGTTTTTCTGATGATTGGGTTTGGCGCTTCTTTTGGCTATACGGTTATGGCGCGTATGTCTCTGCTCATTGGCCGGTTCCAATTCCTTTTGCGCGACTGGTTAGGGGTGATAAAATAGTTAACAGACGCACGATTTGCAGTGCGGTAAACAAGCGCGGTTGTGCAGGGGAGGTTAAATGGGACTTTTAATCGGGCTTTTGCTTTTTTGTGGGGCGGGTAGCGGAGTTTATGTACCGACCGATTCCCGGATTTATGAAGACTTTGATTTGCTGAAAACCGCGGGGTTGATTAAATCACTGCCTTCAACAAGCAAACCCTGGACCCGGGAAGAGTGCGAGAGACTTTTTTTTGAGGCGGAGTCGGTTGCCCGAAGTTGTCGGTTAAATGCGGCACAGCAGGCGGCGCGGGCAAGGTTGCGCTGGGAACTGATAAAGAAAAAACCGCTTGTTGGAATTGACCTGTCCGAGACAGGCGAGTCCGGGAACCGATTGATTTTACTCAATTTGTTCGCCCGGATGCGGGCAGAACCGGGAAAGCAAAGGGTGTCGTTGGGTGTGAATGCCGAAAACGAGCCCGCAGACCGGTTCTTTTTTTACGATGAGATGGCACCGGTGCTGCTTAATCCGAAAGAGCCAAGGATTCTTGACTCTGCCGGCTGGCACAATCCTAATGCCCGGGTTGTTTCCTGGCAGGACCGGGTTTTATGGGAGATGGAGCGGGCGTATTTGGGTGTTAAGTTTCCCGGCTTAAGGCTGGAACTGGGCAGGGATGAGTTTTTCTGGGGACCGGGGTATCTGTCAAGCGTGATGCTTTCGGACCGGGCGCCGGCGCTGGACCATTTTCAACTCCTTTTGAAAGGGAGAAGTTTGAAGTTTCTTGCCTTTACCGCAATGCTTTCGCGCTGGAATCGTACCCATCGGTTTTTATCCGGGCAGCGGCTTGAGGTTTCGCTTTTTAACCGGCTGGTTTTAGGTGGGGCGATGTTCAATGTTTACACCTATGAGAATGCCTGGGATTTTACCGGTATGCTTAACCCGCTTTTACCGCTCTATTTTTCGGTTGCCAATTCCGGACACGGCGACAACCTGTTGATGGGCTGGGATGCGGCGCTCTATTTGCCGAAAACCAAAATATACGGGCAGCTGTTTCTGGACAATTATGAGTTCAATACTAGAAAGGATGCGCCAAACTGCGTTGGTTTGCAAGCCGGGTTTCTGCTAACACCCGGGGCTTTTGAGATTCGGGCTGAGTATGCGTTGATTACCGCATTTACCTATTACCACCGGATATATTCGATTATGTATGAGAACTATTCGGTGCCACTGGGTCATGAACTGGGACCAGATGCGGACCGGTTGTGGGCAAGGGTTTCTTATACGCCACTAACCTGGCTCAAAGCATCGGTTGCTGGAGATTGGTCCCGACGCGGTTATTACAATCGGGGCGGTTTTTCGCGCCAGAGTTACCAGATGAGCGATACCGTTTTTCTACGCCATCATTATCAGTTTCCGGCAAAGGGCTGGGATTCGACAAAAGCCGATGAGGATGTGGAGGTTGAAAAGGTGTTGCGGGCAGGACCAGAACTGGAGTTCAGTTTGCCGCGCGGGTTTTATCTTCAAGCCCTGGTTCAAGCGGCATATTATAAGAATCAGGGCGGGGTGCCGGACAAGAATGGGGTTGAGCCTGAATTTCTGTTAAAGTTGGAGTACCGCTATTAAGGCGCGAGTTTTAACCCGAGCGTTTGTTCCAGTTCTGACTTTTTGATGTCTCCTTCCCGTAGAAGGCGGGGTGGATGCGTTGTCAGGTCGAGGATTGTTGAGGGGTTGCCGGAACCGATTTTTCCCGCATTAATCGCAAAGTCAACCTGGGCGACGAGTTCCGGGTTAAGTGCATTGAAGTCGTTGGTTGCCGGCTGACCATGGACATTGGCGCTCGTACCGGCAAGCGGTGCGCCAAGCCGGGACACGATTTCACGAAATATCGGGTTGTTGACCACTCTGATTCCGATGGTGTCTTTTCCCCCGGTTAAAATGTCGGGTGTTCGGAAAGAAGAGTAGAAGATTAAGGCGAGGGGCCCGGGTAGAAACCTTTCTGCGAGGAGGTGGGCAATATCCGGGATTTGTTTCACATAAGGGGTTGCCTGTTTTAGGGTATAACAGTGGATGAGGCAGGACTGTTGAATAGGGCGTTTTTTGATTTCATAGAGGCGCTGAATCGCATCTGGACAGCGGATATCGACACCGATGCCGTATACGGTTTCGGTGGGAAAGAGGAGGACACCGCCGTTTAAGAGATTTTTAACCACCCGGTCAATGAATTCATGGTCTTGTGCCCGATGAGAATCATAGTTGCCAGGTTTGACAATTTCTGCCATCTACAAAGCGGATGTGATTTCGGTGACCGTCAGGGTTTTATCACCCATCTTGACTTTATCACCGGGCTTTTTGCCGATGAGTTCCTGAGCAAGGGGAGATTGAAAGGAGATGATGCCGTTTTCCGGGTCTGCATCCCAGGGTCCGAGTATGGAAAACTCGTGATTTTTACCTTCTTCGTCCTGCAGTTTTACCCGAGAACCAATCTTCACGATGTCAGATTCAAACTTCTCCGGTTCGATAGGTTTTGCCCGGGAAAGGTCAGCGCGTAAACGGTTTATTTTTTCCATCAGGCGCGCCTGTTTCTCTTTTGCCGCTTTGTATTCATAATTTTCCGAAAGGTCGCCGAAACTGCGGGCGCGGGCGATTTCTTCTGCGGTGCGCGGCAGTTCCTCCTCGGTCAACTTTTTAAGTTCTGCCTTCGCTTTTTCGATGCCGGCAACCGTACTCCAGATGAATTTGGCTTCGGGCTCGGTTTTGAGTCCGGAAAATTGCTCAAAGAAGATAGTGCTGATTTCGTCCTGCTGGTACGGTTCTAAGATGCGAACGCGGCGGATGCGTTCCAACAGTTTTTCCGCCTCTTTTTCGGTGATTTCGGCTAATGTTTTGAGGATAATCTGGTACTTATTGTTTAGTAAGATTCTCTTTACCCGGTTGGTAATGGAGCGGTTTTTTTCGGTCTCAAGCAGGTCAAGGAGGCGGGTAAGAATCGGGCGATAGGAACCGATGGTTGTTTCGGCGAGGAAGAGGAATGGGTCAATATTGATGCGGTACGATGTCAGGGTCAATTCGACCAACATCTGATAGGTGGCTGGTTTTTCATCCCTTAGTTTTTTTAGGATGATGGTGCGGGTTGTGTTGTCCGGGGTGACGGGAAAGATACGGGCATAGAGCGTTTCCCAGTCGTCGGTCCGCTGGAGCATTATCTCTTTGAGTAGTTTTTTCCTTTCGGTAGTCGTGCGCAGGTTCTGAAAAGCCGCGATGATATCTTCGGGGCTCATGGTTGAGAGGCGGGAGTAGTCGAAACGCGGGGCAGAGGGGGCTTTTGTCGGGGAAGCGGACAAAACATCATCCGGTTTTTTCTCTTTATTAGGTTCATCGGTCCAGCGGTAGATGCGGTTAGGTCGGGTTTGAAGTTCGATGTGGGGATGCTGTAATAAACCACGCCGTGCCTTTTCCCAGAGATTGGTGTAATTTTGCGTCTCAATAATGGGGGTCAAATATTTCTGAATGTCGGCGCCGGACATCCATTGACGGGTGTCCTTTAGTAAAAGGGCGATGACGGCAGCGGGGTCATCGGTGATGAGTTTTTTTAGATATTGCGGCTGTTTTTCCTGAAGGGCAAAAAAACCATCAGCCGCGGGAAAACTGAAAGCGCGGCTGGCGGTTGCAATGTCGAAGGTGGCTTCTTCCCCGGATTGAAATAAAATTGTAACCCGGTCGAACAACAGGTCGAGTTTTTTCACTTTACCCGGTCCACGCTGCGGGTCAAAGATTAATTTACCGGGTGCCAGTTTTATGTAACGGTCAAACTGGTCAAGCGCCTCAGAGAGCGGTTTCCCATAGCCCAAGCCGGATTTCTGGAGCATTTTTTCCAAAAGCGGTTCATCAGGATAGATTTTGTGCAGGCAGGTGGTAAGTTCGGTTGTTAATTTGCTGTCGTCGGGTGTAAGTCCGACAAGACGGCGCAAAACGACCAACTCATCCTGATACCGTTTCTGTTCTGTTAGGGCATCGGCAAGAACCCAGAGGAGGGGCGGCGTTTTTTCCGGTGCCCAACGCTGGACAAGGTCAATAAGGTTGAGGAGCTCCTGGAACGGCAGGTTGAGTTGAAGCAGTTCCAGCCAGGTTGCCTCCATTTCGTCAAACTTCTTGGTTCCCAGCTGGATACGGAAAAGTTTTATCAGTTCTTCACTCATCTTGCCTCTTTTCTACCAGCATAGTGTCCAGGATGCTTTGGAGAAATGTGCGAGCTTCTTCCCCAATACATAGGTAAAAATTAGACTATTCACAATTTCTTTATAGTCAAGCAGGTTTTTCCTTGACCGGGGGAATACCGCGGATAGTTTTAATTGATGAGTTTTAAAGAATTTCTTGTGCCGGTGGGAGTTGTAATTTGCGGGTTCCTCATCGGTTGGTTGTGCGAGATGGTGATAAGGCACTGGTTAAAAAGATTAGCCCGACGCACGAAGTGGCAGGGAGACGATATTATAATCTATGCTTTCGAGGGGTGGATTGTTGTAGTGTTATGATAGTGACCTTGAAAAGGTGGAACAGGTTACGCTGGATGTGGCACGGAAGGTGATGAAGGAGGTGCCGGGTGGCGTTGCTGACGCTGAGCCGGTCATTCGGTTTCACACATTTGGGGAGTTCAGTATCAATTTCACAGTATTTTTACGGGTGAAAGATGCGGTTTCTCAGTATCCGGTTAAGCATGAATTTATCAAGCGGCTTCATCACCGTTATCAGGAAGAGGGAATAGTCATTCCGTTTCCGATTCGAACCGTACTCCGGCATCAGGTGCCAGACCGAAAGGAAAATTCGTTTGACAGAAATCAAATGGTTTAATAATATGTAAAGTATATGAAAGTTAAACTTGCCGGTTACAACATCGATGCCGATTTGATTGACAGTTTGGTAAAGAACCGCCGGGTGGTGCCGACACCAGAAGTTATCGCCGCGGCTTACGCCCGAATCAGTCGCAGTCAGAAGTCGATTGAGCAGTTGCGGAGCGAAGCACGCCGGGAGTTGAAAAAGGCACGCCAGTCCAATCGGACGATTGTGTTCGAAATGGGGCATCACTCAATCGCCGAGCATGCGGTTTTTAATTTTGATATCACCGAGGTTTCCCGGTTGGCGGTAGAGGCGATTGAACATCACCGGCTGGCTTCGTTTACTGAGCGTTCGCAGCGTTATGTTCAACTGGAAAATCAGTTTGTTGTTCCCGCCGAAATTCAGAATTCCGAATTCTTAGGGGACTATCTCAACATCATCCGGCTTCAGAACGAAACCTATCACCGGCTGTTTGAGCGGTTGAAGGAGCATATTACCGCTACCAGGCCCGATTTGAAGGACGACCCGGGAAGGGTTGAGAATCTGGCAAAGGAGGATGCCCGATACATAACCAGTCTGGCAACTCAGACACAACTCGGGATGACGGTGAATGCTCGAACTCTGGAGTTGATGTTGCGCCGGCTCGCCGCAAATGAGTTGAGCGAGGTACGGGCGCTGGCAGAGGAGCTGTACCACCAGGTGGAGGCGGTTGCCCCTTCGCTTTTGATATTTACCGGTCCAACCGATTATGAACGAAACACCTATCCGCGGTTGCGGGAGTTTGCCCGGACCTTTATGACCCGACCTTTTCCCCGCAGGCCGCGTAATCTGATTGCAATGTCGGCATCAGATGTGACACTGGTTGACTATACCCAGAACGCCGACAACAAACTGCTTGCCTGTCTGATGCATTGTGCCTCCCAAGCCTCCTATATGGAATGTTTTTCCCGTTCGGAAAAGCAGACCCTGGCAAGGAAAAAGGAGATTTTCAAGCTGGCGTGCCAGGATTTACAGGCTTACGATGCGGTGCTGCGTGAGTTTGAGCATCTTTACCTGACATTTGAACTGGTCATTTCGGCTGCCTGTTTTGCCCAGTTAAAGCGCCATCGGCTTACAACAATTACCGTCCAGCCTTACGACCCGGATTTAGGCTGGACGATTCCAGTTTCGGTTGCGGAGTTAAAAGAGCACAAGAGTTTTAAAGAGGTACTCGCTCAGACCGAGGAAGTTTATGATAAGATTGCGGCTTTCAATCCGCTGGTTGCCCAGTATGTTTTGACGAACTCTCATCAAAGGCGGGTACTAATTACGATGAACGCCCGGGAGTTGTACCATCTGTCACGACTCCGTCAGGACCCTTCAGCCCAATGGGATATCAGAGATATCGTAGGTCGAATGGTTGAGCAGGCGCGCAATGTGATGCCCTTGACCTTGCTCCTTGCTGGGGGCAAAGAAGATTACCCCCGGGTTTATCAGGAGTTGTACGGTAAACCACCCCGGGTCACAAAGCTTGAACTGCCGCAAGAGCGGGAAATCAACAATACCAGCAAAAATAGCCCAAAGCAGAACCGAAGGCAGAACCGTGAACATTAGTAATAATCAAGAATTGAAAGAGGCGGTTAAACGGCGGGAGCCGGAACTGGTTATTATTGACCCTAATTTGATAAAGCGGGTGCGTTTGTTCCTCGGATTGCGGCAGGCGGCAAATATACTGGTTTTTGTAATTCTTGCGGTGGCGATATTTATGTGGGCGAACCCATTCCGAGTCCAATTTTTTGAGGCAAACAGCGGTCGGCTTTTGCGCCAGATACTTTTGGGGATTGGCATACTGTTGTTGTTCGCCGATTACCTGATGCCGGTTGCCCGTTATTATAAAATAGGTCGCTATGAAGAAGGTCGATTACAACTGGCTTTGAGAAAGCCAAAATAGGAGGTTTGATGCGTTGTTTAACCTTCTTCTTTTTCCCGGTGCTGGTCTGGGCGCAGTTAAACTATCTGCCAGCCAGTAACGGTTTTTACAATAATCCGGCACTTGAAGAAGGGCGGACCGAACTTGAGTTTGCCGACATCAACAATGATGGCAATGTTGACATCCTTTCGATTGGGGACCACGGCAGTCCTTATGTTAACACTCAGGAGCACGGAGTTATGGTCTGGTTCGGTGATGGCGAGGGCAACTGGTCGCTCTATCAGTACGGAAATTTTGGTTACGGCGGGATTGCGGTGGGCGATGCGAACTGGGATGGAAACTGGGATGTTGGTTACGGGATGCATCACAACTATTCCGGGGAAGACTTGGGCGATGATATGCTGGAGGTGGCATTAGGTGATGGAACGGGCAGGATGTGGTATGCCTGGGATGACAGTCTGGTGCGGGGTGGCACGGTCTGGGGGATGTTTAATACCGACTTTGCCGATGTTAACCACGATGGACTCTTGGATGTGGGTGCGTGTTCGTTTGGTTACGGTGTTGGTTTGCGGGTTTTTCTCAATCTTGGTAATGGTACCTGGCGGAAAAGTTTTGGTTTACCGGAAAGCAGTAACTGTGATATGGAGTTTTATTTCCGGGATGTTAATCGGGATGGCAACCTTGATATCATCTGTGCGGTTGCTGGTCCAGCGGTCTATTTTGGTGACGGAACCGGTAACTTTTATCCAGGTGATTCGGGACTGCCACGCTCCAATTACGGGTTGTCAGGGATTTCCCCGGGTGATGTTGATAACGATGGCGGAGATGACATTGCGTTCGTGAATAATAGCAGTGGGATAGAGGTATGGCGCTGGAATAGTACGCTGCGGGTCTGGCAGAACTTTTCCGGAAATCTTCCTGTCACCGACTCTTTTTATGCAACGCAACTGGTTGATATGAACCGGGATGGGTTTGTAGACCTTTTGGGGTTACAGAAATGGGCGGTCAAAATCTGGGCGGGTGATGGTCAGGGGAACTGGACCGAGATGGCTAATGTGCCCCTTAATCGGGTAACAGATTATGGGGCATTTCGGGCTGGAGCCGATTTTGACCATAATGGCTATCCCGACTTTGCAGTGGTTGTTGAGCAGGGGACCTGGCCCAGTTATAAAAACTATGCCTATGCCTTTCGAGAGTCGAGTCCCAGGGAGAGTTTACGAATTTTCCCGGTGTTTCCTCGGGGTGGTGAAAGATTCTGGCAGGGTACGGTGCAGTTTATTGACTGGTGGAGCGAAGCGCCCGGGGCTGAGTCAAGTCGGGTGAGACTGGAACTTTCCACAACCGGTTCAGGCGGACCCTGGAGGTTGATTGCCGACAGTTTGCCCAATGCCGGCAGGTTTCAGTGGCTGGTGCCAGAAAGCATCAGTTCCAATAACTGCTTCATAAAATATACGGTATTCAAGGCGGGCGAAGCGTACGCGGCGGTTACGGCTCGTCCTTTCTTCATCGGAGATCCGACCGGCATAGAACAAAGGTCGGTTTTAATTACGGTTGGCGAAGGGATAAAAATCCGGTCCAATCCAGTAAACAGGTATATACGGGTCGAGTTCGGTTCTGCGGTTGCGGCCGGAAAAAAGGTAATGTTGTGCGACCACAGTGGTCGAGTAATCAAAGAATTTACCGTTTCGGCAGGCAGGCCCGAGACGACGCTTGACATCAGGGAGTTGGGTGCCGGAGTCTATTTTGTCAATGTTGAAGGCACCAGACCTGCCAAGTTTGTTGTCGTAAAATAGTAAAAGGAGGAAGTATGCAAAAAATGTTCGTGCTAACGCTCGGGCTGCTTTTTATCCTGGGCGCAGTGGGCTGTCACAAACAGGATGTGGAGAAGGACAAGGCGGCGATAAAAGCGCTGGTTGAGCAGGATACGGTGCACTTTTCCGCCAGCACGAGCCATGATTCCACTTCTGGTGGGGGTTATTTTACCGCCGGTGATACCGCGGTTTTCTGGTGGCGGGGACCCCAGACGCACGATCAACCGGTAATTGATGTTAAAATCGTGGAAGATTCAGCCTATGTTCAATGGTCAAGGCACAACTTTGGGGAAATTCACATACTCGTCCAGCCGCCGGACACCAGTCTGCTACTCTGGAATAAACCACTGAAAGAAACTGCACGCCTCTGTGCAATATTTAAACGGGAAGGAAAAGAGACCGACACCGACCGGGGTTGGCGTTTGAAGAAAATTTCGCTTGCCATTGGAGCGTCTGACTCAGTCCAGACGGTGCGAATTGATTCGTTCCGGGTGCAGAGTTCGTTGCGGGAACTGGTGGTCAAAGACCCGTTAGGAACATTTTTCCCGATTGATAGTCTGTTTTCCTTTACCCCAGGTGAACAGGTTACGGTTACCCTATACACCAACGCTACTGATGGATTGGCGTTTTTGCACACCTTTGTTCTAATCTGGCCCTTCTATATCAGGGTGCCGTTCAATTATCTGGGCGATGGTGTATTCCAGGGAACCTGGCAGGCGCAACTTGTGCCAACCTTCCGGTTTGCGATTTTTGACCTGATGCCCCGCTCGGTTATTTATTCGCCCGACTATCCCTATGACTTTCACGGCTGGCTTTTCTGTTATCAGGTGAAGACTGCGGAGTAAGGCATTGCACAGTTCTCGGGGGAGCCAATTCGGCTCCCCCTTTGTTTTTACTCAAGATGAGGAGGCTTTTTATAAATAACAGAGACAGAACATTCCGATTATAATTCTCAAACATACACTGCATTTGGGAAAGGGGTAAATTTCCCCATAGAACGGCGAACTTTTCTCCGATTTTATTGACACGCGTGATGGGAAGGTTATAATACAACTCCGGTTGTTTACCCCGGAGAGCGTAAAAAACTATTTTGCTAAACAAACAGGAGGATAAAATGTCTGATGGAGTAAAAGAGTTTATGGCCTGGGTCAAAGCAAGAAACCCGGGAGAACCCGAGTTTCATCAGGCGGTCGAAGAGGTGGTTACTTCCCTCTGGGACTTCCTTGAGAAAAATCCCAAGTACCGAAAGGCGAAGATTCTTGAGCGAATGTGCGAGCCCGAGCGGGTGATTATCTTCCGCGTGCCCTGGGTCGATGATAAAGGTGAAGTCCAAGTTAATCGTGGGTACCGCGTTGAAATGAATTCGGCAATCGGACCGTACAAGGGTGGTTTGCGGTTTCATCCTACGGTGTACCTTGGGCTTTTGAAGTTTCTTGCATTTGAGCAGGTTTTTAAAAACTCGCTGACCACATTTACGATGGGTGGTGGTAAACGCGGGTCCGATTTTGACCCCAAAGGGAAATCGGACAACGAGGTGATGCATTTCTGCCAGAGTTTTATGAACGAACTTTTCCGCCACATCGGACCCAATACCGATGTGCCGGCGGGTGATATCGGCGTCGGGGCGCGGGAAATTGGTTATCTGTTTGGGCAGTACAAGCGATTGAGAAACGAATTCACCGGCGTGCTGACTGGCAAGGGTTTGAACTGGGGTGGCAGTTTGATTCGTCCCGAGGCGACCGGTTATGGTGCGGTTTATTTTGCGGCGGAGATGCTGGCGACAAGAGGGGAGACGCTGGAAGGTAAGGTGTGTTTGGTTTCCGGTTCAGGTAATGTGGCACAGTATACGGTGGAAAAGTTGAATCAACTGGGTGCCAGGGTGGTTACTCTTTCCGATTCCTCCGGTTATATTTATGATGAGGCGGGAATCACGCCGGAAAAACTTGAGTTCGTCAAAGAGTTGAAGAATGTCCGGCGCGGCAGAATTAAGGAGTATGCCGATAAGTTTAAGGGCGTGGTCTACACACCAGCCGACCCGAAACTGGATTATAATCCGCTTTGGAACCACAAGGCACACTGCGCATTTCCGAGCGCAACGCAAAACGAAATCAACGGCAAAGACGCTCAAAATTTGATGCGAAACGGCGTTTATGTGGTTGCCGAAGGTGCTAATATGCCTTCAACGCCGGAAGCAATCGATATCTTCCTCGAGCACAAAATTCTCTATGGTCCGGGCAAAGCGGCAAATGCCGGCGGAGTTGCGACATCAGGTCTCGAGATGTCACAGAATAGCCTGCGGTTATCCTGGTCTCGTGAAGAGGTTGACCAGAGGCTGCGGGGTATAATGAAGGCGATTCACGAGCAGTGCGTGATTTACGGCAAGGAAGGTAACTATGTCAACTATGTCAAAGGCGCCAACATCGCCGGATTCATCAAAGTGGCGGATGCGATGCTGGACCAGGGCGTAGTTTAAAAATAGCCTTACTCAAGGGTGCCTCGGTTATTACAGGGGCACCCTTTTTATTTCTTATTTTAAATCGGGTACCTGGTGCAAACTTGACTGGGCAATATTTCTTGGTAGAACTATTGAAGTGAAAATTAATGGAAAAAGGAGGCGGAATGCATTGTGAATTGGACCGTAATGTTCTGGCTGAGGTGCTAAACAGTATTGTCCAAATAATTCCGGCCAAAACCACATTCCCGATATATCAGAATATTTTGCTGGAGGTGGCTGATGGAGAACTGGCAGTAACCGGTTCGGATGGTGATACGGCTCTTAAAAAGATGGTTCGACTGGAAGGGAAGAGCAGTGAAGGTGCAACGTTGGTGCGAGGCCGAGAGCTAAACACTTTAATCCAGGAAAGTACCGGTTCAACAGTTGTCCTGGAAGAGGACGGCAAGACTTTGAAGGTTGCCTGCGGCCGGATGAAGGCGTCGTTTGTTCATTTCCCGCCAGAGGACTTTCCATCTTTTCCCACCCTGCCGGAAGACAACGAATTAGAGTTTCCTGCCACGGCGCTGTTTGAAATGTTCAACGGTTGTAATTTTGCCGTTAGCAAGGATGAAAACCGGCCGGCGCTGACGGGGATAAACTGGGAGATTTCTAAGAATGAGTCACGGATGGTTGCCACCGACAGTTTCCGGCTGGCGCTGATAAGTCGGAAGGTTAAATCGGCAGGTAAGGCAAAACTGCTGGTTAGCCCCAAGGTTTTTGCGCTATTACCCCAGGGCGTAGAAAAGGTTGTGGTGCGTTTTGACCCTAAGAACATAGGGTTTGTTGCCGAAAATACGATGCTGGTGACAAGAATGATTGAAGGGCCCTACCCTGATTACGAAAGGATTATCCCCAAGGATAATCCGCATAAGGCGGTTGTAAATCGGGATGGGTTGCTGGCGGTAGTGCGGCGCGGGGTAGTGATTTCCCAGGGAATCGGCAGGCCGATAGGCTTAGAGTTCCAGAACAATTCAATCACGATGCGAGCCGAAAATCCGGAACTGGGAAAGATTGAGGAACCACTGGATTGTCAATACGAAGGTGAAGAGATGCGAATCGGGTTTAATGGCAACTATTTCCTGGATATAATTAAACAAATTGCAACCGAAGAAGTCCGAATTGAATTTTCCAGTCCTATGGCACCGGTTTTCCTGAAACCAGCCGAGCAAAAACCGGATGGCGAAGACCTGTTCATTTTAATGCCAATTCGGCTCGAATAGGTCTCGATGAAATTGCCAATAATGGGTTTGGGGCGAAGTTCGGTTGCCTTTTTCTCTCTCTTTTTAATACTGCTGGTAATTACTGGCTGCCGTCGTCTTGACCCGAACTATTCGGAGCCAATGGTGAATGGTTATCTGTACCGGGGGGAGTATTACGACTATTCGGTTGAATATGAGCGCTATGTACAGGTGTTTGACCCAAGGGGTTTGCGGATGGTGCCGATTGTAACGCTGAATGAGGAGAGGCTGGATGTGTTGTCTTACAGCTGGACAAGGTATGAGTATGGCGATACGATGGAGTTCAGCGTCAACTACCCTTACGAGCTACGGGTTGTGCATTACTGGGGTAACGCCCAATCCCGGGTAACGATGCCGGGAAACTTTTCGCTTACCAGTCCACCGGAAAGGTACATTCTGGATATGGATTCAACTTTGGTTATATCCTGGACCAGGTCGGAAGGAGCGGAGTGGTATTGGGTGGAACTTGATGTTTCCTATGAGTATCGTGATACACTGGGCATTGAGAACGATTATGACCTGCGGCTCGATACGATGGTTCAGGACACATTTTTGATTGTTTCTCCGGGGAAAATTTTCCCCGGTTTCGTGGCGGATGTGATTGAAGGTGATGGGAGTGCAATGGTCTGGTCGGGTTGTGGTCCGGCGATAGAACCGGGAGACCAGGGAAATGTTCGGGGTGCCGGATTTGGGTTTTTTAATGCGATAAATGAACCAAGAGAAAAGTATTTCTATGTTGGGGCACCAATTCAGGTTCGACGCTGTCCGGATCGGCGCACAGTAACAAATCAGTTTCTTGAAAAACTGCGCAACCGGATTATGCCGTATTGACATTTAAACCCCTTAAGGATATAATAATTCAGGTAGAAGAGAGATTATGGGAACGCGCTGGTCAGGTGTGCCCCTTTTGTCAGCGGAGCCAAAAGTACACGGGAAAACGGGGGCGAATGGTCTCGACGGAGTGACTGAGGGGTTCAGGGGCATAGCGAGGTTCCTCTGTTGCCTCGTTAATACTAACAGAGGAACGACAGCTGCCAACAGCAGCTACGCACTGGCTGCCTAAAGCGGGTAGCCCCTTGCCCGACGAGTTTCACCCGGCGTCGGTGCAGGGTCGATAAGGGTGATTAAGGTCTTCGCGGTGCCTCAGCGTGATGACCGGATTACAACTGAGGCTGGTTGACCGTTGCCTGTCAATCGGCGAGACGGTCGATGAGAAAAAGTAGATTGACTAACTATGTAGAACCTGAACTCTGAACGCTTCGGACGCGGGTTCGATTCCCGCCGCCTCCATTATAAACTGATTCGAACGAGCAAATAATGGCAGAATCACATCAAACTAAAGGTCGAGGATATAGCCGCAAGCTTGCCGAGGAATTCTGTGCCCTTTCGCGCCGGATTCTTCGCGAGGCAAATATGGGTGTTCCCCGAAGTGAGTTCACCCGATTAGTGTTGAAGGAGTTTATGGATTTTTCGGGATGTGACCAGGTAGAGTTACGGGTTAATGAGGGGATAAGATATTACCGGGGACTGCTCAGCAAATGAACGGAGACCGATTTTAATTTTACTATTCAGACCCGAGACAAACCTGAGTCGAGTGAATTGTTCCGGGGTGTTGAGGAAGAGGCAGGTGATTTGCTTGAGTTCTACCGGGAACTTGTAAGAGGACAGTTTGATACCTCACAACCCTGCTTTACAAGCAACGGTGCCTTCTGGGTTAATGATACGGCAGTGCCGGTGACAATAAAAAAGATAGGTTTTTGTTATTGGTGGTGAGTTTCGTTCACTGGCGATTCTGTCATTTTCAGTAGCAGAAAACAGTCATGGGTTAGTTTTTCTGAAAAGTCGACAACCGAATTTTTTCCTAAATTACGAGGTTGAATTTTATCAGGGGGTAGCGCAAACCTTAGGGGTGGCGATTGCGGACCGGCAGGCACAAGCGGCCTTAAGAGAACGGGTAAAGGAGCTAACCTGTCTCTATTCTGTGGACAAAATTCTGGGCCGAGAAAAGATTGAGCCGGCAGTAGCGTTGAAGTCCGTTGCCGAGATACTACCGGCAGCCTGGCTTTATTCGGATATCGCTTCGGCGCGGATTGTTTTCGATGGCATTGAGTATGTTAACAAAGATTATCGTAGTGGTGTTGCGTGGCAGAGCGCCGATATTCTGGTGCGAGGTCAAAAACGAGGGGTTGTGGAGGTAAATTATTACGAAGAGCGACCGGCGCTCGATGAAGGACCATTTCTCAAAGAGGAAAGAAGTTTAATCGAGGCAATCGCCCGAGAGCTTGGGATTTTTATTGAACGCTGGGAAGCGAAGCAGGAGAAATCACGGCTTGAATTACAGCTGCGGCATGCAGACCGGCTTGCCACCATTGGGCAACTGGCAGCGGGCGTCGCCCACGAATTGAATGAACCCCTGGCAAACATCCTGGGTTTTGCACAGCTTGCTTTGAAGGTGCCGGGGCTTTCCGAACAGGCACAAAAAGATATTGAGCGAATTGTCCGAGCCGCATTGCACGCACGAGAAGTTGTTGGTAAACTGATGCTATTTGCTCGTCAGAAACCACCCAATCGGACCCGGGTGAACTTAAACGAACTGGTAACCGATGGCCTTTATTTCCTGCTCAGCCGGTGTGCCAAGGCGGGCATAGAAGTTGTGAAGGAGTTAAGCCCAAATTTGCCCGAGATACTTGCGGACCCTTCCCAGTTGCACCAGGTGCTGGTAAATCTTGTGGTCAACGCAATCCAGGCAATGCCCGGTGGTGGCAAACTGACGATAGCCACCGCATCAAAAGACAGGAGTGTTGTTCTAAGTGTTGAAGATACCGGTATTGGTATGACCGAAGATGTAAAGAGACAGATTTTTGTGCCCTTCTTTACCACAAAACCACCTGGTGAAGGTACCGGGCTGGGGCTATCGGTTGCTCATGGAATTGTTACCGCTCATGGTGGTGAAATTATTGTAAAAAGCGAACCTGGAAAAGGGAGCCGGTTTGATGTCGTCTTACCAATTGGTGGAGGGGCGCTCAACGAAAGCGAGGTTATTGATGAGTCAGGACAAAACTGAGGCAACCCTATTAGTAGTTGATGATGTTCAGGATACGCTTGAGGTTCTGGAACGCAATTTAACGGCTGCGGGCTATAGAGTTTATACCGCTCTTAATGTTTCTGATGCTTTGAAGGTGCTGGAGGTTCATCCCGTAGACCTCGTGATAACAGACCTGAAGATGCCCGGAGCCAGTGGGCTTGACCTGGTAAGATTCGTCAGGGAGAATTTTCGGGATACCGAGGTAATAGTAATCACCGGATATGCAACAGTGGAAAGTGCGGTCCAGGCGGTTAAAACCGGAGCCGAGGAGTATCTTGTTAAGCCGTTCACCGACGAGGAGTTGCTTAAAGCGGTGGGGCAGGTGCTGGAGAAATTAAGACTGCGCCGTAGCAGTCGAGTCGAGACGAAGTCGATACAGCGTTTCTATCCTGGTTTAATCGGCGAATCTCGAGTTATGAAGCGCGTTTTTGCCACAATCGAACGGGCGGCAAAGGTTTCTGCAACCGTGTTGATAACCGGTGAAAGCGGCACGGGCAAGGAACTTGTTGCCCGGGCGATTCATTACTCAAGCAAACGGTCGTCGGCGCCATTTGTGCCTGTTAACTGTGGCGGCATTCCGGAAGGGTTATTGGAAAGTGAGTTGTTCGGTTATGTAAAAGGGGCGTTTACCGGCGCCAATGAGACTCGGGCTGGCTTCTTCCAGACCGCGGAAGGCGGGTCAATTTTTCTCGACGAAATCAGTGAGACCAGCCTTTCGATGCAGGTGAAACTTCTCCGGGTTCTGCAGGATAAAGAGGTGCGGATGGTTGGTGATACTAAAGCATACAAGGTGGATGTGAGAATAATGGCGGCGACCATTAAGGATTTGTTGAATCTGGTTCAGAAAGGGGCGTTTCGTGAGGACCTGTTTTTCCGGTTGAATGTGCTGACAATAATGGTGCCACCGTTGCGGGAACGGGAAGACGACATTTTACTTCTTGCCAACCACTTTTTAGAAAAGTTTGCCCGGGAAATGGGACGAACCGTACCGAGATTTTCAGACGAGGCGCTCCAGATTTTGAGAAGGTATGAATGGCCCGGGAATGTTCGAGAACTGGAAAATTTGATTCAGCGCCTGCTGGTTATGTGTGATTCGGACACGATTGATGTCCCTGATTTGCCTGCGCATATGCGTTTTTCATTAACAAGCGAGGTGAAGTTGAACCGAACGCTTGAAGAGGTGGAAAGGGATTATATTAAGCAGGTCCTATTAAGCGTCAATGGTAATATAACCAAAGCCGCGCAAATTCTTGGAATAGACCGAAAAATCCTGAGGAATAAAATAAAAGAATAGGGAAATTTTCCCCGCCGGGTATTTTTACCCCGATTTCGGCACTCATTGATACCAATGGGTGAGGTTTCAATTCAAAGTTTCGGACATTTAACACACACTGTTTCAAATAGTCAACAAAAGAACCAAATAAACGAAGGGATAGGTGCGCAATGGTACAGGAGATGCTATGTATTGTTTTAGGGGAATAAGGGAGAGAAATGGATAGGGTGGTAATTGTAGTAAAAAATCGAAAACCTTAAGGAGGTAGAATATGGCAGTTATAACTAAAACAAAGAGAACATCGGAAAGGAAAGCAAAACAAAGAAAACAGGCGACAGTAAAGGAAAAGGAAGCTGTTGTCAGCGGGTTGTGTCTAACCTGCAATCATAAAAAAACCTGTGCTTTCCGGTATAATCAAACGCAGCCGGTAGTTTTTTGTGAAGAGTTTGAGTCTTTTGTTCCGACGGTTGAGGAGGAGGTGGTTTCAGAGCCGGTACCGACGCCGGAGGATATGCGGGAGTGGGATGAGTACAAAGGGCTCTGCGCCAACTGCGAGAATCGGAAAGAGTGTGCAATTCGTAACAGCGAGATTGGTGTCTGGCACTGTGAAGAGTATCAGTAACTTTGAAAAGTTAACAGGAGGATAAAAAATGAAGACGATTTCAACAGTCCGCAGGAAACGAACGATGCTGCCAAAATCGGTCGGAAACCAAAAACGGCGGAGTGTATATGAGGATGTAGTTACTCAGTTCAATCGCGCCGCCGACATAATGAATCTGGACCCCGGGGTGCGTAAAATTCTCGGGACGACGATGAACGAAATCGTGGTTCACTTCCCGGTCAAGATGGATGATGGTCGGATTGAGGTGTTTACCGGTTACCGGGTTCAACATAACAACGCCCTTGGTCCATTCAAGGGTGGATTGCGATTTCACCCGGCAGTGGATATCGATGAGGTTCGAGCACTGGCGACCTGGATGACCTGGAAGTCGGCAATTGTAAACATTCCGTTCGGTGGTGCCAAGGGTGGCATTCAACTGGACCCGTCTCAGTACTCTTTCTCGGAGCTGGAACGGATAACGAGGCGCTTCGCATTTGCTCTGGGGAATACAATCGGGCCGGAGTATGATATACCGGCACCGGATGTCAATACCAATCCGCAAATCATGGCATGGATTCTGGATACCTACCAGTCGATGATGCCAGCGTATGAGCGTCAGCGGTGTCTGCATGTTGTGACCGGGAAACCGATTGAATCAGGCGGCAGTGTCGGACGGGATAAGGCGACCGGTCAGGGGGTAGTTTTTCTTATCCGGGAGTGGGCAAAAGACCACAATTTTGACCTAAACGGTGCGACATATATTGTTCAGGGGTTTGGCAATGTGGGTTCCTGGGCGGCACGGCTGATGAAACCCCTCGGCTCGAAGTTGCTGGCGGTGGAAGATGTGACCGGTGCAATTGCCAATCCCGATGGAATTGACCCGGTTGATTTGAATGCCTATGTTCAGCAACATGGTGGGGTTAAGGGATATCCCAAAGCGATGTCAATTAGCCACAGCGAGTTCCTCGGTACAAAGGCAGATATATTCATTCCCGCGGCTCTCGAAAACCAGATTACGGAAGAAACAGCGCCGATGCTCAATGTGAGACTGGTTGCTGAAGGGGCAAATGGTCCAACCAATCCTGAGGGTGATGCGATACTGGCGAAACGCGGTATTGATGTGCTACCGGACATTCTCTGTAATTCGGGCGGCGTGATTGTTTCCTATTTTGAATGGTTGCAGAACAAGCGCAGCGAGTACTGGGAGTTGCAAGAAGTTGATTGCAAACTTTACAAGAAGATAGTTCCAGCGTATCATCGGGTAAAAGAGGCAGCAATGAAGTTCGGAGTGGACTGGCGTACCGCAGCGTACATTGTTGCCCTAACTCGCTTGGAGAAGGTCTATAAGGAACGCGGGATTTTCCCATAAATTAGCGACCGGGGTAAAGCCACGCCCGAAGTAACGGGGCGTGGCTTTTTTTATCCGGGTCAGGGTTGACTTTGGTTCTAAGAATAGTAGAAGGTTTTAGTGGTGTGGCACAGATTGCTGATTGCGGCGGGCATAACAGTGCTGGTTGGATGTTCAGTTCTTTACACCGGTTCGCCGCGTTATGGTCGAGGGCGTCGGGAACGAAAGGAAAAAACACAGCCGGCGCAAATAGCACAGAAACATCCGCTCGAGGAGAGAAAAGGAAAACTACCCTGGCCGGTTTCCGGTGTTGTTGTCGGGCAATTTGGGGTTCAGGTTGAACCGAAGTACGGCACAAAGACAAAAAATTCCGGGATTGATATCAGTTGTAAGAGTAACAGTACGGTGCGGGCGGTTGGGAAGGGCAGGGTGAGTTATGCCGATTTTTTTATGGGGCAGGGGTTGATGGTGATTGTGGAACATGGCGGCGCGTATCATTCGATTTATTCCCGGCTGATTGAGTTGAAGGTCCGTAGCGGTGACGAAGTTGTTCCCGGTGATACAATCGGAGTGAGCGGTGATGTTTTGCACTTTGAGCTGCGGATTGGAGGTAAGGCGGTGGACCCGCTGCAATGGTTAGAGAAAAAATAGTGTTGACATCTAATTGGGATACGGTGTAAGATAAGGTGGTTTATGAACACTAACCAGGCAACCGAAAATGTTGTTAGAGTAAAATTGATGCCGCCCTGGTCCTGGGTCAGTTATGTCGGCGCAGTAACCAGTGTTTTGCGGACACGGGGGGTGAAGTGCGATTTTACCGATGTTGCCGGGATGAGCGGCTACGCATTTGTCGTTAATATCGACCCGGAAATTTTGCCAACCGGTCCGGTTGCCTTTGACTGGGAGGTGCTGGTGGAAGGGACTCAGGCGCTGGGAGTTGAGACTGAGTTGGTGGCGGTGGAACGAGGCGCAGATGAGTCCGAGTTAGAAGTTGAACTTTTTGAACGGGTGCGGGCTGAGATTGACGCCGGAAGATGTTGCATCGTCTGGGGAGCAGGAGAAGCGCCCGCGTTCGGTATCGTGTACGGCTATCGGGGCGACTCTTATTTAGTACGGTCATCAAGGAGCAGTCGGGGCCGGGAAGAGGAAAAACTTTTAGGACCGGATGAGGAACCAGAACCGCCCATTCGGTTTGACAATCTCAAGGCACCGTGGCGGCTGGCAGCGTTGTTTTTTGGCGAACGGATTAAAACCGATACCGAGTTTCAGGAACGCCAGGCGATAAGCCGGGGCGTAAAGCTGCTGCGGGGTCAGCATGCCTGTTTTGATACCAATTACTATTATGGGGCGAGTGCGTTTCGGAGCTGGGCGGATATTCTAAAAAGAGGCCGAGCCGACCCGGTAGGTAATGCATTTAATCTGATGTGTTACTGGGAACTTCAGATGTTTGCGGCCGGTTTTTGTCAGCGGCTGGTTAAAAAGTGGAAGAGTGCGGCCGGGGCGCTAAAAGAGGCGGCAACCTTTTTTCAGGGCTCGTTAAAAAATCTTGAAATGTTGAAAAGCCAGTTGCCATCTCGGATTGAAACCGGGCTTGAAGAGTGGGTATCCGCCAGCAACGCAATCACTCTTCTCCGGGAGTGCGCTACGCTGAATGAAAACGCCGCATCGGCTTTAGAGCGGGCACTTGGTTTGATGTAAAGTGGTTAAAAGATGATGCCCGGCAGGTGGGGTTCGAATTGAATCAGGACTTACTTGCGACCAGATAGATACCGGTGCCGATGAGTAGGCCGCCGGCAAGTTCCAGTGGCGTGGGTGGTAGGTGTAAAAGAAGGGCAGAAAGGATGGTAGTGCCGATTGGTTCGCCAAGAATGGATATTGCAACCACCGGCGCGGGAAGGTACTTCAGCGCCCAGTTAAAACTGGTGTGACCGAGAATTTGAGGTCCCAGGGCGAGGAGGAGGACAAGTAGATAGGTTTTCATCGGGTAGCCCAGAAGCGGAGTTCGGCTGACAAGGGCGAAGAGAAGAAGAAGCAGCGCGGCGATGGTGTAAACCGGATAGATGTAATTGAGCAGGGACAGTCCACGCCGGAGTTTTCTCCCTAAAATTACATAACAGGCGGCACACAACGCGCCGCCCAGCGAGAGGAAATTACCCGTGGTGAGGTTGGTCGATTTCAAAGTCGGTCCGGCAATAAGTATGGCGCCAAGAAGCGCGATAAGGATGGCAAACCAGCCCCGTAAGGTCAGATGTTCTTTAAGAAATACCGGGGCAATAAGGGCGACAAAAATCGGGTTCATCGCCACCAGAACGACTGAGCTGACCACCGTGGTGTGTTTGAGCGATTCAATCCAGAGGATAAAGTGGCCCGCAAGAAAGAAGCCAGCAAGAAGCGCCCAGCGCCAGCGTGCCGGGGTGAGTTCATTGCGATAGGTGCGAAGGTTTTTGATGAAGAAGGGTGTGAGAATGATGCTGGTGAACAGCATCCGACCGGCGGCAATCATCGGGCTGGGAGCGAGTGTAACACGAATGATTATTGAGGCAAAAGAGGCGACCCCGATACCGAAAAGCAGGACCAGGAAGATGCGGGCACGAGATACAGGCATTGAAGTAGTTTTGCCTTAATTTTTTATTTGTCAATAATATGTTCCAAACCGAATAGGTTAAGATAATTAGCCGCTTTTTCTGAGATTAACCTATCAAATCGCCCAGTTCTATTGGAAATTGCCCTTTTCCCAGCAGTTTTTAGTTCTGCATATCGTTATACAATTAGAGCCCAACGCCGGGGCTGATTAACGCTTCTCATAATTCCTTGAAAAACTGGAGGATAGGAATTGGGGTACTATCCCCGTAACGACCCAGGGGGTCGTCTCCTACACCGTACTCCCTTTGCCTCTAACTTTTACACTCTTCTTGCATTTTCAATCACTTTTAATATCTATTTTATTTTGAGGGGCGGTTTGTCTTTCACAGTGAAGAGGTGCCCAGACCATGGATATAGAGGTATTTTAAGTTTCAGATTGTGGTGCCGGTATCCGCGTTCCGATGGTATAATGAGTCAATATTACCAACAAGACGGGGTTATAATCTTCCGGGCTTCTGTGATTATGCTTCGCCTTTGAACCCGGGAAGCAGAGGTTGAACCTACTTATACATAGGGCGGTAGATTTTAAGAGGGTTATGTTGCAATTCAGAGCCGGTTTTATATATTTTATTGGTGCAAGCCCTAACCCTGTTTTTTGTGGTTGTCGCCGATTTGGGCTGGCTTGGTCCTTCGGCAACCGGTTTCACATTTATGAAAATTGGGGTAGGGGCGAGGCCAACCGCATTGGGGCAGGCATTTACCGCAGTTGCGGATGATGTTTATTCCCTTTTTTACAATCCAGCAGGACCAGCACTGGAGCGAAAGTTTGATGCGGGTTTAACTTTGTGCGAGATGTTGCAGGGTGTTTCTTATGTTTCCGGCGGGGTTACGGTGCCACTGTTCAAGCGGCTTGGTTTTGGACTGGGTGCTGGGTATTTGAATGCGTTTGATACCCGGCGGAGTGAACTGGGTGAAGAGCTGGGAAAGTTCAGTTTGAGCGATTTGGTTGTGGGTCCTGGTGTCGCCTGGCAGCCGATAAAAGCGGTTGCATTAGGTGCGGGTGCAAAGTTTGTTTACAGTCGGCTGGACTCTTTTGCCAGCGGCGCGGTGTCTTTTGACGCCGGAGCACTGTATCGACCATTGCGTTACATCACCCTGGGGGCAAGTTTGCTTCATATTGGAACACGGCGCCGGTTTATTCAGGATTGGGAGTACCAGCCGGTTAATTTGCGTGCGGGTGCCTGTTTTAAACTCCCGTTCGATAAGAATTACATTCTTGTTGCGGGTGATGTCTCTGCCTATCCAGATTACGGTCCAACGGTCGGACTGGGTGTTGAAGGGAAACTGGATATGCGTGCACTGGGTTCAAATCAGACCGGCGCGGTATATTTAAGAGGCGGGTATCAGTCGGGCGGACACCTTGGCACCTGGTCCGGTTTTTCGTTTGGTGTTGGTTATGAAACGGTTTTAGCCGCTAATTTGACAATTTTAGTGGATGCGGTTTATCTCTCTTATGGAATTTTAGGGGATGCGCAGCGGGTTTCTATCGGTTTGAGGTGGGTGCCGAAGTCGGGGAAATCGTAGGCGGAATTCTCATAGTGATGCCGCCCGTGGCGCGGGTGTTAATATAGCTAATGCCGCTTGTGGTAAGAAGTGATTCCAGTCTTGCCGGGGTTGGATAACGCCCCATTACAACAACATATTCGGGCTGGAGGAGTTCAAACAGTTGCTTTTTATTTCCTTTACGACTGCCATGATGGGGCGATTTCAACAGGTTGACCGTGCCGCTTAGATTGACCGGATGAAGGACTTCCGGGAATTCACAGTCGCCGGTGAAGAGCATCTTGAAACCGTTTTGTTCAATCCTGGTTACGATTGAAATCGGATTGGCAGGTATGAGTTTTCTTGAGTAGAACCATTGAGTAACTGCATCGGGCCAGAGGATGTCAACTTTGTAACCAAAGCCGACAAGGGTTGCGCCTTTCCCGACAGCAACGATTTTTGTGCCCGACTGTTGCAACCGGCGCAGCAGGGTTTGATAGAGTTGGTCACCTTCTAATGTGGGTACAAGCAGGAGGTTTATCTTTTGGGTTGGTTCAAGGTCAAGAAGACCACCGTAATGGTCCCGGTCAGGATGGGTAATCAGGACGGCATCAAGACGTTTAATACCACGGGAGAGAAGAAAGTCGCGCAGTACATCGGTGTTGTCAATGCCGGCATCGATGAGCAGTTTTCTTCCCCGATGGTCTTCAAGGAGCGTGGCGTCACCGCGACCGGGGTCAAGGAAGGTTACCTGTGGTTTGGGGTTGTTAAGGGCACTTTTCCATATAAGGAGAGTTAATCCCGCAATCAGGCTGAGGCGGAGCGCGGTTTTTGCCCAATTTTTTCGGTAGTTAAGGCTGAGCAGAATGAGCCCGTAAAGGTAAAACACACCGAACCAGGACAGTTTGCCGGGTTCAACCATTGCCCATTTCAAGTTCCTGAATAGATTGGTAATTGAGAGCATTAACTGGAGCAGAAAACGGAGGGTTTCGGCGAGAAGGGCGGCAATTGCTGGAGTGATAAGGTTGACAAAGGCGAGCAAAAAGCCGAGCGGGAGAGTGACAGTTGTCAGAGGGACAAGCAGGATGTTAGCAAGAAATGTTAAAGGCTGGAATCGAAAGAAATGGTGGAGTAAAAGCGGCGCGGTGGCAAGCGTTGCGACGACTGAAATAAGAGTTGGGCGGATAAACCAGTTTTTCAGGAGGTGCGGGACGGTGACTTTTTTGAGCAGACTTTCCAGTTGGGGAGGGATAGTGATAAGACCGGCAGTGGCAGCAAAGGAAAGTTGAGCCCCGGGGTTAAAAAGGGTAAACGGGTCTAAGAGGAGAAGAATGATGCCAGAAACCGCAAGGCTGGAAATAGGGCTAACGCGGCGCTGAGTCGGGCTACTCAAAAGGGCCGCCCAGGTCATAAAGCCGGCACGGACTGCAGATGCCCGCCAGCCCACGACAAGGATGTAGAAAAAAGTTCCAACAGTCAGGAGCCCGAACCGCCACCAGCCCCGAATCCACAGTACATTGAGCAATAGCCACAGACTGAAAACGACGATACTGACATGGAGCCCGGAAACCGCCAGAAGGTGTATCGTTCCGGTGTCTGACATCGCCTTACGGACCGTTTCCGGCAAACCGGACTTTTCTCCTAAAAGGATAGCCTGCAGGAGTGCACCTTCGGTGCCACCAATACGACGATTAAACAGATTGAACAGATATCTTCTTGCCGGCATAATCAGTTGCGTGATTAGTGGGCTGCCATGGTTGCGGCTGATGATTTTCATTGCGCCGAATTTTACCGTGGCGCTGCCCACATACCCTTGTCTAAAAAGAATTTTGTTGTAGTCAGCGAGACCCGGATTACGGGGAAATGAGAACGGTTTGATCTTTGTCCTGAGCAGAAGCAGGTCGCCATAGTGTACCCTACTTAATGAGTCTTTAAAGAAGAGCGATACTTTTCCGGAATAAGGGGGAAGGAGGACACCAGTTGACCGACCGGTAATTAATGGTTCCTCAGTGATAAGGACTTTAAATGTGGATGCGCTGTAGGTGCGGGAAATCGGAGTTTGAGGCGAGCGGCTTTGGGCAAATACAAATGCAGCAGCGGTTAGCGTGAGATATAGTGAGAATTTTTTAGTCCATCGTGTTAGTATGATGCCGAGGAGTGCCGGGGCTAATGCTGACCACCAGGTGAGAAGCGATACCTGACTCAATGCGATACCGGTTGTAATGGCAACCAGTGCCCGGACTGCGGCATAACGGATGCCGGTATCCGGAATAGTAAACTTCATGGCAAAGCGTAAAAGATAGCAAACAAGGTGTCAAATTGGAATTTTTACCGCGGGGAGGAAAGCCGGAATAGTCAGAGTGTTAGAGTAAACTTTGACATTAAAGTTATCAATTAGTAAAATATCTATCTACATTATAATTATGTGAAAAGGCAATGGTTTTTCTCTGGCAATAGAAAAATGGAGGAACAATGAGTCAAGTTCTTGAGATTCGCTGGCATGGTCGAGGCGGCCAAGGAGCCAAGACCGCGGCGTTACTCTTTGGCGAAGCGGCACTTGATACCGGTAAGTTCATTCAGGCATTTCCGGAGTATGGTCCGGAACGGATGGGCGCGCCGGTAACCGCTTTTAACCGGCTGGCCGACGAGCCAATTTATTCTCATTCCGGGATAAAAACACCGGATATTGTCGTGGTGCTGGATTCATCGTTAATCGAACCGGCACGGGTTGTTGAAGGGTTGAAAGAAAACGGAATCCTCTTGGTTAATACCACGGAGAGCCCGGAGGAGTTGCGAAAACGGTTGAATCTGCCCGCGACAGTTAAGGTTTATACTGTGGATGCGTCCCAAATTGCGCTGGAGACGATTGGTCGGGATGTGCCCAATACGCCAATGCTCGGGGCGCTGGTGCGGGTTACCGGTGTGCTGCGACTGGAACCGATGCTTGAAGCGATAAAAGAGAAACTGGCGCTAAAGTTTCGGGGAAGAGCAAAACTGGTCGAGGACAATTTGAAAAGTATCCGGCGCGCTTTTGATGAAGTTAAGGGCGTTGATTAAAGGAGGAGAGGTGGCAAAACTTAAGGGATGGCGTGAATTGCCCTGTGGTGCAATAATCACCGATATGGCAGCGGTGAAGGAGAACAAAACTGGTGCCTGGCGCAGTGTGCGCCCGGTATGGGATAAGGAGAAGTGTAGACAGTGTCTGATGTGCTGGATATACTGCCCGGACAGTTCAATTCTCATTAAAGACGCTAAGGTAGTCGGGGTTGATTACGAGTTTTGCAAGGGATGCGGAAACTGTGCCAGTATTTGTCCGGCAAAGGCGATTACAATGGAAAAGGAGCGAAAATGATTCTGGCGAAGACCGGTAACGAGGCATTAGCCTATGCAATGAAGCAGATTAACCCTGATGTGGTGGCGGCTTATCCGATTACCCCATCAACCGAAATTGTCCAGTTATTTTCGAATTATGTCAGTGATGGTGAGGTTGATACTGAGTTTGTTGCGGTCGAGAGCGAACATTCGGCAATGACCGCCTGTATTGGCGCGGCGGCTTGTGGTTGCCGGGTGATGACCGCAACCGCTTCCCAGGGTTTGGCTTTGATGCACGAGATGCTTTTCATCGCCGCGGGTTTGCGGTTGCCGATTGTGATGGCGGTTGCTTCTCGTTCGCTGTCTTCTCCTCTAAACATTCATGGTGACCACTCGGACTCTCTGGCGTCGCGGGATTCGGGCTGGATGCAGTTTTTCTGTGAAACGGTGCAAGAGGGTTATGACACGCTAATTCAGGCGGTGAAGATTGCGGAAAAGGCGAATCTGCCGGCGCTCGTAGCGATTGATGGATTCATTCTTTCCCACTGTCAGGAGCGGATAGAGACCTTAGACGACCAGGCGGTGCGGGATTTTCTCGGTGTGCGACAGCCTCAGTACAATCTGCTTGACTGGCGTAAGCCGATTCTGGTTGGTCCGGCAACATTGCAGGATTACTACTTTGAGTTCAAGCGGGGCGAAATTGAGGGGATGAATCAGACGCTGCCAATAATTCAGGCGGTGCAGGAGGAGTTTGGCAAACGGTTTGGTCGAAATTATCCGGTGCTCGAGGAGTATAAGTGCGATGACGCCGAGGCGGTTTTACTTTTGATGGGTTCAGCCTGCGGCACCTGCCGGGTTGCGGTGGACCGCTTGCGGGCTCAGGGAAAGAAGGTGGGGATGGTAAAACTGCGGGTGTATCGGCCGCTCGTCTGGCAGCTTTTGAAGCAGAGTCTGAGCAGATTCAAGAAGATTGGCGTACTTGACCGGGCGGATGCGGTGAACTCCTATGGTGGACCGCTATTTACCGAAGTAACTTCGGTTCTCTACAACGCACCCGAGAAACCCGAGGTTTTTTCCTATGTTTATGGATTGGGCGGTAAGGAGTTTACTCCGGAAGATGCTGTTAAGGTTTATGAGGAGGTCCTTTCCGGCAAAAAAGATGAATTAGTAACCTATGTGGGAGTGAGGTGAAAAATGTTGAAACTTACTGACTTGGCAAAAAATCAGGAACTGTTTTCCCATGGTCATCGTGCCTGTGCTGGTTGTGGTGAGGCGTTGGCGGTGCGACAGATTTTACTCGCAGCCCAGACTGCGGGTATGCCGGTGGTGACAGCGATGGCTACCGGCTGTCTGGAGATTTTTTCCTCAATTTATCCGCACAGTGCCTGGCAGGTACCGATGATTCACACCGCCTTCGAAACAGCAGCATCAACCGCAGCCGGAGTTGAGGCGGCATATCGGTTCTTGCGCAAAACAGGCCGGATAAAGGAGGAGATGGCAATTATCGCCTTTGCGGGCGACGGCGGTACTTATGACATCGGCTTACAAGCACTTTCGGGCGCGCTGGAAAGAAGGCACCGCTTTCTATATGTGTGTACCAATAACGAGGCATATATGAACACCGGCATCCAGCGTTCTTCGGCAACCCCTTATGGTGCTGATACAACAACATCCCCCGCCGGTAAAGTCCTTCCAGGCAAGGTTCAGCATCGAAAAAACATTATGGAGATTGTCATCGGTCATGAGGTGCCTTATGCGGCACAGACCACGGTCTTCTTCTGGCGCGACCTGGCACAAAAGGTTCAGAAGGCGCTTTTGACTCCGGGTCCAACATTCTTAAATGTTCTGGTGCCCTGTCCGTTAGGTTGGCGCCATCAACCGGCCGAGACGGTAAAGCTATCAAAACTCGCTGCCGATACCTGCTACTGGCCAATATACGAGTTTGAAAATGGTTCTTACAAAATCAACTACGAACCGGCGAAGAAATTGCCAGTTGAAGAGTTTTTGAAGCCCCAGGGCAGGTTTCGGCATCTATTTGAAAATCCCGAGGGCGCCAAGGTGATTGCTGAAATTCAGCGCTACATTGATGAGCAGTGGATAACGCTTCATAAAAAACAGGAGTGTTTTAAACCTCAGTCTTAATAAAAGCTTTTTCCCTGCTGGCAGTTGACAGGCGAAAAGTAGTGGTTATCCTTGCCTATGGTCTGTATTTACGAGGGCGATTCCTGGCGTAATTTTGGCCCGATAGTTGACCTGAGGGCAATTTTTGAGCTGAGGTGTGGTTGTTTTCCTCTACTGGAAAAGATACAAATGGTTTACCCGAAGGAGAAGTTTGTTCTGTGGGTGCGCGATGAAATTGCCGAACTGGTTGCGGAGAAGTACCCTGCTTTTCAAGTGAATGCCGCGGTGAATCAGCCGGCACTTTTTCTGTACGCTGGAGCAATTCTTTATGAGCCGATTCCGCTTCAGGGTCGCGATGAGAAGTTTACATCAATGGGAAGAACTATCGGGTTTCGATTGAATCGGCATCCAGGTCGTAAAGCATTGCCCGATTTAGCGGGGCTTACGGCAAAAGAGGTTGCGGCTGAGGCGGTTTTTTATCCCTGGGATATTATTCGGCTCAACTATCAAGAACTTAAACGAGAACTGCCTTTACTGGTAAAAAGGCGTTTGGTGTTTGTTAAAAGGGGCGGTAAGGTCTATCCCGGAGCACAGATTGTTACGGAAAAGGGCCTGGTGTTTGTCGATAAAGGGTCGATAGTGCGTCCCGGTAGTGTTGTTGAAGGACCCTGCTATATCGGACCGGGTACAGTAATTGATGGCGCGTTGGTCCGACCGGGCTGCAGTTTTGGACCACAGTGTCGTATTGGCGGCGAAGTGGAAGAGTGTGTGTTTCAAGGCTATGCCAATAAACACCATGAAGGTTTTTTGGGGCACAGTTTTGTAGGTGAATGGGTTAATTTAGGGGCGCTAACAACAAATTCGGACTTGAAGAACAATTATCGTCCGGTGCGAATTAAAATTGGCGCAAGGCGGTTTGATACCGGTATGGTGAAATTGGGCTGCTTTATTGGTGACCATGCAAAGACCGCTATCGGCACTTTTTTACCAACGGGCGCAGTGCTCGGTACATTTGCCAACTGGTTCGAGTCCGGTATGACACCCAAACTGGTGCCCGCATTTGCCTGGGGAAAGAAGGGGCGCTGGCGTCGAACTGAAATGGTTGAGTGTGCTCGGCGAGTGATGGAACGGCGGGGTGTCCAGATGAGTCCGATTTATGAAAAACTGCTTTTGAAGGTTTGCGAGCGTAGACAACCGAAGCGGTAAATTCCGCTTATGGAATTTGCAATTGGGGTAGATATTGGCGGGACGAACATCAAAGTCGGGCTGGCGGACGAGAATGGCAAAATTTTACGGCGGTGTCGGCTCAACACCAATCCCGAAGAACCCGCTCAGACAGTTTTAGTCCGGTTAGCTCAGCGTGTTGTTAAATTAAGTCAAAACTATTCGGTACAAACGCTCGGGGTTGGTGTCGCCGGACTGGTTGACTCTCAGTCCGGAATGGTGAATTTTTCGCCCAATCTGCCGCTGTGGACACAAACGCCAGTTAAGGACATCCTTGAAAAGTTGACGAAAGTCAATGTATTCTGTGCCAATGATGCTGATGCGGTAGCGATTGGGGAGTGGCTGTATGGTGCAGGGCAAGGCTGTCGCAATGTTCTGGTTTTGACTCTTGGTACCGGGGTGGGTAGCGGGATTATTGCTAACAATCAGCCGGTTTTGGGTGCAAATTTTTTTGCCGGTGAACTGGGCCATACAGTAATTTCTCGGCACGGGCCAGCCTGTTTTTGTGGTAATAATGGTTGCGTGGAGAGTTATGTCAGTGCTCGGGCGCTGGTGCGAAATTGCCGGCGGCTTTTGCGTCGTCAGGGGGCGCATTTTTCTAACTCGCGCAATCAGATGGTGTTATTTCCTCAAGATGCAAAAGACCGGAGCAGAATCTGGGAGCTGGTCGGGTACGATTTAAAAAAGTTGACGCCCCGGGAAATTGGAAAAGCGGCAAAGATGGGCGACAGGATTGCCCGACAGGTGATTAGTGAAATGGGATATTTCCTGGGGCTTGGCATATACAACGCCATAATGCTTCTTGACCCGGAGATAGTTGTGATTGGTGGTGGCATGAGCCGGCTGGGAGCACCTTTGCTTCAGGCGGTTAAAACTACTATTTTTAGTCGACCTTACCTCAGACAGCGAAATGTTAAGATAGTTCTGTCTCGATTGCGGGAAGACGCCGGGATTTTAGGGGCGAGTCAACTTAACAGGTTTGTCCCGAAGGGCAATTAGATTTTCTGCCAGAGAAATTCCCAGAGCGTAACTGGTGCTACCCTTTTCTCCATTATAAAACTGCCTTCAATGATAAAGGGGCGGAATTCCTGAGCGTAGTAAAGCCGGCGCTGGGATGTGTCGTTGCGATACCAGCGTAACCCCTGGGCAAGAATTCTTTTGAGGGTGGCATCGTGATTGCCTTCCATAGTTCGGAATCCCATTTTAATCAGCGTTACGAGCATCGCGACATGGCGGGGATAGGCAACAACCGAGTATCCCCGGTTTTTCTTGCAAAGGGCAAGGACCAGTTCGACCATAAATGGGGCATAGTTAAGGCCACGGTATTTTGGTCTCATATAAGCTCGGGTGAGTTCCCAGCGGTCAAGGTCTCGGCCTTCCGCATCAAGCCAGCGTGGGTCGATACGGTCGTAGCCCATCCACTCATTACCCGATTTTTGGGAGCCGATGTAGATTTCAAGGAGGTTCTCCTGCGAGACCGGGTCGTGATACCGTCGGGTACAGAACCAGTGGTCGTCAACCACTATTTCCGGCTGGGGGGTATGAGTTTTGGCTTCGGATAACGATTGAATGAAACCTGTTACCTCGGAATCGGTCTGACAGGGGATGGTGGCAACAATCGCCTTTATCCACTTGCGGTAAGCTTTAGGGTCGCTCATTTTGCTTAAATATCTCGGCAAGTTTTTTGGTCAATTCGGCTTCGTCCTGGATTAACACTTTGCGCGGTTTACTTCCGGCATGGGGTCCAACAATACCGGCGCGCTCGAGCTGGTCGATGATGCGGCCGGCGCGTGCCCATCCAACATCAAGCCGTCGCTGGAGCATTGAGACCGATGCTTCTTTGTGCAGTACAACCAGGCGTGCTGCTTCGCTAAAAAGGTTGTCAAATTCACCGTTTAATGTCTCCGTTCCATTATCGGCCGGGTAGTTTCTCCCGACCTCCTCTTCTAATGGTTCATAATAATGACGGGCAAGGATGTTGTCAAGAATTTCTTCGGGAAGAATGGTCTTTATCTGTTCGAGTTTTCTGCCCCGGGCAGCAAACCGGGGGTCATAGAAGACATCGGTGAGTTCTTGTCTGACAATCTCCTGGGCTTTTTTCTCTGGTTCGTCAACAAATTCCGAAAGGATGTCGGAGAGGTATCTTGTTGCCCAGAGGTCAACCACCCCCTTAGCCGCTTTTTCGGACACGAAGCAACCGTGGATGCGTATGGCGTCGCCTTTCCCTGGTGGCAGAAAGAGCATATCACCCCGGCCGAGGAGCGATTCCGCGCCGTTGGCATCAAGAATGGTCCGGGAGTCAACTTTGGTGGCGACCTGAAAGGCGATGCGACAGGGAAAGTTGGCTTTGATTAGCCCGGTGATGACATCAACTGAAGGTCGCTGGGTGGCAAGTATCAAATGGATGCCTACCGCCCGTGACATTTGAGCAAGCCGGATGATACGAGCTTCAATCTCGGTTGGGGCGCGTTGCATCAAGTCAGCGAGTTCGTCAATTACCACCACGATGTAGGGTTTTTTCTTCTTTCCCAATTCTTCGCAGCGGGTGTTGTAACTGGAGATGTCTCGAACCCCGAGCTCGGCAAATTCGCTGTAGCGGGCTTCCATAATGTTAACAATTCGGGTGAGTTCAGCGACCACCAGTTCGGGATTGGTGGTTGTTTTGGAAAGGAGGTGTGGTATCGGGTTGTAGATAGGGAGTTCAAGCTGTTTGGGGTCGATGGTAAGGAAGCGGACCTCGTCGGGAGTTGAGCGGTAGATAATTGACATAATGATGGAGTTGATGCAGACCGATTTGCCGGAGCCGGTAGTGCCGGCGATAAGGACATGGGGCATCTGACGGATGTCGGCGCAGTAGGGTTCACCGGTAATTGTTGTGCCGAGGGCGAAGCCCAAGGGTGAGTCAACCTGCTGGAATGCGGGACTGGTAAGGACCTCTTTGAGATAAACGGTGCGGCGTGTCTTATTGGGAATCTCAATCCCGACGGCACTTTTCCCGGGAATCGGAGCAAGAATCCGGACCCTTTCGGCAGAAAGGGCGAGGGCAATGTCGTCGGCGAGACTTTCAATGCCGCTGCAACGGACACCAGGCGCCGGTTCCAGTTCAAATCGGGTAATCATCGGGCCCGAGAGGATGGCGGTCAGTTTACCTTCAACACCAAACTGCTTAAGTTTGTCCATCAACAGCTGTCCTTCAGCCTCCGCTTCCGCCGGGTCTTTAAAGAGTTTGTCTTCCGGTTTAGGTGTGTCAAGACGCTGGAGGAACTGTTTCTGGAATTCATCGAGGTTAAGGTGGGTGTGGCGGGGGCGCAAGGGTTGCACTGTGACAACTGTAGCCGGGGTGCGGTGGTCGGGTTTTGGCGGTTCGGCGGTTGCAGGTTGGCTTGAAGGTGGCGCAGAACTTTCCCTATCCTGGGGTTGCAGATTTTCAGCGAGGGTTCGGTTATCGGTTTGGTTCGGGGTAACGCTGATGATTGGTTTCGGTTTGGGTTTGTGGGTAAACAACTGGCGGATACTGGAGAAAAGTTTACCTATTTTGGTGTTGATGTCTTTTAGCCCTGGGATGGTTAAACCCGACGCGATGATGAGCGCAGTTAATGAAACGATGAGCAGGATTAGGGTCCCGACGCCTAACAGGCTGTTAAGAAAACCAACAACCAACTGGCCAAGGGTGCCCGCAAGCATTTTCTCGGTTTGGAAATAAGCCAGAAACAGTTCGAATAGTACCCCGAAGAACAAAATTAAAGCCGAGCGGCTGAAATCGAGCGGTTTTGCTTTACGAAACCAGATGGTAAATCCCCAGTAAAACCCCAACCCAATAAATGCGAGTGAGCCCAACCCAAATACGGGTAGAAGCAGGTTGTTCAAGGTGTGACCGAGTACGCCGCTGAAGTTGTCTGCGGCATTTTTCAGCCCGGCATAGAAGGAAAGGATTGCGGCGCTGAGGAAAACAGCAAGGGTCAAAATTCCGAATCCAGTAAATCGGCGCCACTGTTTCTTCTTTGTTATCTTAAGAAAAATTGCGGTGGCAGCGAGAATTGGAACGAGAGGACTCATTCCCCCAAGAAGGTATATCAAAGCCCGGGCAAGATGGTAGCCGACAACTCCGCCGTAATTCGTTGCCGGGGTATTCTTGCCGATGATTGATGAGAAAAGGCTGAGAGCGATAAAAAGCACCAGCCCGATGATGATTGCCCAACCAAAGACCTGCCAGCCGTTTCTTTTTCTCTTACCCATAAGTTTAGAATCCTATGCCGGCGCCGAGAAGAAGCCGGGCGGTCGTCAGTACTATCGGGAAGACAACCATACGGAATAGCGGTAACCCAATTACGAATATCACAATCAAACTTAAAAAATTATACTGTTCCAACCTGCCGTAACGGGCGGCAAGCTCGGGCGGTAAAAGATAATAAATTAATCTTGAGCCGTCAAGCGGCGGTATCGGAATCAGATTGAAAAAGCACAGAATCAGGTTGATGATTACAAAATAACTTGTTAATTTCCAGGCGAACCCATTTACGCCGAGCGCAGTTAAAATCCGGGCAACGATTCCGGCAAAGATGGCGACCATAAAGTTGGATATTGGTCCGGCAAGAGCAGAGATGGCGAAGTCGCGGAGCGGATTTTTAAAGTTGTTAGGGTTGATTGGCACCGGTTTTGCCCAGCCAAAGCGGGTCCAGGGCAGGAAAAGTAGAATCGTGCCAAGCGGGTCAAGATGTTTCAGCGGGTTGAGGGTGAGCCGTCCTGACTGTTTGGCGGTCGGGTCGCCGAGGATAAATGCGGCATAGCCGTGGCTGAATTCGTGAATCGTTAGTCCGAAGAGAATCGCCGGTGCCGAAAGGATAAGTTCGCCCCAGTCCATCAGCACCCTTTATTTGTCCAGCGTTTAAGTAGCCGGAGTTCTTCTTGCCGGGTCTGGACTTTTTTGTCCAGCCGGGCGGTGAGCAAACGTTTCATCAATTGGCCTATCTTGGGACCAGGTGGGATACCCAAGGCAATCAGGTCAGCAGCCGTAGTTTCAGGTTTGACAAACCGAAGTTGATGTAAGAACAAGTTGCATTTTTTCTGAATTGTTGGGGGCTCAAGTTTCGTCATAATGAGTAATACGGGCTCCGGTATGGGTTTAAGGATGTGATAAATTGTGCTCACCTTTTTGGCACGCAACAGACGATGCCGTAAGGGATTAAGATGACGCAGGAACCGGGCGGTATCGCGTTCTTCGCTGGTGATGGGGAATTTCTCGTTTACTGGCAGAAAACTGAGGAGGTAGCAGAAAAGTTCCTGGGAGGTGGCGCCACGCTGGGAGAGTTTTTTTAATCCGGGAAGGGGTGAGCGGTCTAACCGCCAGTTGTTCCAGCAAGACGGCAGGACATTTTCTTTCAGGAGCGCTTGCAGCATCTTCAGGGCGGCGGATTCGGCGAGGATACAACGCAACTCGTAGAGGATTCGTTCCGGTGTTAGAAGCGCGGGATAGCGTTCCTTTACGGCTACCCGCAGGAGGTAAAGGGTGCCGGATTCAATGTTGTAGTCAAGACGAATGGCAAATCTGAGGGCACGAAAAATTCTGGTCGGGTCGTCGATGAAACTTAGCGGATGGATGATGCGTATGAGCCGGTGGTGTAAATCTTCCTGGCCTGAGAAAGGGTCGATGAGTTTCTCGCCGTCAGGGGTTAATTCGAGCGCAAGGGCGTTGATTGTAAAGTCACGGCGGGCAAGGTCATCTTCAATTGAGGCTGGTTCAACTCGGGGCAAGGTTGCCGGTTTGCGGTACGATTCGCGCCGGGTGTGGCAGATGTCGATTTTCGTACTGTCAGGCAGGGTTACAGTTCCAGTGAGGAAAGGGCGATGAAACACAAATTTGCCTTTTAGAAGCCGGGCAACCGCGCCCAGAAGTTCGGACATTTTTCTTTCAACTACAGCCCGGTTTTCCCTTAATCCGAAGTCAACAGCAATATCCCAGTCCGGGCAGGGATGGTTGAGAAGCAGGTCACGAACCGGTCCACCAACCAGGTAGGCTTTGCCGCGCTGGCGCCAGACAAGTTGACTTATCTGGATTACTGTTTGGGGTAGACCAGGTCGGAAGTTGGGCACCGGGGGCGGTCCATTAGAAGCCAAGAGATTTTGCCGTATCTTCCTTTTGACCGTGGAGTTTTATTTTTCCGAATCGGGCTTCGTACTTTTTAATGTTTTCGGCTAACGCTTCGTGGAGGAGAGCGGCATGCTGCGGCGTCATTACGATTCGGGCAAACACCTTGGCTTTTGGTAAGCCGGGAAGGATGCGAGCAAAGTCAATGATGAATTCAGAACCGGAATGAGCAATAAGCACAAAGTTAGAATAAATCCCCTCCGACTCTTTTTCCCCGATTTCCACCTGGACCGGTGGTCCCTGGGGTGGTTGCTTTTCTTCGTTGTTCATCTTGATACTCCTTTCCTGAAATTGTAAACTACCCGGGAAAATAGTCAAGGTCTGCGGGGAACAAGGCGGAGGAACCGGCGTTTTCCGACTTTGAGAATAACAGGGTTGTCGGCAACGCGCACCAGATAGTTCGGGTCGGAGAGCCGCTGACCATCGAGGTATACCGCACCTTCCTGCAATTTGCGTCGTGCTTCACTTTTTGAGGGCAAAAGGCCGGTGGCAGAAATCAGTTCGACGATGTTAACGCCTTCGGGCGGCATAAGGAATTCAGGGATATCTTCGGGCGCCTGTTTTTCCCGGAATACCCGGTCGAACTCTTCTGATGCCTTTACCGCTTCGGCGGGAGAGTGGTAGAGGGCAACAACCTCTTTTGCCAGTTCGGCTTTAATGTGACGGGGGTTTTCGCCCGCCTTTAAGCGCTGGGCAATCTGATTGAGTTCCGGTTCGGTTTTTGTTGTGGTCAGACGGAAGTAGTCTAAAATCAACTCGTCAGGGATGGACATTAACTTGCCGAACATCTCCTGCGGTGGTTCGGTGATGCCGACATAGTTGCCGTACGATTTTGACATCTTCATTTTACCGTCGGTCCCCACGAGTAAAGGCATTGTCATAATGACCTGGGGTTTTTGTCCAAAGCGTGCCTGGAGTTCCCTGCCGACCAAAAGGTTCCAGTACTGGTCCGCGCCACCCAGTTCCACATCCGCCTGAACCATTACCGAGTCGTAGCCCTGAAACAGGGGATAGAGTAGTTCGTGAACAAATAGCGGTACACCCTGCTGGAGCCGGTTTTTAAAATCCTCGCGTTCAATCAGCCGGGCAACGGTGTAACGGGCGGCGATGTTGACAATATCGGTGGCATTAAGCGGGTCGAGCCATTCTGAGTTGTAACGAAATTCACAGCGCGCCGGGTCAAGGATTTTAAACACCTGGTCCCGGTATCGTGCCATATTTTCTTTAATCTGTTCATCGGTAAGTTGCGGTCGGGTTTTCGAACGCCCGGTCGGGTCACCGATTTTGCCGGTGAAGTCGCCGATGATCAAGACCGCGATATGCCCCAGGTCCTGAAACTGCCTTAACTTTCTCAAAACTACGGCAAAGCCGAGATGGATATCCGGACCCGAGGCGTCGATGCCCAGTTTGATGCGCAATGGTTTACCGGTGGTACGAGATTGCTCCAGTCGTTCAAGTAGTTCGGCTTCGGTTTCCAGGCGGTCAACGCCTCTTTTGAGTTGTTCAATTACCGACAAAGTCATAATGGGTCAGAATTGGTAGTTGCCCAGGTCTTCGGGGTCGATGCCCCGTAATTTGGTGCGAAGTTCCCGCAGTTTATCCTCGTCTTCAGGCGAGAGGAACTGCCCGGCACTGTCCATTACTGCGTCTTCAACATAGATGGGCGCTCCGGTGCGTAACGCCAGACCAACAGAGTCGGAAGGCCGAGCATCAATTGCAATCAACCGGTCACCAGTTTCGATTACCAGTTCCGCATAGAAGGTTTCGTTTTCCAGTTTGGTGATGAGAACCCGACTTACTTTACCGTTCATTCCGACAATCAAATTGCGCATCAAATCGACTGTGAGGGGCCGGACATACTGAATGCCTTCAAGGGCGTAGGCGATAGTTGACGCCTCAGCCGCACCAATAAAAACCGGTAAAACCCGGTTGCCTTTAACCTCACGCAAGAGCATAACCGGGGAATTGGTTGCATTGTCAATCAAAACCGCTTCAACCTGAACTTCAATCATGGGATGAACCTGCGGGCTGCTGCGGCATCAAAGATGGGGTCTTAATCCACCGTTTCTTCAGCGACCCAGAGTTTTACGGTGGCGGTTATTTCGTGTCCTAATTTTATAGGGATATCATAGACGCCGGGCGCTTTTATTGGCTCTTCCAGCACGATAGCATGCTTGTCGATTTTATGGCCCGCTTTTTCTAAGAGATCGGCGATATCGGCATTGGTGATGGCGCCGAATGCACCTTCCGCACCCATCCGAATTTTTGCCTTTAATGTCACCAGTCCCAGTTGCTGACTGACCGTCATTAGCCGCTTGGTCAAACGCTCATTCCGGGTTGCAATCTGCTGACGGATGTTTTCGAGCTGGCGCATACTCCCTTCATCGGCAACAATCGCCAGTTTCCGGGGCAAAAGATAGTTGCGGGCAAAGCCATCACGAACCTCAACCACTTCGCCCTGTTTGCCCAGTCGTTCGATGTCGGTGAGGAGAATGACCCTCATAGTCAGTCTTAAATGTGGACTGTGATGAAGGGTAATAAACCCATATTGCGTGCCCGTTTAATCGCTTTTGCCAGTCGACGCTGGTGACGGGCGCACAAGCCGGAGACGCGCGAAGAAACGATTTTTCCACGGTCGGTCAGGAAGTCCTTAAGTCGTGGGTCCTTGTAATCGATATGAGTTACGCCCTCAGCGCAGTAAGGGCAGGCTCTTGTTCTAACGGTAAAACGTTTTGTACTCATTATTAGAAGGATAAACGAATTTTGCTGTGAGTCAAGTTTTTGACCTGCGTTCAAAATCGGTTAATCCAGGGTCCAATATATTGAGGCAGTTTGGCACGGATGTTTTGGGCAAGAGCAAGGGGTAAATTAGTAACGGTTTTTGCCCAATCCGGGGCAAAGAGTTTTTTGGAATATTTGCAGTTTAATTTGTTAGCCTTGAAGGGGGCAAAATCTGAAGTGGGGCGGTGCCGGCAAGGGTTTAATAACACAGAAGTTACACAATTGTGTACCGCTCAAAATAAGAGATGGTACCCGGCAATTTACCCTGTAATGTTTAGAGCCCGAAAAGAGGGAGAAGGTAACGAACTATATAACACATTGAAAAATAATAAATTAAGTGATTGAGGTTGTGGTTGATACCGTCCTCTGGATCGTTCCGGGGGTAGTATTCAGTAGGGTGGTGTTAAGGGAGGTTGCTGCTATTTTTAAGGGAGCGCCTATTCTTGTCTAAGTTGCAGGGGTTGGATGGTTTTCGGGGGCGCTTTTACGGCCGAAAATCTTTTCAATTCCCTTCTTCCTGATAAATGCTTAAGCGGTTTTAATGGAATTTTAGCCAGCCGGTATTGCTGCGGTTTTTGAATTTGATGTCTGTCTTCTGTTAATGTCGTAAATCAGATATGCCGGGAAGGTAGAAAGGGTTTAGGGAAATCTCGCAGAATGGGTAATTCGGTTTATTCGTAACGGAGCGCCTGAATCGGGTCAAGTCGTGCCGCCCGTGATGCCGGGTAAATGCCGAAGAAGATGCCAACCAGCGCCGAGAAACCAAAGCCGATAAGGATGGTCCAGAACGGTGCGGCAGCACGGAGGTGCGCGGTGAGCTCAACAATCTTGGCGATGCCGATACCAAAAAGGATACCGACAGCACCACCGGCAAGGGCGAGGAAGACCGATTCAAGGAGAAATTGATAGAGGATGTTGCGCGTGGTAGCGCCGAGGGCTTTACGCAAGCCAATTTCTCGGGTGCGCTCGGCGACGGCAACGAGCATTATGTTCATAATTCCGATACCACCAACGAGCAGCGAAATCGCGGCAACGGCAATCATCACAATGAAGGCAACACGAGTGATGTTTTTGTAAATTTCGCGCAGCGTTTCCTGAGTGTTGATGCCGAAGTCGTCCGGTTTGTCATAACCCAGAGCGTGGCGCCGCCGCATCAGTTCGCGGATGCGGTCAATTGCCTGGTCGACCGGAACATTTTTTTTCGGTTCGATGACGATGGCAAGGTCGTGGGCAAGGGTACCAAATCCGCCCTGGGGTTTGAAGCTTTTTTCAAAGGTGGTCAGGGGGATGAAAAGTACATTGTCCTGGGTTTGACCTAAAAAGGAGCCTTTGCGGACCAGGGTGCCGATGATGATGAAACTCTTACCTTCAATATTGAGTCTTTTGCCCAGCGGGTCTTCGTCTGGGAAGAGGTTGTCAACGATGTAACCACCGATCACACACACGGGTCGTTTGCGCATACTGTCGTCGGAATTGATGAAACGGCCGGTTTCAATCGTGTAGTTGGCGATGGTCGCGTAAGCCGGGGTGATGCCCGCCATTTCGATACTGGTTACCTTGCGGTTGCGGTAGTTCAGCCGATTGACCATTCGGCTGCGCAGCGGCGCTACCCGTTCAATTATCGGGAGCCGGGCGATGGCGTTGGCGTCGTCCAGAGTCAGGTCGGGCCGGCGGTTGATTTCGTCCCAGTCGATGCGGCCCATTCCCCAGTTTATCTTTTGGAGGTAGATGACATGGGAGCCGAGGGAACTGATCTGGCGTTCCACTTCGTAGTTCATACCCTGAATTAAAGAGACGATGGCGATGACGGTCATTACGCCGATGATGATGCCAAGGGTGGTTAAAAAGGAGCGCAGGCGATTGATGCGAAAGGTGGTCAGGGCAAGTTTGGCAATTTCCCAGAAGAGCATTTATTACTCCTCGACGATTTTGCCGTCTTTGAGTTTTATCGTACGCCGGGCATGGTCGGCGACCGTTTTGTCGTGGGTGACAAGGATGACGGTATTGCCTTCCTGTGCCATGGTGTCAAACAGGTGCATAATTTCGCTGCCGGTCCGGGAGTCGAGGTTGCCCGTTGGTTCGTCGGCAAGGATAACGGCTGGAGAGTTGGCAAGGGCGCGGGCAATGGCGACCCTTTGCATTTCGCCGCCGGATAGTTCGTTGGAGCGATGGTTAAGCCGGTCGCCGAGGCCAACCATTGTGAGCAGTTCGGTGGCACGGCGCCGCCGTTCTTTACGCCCAACACCGGCGTAGAGCATCGGCAGTTCAACATTGGCAAGGGCGGAGAGCCGGGGCAACAGGTTGAAGTTCTGAAATACAAAACCGAACTCTTTGTTACGGAGGCGAGCGAGTTCGTTGTCGCTGAGCTGGGATGTGTCGGCACCGTTGAAGAAGTACTTGCCGGTGGTCGGTGTGTCGAGGCAGCCCAGAATGTGCATCAAAGTCGATTTACCCGAGCCCGAGGGTCCCATCAGGGCAACATATTCGCCCTTTTCAATTGTCAGCGAAATGCCGTCAAGGGCACGCACCGCACTTTTACCCAGGGGGTAGATTTTGGTTACCTGTTCGATTTTGATCAGCACGCCTCAGTCAAGCGTATCGGTTTGCACCGGACGGGCGTTGACCCGTTGCCCATCGGTGAGTTTGGTCAGAACCTTGTAGGGACCGGTGATAACCTCGTCGCCGGGATTGATGCCGGCGACAATTTCAATGTCGGTATCGCTTGCCTTGCCGGTTTTGACCGGGGTGAGCACCGCCTTGCCATCTTTTACCAAAAACACGGTTTCGGTCTCTTTACCCGCCACTTTGCGCCGGCCCACCGCCTGAATCGGTACCGTGAGCACCGAGTCGAGTCGGGCGGTGATGATTTCGGCGTGGCAGGTCATTCCCGGACGCAAGGATGATACCACGGTGCTGTCAATGGTGATAGTAACCTCAAAATTCGTTCCGCTTTCGGTTGCGCTCAGGAGTTTTTGTACCGGCATATAGCCCACCCGGGTGACTTTTCCGGTAAAGGTGGTGTCGGGCAGGGCGTCAACCGTAATCTGGGCGAACTGACCCGGTGCGACATTGACAATATCGGTTTCGTCGACCTCAACCAGGGCTTCCATTGCGGACAGGTCGGCAAGGACCATCAGTACGGTACCGGGACTGTTCATCGTGCCGATGACAACCGTTTCTCCTTCCTTGATGTTTAACTGGGAGACGATACCCGAGATTGGGGCGCAGATGACCGTTTTGTCAAACTGGTCTTGTGCCTGTAAAAACTGGGCTTCAGCCGCCTCGTAGGCGGCGCGGGATGCTTCATACTGCTCCGGCGCGATGAGTCCGCGGGAGTAGAGGCTTTCAATTCGGGCATGTTTCAGTTTTATCTGGGTGAACTGGGCACGTGCCAGGATTAGTTGTGCTTCATAGGTCTGCCGGTCAAGTTCCAGGAGGGTGTCACCAGTCCGGACAAAGTCGCCTTCCTGGATGCGCAGTTTTTTAACTACACCCATCAGTTGCGCCTGAAGATTGACCTGAGTACGGGCGCGGAGCGTACCCGTGGCGGTAACTTTGGACAGGATTGAACCGTAGTCGGCGGTTTCGGTTTCACAGAGGACGCCGGGTGAGCCCCGGGAACGGTTAAGGACGATGAAAAGGACGAGCAGGATAATAACTCCCAGGACAACCAAAATGATGCGGAGCGGTTTTTTCACGACACCTCCTTCAACTTATTGCCCTTCAGTAAAGATATCGGTTTTGCCCAAAAGATAGCCAATCTGGGCGGTCTGGATGTAGGTGTCACAGAGCGCGGCAAGATAGGAAGCCTCGGCTTGCGCAAGGTTGACTTCAACTTCCAACAGGTCGTTTAAGGAATAGCTACCGAGTTCGTATTGCGAGCGGGCGAGGTTGTAGAGTTCCCGGTTGAGTTCTAAGTTGCGTTTTGCTTCGGTGTAACGGAGTTTCGCTTCTTCAAGGTCGAGAAGCGCGGATTGGGCTGCAGCCCGCAACTGGAAACGGGCGCGTGCCAGCGCGGCACGGGCGCGGCGTGAGCCGGCAATGGCGTCACCGATGGTAAGAAGCAAGGTTTTAATGTCAGCGATCGAGAAGGAAAAGCGGATGCCGTCGGTACGGTTTGCGTTCTTTTGCCAGGTACGATAGTTTTGGGGCAGGGTAGTGTCGATGGTCGTCCAGGAACGATAAAGCGATACTGAAGGCAGGACGCGGGCAATGGCGGCACCGAGGTTTAGACGGGCAACGGTATTGAGATGCTGGCTCATACGGACACTGATATTAACGCGCTCAATCGTCTTAAGCAGACTGTCGGGGTCGGTGATGGGAAAATCGGCGGGTGAATTGAGTTGTTCGGTTGCCCGGATTGGACGAGGACGGTTGATGCCGGCGGTGGAGCGTAGTTTTTCCTGAGCCAAAGCGACATTTTTCTGGGCGCTTAACAGGTTGAGTTGTGTCTGGGAGTAGAAAACTTCGCTGCGTAACAGGTCGATGCGCGACACCTGGCCAAGTTGGTAGCGTTCGGTAGTATAGTTGAGGTTTTCCGCTGCCTGCTGGAGGGCTTTCTGGGCGGCATCAAGCAGTAGTTGAGCCTTTAAAAGGTTTAGATAGTCGGTGGTGGTTTGAAAGATGAGGGCAGCGATTTTTTCCCGGGCGTCAAGAGAATAGTAACGGGCGTTAACAACGCCATTTATGAAGCCGGCGAACACCGTTGGGTCAAACAACACCTGATTGATGGTCAGGGTACTGGTCCAGAGTGCTTGCCCGGACATTTCCCTGGTCTGAGTGATGTTTACCTGAGGTGCGGGCAGGATGCCATTTAGCCCCTGACCTAAAGTCAACCAGCTCTGCAACCGGCCAGCACTGGCTTCAGTTGCCTGCGGGCTTTGTTTTAATGCGGTTTGTAGCGTTTGATTGAGGCTGAGGTAAAGGGTATCGTCAGGCGCTGGGGCGATGAAAAAAAGGAGAAGGGCAAAAAAATTCATTACTATTTATCCCAGTGCCAGACCACCGGAGAGTGATATTAAAGCAGCAATGATGAGGACATAGCAGAACCAGATGAGAAATACGACCAGAACGGTGTTTCTCATTTTAAGGTTGAAGATGACTTTAAGCCCGAGGCTAACAAGAATTAGTTCCCAGATGGTGAAGATGTCAATGCAGGCGAAAACTCCGCGGAGATAAACCGGAGCATTAGCGGCGAGCGGGGCAAGGCTGGTGGCAGCGGTCAGATTGCCGGTGGCAAGGATTATGATGATGTGAAACAGAGAGGCAGGGATGCGGACGAGCGCGGCGTTGGTGGTGATGGCGAAGGTGCGGCCAAAGCTGGAGGAGGAGCCGAGCAGGGGCAGAAGTAGATTGAGGATTGTGCTCCAGATGACGATTTGCAACCCCGACCAGACCACGGCGGGCAGGCTGCGGACAAAAAAGCGGAAAAACAGTTTCAACCAGGAGGCGTTCTGGTAGAACTCGATTTCGGAATGGGACATATCCTCGATACGCTTGAGCGCCGCCTCATACTGGTCTGCTGGCATCTTGCCTTTTTCCATTTGGGCTTCAAGAAAATCTTTGGTCTTGGCGATGCGGGATTCGATACTGGCTACGAGGCGGGGGCGCGGTAAAAATGAGCTGCCAATGGTAGCAATGAAGAGCGGCAAAATCAGGGCAAGGATGAGCGGTGCGGTCCAGGTTGGTTTGTTACTTAACTCCTGAAAGCGGCGGGTCGGCGCGGAGATGATTTGCCACATCGGGACATTACCTCCTTTTCCCGGCGGTTTTTGTGCTGATGCCGGTGTGTTGAGCATTCTGGCGAAACTGGGGCCAGAGGGAACGGGCGGGTGGTGCATCGCCGTAAAAGGCGTAGAGACCACCATCCCAGGAGCCAATATACACTGTGCCATCAGGACCGATGGTGGGTGATGATGTGTAATACAGGTCCTTGTCTTCCCAGGCAACATCCTGTTTGAAGAGGATTCGGCCTGAAGCGGTGAAGGCGTAGAAAGTGCCGTCGTCGGGCAAAATGTAAACCGTACCGTTGTCACTTACCGCTGGTGTGGAACAAACCACATCATTCATTTCGTAAATAATCTTTGTCCGGCCCGTGTCGGATTTCGCACAAAGGTAGTAACCATCAGTGCCCCAGTACATCGTACCATCAGGGCTATAGACAACCTCGGTTCGGATTTCATCCTCATCCGGAACCGGAATCCGCCAGCGCAGCCTGCCATCGGGTCTCAGGGCGTAAATGAAGCCATCGGAGCAGCCGATACGGATGTTACCCTGTTCATCCGGAACCGGGGCGGGAAAGAAATAGGTTTCATCACCGGTACCAAAAGCCCAGCGTCTTTTGCCTCGGTTTGTGAAGCAGTATACCGAGTCGGTGGCGATGTAGATTAGCCCATTACGGGCAATCGTTGGGGAAGATGTGGCTTCTTCTCCGACATTGACGCGCCAGCGAATTTTACCTTGAGGGGTTAGGGCGAACAGGGTGCCACTGTCGTTGACGATGTAGATTGAGCCGTCGGTATAAACCGTCGCCGGGGTCCAAAGTTCGTTTTCGAGGTTTATTGACCAGTGGATGTTGCCCGTGGTATCAAGGCAGTAAAGGTGGGAGTCGAGTGCGGGAATATAGATTTTGCCGGCGTGAATTGTTGCTGCGGAGTAAATCGGGCCCCGGGCGGTAAAGGTCCAGCGCAATTCACCGTTAGAAGAGAAGGAGTAGAAGGTACCGGTTTCATCGCCGATGTACACATTGCCCATTTCGTCAATTGCCGGGGTGGCAACAACCGGACCAGATGTCGGTGCAAACCATTTGAGCAAGGACGGGACAACCTGGACCGAACAGGGCTGGCTCCAGGTTGATTGGTTGCCGATGGAGTCTTTTGCCATTACCCGGATGGCGAATTTACCGGTCGAATGATAGCGATGGTAACGGGTAATATCAGTCAACGAACGCAGCGGTCCGGTCCAGTCAAGGGTCTCGCCATCGCCCCAGTCAATTTTGTAGAAGAGCGGCAAAGGGTTACGGGCTTCTGGGAAAATGGTGAGTTCCAGTTCGTTTATTGTGTCAACACGCAAAGGATAAACGAACGAGTCCGGCGGCACAATCTGTGCCGGTTCAATCAATGAAAGTATCAATAGGAAAGGCATCATAATGGTAAATAGTAAATGTTAATGGGTTATTGTCAACTGTTTGTGGTCAGTTAACCGAGGAAATATGCCCGGTAAATCGAATCTTCGATGAGCGGGCGGGCGATGGCAACATCCTGTTTGATTTGCGCCTTGAGTGCCTCCGGGCTATCAAATCGGATTTCGGGTCGGATGCGTTCAAGAAAATGGACGGTAACCTTTGCCACTTCCGGGGCATTTGCCGGGTAATCAAGGAGATGGATTTCTATCGTCCGGTTGTTTCCGCCAAATGTCGGGCGAAAGCCGATGTTGAGAACACCGCCAAAGTTTCCCAGAGGGGTTTCAGCGATAGCCGCATAAACACCTTCGGCGGGTAACAGCTTTTCCCGATGCAGCGGTTGCAGGTTGATAGTTGGAAAGCCAAGCCGTCGGCCGGTGCCAGAGCCGCGGGTAACCTTGCCGGTGAAGGCATAAGGTCGACCTAAAAGTTCTGCGGCAAGACGGACATGGCCTAATACGAGGTGTTCCCGAATCCGGGTACTTTTTACCGGTGCGCCGAGGTGATGAAATTCCGGAACTGTTTCTAATTGGATACCGTGAGGTTTTAAGAGAGATGCGAGGAGGTTGATGTCGCCTCTGCCATCTTTGCCAAAGCGGTGGTCCACGCCGAGGACTAAAACCGCGGGTTGCAGGGGCTGGACGATGTAACTTTTGATAAACTGTTCGGGCTCGGTTGAACGCAGTTGCTGGTTAAATTCAATGAGATAGGTGAACTGGATGCCCAGTTCGGTGAGGAGTGGAATCTTTTCGTCAATTGTCGTCAGGAGGTAGGGGAAATCAGGGTGGAGAAGTTGGGCGGGCAAAGGGTGAAAGGTCACCATTGCTGGAATGCCGTGGATGGCTCGGGCGATTTCCTGAACCCGGTGGATGATTGCCTGATGGCCGAGATGCAACCCATCAAAGCTGCCGATGGTTAATACCAACTGACTCTTTTCAATCGGCATAAATCACCCTTACGGGTTTGATTCGGTTGTCGGATATTTTAACCAGCGCAAGGAAGCTGTTGTCAGGAGAAAGGGCAAGCGAGATATCGGGTAATGGGTTGAGTAAGGACTGGTTACGGTTCTGGGCTTCAGGTAAGGTTATGTTTAAAACAGGAAGGGTGATGATTTTCCCCTGAAGGAGCATCCCCGCCTGTTCTGGTGTTATGGTAATTCGGGGGAGTTGAGTTAGCGCCTGTTCAACCGGAATAAGAAAATTTTTCCAATCGGCTTCGGGCGCAGTTAGGTTTTCAAGAGAGACCGCGGTCTCGAGGGTGAAATTGCCGACTTTTTTTCTGGTTAGACCGGTCAGGGTGGCACAGGAGTTGAGGGCGAAACCGATGTCCCGCACCAGACTGCGAATGTAAGTGCCGCTGGAGACAAGGCAACGGATAGTGGCGCAGGGTGGTTGCCAGTTGAGCAGATTTAGTTCATAGACTGTAACCAGCCGGGGATGCGGGGTAAATTCCACACCCTGCCGTGCCAGTTTATAGAGCGGCGTGCCCGCATTTTTCAATGCGGAAAACCGGGGTGGGGTCTGTTCAAATTCACCGGTGAATCGGTGCACGATGATTCTTTCCGCCTCTTCAGAGTTAATCTGTGGTACCGCGGCGGTCGCAATGGTTTTGCCCGTGATGTCGTCGGTATCGGTTTGAATCCCGAACCGAATTTCGGCTTCGTACTCCTTGGGCTGATTGAGCAAAAAACGGCTGATTTTGGTCGCCTCGTTTATCAGAATTAGCAATACCCCGGTTCCGATTGGGTCCAGGGTGCCGGCATGACCAATTCTTTTCGGTTTGAGCAAAGGTTTAAGACGCCGGATTATATCATAAGAAGAAATTCCAGCCGGTTTGTTGATGTTCAAAAGCCCGCGCATCCGGATAGTTGCCGTCACTTTTCATCTGATGGGGTGTTGTCTTCGTTGTTGTTACGGTCGGGAGCTTCTTTTTCTTCCTCCTCCGGGTTAAGCTGGTCGAGGATTTCGCCGATGCGTTGCTCTTCGATGAGAATTTCGTCCAGTTCGAAGTGAAGCTCTGGTAAAAACTTCAGCTTAAGTCGTTGACCAAGAAGGCGCCGGATAAACCTTCGGGCGTGTTCAAGACGAGTGCGGGAGCGCTGGCGCTGGTTTTCATCACCCATTACCGAGATATAGACGGTGGCGTTACGCAGGTCCCGGGAAAGAGAACAACGGGTAATTGTAACAAAGCCAATCGCCGGGTCCGAAAGTTTTGTCAGCACGATGTCGGCGACGATGTCCCGAATTGCGTCCGCGACCCTCAAATCCCGATGTTGCATACGCTATTTTAAACAAATCTGGTATTATTGTCCAGTTAGCAAATCTTTGACATCACGCCGATTGAAGTTAAATTGGTGTCAATGGTGGTAAAGCAAGTTTCCTTCGGGTTTTTTCGTCCGGTTAAAGTGATTGGGGCGGGAGGTTTAACCGTACTAAGTCTGGTGATTTTTATAGCCTGTTACCATTACTCAACGCCCACGCAACACCGTTTTTCTTCGGGTAAGGAGATTTTTGTTCGGGTGCGATTGAGTGTCGGACATTACAGCGTAAAACTGAAAGGAGCGCAAGGGTTGCTTATAATGACAAATGATTTACGCTATGAAGTTGGTCCGGAAAAGGCTGTTGTGCTGGACCAGGAGGACAACCGGATTGCGGTGAAGTTGATTGATGGGAGAAGTTATCGTGGGGTCCCGACACTCTGGCAAAGTACCAATGACACAGTATTTTTTTTCAGCACTGGACTGATTGAAGTTGAAGGTAGACGGTATCGGGGTGAAATTCGGGCGTTCATCGTTCCCGACACCGGTATCGTGGTGGTGAACAAACTGACACTTGAGCAGTATCTGTATGGTGTGGTGCCGGCAGAAATCGGACCAATTAAACCCGAGACATTTGAAGCGGTAAAAGCCCAGGCGGTTGCCGCTCGCAGTTTTACGCTGACCCGGCTAAGGATGCGATGCGGCCTGGGTTATGAACTTTACGACAGTTATCTCCGGGACCAGGAGTATCAAGGGGCGGATAGGGAGGTTGGTCTTGGAAACAAGGCGGTTGATGAGACAAAAGGTGAGGTGCTGATGTTTAACGATGAGGTCGCGGTAGCACTTTATCACGGGAATTGTGGTGGGATTACTGCCGATGGTTCAGAACCTTACCTTCGGTCAGTTTACGACACACCGGGAAATCGCGCTGGGGCACAGCCATTTTGTGCTTCGAGTAAAAACTATTACTGGCGTCGGAGTGTGTCTCAGGACAGTGTAGAATTGGTATTAATGCAATTAAAGGGTTGGAAAAACAAACCCAAATTGCGCGGTTTTAGGCTGGAGAAAGACCGACTGAATAAAAGAGTAACAAGGGTTCGATTCCAAACCGACCGAGGTGAGGTTGCGGTCGATGGCAGTCAATTCCGGCTTGCCCTTGGTTTGAAGTCCACATTTTTTCAAATGAAACTTTTAGCCCGCCGTTTTAGTTTTGAAGGTCGAGGCTGGGGCCATGGGGTTGGCTTATGTCAGGATGGGGCGATTGCCATGGCACTTAAGGGATACAACTACCGCCAGATTTTAAGCCATTACTATCCGGCGTTGCGAATTAAAAAGGTGTATTAACCCCGAGGTTGGGCAGAAGATTCGGTCTCGGTTTCCTTATCTTCCGGTACATCGGTAACGAACACGGCGGCGGCAACAACCGTTGTCCACAGGCCATTTTTATTGCCGATGGCGCTCTGGGTGATGTTCTGGGTGCGGACAATCTCTTTGGCGATTTTCCACACCTCTTTCCGTTTGTCGTAACTGAGGTCCGGGTCAAAGGGTACGCCCAGGGTGGTGGCAAGCATCTGCGCGGCAAGGTCTTCGGCATAATCGCCGGCTTTTTCTTCTCGCTCACCGAAAGAGTGGTATTCGGAGAGGTAGCCGTAGCGCGATGGGTCCTTGGGGATAGCGATACCGATGGATGCGGCGATGAGCCGGTGCGGTTCGTTAGTGGCGTTATCACTGATAACTACAAACAGCACCTGGCCCGGTTTCAACAGATTCAAACCGCGCGTGCGTGAAATAATCCGGCAATAGGGCGGAAAGATAGAAGAGACGCGCACCAGGTTGAAGGGAGCGATGCCCGCATCGCGCAATGCCGCCTCAAAACTGGCGAGGCGTTCTCGATGAACACCAACCCCTTTGGTGAGGAATACATAACGAGGCAAGATGACCATCTACCCCCCTAAAAGCAAAAGGTGGAGCAGACCAGATTTGAACTGGCGACCTCCAGAGTGCGATTCTGGCGCTCTCCCAACTGAGCTACTGCCCCAGGTACTTTTACCGCATGTGCCGTATTCAAGGCAACATGCTCCGTTTGAACCCCGAACCGCCAGCAACTGCCTGTGCCGGTCCGGATTGAAAAGTTATTTGGTTCACTGCCGAATGAATTGTAAGCAAGCGCCGGCATTTGTCAATAGATGAGTTTCGTGGAAACCCGGTCTCTTGACCTAAAGCGGTTTCCACATACAATCAGTTTATGCGGCGCGGCATTGCCGATTTGCCTTTGCATTATGGCTCGGCACCGGCCTGGCTTTTTGAAAGAATGAAGCGGCTGGTACGGGCGGTTGTGGAAGTTATCGTAGGGGAGTTCGGGGCAGAGGAGGTTTTGCGTCGGTTCTCAGACCCGGTTTGGTTTCAGAGCCTCGGTTGTGTTGCCGGATTTGACTGGCACTCTTCGGGTTTGACGACAACAGTTTGTGGTGCCCTGAAGGAAGGAATTAAAGGTTTAGAGCCCGATTTGGGATTTTTTGTCTGCGGTGGAAAGGGCAGGGCAGCGCGCCGGACACCAGAGGAGATTAATTTTTATGCCGAACGGTTTGGGGTCAATGGGACGATTTTAACCCAGACCAGTCGGCTGGTTGCTAAAGTTGATTCCAGCGGCTTGCAGGATGGTTTTCAGATTTACCACCATATGTTCATCGGCACCAGGGATGGGAAGTGGGCAATAGTGCAACAGGGGATGAATGCGACAACGCGCTGGGCACGAAGGTATCACTGGTATTCAGAGGGTCTGGAAAGTTTTGTAAACGAGCCCCATAAGGCGATTGCTGGAGCACGAGCGAGTGCCGTGTTGAATATGGTTGCCCGGGAGGCGGAAAAGGCAAGGCAGGTGGTGGTGCAACTGGCACAGGATGTTCCGGAAAAGACCCTGAAGGAGGTTACAAGATTAAAAATGCCGGAGCATCACCCGATTCTTGATACGGACATCAGTCCCAACTATTTAAAAAAGGTGCTGGTCAGTACCTATGAGAAACCACCGGCAGACTTCGCCCAATTTTTACTTACACCCGGGGTCGGACCGAAAACGGTGCGAGCGTTGGCGCTGGTGGCTGAGGTGGTTTATGGGGCGCCACTTTCTTTTCGGGACCCGGTAACTTACTCATTTGCCCATGGTGGGAAGGATGGGTATCCTTATCCGGTCAACCGCCGTGATTATGACCACACCATTTCCTTTCTCGAAAAGGGAATCAAAGAGGCAAAACTGGGGCGGGGTGAGAAACTTGCTGCGCTTAAACGGCTTGAGCGATGGTCAGGAGCTGTTTCAACAGTTGAACGATGAAGGAACTCAGGCGTCTTTTTCCACAGGAGTTTATCGACCGTTACTCAAAGTTTATACCGGATTTTGATATTTTCCTGGAAGCGATGGCTACTCCTTTGCCCACGGTTTTCCGGGTTAACAACTTGAAGGCGACACCGGATAAGGTCCTGCCGCTTTTAAGCGATTTCCAGCCCGAACCCCTGCCTTATTATCCTTTTGGTTTTGTTGCCCGAAAAGGAGAAGGTCTGGGTAAGACCATCAGCCACTTTATCGGACTGATTTATATTCAGGATGCGGCTTCGATGATACCGGCACTTGTGCTTGACCCGAAACCAGGGGAGCGAATTCTTGATCTCGCCGCGGCACCGGGTTCCAAAACGACGCAAATGGCGGCAATGATGAACAATACGGGTTTGATTGTTGCCAATGATATTTCCTTAGACCGGGTGCGCGGTTTGATTGGTAACATTGACCGGATGGGATGTTTGAATGTTGCGGTTTGCCGTACCAACGGGCTGTCTATCGCAAAGACGATTTCTGGTTTCTTTGACCGCGTTCTGGTCGATGCGCCCTGTTCTTCAGAGGGAACGATTCGAAAGACACGCGAGGCGTTAAATCGCTGGACCGTAAAGGCGACTCAACGGTTTTCAATGCTCCAGCGGGGTTTGATACGCGCCGGGTATCAGGCTTTGAAACCCGGTGGGGTGATGGTTTATTCTACCTGTACGATTGCGCCGGAGGAGAATGAAGCGGTCGTAGCGGCGTTGCTCAAACGATATCCTGATGCCGAGATTGTGCCGTTTCAACTCCGAGGGTTTGTTACACGACCGGCACTAACCGAATGGGAAGGCGAAGCTTTTCCTGAGGTGGTGAAACGGTGTTGCCGGATTTTACCGCAGGATAACGACACCGAAGCCTTTTTTGTTGCCCTAATCAGGAAGCCAATAAATGGAACAGATTGATTTTTTGCGGTTGAGGTTTGGATTGCCGGCGAACTGGCTGGAGGGTCTAAAACTTATAAAAGAACAGGAGACAATTTTTGCCGGGACTTCAGAAGTGATGCAGTTTGATCGGTTGAAACCGTTACGCCGCGGGATACGGCTCTGTCGGCTATTTCCTCATTCGGTCAAACCAACCACTTTTGCGATGCAGATTTTAGGGAAATCGGCTCAGAAAAACCTAATTGAGGTTAACGATGAGCAGGCAAAAGGCCTGATCAACGGCAGTGCTATTGAAATTGACGCCAGGGTGGAGAATGGGTTTGTGCTTATCGTCTGGCAGGGTTTCGTGCTGGGTGTAGGGCTTTATAAGAAGCCGGTTTTGAAGTCGCATATCCCTAAGGTTAGACCGGTTGAATAAACCCGAATGCAGGTTAACGGGTAAAATGAGAAGAGAAGGGGCTGAGCCGGTTGATTAAATCCAGTTGCCCTGCCGCAGCAGTTCGTAGAGGACAACCGCCGCCGCGGTTGCGACATTAAGCGAATTCTTATAGCCCAAAACCGGGATGTCAACAATGCCGTCACATAGCCCCAAGACTTGCTGAGAAACACCCAGCGCTTCGTTGCCGAGAACGATGCCGACAGGAAATTGGTAGGTGAAACGATGAAAAGAGGGGGCGCCGGTAACCGTTTCCAGGGCGACAATTTGCACCCCGTTTTTTTTCAGCTCCTGGACGGCGTCAATGGTTTCTTGGAACCAACGCCAGGGCACGGAATTGGTTGTGCCCAAAGCGGTTTGCTCCAGTTTTTTATGGGGAGGATGAGCGGTGTAGCCGCAGAGCAGAATTTCCCGGGCGCGGGTAACATCAGCAAGTCGGAAGATAGCGCCGACATTGAAGGCGCTGCGGAGGTTGTCAAGGATAATGTAAATCGGATGCCGGGGAAGTTGGGCAAACTCTTCGGGAGGAAGGTGCGAATCCCGGGAGCGAACTTCGTAAAATGTTTCGATGCCATCCGGTGCGGGCAGGTGTTTTGGAAAGCGTGGTGTTTTCAACTTCGTGGTCCTATCGTTGGCAAAGAGTTTTCTGAGCCACGGCGTTGAGTTGCTGGATAAGCCGCAAAGTTTCCGGCAGCGTTTTGCCGGAAACGATGACGCCGTGATTGACCCAGATTATTAAACGGTAGTTTTTTAATGCTCGGGCGGTGGCACGAGCCAGAGAATATGAGCCGGGTTCAAAAAAGGGGAGCGCGGTAACTACGCCAGGAAGTTTTTTCAGGAATGGAGTTAGTTTCCGGAGCAGGGTTCGGGGGTGAGGAAAGAGCGCGGTCAAACGCACGGTATCTGAGGGATGGGTGTGGAAAAGGACCGTTTCTGCAGGGCGAAACCTTTTCAGGACGCGCTGTCCCAGGATGTGGGTTGGAAGTTCTTTTGTTGGTTTGACCCCGGAAGGTAAGACCCGATAGCGCCATCCAACTTTTTGGGGTTGAACAATACAGATGGAAGAGTGCGGTTCACGGGCGACTTGTTGCATTGAGACACCGGTGATTTTGGTCAGCAAATAGTCCTCGATTCTGATTGAAAAATTACCGGCATTTTGTTTCGCCCAGCCTAAAGCGGCAACGCGTGAGGCTGTCCGCTTGAGAACGGGGAGATAGCGCTGGATAACTTTACCCCAATCCGGTTCTGGTTGCTGGGGTCGGGACATAGTCTGGATATTACGGGATAGAAGGAGGTGAGTCAAGCCCGCAGTTGGTGCTGGTTATACTTGACTGGCTATTTTGCCCGATTAGGATTTAAAAAGGAGAAAGGAGTTGAACGATGACAAAATGGGAATACAAGTTTTTACAGATTGATATCAACCTGAGCCCGATCTTGAAGATGGCACGCTGGGGTGTACAGGTGCCGGGTGAAAAGAAGGCGCGGGATACGATGGAGGGGGTTGAAGCCTATGTCAATGATTTGGGACGAGAAGGGTGGGAACTGGTGGCAACGGTTAATGGGTCGGAACACAGCGGAATAATAACCCGGGCGGTTCTGTTTTTTAAAAGACCTTTAGTTGAGCAAGAAACCAATTCGGCAAGATGAGGCTCAACTGGATTGACATATTGACGATTGGGGTTGTTGCGACCGGTGCAGCGATTCAGTTTCTCAGGGCAACAAGGGATTTTTCGCTCGTTCTTTATGAAACAGCCCTTTTTATCGGGGCGCTGGTTGCTACGGTGCGGCTTTTTATCCCCATTCATCAGATAATCGGTCTTGCCCCGGCGGTCTGTTTTATCGGCATTTTTGTCATTTTATCGGTGCTGGCGTTGTTGATTGCCAGCATGTTCAATCAGCTGGTTGAGTTCGGGTTTGGAGTGTTCAACCATTTCATCGGTCTATTACTGGGGATTGTTTGTGGTACGGTGTTCGGGCATGCTGTGCTGCGGACCCTTATTATCGCTTACGAGGTGAGTCGACCTCAGGTGGTTGAGGCGGTGCACCGTTCCTGGATGGCAACCCAGGTGCTTTACTTTGGCGCCTTCCGCGAGTTGCTGGCGATATTGCGAATTGCTCGCTACAACAACATTTAAGCGACGGTGAGTTCCGCCTTTACCCAGGGTAGAATTCCCGAGCCGGTCGGTTTGGTTTCACGGCTAATCGCCTGAACCGTTTTAAGGCAGTCAAGGGCGTTTCCTTTGAGCGCCCAGCGTCCTGGTTCCGGGAGCGCGACAATTTCGCCATCTCTTATAACCTGGCCAAAGTAAAGCGGGTTGGTGAAGTCTCCGGTTGTTCGGTTCGCGGTATGGAAGCCAAGAAGCATTTTTACGAGCAACCCATGTTTAATTGATTTCACCATTTCATCGAGCGACTGATTTCCCGGAGCAAGGTAAATGTCGTTGATGGTGCAGCGGACCGGCGCCTCATGTTCCTCTTCGATCAGTACCGGTCGTCTTTTGCCATTGCCGGTTGATTCGACCCCATCTTTTACCGCGGTTGTCCGGTCATAGAGGTACATCTTCAAGATGCCGTTTTCAATTATCAGGTTTTTCCGGCTGGGGGTGCCTTCATCGTCGGTGGGGAAGGTGTTGCCATCATAGGGAGCGGTCGCGTCGTCCCACAGTGTAAACTGGTCGGGGGCAACGCGTTCACCAAGCTGCAAGCGCGACATCCCTTCTTGCACCGTTGAGGCATAAAGATGCTCGGCGACCAGCCGGCGGATGAGTTCTTCAAACATCACTGGATGCAGAATAACCGGTACCTTTTTGCCTCGCATATTTTCCTGTTCGGGATTGGTTTCCCGGTCGGATAAACTGCGGGCAACGCGGGCGCCCAGCTCGATTACCTGTTCCATGACTTCAGGGTACTTTCTTCCCGCAACAAAGTCAAAATCTTTTGAGTTCACTTCGGCAAAGGCAGAAAAACCGGTGCGTTCGGCATAAGCGACTTCCGGGCTGTGCAAGGTGGAAACAAGTCGTTGTTCAATCTCAATCTGGATTGCACCTTCAATCGTTTCGATTTTGCCGGTGGCGAAAGCCCGGCTGACAAGTTCACGGGCAATTTCCTGTACTTTACCGGGCGAGTTGAAAAGATTGGCAACCGCCGGGTCAAAGTTAATGAGTCCATCGGGCAGGTTTTCAATTATGGCAAAGGATGGGAGAGGGGAAGGAGCGGCTTTGACGAGTGCGGTTGTGATACCACGTTCCAGAAGGTCAAAATTTGGTTCAGTTATCGGGACATAGCCGATTTTACCTCTTTTCAGGATACGGAGGCCGGCAGAGAAGATGTCTTCTTTTAACTCGAGGGTGATTTCTTTGTTTTCAATCCGGGCACTGAGGACCCGGCTGTTGGTGACAAGCAGTTCACAATCGTCCAGTCTTAACCTTTTTGCCAGTCTTGCTACTTTTTCATTGAATTTGAGTAGTTCCATACATCACCCCTGAACCGAAAGGCTAACAAACTCGTTATTTTTTATCCTCGTCCACATCGGGCCTCCGTCCCCGACATATTTCGTCTGTCCTTTACCACAGAAACCGACATCGTCGATTGAAATTGGTCCAGCGAATCCATCAACATACCGCAAGGCATAAAGGGTTTTGGCAGAAAAGTTGGAAGGTTTAACCGTTTTGGTAATTTTGCCGTTTTCAACAAGATAGCCGATAAGTACCGAGGAGGACATGCCATCTTTGGACACGGCACCGCCCGAGGTTCCAATCAAGATTATGCCCCGGGGAATGTCGCTGATAAGTTCCTCAAGTGTTTTATGCCACTGGCGTCGGGAGGCGGGCATTACGAAGGTGTTTGACATCCGGGGAATTCTGCGGTCACCCAGTTCACTGAATGCGCCGCCGTTGGGGGATAATCTGAAATAAGCTGCGGTTTCCCGATTTAATATCATTCCCTGTGCAACACCGTGTTCGGCAAGGAGTTTGGTCTGGACCTCGACGCCTTCATCATCGATAAATTCGGCACCAAACCCCTGGTCAAATTTATCAGGTAGTGGTCCGTCTAAGATGTTTACATCTTCAGCCGCTACCATCCCTTTGGGTTTTCCCTCCTGGTCAATTATTCCGGAACCACCGGCTTTGACGATGTCGGCTTCAAAGTTGTGGCCGAGCGCTTCGTGAACGAAGACGCCCAGGGTGGTATAGTGTAATACTAAGTGGGTGAGCGATTTTATTTCTTCGGGCGATAGGGTTATGGCGGTCTGCAACTCTACCGTCTTTTCCATCCATTCCCGGATGTGTCGTGCGGCAAGGCGGCTGAGGCGAAATCCGTTTTTGTTAGATTCAACGATAAAAGAGTAGGGCAGAGGATTACCCAATCGGACTCGGGTCTGGGTCATTTTTCCATCCGGCCCCTTTACCCGGGTAAAAAGTTGAAAGAAGGTTCGGGGCATAACTTGGGTTTTGAAAACGCCGTCGGTGTCGGCAATAACCTTCTCCTCGCGCTGCGAGAAAAACCAGAATTCCGGCTTTAGTTCCATTACCGGATGCTGATGTTCAATCTTATGGGCGATACTTTCCACTCCGTCAATAATCGCCGCGAAAATCCGGGCGGCAGGAAATGTTTTGGGTGCCAGAGCGCCGTAGTGGACCTTGCCCGGATTGGGAATGGGAGCAAGGCACACCGGTTTTGGGGGCGCAGGCGTAAGTTTGAGGAGTTTTACACCGTCGTCAATTGCCTGTTTAAGCGATGCCAGTTCAAGGGTTCCGACTTTTAGTTCAACCTTTTTCCCGTCGTCCAGGAGGCGCAGCTGTACCCGGGCTTTAGCATTGAACGGTTTTTGAATTACACGGTCGGGAAGTTTTTGGAGTTCAATCCGCAACACCCTTTCATAGAGCAGGTCGGCATATTCTACTTTCTGGGCGGCGTAGCGCAAAACCTCAGCGGTTAACCGCCTGATTTTTGTTTCATCGTTAAGTCGTGGAGCCATAGTTTAGTATAGAAAACCTATATAAAAGTCAAGCGGGCTCAGTACTGAGCCCGCTTGGTATTTAGTCTATCGTTTACCAGCGCCGGTTAGAAAAACCACCGCTGTTTCCGCTGCGACCGCCTCGGCGCTGACCACGCTGTGGGCGTCCACCAAAGCCGCCTCGGCTTTCGGTGCGCTCCCGCGCCTCATTTACATTCAACGCCCGGTCTTCAAGCGTATAGCCGTTCAGGCCGGCGATAGCGGCTTGAGCCGCTTCGTCCGTAGCCATCTCCACGAAGGCGAACCCACGGGGACGATTAGTAAAACGGTCGGTCACGATATTTACCGAAACCACTTCGCCATGTTGACCGAAAAGGTCTCTTAACTGAGTCTCGGTTGCGCTGAAGGGCAGATTGCCCACGAACAAGCGCCTTGTCATAACTATCCTCCTGTTATGTTTTCGCTTGAGAATCGTTCAAAAGGTGGGTTCGCACAAGGATGATATTTAATCTTACTGTGCTCTTACCCGGAACTGAACGGTTCCAAGCCTTTTTTCTTTGGGTTACTACTTTTTCCTGCCGATTGAGAACCCGTTTTCAATCGACAATAATATAATAACCAAATCAGAGTAAAAGTCAAGAAATTTGGTCAGGATAAACCGAAACGTCCCGCACCATTTTTCTTCGGCAAGGTTAGTGTCGATTTTATATTTTGACTTGAAATGGCTTTTTGTTAAGATATAAGACTTTTTATGGTAAGAAATGTAATCGGTATCAGGCGAGAAGATAAAAACATCTGGGAGCGGCGGGTGCCGTTGACACCGGACCAGCTGCGCCAGTTGATTGTTGAATACGGGCTGAGGTTTGCGGTTCAGAGTTCGCCGATTCGGATTTTCTCGGATGAGGAATTTCGGCAGGCGGGAGCAGAGGTGCGGGAGGATATTGCCGATTGTCCGATTGTGCTCGGTGTCAAAGAGATGCCCGTCAATTTTTTCCGGCCGCAGGGAACTTATATGTTTTTTGCCCATGTGATTAAGGGTCAGCCCCACAATATGAAGATGTTGAAGCGAATGATGGAGTTGGGTTGTTCGTTGCTTGATTATGAAAAGATTACCGATGAGCAGGGGAAAAGGCTGGTTTTCTTTGGGCGATTTGCCGGGATTGCGGGAATGATAGATACCATTGCCGCTCTGGGTCGAAGGTTGAAGGTCCTGGGCTGGGAAACAACTTTTCAGGAAGCAAAACTGGCACACGAGTACCAAAGGGTTGATAAGGCAAAGGAGGCGATTGCCCAAATTGGAGAAGCGGTGCGGCGTAATGGTTTACCAGAAGAGCTGGCGCCATTGGTTATTGGCGTGACCGGCTACGGTAATGTTGCCCGCGGTGCGGGTGAAATTTTAACGGCACTGGGAACAACATTAGTGACTCCGGCGGATTTACCGGCTCTGCTCAAAGAGGGGAAAAAAGACCAGATTTATCAGGTAGTTTTCAAAGAGGAGGATACGGTTGAGCCGAAAAACCCTGAGGAGAAGTTTGACCTGAGCCAGTATTTCAATCATCCCGAGCTGTATCGGGCAAAATTTGAACGACACTTGCCCTATCTTTCGGTTCTGGTCGTTATCCGCGGCTGGTGACAAAAGAGTATTTGAGGGAGAACTTTCAGCCTGACCGATTCAAATTGCTGGTTATCGGTGATATCTCCTGTGACATTGAGGGCTCTATTGAAATTACGGTAAAAACCACCGACCCGGGTGCGCCATTTTTTGTTTACGACCCTTTGACCGGAAGGGTCACCGATGGTTTAGAGGGGCAGGGGATTGTAATAATGGCGGTTGATAATCTGCCCTGCGAACTGGCGTTGGATGCCTCCCGGGAGTTTGGAGAAGCATTGCTGCCATTTATTCCGGTGCTTGCCAGTGTTGATTTTCAGGCTGAGTTGGAACGGTTGGTGTTACCCGGAACTTTACAACAGGCACTGATTCTCCATAAAGGGGAATTAACACCGAACTATAAGTATCTTGAGAAATTTGTGAAAGAAAGGGGATAATTTTATGACAAAGAGCAATAAGCGTGTTTTAATCCTTGGTGCCGGTCTTGTTTCCAGACCGATGGTCCGTTATCTGTTGCAGTTGCCCGGTGTTGAAACCGTGGTGGCGACCCGGACCGTAAGTAAGGCGCAGGATTTGATTGCCGGGCATCCGAAGGGCAAGGCGGTGGCGCTATTGGTTGATAACGAACCTGAGTTACACCGATTGATTGCGGAGGCTGATGTCGTGGTAAGCCTTTTACCTTATACTTATCATGTAACGGTTGCCCGACACTGTCTGGAGCTGAAAAAACATTTAGTTACGACTTCCTATGTTGGCGATGCGATGCGCCAATACTCAGAACCCGCCGCAAAAGCCGGCTTACTTTTCTTGAACGAAATTGGCCTGGACCCGGGAATTGACCATATGTCGGCGATGGCGATTATCGACCGGGTTAAAAACGAAGGGGGCAAGGTCGTTAGTTTCATATCTTCCTGCGGTGGTCTGCCGGCACCGGATGCCAATGACAACCCTCTGGGGTACAAGTTTTCGTGGAGTCCGAAAGGGGTGTTAATGGCGGGGCGTAACGATGCCCGTTTTTTAAAGGACGGCAAAGAGGTTTTTATTCCCAGCAGCAAGCTTTTTTCTTCTTACTGGAAGACGATGGTTGAAGGGCTGGGGGTGCTTGAGGCTTATCCCAATCGTAACTCTTTGCCCTACATCGAACTTTACGGGCTTCAAGGAATAAAGACAATGTTGCGGGCGACATTCCGTAACATTGGCTGGTGTGATACGATGCAGGCACTTGTTAACCTTGGATTACTCAAAGACGACCGGGAGTGGAGCGACCTGAATAAGATGACTTACGCTCAATGGTTAAGGGCGTTTGTTCCGGAAGAAGGGGGATTGCGGCAGGATGTGGCAAAGAAACTGGGGTTGAGCCTTGACAGTCCCGTAATGAAACGATTGGATTGGCTGGGACTTTTCAGCGATGAACCCATCGGGCTCGAGCGCGGTTCCACGCTTGATATTCTGGCGAAGGCGATGCTGGAGCGAATGTCCTATAAACCGGGCGAAAAGGATATGATTGTGCTTCAGCACCAGTTTGAGGTAGCATATCCTGATAAGCGGGGCGAGTTTATTGAGTCCACTTTAATAGATTTTGGTCTGCCCAATGGTGATTCGGCGATGGCGCGGACGGTAAGTTTACCCGCGGCAATTGCGGTGAAGATGACTCTTGAGGGTCAACTGCGGCTTACCGGTGTCCAGATTCCGGTTGTGCCCGAGATTTATCGCCCGGTGCTTGCTGAACTGGAAAAACTGGGTATCAAGTTTCAGGAGCGGGTAAGAAAGATTGGTTAAGGGTTTCCTTCCAGGTCAAACTCAGCAAACCAGAACCAGAAACCGGTCTTTTGAATGTGGTCGATTTCGGCTTGAATCAATTCAAGATGTGCCTGCTCCATCTGCTCCAGGCGCAAGAGTAATTGCCGGAGTTCATCTTCCGTTGCTTTCTCCAGGGCTCGGTGGTAAAAATCACGCGCCGACCTTTCTAACTGAAGCGCGGTTTGTAAGGCGTTAAGTTCGTTCTGTTTTTCTTTGCCCCGGATGAGCAGTTCTTTTTCCGAAAGGTGCGGAATGAGTTGCTCAAGAAGAGAAGCCGGAATTTCAACTAGGGAAAATGTCCCGTTTTCATTCAGGGAACGGTGCTGGGTTTCGAGCAACTGCCAGTGATGGTATTCATCGAGTGCCAGCCGGATGAACATATCTTTTCCTCCCGCGTCTTTGGTTTGAAAGGCAAACCCCAGATAGCGCTCCAAACTCTCCTTTTCTGCGGTCTGGGCAAGATTGAGCAGGGCGATGATTTCGGAGTTGAGCATAATACAATGATAATGTGCCAAGGCGGTAAATCAACCTTAATCGGTGACCGCTGTTTAGATTTCCCTATGTAACTTCTGAAGGAACCGGGTGTTGTGCCGATGAATGATTATGGCGGATAGTTTTGAACTCAACCAACGGGTTGCCTTTAGTGCGGTACCCCAAACTGCCTTGGGGCACGCCCCGGGCTTACCTTTTAATACTTTTCCCGACGCCGGGTTCAGTTTAATTCGGTGCCGGCTTTTATCTATCTAACCGTTGGGAATGATATATGTTATAAACTGTGTCTCTGCTGGTTTTCAGGCGGCGCGATAACAGTTCAAAGCGATGATTGCTTTCTTGACAGGGGGTAAGGATGGTGAATAATTCAAAGAGCAGATGATACCAATTAGAACCGTTTGCCGTTGGCTATTACCGGTGTTGACCATTTTTTTTGTCGTCGTCTCAATAGGCGGCAGTTGTTTTACTTTTTCCCCTGAGCTGACAATTAAAGCGCTGGCAGGAAAAACGAATTTAAGCGCCCAGGAGAGTACCTGGTATCGGTGCGAGGTCGAGGGAAAAGGCGGTTCTGGTTTGACATTTGAATGGTGGTGCACAGGTGGGCGGCTGCTTGATATCAGCGGGGACAGTGTAAAGTGGCGGGCTCCGGACTCATCCGGGATGGCGATAATCGGGGTTGAGGTTTTAGACCAAAAGGGCAGAAAGGCGCGCGACTCGCTCGTTGTTTCTGTTAAGCCCAGGGTAGTAACTTTTGCTTACTGGGAAGGCGCGGTAAAGGGTCGCAGTTATGTTTTTTGCGCCGATACGGCACGAGCCGGCTACCGTTTGAGCGGGCAGTCCTGGTCTGACACCCGGAATGTGTATCTGCTTTTTTTAGACGAGGACAATTTTGGGCGCTGGCAGCGCCAGGAAGAACCGGAATTTTTAATCCAGCGGTTTGCCGATGACAGCCGTCTGTTTTATGACACCATTCCTACTACCGGGGTTTACTATCTAATTCTGGATAACGGCCGTAATCTGGTTGACGCCAACTTTCGCGTTGAAATCCGCCTAACATCGCCCTGAAATTTTACTCTAAGTTCAATCTGTTTCAGCAGTTTCAATAGAAGTGGTACCGGTAGTCCAATCACATTGAGGTAACAGCCGTGCACCTTTTCAATGAAGATTGATGCCCTGCCCTGGATTGCATAGGCGCCGGCTTTGTCATAGGGCTCTGGGGTTCGGATATAACTGTTTATTTCTTCTGGCGTTAGCGAGCGGAATGTTACCCGAGTTGATTCGGCGCCGGTTATTATTCTTTTCTCGGGTGATTTTATAATAGCAATTCCTGTAATAACATAGTGCGATTTACCAGAAAGCATTTTAAGTATTTTTCTTGCTTCGCTGACCGTTGCCGGTTTACCGAGGATGCGTTTTCCCTGAACAACAATTGTGTCCATACCAATGACCAGTCCGGACTTTAATTTATGGGAGCGCAGAGTGGATAGGGCTTTGAATAGAGCGCAGGTGATGGCAAACTTTTTGGGCGCTTTGCTGGTTTTGATATCGGGTTCAACAAAATCAGGGCGGAGTAAACGGAACTTAATGCCGAGGTGGCGTAGAAGCAGACGCCGGCGCGGAGAGGTGGAGGCAAGGTAAATTGCTAATTTGCTCATGGCAGGAAGGCGCGGAAGGTGCTTTTGCCGAATCGGACATCCGGAAGTTTTTTAATCCTGACTTCGAAGTCGTAGCGCCACTGTTTTCCCAGTCCGGAAAGCGTTACGAGTGCCTCCCAGCAGTGGAGGTCGCGCCAAAGGGTAATTGAGTAGTCGGTAACCTGGCGCTGGATGATGTTGTAACCGAGGGAGTTGAGCCCGAGGCGCCATCCTGCATAGGAGAATGCCACAGAGCCGGTAATCATATGGACATTTTTTCCAATCGTATGATTGAGGCGTAATTCCCAGCCATCTTCCCGCTGGTGAAAGGTGTCGCTAATTGTGTGCGTCCAGAGAAAAGTGGTGAAGGCGGAAAAGTCCTGGCCGAAACGCATTGAGTCGGGGTTAAATGAGATGTTACCGTCCAGATACAGGTCCAGGTTGTTGCGCACCGGACCTGAGTCAACAATCGGGAAAAGGGCAAGGGGACGGAGGCTCAAGTTACCATTAAATGGCGTGAAACGATGGTTGATGAGGTCAAATGAGGTGGTGATGTTTGCCACGCCGAAGTCAACCTTCTGTTTTGTTGCGCCGATTTTTGCCTGGAAGCCATTGTTGATAGTTAGGATGAAGAGGGCATTTTCCGGATGGGTTAATTCTATTTTACCAAGCAGTCCCTGGGGTGTGACGCGGGGTTGGTAGTTAAACTGCATTACCGGTGTCACGGTGTGAAGGATGCCGTGAATTGTGGAGACTGATAAGCCGAATACCCGGTAGAGTGAGAAACTGCTGGTCAGGTAGAAAGAGTAATGGGGCTCAAGAGGCATTGTATCCAGCAAATCGTCATTCTGGTTGAAGGTGATACCTTCTGCCGTATTGAATATCCCAAGGATTTTTTGAGATGTTGCAAGGGAGATTTCGTGATTGAGGGGACGGGAGGAAAACGGCCTTGTGGTAAGCGAGCGGCGCGAAAAATCGGCAATTGAGAGCTGGTCGCTGATGTCAACCCTGCCAAACGGGTATTCAGGGCTGGTGAGATTGAAGGATACTCCCGGGGTAAGGCGCTGGCGCAAGAGGGTGTCAATACCGCTGGAATCGTACTGTTCGACCCGGCGGGAAAAACTCAGGGCAGGAGAGAAGTCCCAGTTACCGGGCAGGGTGCGGGTGTTGAAGGCGAATGACCCAGCCGGGAGGTAGGAGTACTGATAGTGCCGCATATAGTAGGTGCGGCGTTCGCCCCGGATGTTGAGCCGGCCCAGGGCGGGAAAACGGTGGCGCAGGGCAGCGTACGAGTACACCTCCTGTTTAAGCCAGTCCAATCGGTCCTCGGCGTAATCCGGGGCATAAGCGGTGTCCGAGATGAGTTCGGTCTGGATGGTGAAATCGGTCACAGGGGTTATATTACCGGTGCTGGCAAGGTTGAAGCTGTAGCGAGGACGACCAGGGTTCAGGGTGTCCCAGATTTCCCGGATGTAGGAACCCTGGATTGAGCCACGAACATAAGGGTCGACGATGTACACTCCTTCGGTGCGGAGTTGAATCCCCTTTTTCGTCATCAAATCGAGGAGGAAAGTGGCATCGGCATAATCGTTGATAACCCAGTAGTAGGAGATGCCTTTGGCATAGTAACCCTGGTCCCGGGCATTGCCGACTTTAAAGGGCATCAGTCCTGATTTCCTTTTAGATGCGACCGGGACAATCCAGAACGGGGCAGCAAGAATCGGGATGCGACCGATACGGAGCAGAACCGGTTGGGTAATGGCGATATCGTCCATCAACAACCGGACTCGAGGTCCGAAGAATGTGTAGTGAGGGTGTTCCCGGTCACAGGTGGTGTAATCGGCACTACGGGCATTGAGGACTTTTTCTTTTACCAGCCAGACTTCTCGGGCGGTAAGATATCCATTTTCCACCTGAGTGCGAGCGTGGCGCATCATTCCTTTACGGGTGTCAACATTGTAGAAAAGTTCGCGACCGATAACCTCTTCGCTTGCGGTTCGGAACTTTACATTGCGATGGGCACTGACAATTTTGGTGTCGATGTGATAGTTGATGGAGTCGGCATAAACCGACATATCCCGGTAGCGAATCCAGGCGGAGTCAAGTAAAACGACCTGGTTTTTGGTGGCAAGGAAAAGGGCGCGGTTACCACCGTAGTAGATGATATCCGCCGGTGTCGAGTCTGAAGGCGAGGCAAGCGAGTCGGGTGGTAGTTGGGTCAGAAGCAGTAAGAGCCACAGCATAAATGGTATGTTAGGGAGGAATCAGGGTAAAGTCAAACGGACTCAAGCGGACAGCCCGAACAAGTTGGCCGGGGCCGACAATGGGTTTTCCCGAGATGCACGAGCAGGGCATGGTATTCATTAAAGATAGCAACAGCGCGTGCCCTACTCTTGCCGGTTAACGGAACAAGTTGTTGTTCCAGCCAAATTCTCAACTGCTCATACGGTTCATCTCCTGAGATGAGTCCGTAGCGGCTGAAAATTCTTCGGGTGTAGGCGTCGACGACAAACACCGGGCGGTTAAACGCATACAGGAGAATTGAGTCGGCGGTTTCGGGACCGATGCCGTAGATGTCAAGGAGTTGAGTCCGGAGTTCCGGCGTTGAAAACCTTTTTACGCTTTCGAGCCCACCGTTCGTTTCGAGCCATTCGGTCAACGCCCGAAGTCTTTTTGCTTTGATGTTGTAATAACCGGCGGGTCGGATGAGAAACGCCAGTTTTCGCCGGGGTAGTCGGTTCAGTTGATTGAGTTCTAAACACCCGGCAGATTTCAGATTGCTGATCGCCTTTTCGACATTTTTCCAGGCGGTGTTCTGGGTGAGGACGGCGCCAACAATGACCTCAAACGGAGTTTCCGCGGGCCACCAGTGCCGGGGTCCAAACTTCCGGTAAAGAGCCTGATAAATCTTTATGATTGCCGGCGTCTCAGGGGCGGTTGTGAAGGGGACAGAGGGTTGTGGGTTCGGTACCACTGATGAACACCTCGTAGCGGGCGCGGGGACAAAATGGAGTGGCGAGTTTGCCGGACTGCTCACAGATGGCGATGGTTTTGATGTCCGGTGGCACCGGGAATGTGCTCATCGTGTCCGGGGCGATTTGCTTCATAAGTTCGCCCCAAACCGGTGCGGCGATAACACCACCCGTTGCCCCGCGGAAGATTGTTCTTTTTCTGTCATAGCCAATCCAGATGCCGCAAGTGAGTGTGGGTGTGAAACCGATAAACCAGGCGTCGGTGTAATCGTCGGTGGTGCCGGTTTTGCCCGCTGCTGGTCCGGTAAAGCCAAGTTGACGAATTGCAGTTCCGGTACCTTCATTGACCACACTTTGCATCATACTGGTCATTATGTAGGCGGTCTGGGGCCTGATCGCCAGCATTGGTTCCGGGTGGTTTTCCTCAAGTTCCTGGCCGTTTTCGTCTTCAACACGGTTAATCATTATCGGTTTGACCCGGACCCCTTGATTGGCGATGGTGTTGAAGCCGTTGGTCATTTCCATAAGGGTGAGTTCGATTGAGCCGAGAGCAAGGGAGTAATAAGGCGGGAGTTTGTGGGTGATTCCCATTGTGGTGGCATATCGAGCGACAAGTTCTGGACCGATTCGGGCGGCAAGGCGGACCGCAACCAGATTGCGGGATAACGCCAAGGCCCGGCGCAAAGTCATTGGACCCAAAAATTTCTGGTCGTAATTGTGGGGTTGGTAATCGGGTTGGCCCGGTATCTTCAATGTGATGGGGTTGTCTTCTTCAATGTCGGCAGCGGTTAATCCGTTGTCAATCGCCGCGGTGAAGACAAACGGCTTAAATGTACTTCCCACCTGACGCAAAGCCTGGGTTGCCCGGTTGAATTCGCTGGCACGAAAGTCCCTGCCGCCAATCATCGCCCGGACCTCACCGGTTTTAACATCAAGTACCACCAGTGCGCCCTGAAGATAAGCGGGCTCACCAATTGTGGTGTCGGACTTGGCGATTGAGTCGTAGAATCGTTTTGTCGGTTTCAGGTGGTAGTCCGATTCCAGGCGGTCCAGCCAGCCGAGCAGGCTTCGGTTCGCAGCGGCTTGGATCTCGAGGTCAAGGGTGGTGTAAATTGTTGCGCCTGATTTGTAAACGAAGTCGTAACCGTAGCGATTGATTAAATAGCGCCGGATTTCTTCGACAAAATAAGGTGCTTCATTGGTAACACCACCCGGAGGTTGAACATTTAATGGTCTCTGCAGTGCCTTTTCCCACTCCTCTTTTGTCAAACGGCCCAGTCGATACAGTTTGGTGAGGAAGAAGTTACGGCGTCGGATTAGTCGCTCCGGATGGGTGTAGGGAGAGTAGGCGCTGGGATTGGCAATCATCGCGCCAATCGTCGCACACTCGACCGGGTCGAGGCGCGAGACATGTTTACCAAAATACTTCTCACTGGCAGCGGCAACCCCGTATATTGAACCACCAAACCATACCTGATTGAGATACATCTCAAGGATTTCCTGTTTTGAATAGTGCCGTTCCAGTTCCAGGGCAAGGACCATCTCCTTTAATTTTCGGCTGAGAGTCCTTTTCGGGGTGAGGAACATTGAACGGGCAAGTTGTTGTGTAATGGTAGAGGCGCCTTGCAGGTCTCCGGGGTGAAGGATGTTGGCAACGATTGAACCGGCAACCCGGATGAGGTCAATACCCCAGTGATGGTAGAAGCGCTTATCCTCAACTGCAACAACCGCATCAACGAGACAGGCAGGAATAGTTTCGAGCGGTACCGGACGCCTCTTTTCTTGAAACAGTTCAGCAATGACACGACCTTTACAGTCGAGAATTCGGGTGCTGGCGGGTGCTTTAAAGTTAAGAATGGTTTCCGGGGTTGGGAGGTCGGCGCGGAGTTTAAGAAAGACAGCGATGCCAATCAGGGTGATAAGAACCAGACCGATAAGAACAGTCAGGAGGAGAGCCCGTAATGGACGAGACAAGGTACTCAAGCAGTGGTCACAATTCAGGTTGTGTAGCGGTTTATAACTTCATTGCTTACCGCCAGCCGGAGCATATCAAGGGCTTCGCCTTCCTGTGATGCTTTGACGAGCCAGTGCTGGGCAGGAGGTATCGTGCCACCGTGAATGCGCACCGAGGTGTTAACCGTATCCTCGATGATATTGTGGGCATAGAGTTTTAAAAGCATTGAGTCGAAGTTAATGCTGCTGGAATTGGTGGCGAGCCAGGCGGTGCGATAAACCAGCCAGCGCAGGGCTTCGATGTTTGCCGCGATTGCGCTAATGCTGCGCTGAAACTCTTTGCGGGTAGAGATTGGTTCGTTCATCGATTTCCAATCCCGGACATACTGTGCTGATGTTTCAAGTATGCGGCTGCAGACCCCGAGGATTGCGGCACTCCGGGAGATGCGCGACAACGGAAACCATTTATAGCCGAGATAGAGCGCTGCGCCGGGTTTGCCAAGGAGTTTGTCGGAACCGATACGACATTCTGACAGGAGCAACCGGGCAGGAGTAACGCCGAAGTCGACTTCGGTGCCGGGTGCGTTGTTATCAACGAGGAAACAGGCAACACCCTCGGGCGCTCGGGCAAAGACGAGGCAGAAGTCAAAGTCGGGACGGGAGAGTAGTTTAACACCGCTGAGAATGTAATTGTCACCATCAGGCCGGGCGGTGGCGGACATATCATCGGGATTGGAAAAATGTTCCGGCTCCCGGAAGGCAAGGGCATAACTCTTTTCACCCGCAACGACCGGCAAAAGATAATCCGCTTTTAGACTGTCCGGACATTCGTAAAGAATCGGGGTAAAATCACCCCAGTCAACCGGTATGATAGTTTTTGACAGCTCTTCCGCGATCAGGCAGGTTTCAATTAAGCCCAGACCACCACCACCAAACTGCTCGGGCACGCCCGCACTGTACAGTCCCATTTCTTTTATTTTTTGGGTGGCTTCCCGGGTAATGGCTTCTCGTTCTTCTCGGGTGCGGACATTGAGAAATTTTGGTTCCACAGGCAGGAGGTCACGCCGGACAAACTCATGAACCGTCTGCCGAATCATTTCTGCATCTTCGGAAAAGGAGAAGTCCAATCAAGCCTCCTTTTTGGTATAATCGGGCAGAATCAAGGGCGATTTTGTTGTCGGAGCGATGCGGTGTTTTTGCAACTCCTGGTCCCATTTTTCAATATGCTTGAGGGTAAGTTCCAGATTAGAGCCTCTGGCCCGGGCGGTTTGGGCGGCAGCAGCACCAGCCCGACGCCCGAACACGATGACATCCAGTAGCGAGTTGCCCATCAGACGGTTGCGGCCGTGGACACCACCGGAAGCCTCACCGGCAACAAACAGAAACGGAACATTGGTTCGGCAATCAGGGTCAATTGCGACCCCGCCATTCTGGTAGTGTAGGGTCGGATATACGAGAATCGGTTCTTTGTCCAGTTCAATTCCGAAGCGGGCAAATTGACGAACCATTGCGGGTAGTTCTTTTTTTACCGTGCCCGGTCCGCGCAAAATTTCAATCATCGGGGTGTCAAGCCAGACACCGGAGATGTTGCCGGGTGTTACAACGCCTTTGCCTTTCTGGCATTCCCGGATTATCGCTGAGGCAACCACATCCCGGGTTTCAAGCGGGTATATGAACTGCTGTCCGTCAATATTAAGGAGCTGGGCACCCAGACTCCGGACCTTTTCGGTTACCAGCTGCCCAATGATTTGCTGGGGATAAGCAACGCCGGTCGGGTGGTACTGCATCGTATCGATAAATGCCAGTCGGGCGCCGGCACGATAGGCAAGAACCAACCCGTCGCCGGTCGCACCGTAGTGGTTAGAGGTTGGAAATCCCTGATAGTGAAGTCGACCACTGCCGCCCGTGGCGATAATAACCGTTTTTGCCCGAATTACCGTGTAGTGGTAATCGCGGGAAAGGGCATTGCCGCTGAGGTTCAGGTTTAATAGAACCGCACCGGTGATTGCACCGGTTGAGTCGGTGAGCAGTTCAACCGCCGGAGAAAATTCAAGGACGGTAATTTGCGGACGGCTTTTTAGTTCATCCCGGAGGGTACGCATAATCTCAGCGCCGGTGTAGTCACGGGCGGTGTGCATCCGTTTGCGGGATGTGCCGCCACCGTGGATTGTTTTCATTGACCCGTCCGGGTTTTTATCAAACATTACCCCGAGGTCTTCAAGCCATTGAATTGCTTCCGGTGCATCAGTCACAAGCGTTTCCACCAGTTCTGGGATATTGGCAAAATGTCCTCCTCCCAGCACATCGAGATAGTGGAGTGCCGGCGAGTCGTTTTGTTTGTCGGCGGCTTGAATTCCACCTTGTGCCATCATCGTGTTGGCGTCACCGAGACGCAGTTTCGTTGCCACAATTACTTTTGCTCCAAGGTCATCGGCGATAAGCGCGGCGGCGCAACCGGCACCACCGCCACCAATTACAAGGACATCGCAGTCGTAGTCTGGATGGTCAACAGCAATGCTGGCTTCTTTTAACAAACTTTCGCCTTCAAGAAGTAGAGCAAGTTCGCGCGGGGTGCGGTCGCCGGCGTTCGGTCCAACCCGAAGGGTGGAGAATGTGTCGGCACGGTAATCGGGATGGTATTCCTGGAGCAGTTTATCTTTTTCCTCGGCGGTCAGGCGGGGAAAGGCCTGTTTCAGACGGTCCGGTCTTGTTTGTGCCACGCGGGTGGCAAGTTCATTCAACGGAGATGGATAAGCCATTTTTTTACTCCTCGGGTTCTATATCCCGGTTAGCGTAAAGTTTTTTAAGTTCTGCCTGGGGCATATTTTTAAGTTCGGCGAGGGCAGCAGCAAATTTACCCGATTTGATTTCTTGAATCCGTTGTTTCAGATGTTCGGAGCGGGGGGCGAGAAATTTGCCATAGATGCGCCGGCAGAGTAAGGCGGCGTGATGTTTAACCAGTTCGGCGGGACAGCGACTGACACACAGTCCGCACATAATACAGTCAAACGAGATGTCAGCAGCAAGCGGGATTTCACCCCGGACAATTGCCGAAACATAGCCCAGAACATCGATTTCCTGGGGGCAGGATTTAGTACAGGTGTTACATCCGTAGCAGGTTAACATTTCGGGGTAGATATCGAGCACCTCCTGGGCGGTACCTTTCAGTTCGGAAAGGCGATAGCGCGGCTGGTGTGCCGGGAAATAAGGAATCATCGCCAGTTGCATATTGGGTTCAATTTTGGTCTGGCAGGCAAGGGCGAATTTTAAGTGGTAATCTCCGGCAACGCGATACACAGTGGCACAGGCACCACAGAAACCACCCCGGCAGCCAACACCGCGAATAAGCCGATAGCCCGCATACTCAAGCGCCTGAAGAATAGTCAATGAATCGGGAACCCGATGATGCTCACCCATAATATAGATGTCAATCATATTTTCAGCCATTGATTGCCTCCCGATAAAACTCGTCAAGATAATAGTCGTCGCGAGGCGCCAGGTGCGCCAGCAGATGTCTCATCTGTTCAATCGCCCTTTCTCTGACGATGTAATGTTTTATCGTCGTGTCTACCTGGGGGCAGGATAAGACACATTGATAACAGCGGTCGCAGTCCGAGCCGACCATTGTTTCGAGGGCGAGACTGGTGCGCTGGGCGGTGCGTTTTAATCGGGCGGGTTCTCGTGCCAATAAGGAGCAGATGTCAATGCAGTTTCCACAACCCAGACAGGCGCGGCTACCGGTGATGTTTTCCTTGACCTTTAATGTATGAGAGGGCCCGAATCCAGAAGAAAGCAGCCGGCAGCGTGGTACCGGAGAAGCCGAAGTGTCGAGAATAATTTCGAGAACGCGTTTTACCTTCTGAACATCGGTCTGGACCGTGTTGGGCATAACAGTTTACCCCTGCTTGATTTTTTTGAACTCTTCAGTGAGAAGGGGGACAACCTGAAACAGGTCACCGACGATACCATAATCGGCAACTTTAAAAATATTTGCCTCAGGGTCTTTGTTGATTGCCACGATGCATTTTGAGTTAATCATTCCAACCAGGTGCTGGATGGCACCGGAAATACCACAGGCGATATAGAGTGAGGGGGCAACAACTTTGCCGGTCTGTCCCACCTGAAACTGGTGGTCGCGCCAGCCGGCATCAACCGCAGCCCGGGAGGCGCCCACAGCGGCACCGATTACCGCCGCCAGTTCTTCCAGCAGGGCGTAGTTTTCCGGTGCTTTCATTCCCCGACCACCGGACACGACAATGTCGGCTTCGGTCAGTTCTACCGTTTTGGTAACTGTCTTGACGATTTCGGCAACCTTCATTCGCAACTCATCGGGTGTCAACTGGGCGGTGACAATCTGCCCGCCGCGGTTTAGTTCACCTTGAGCGCCCACCGCCCGGGGCCGCAGGCTTATGACCAGCGGTTGCACCTCCGGAGCTTTAACGGTCGCGAGCGCCTTTCCGGCATAGATTGGGCGAGTGGCAACGACATTTCCGTCTTCATCAAAGTCAATTGCGGTGCAGTCTGATAACAGTGCGGTTTCCAACCGGGAACCCAGGGTGGCGGCGAGGTCTTTACCCAGTGCGGTGGCGCTGAGGATGATTGCGTACGGTTTGTGTTCGCGTGCCAGCCTCTCCAGGACACTGCCATAGCCGTCCGGGGTGTAAAATTCAAGTGCTGGGTCATCGGCCGTGATAACTTTATTTACGCCGAATTTAACAACTTCCTGAGCGAGGGTGGAGATGTTTTTCCCTAAAATGACGGCGGTGAGTTCATCCTGTTTCTTTTCGGCAATCTTGAAGCCGGCGAGCAGTGCTTCAAAAGCAACCTTTTTTAGACTACCTTCACGCTGTTCGCAAAAAACCATTACCATTAGATTCCTCCTGCTCTGTTGGTTATTAACTTCATAATAACAAAGAAGTCTACCAGAATAATCAGTGTACCATTAGAGAAAAACAAGTCAAGAAATTGAGAATGATTGCCCTTTTATCAGGGTTACCAAGTTTCAGGGCGTGTTTCTTATTACGCAGGTGGTGCCGTAATTACTGTACTATCTCAGTTTCAGAACTTTTGTCGGACTCGTACCGTTTTTGACCCAGCAAAGATAAGCACCGGCAGGACAGGGTGTTCCATTGTCATCGGTACCATCCCAGATGACCTCAGTTTTAATGTGTTTTAGCGTGCGTACCGGTCTGCCACTGGCATCGTAGATGACAATTTCGGTGCCTGTGGTAGTTGAATTAGAGATGACCAGGCGGGTAGTATGTCGAAAGACCTGGGGCGTGGCAATAACCCTGGTTGGTGGCAGAAGTACCGGTGCTTCCTGAATACCAACCTGTCCGACTGGAATTAGTGTATCATAAGGGTAGAGGTTATGGCCCGTAACCACGAGGCGCAGTCTACCGGTATCGGTTGGGTTGATGTTAAAGGCGATTGCGCCATAAGCGTCAGTGTAACCATATTCGTAAATTGTCGTGTCCATTGAGATGCACACCAAGGCGTTGGCGATGGGTTGTTCATTAAGCAAGACGCGAACTGCTAACTCCTGGGGTTGGGGCGCGATGACATCCGGATGCTCCACAGTTGGAAGTTTCGGGGTTGTGGTCCAGATATCAAGGTCCGGGTCGCCCAAAAGATTAAACCCACGGTATTCAGCGACATCGGCGAATGCCCGGTAAGCCGAGTCTTTGGCACGAATCATCGCCTGACCGAGTTTGGTTTTCCCTTCAAGGAAGAGCGCCCTGGAAAAGGCACGGGCAACCGCACTTCGTTTGCGGACCGTAAGGTTGCTGGAAGCAAGCGAATGGGTGTTACCGAAGAATGCAACCGCACCTTTAAGGTTAGTAACAGTTCCAGCTTTAACCCAGGAGTCGCCAACCATCTGTTCTCCTGGTGCCAGAGTCATCGTTTCACAGGTTATAGAAAGGATTATCGGTAGTTTTTTACCATTGTTTGTTAAATAAGGATTGACATTCATCGGCTGGTACCAGTTACTGACACCGCTACCCCGATAAAGAACAATTCCGGTTCCGTTGTTGACCGAGTTAATGACATTATTAGCGGTGTGGCCGCGTAAATAGGAGAGTGAGTCACAACTGACAAATCCGTTTGCGCCCGCGAGACTGGCAAATATTCGGATGTCGTTCCAGTAGATGGTGTCATCGGGGTCGCTATTTTCCCGGATAACGGTGGTGAGACGGCGCATCCAGAGGCTATCGGTAAGGTCCGGGTATCTTTCATAGGCAAGGGTTTTTGCAACCATTACACTGCACTGGAACGCAGAACTGGCAATGAATCTGCCAACTGGAATGTCCATATAGAGGTCGCTGTTTATATCACCGTAAACATTATCAGAATAGTAACCATATCCTCCCTGAATTCGATAGAAGCGTGCGGGAAGAGATGATGGTGAGCCGACGAGAAGGATGTATTCCGGTCTAACGGGCCAGGTGTTATAGGCGTTTCGGATATAGTTTTTAATAGCGGTGGTGTCTGCTGGAGTGCCGATTTCGGACAGTTTTACCACCTTACACTGCATACCCGAATAGTGCTTCCAGTCGGCAAGGGGTTTGATTACTGGCGCAAGGGCGTCGGTGGTAATGATAAGATACCTTGCCCCTTCTTCAGCCAAAACAAGAGAACAGATACCCAGTATGATGGGCAGAAGAAATCTTTTCATTTAAACCTCCCAGGGTTTAAGGTGTCGCGCACCTGATTTAAACATTTTAGACCGAGCCAGTTCATCGCGCTACAATATTTTACTTCTTGAACTTGGTTTGTCAAATGGGTATTATTGGAAAATGGCAAAAGAGCAAAAGAGCAGAAGGGCAGAGGTTCGGGTTTTAGTTATCGGTTGCGGTAAAGTTGGTAGTGCGCTTGTCTGGCATCTTTCCCGACTGGGGTATAAAGTTCTGACTGTAAGGCATCGGCTTGAAGATGCCCGCCATTTGGTGCCGGGTGTTGATGTGATTTTTTTCGCGGTGCCTGACCGACAGATTCAGAAAATGTTTTTACGGTTAAGGCGGTATATTAAACCCGGGACTCTGGTGGTTCACCTTTCTGGTGCTTATGGTGTAGAACTTTTTAAAGGCGCGGTTGAGCGAGGTATAGACACTTTAGCACTACATCCGATCAAGAGTTTTTTTAGTCAAGGGCAGGCGAAAAAAGACCTGCCCGGAGGATACTTTGCGCTTGATGGCACGAGAAAAGGTTTGCGCTTTGGCCGGCGGCTGGTAGCGCAGTTAAAAGGAAAGGCGGTTTTTGTTCGTTCTGAAGTTCGACCACTTTATCACGCAATGTGTGTGTTCGGTAGCAATTTTATCCATCCATTGTTTTATGCGGTGGAGCAGATTGGCAAGGAGATTGGTTTTGCGCCGCAAAAGGCAAGGGAGATTATTATGCCGTTAACTATTGGGGTGGTGCGAAACATAAAAAGGCAGGGAGCGGTTGCGAGTCTGACCGGACCGGTAAAACGCGGGGACTGGATAACGGTTAAACGTCATCTAAAAGCCCTAAAAGAGCGTCATCCTGAAATGGTGTCACTTTATAAGCGGTTAACCAGATTTCTTGAGGAGATGAGATGAAAAGGCAACTGTTGTTATTCGGTTTATTGCTACTATTGTGCGGGCAGTGCGCCAAGAAGATGCTGCCGCCCAGTCCAGACCGATTCCCACCCCGTATCGTTGAGGTTAACGCCCGAACCCGGGTCCAGGTCGAACTGGTTTTTGATGAGGAAATTGACCCGGCAAGGTTTGTTCCTGAGAGTTTGAATATCACCGGGCTGGGGATAAGAGGGGTTTCAAGGGGAAGGGACCGAATGCGGGTTCTGGTGTGGACTGAGCCGCAATCGCCCCAGCGTTATCTCCTTCAGGGATTGGTATGGGATATGGCGGGCAATGCCGGCCGATTTCGCGCCGGTTTTCTGGGGTCAACCCGAATTGACACAATTTCTCCCCGGGTTGTATCGGTTTTACCAGCACCGGGTAGTGCCAATCTCGGGCGGGGAATTCGCACCATCGTTCGATTCAGTGAACCGGTTGATACGAGTTTGCCCGTTAACTATATGATTGTGCCCGCGGAGTTCGAGACGCTTTTTCATCGGGTCTGGGAACCCAACTGGCAGGAGGTACATTTTGTCTGTCGGGACTCAATTGGTAAAGGACAGGTTTTTTACTTTTTATTACAACCCGGGTTTCAGGACCTGGAAGGCAATATCGGTTTGACACCGGCATGGACTTACTGGACAACGGATTCAGTTTTTAATAGTGTTCCGGTTAAGGGCAAAACCGATGTGCCGAGCGGAGCGGTTTTCTTTGAACAGGAGAGGACCAAGGCGGTGGCCCCGATTTTAGCAGACGGTTCATTTGAAGTTAAGGTGCCGGCGGGTGTTTATTCGGTGTTCGGGGTGAGCGATACCAATAGTGACGGTTTTGTTGACCTGATAAGTTCACCGGTTGAGTTTAACACCGCACTTGAGAGTTTAAAACTGATTATGGTACCAGAATCAATACCCAAGCGGTTCAATGATTATCGCCATTAGTTTTATTCTATTAATCCTGACATTTTTGCTTTACCTGAGCGATTTAGCAGAAAAGAGGAATTACCGGTTGTTTGTCCTTCGTCTTCTGGTAATTTTACTTCTGGGCTGGATAGCGGTTGGTAAAGTTCTGACCCTACAATGGAATCGTCAGCCGCGGCGTGTGGTATTTCTTGTGGACCGTTCCCGGAGTATGGAAATAGTTGGGGTTGACACGGTTGTTGACCAGGTACTTACCCTTTTGCTGGAAAGGATAAAAGGGGTTAAGCAGGAGGTCTGGTGGTTTGCGGATACGGCGATAAAATCGGGCCAGCGCGATGAGGTGGCGAAGTTAGGCAAGGAGCGCACCCGATTGGGAAAGGCGCTCGAAGTTGTCGGGCAAACCAATCCGGGTGCAGTCGTGTTGCTCAGTGATGGCCAGGATAACGGTGCGCGCGCGGTGGTTCCGGTTGTTCAGCGGTTAACGGTTCCAGTATATGCGGTGGGTTTCGGTGGCAAAGGAGGAAGAAACTTGACAATAGAAGAACTGGAATTACCGGCTGTTGTCTATGCCCGGGATACTGTTAGGATTAGAGTGCGGCTGGCGAGTTCCGGATTTGCCAATCAGGAGCGGTGTCGGTTGCGCCTGAACGGACAAACAAAAGAGGTTTCCTTAGGAGCGGGTTGGAGTGAGCAGGATGTGTTTTTCCAGATGGTCTTCACCGAAAGCGGACGCAAGACAGTCCAGGTTATTGGTGAAAGCCTGCCCGGTGAATTGAGTTATCAGGACAATCGCCGGACCGGTTCGGTGGAGGTGAAACCGGCGCAACTCGCCATTTTCTATATTTCGAACCATCCTGGGCCACAGACAAGATTTATCCGACGAGCACTGGAAAAAGACTCTCGGCTTGATGTCAAAGCGGCGATTAAGGTAACCGGCAATTTTTCAACCGAACGGGTAGCACTGGACAGTGCCGATGTTTTTATTGTTGACGGTGCTGAGGAGACGCCGCGGGATAAAGAGTTCTGGTCCGCGCTGCGGGAACGGGTTGAAATGGGTGCGGGCGTGTTGGTACTTGCAGGAGATGCGTTTCAAGCCGGCAAGCAGTTGGAGCGATTGCTACCGGTAAAAGGTGGGCAACTTATGCGCGGGGAGTGGACACCGGTGAGCACCGAGCCGGGACTGTTTCTGCCCTGGTTGAGACAGGATGGTGTTAACCTGAGTTCGGTGCCGCCATTTAACAGCATCTGGATGGGCACGGTCGAAAATGAAAGGACGACAGTGTGGATGACTACTGAGGAGAATCAAGCGCCGATTCTCGTGGCGGGCAGAACCGGTAAAGGAAAAGTTGTTTACCTTGCGGCATACCCATTGTGGCGCTGGGGATTTCTTGCCGATGCGTCGCCCGATAAACCAACACCGCTTGATGTTTTCCTTTCCGGGATAGTGCGCTATCTCAGCGAAAAAGATACCGGGCAATTTATCATTGAGACGGATGCGCTGAGCTATCTTGCTGGTGAGCGAATTACGCTGACACTTAAGGCGCGAAGACCGGACGGAACACCCTGGGAAGGGTTAGATGCGCGAGCGGTTGTCAAAGATTCCGGTGGTGGCAGTTTCGATGTCCCGATGCGGGAAACCGGATTCGGGCGTTACAAAACAGAAATTGAAGGTCTGGCTCCAGGGCGATATTTTGCCTATGTTGAGGTGCAAGACCAGAATCGGCTAATGAGTAAGACCGGTCCGGTTGAGTTTCGGGTAACAGAAGAAAGCGTTGAAATGACGCAACTGGGTCTTAATCAGGATTTAATGTCCCGAATTGCCCTGCTCAGCGGCGGCTGGTTTGTGCCGGCGGAGAGTATTGATGAAATTGACACACTTGAGTTCAAATTGGGGGTTTACCATAAACGATTTTCTCTGGACCCGAGAAGAAGTTTAATAATTTATGGGCTTCTTGCGGTGCTATTTGGGCTGGAAATAGTTTTAAGGCGTCAAAGGGGGTTGTTGTAAATGAATAGTCCAGTGCGGCAGATTCTTCGAGAGTTAAGCCGGAAATTGCTTTTTGTCGGGCTGATAATGGCGATTTTGGGCATGACACCAGCAGCAGCAAGTACCGGAGAACGGATTGCCGAAAAGTTGCGAGCGAAGGGGTTGAGCCCGGAACTGGTGGTTTTTGTAATTGCGATGTTGCCGATAGTTGAGTTGCGCGGGGCGGTGCCAATCGGGAACAACCTTTTTCACCTGCCGTTATGGAAGACACTGGTTTTATCGGTTGTTGGGAATATCCTGCCGATAATTTTGATTTTACTTCTTCTGGAGCGGATGGTTTTATTCCTCAGCCGGTTTAATCTTTTCAAGCGTTTTTTTGACTGGTTATTTAAGCGGACGCGCAGGAAAAGCGGGGTGATTGAGCGGTTTGAGTTCTGGGGTCTGGCGATATTTGTTGGTATTCCATTGCCGATGACCGGTGCTTGGACCGGTGCGGTTGCCGCGATGTTGTTGGGTATGTCTTATTCCCGGGCGTTGTTGGGGATATTTTTAGGTGTGTTGATAGCAGCCGGGATTGTTACTGCGTTCTCCCTTCTGGGCTGGTGGGGTGCGGTAATTGCGGCGCTGGGCTTGGCAGTTATTCTGCTTTCTCAATTCCGGAAGGGGAGAAAGCAGAAACCGGACGCGCCGGAATAGTACCTGCAACCGCCGATGGGCGGTAAGTAGGGACAAACTGAGTTAACGCTTTTTTTACTTCGTCGGGGTTGAGAAATTCAAGTTTTGCTTCCAGTTCGAAAATTTTACCCATTAGTTCAGGGTAAGAGTAGTTTCGGGAAATTCTTGCCCGGTAAATACGCTCGTGTTCGGTGGCAATGGTACCTTCTTCGGCAGTCAAGAGTTCTTCGAATAATTTTTCACCGGGGCGGACACCGGTAACGATTATCGGGATGTCAACATTGGGAGTTAAGCCGGCAAGTTCGACCATACGGTGTGCCAGGTCCCAGATGCGCACCGGTTTACCCATATCAAGGACAAAAACCTCACCACCCTTGCCCAGTGCCGCTGCCTGCAATACGAGCGTTACCGCTTCACTGGTTAACATAAGATACCGCTTCATCTCCGGATGGGTAACGGTGATGGGCTGACGCTTAATGATGGCATCGCGAAAGATGGTTGAAACGCTGCCCCGGCTGTCAAGGACATTGCCAAACCGCACAACTACCACCTTCATATCACTCAATTCATTCATTGCGGTGACGAGCATCTCGCCGAGCCGTTTGGTTGCGCCCATTACACTGGTGGGATTGACCGCTTTGTCGGTAGAGATGTATATGAAGGTGCGGGTCTGGTAGCGGATGGCGGTTTTGGCGACAAAATGGGTTCCTAAGACATTGGCTCTAATAGCCTCTTCGGGGTGAAATTCCAGTACCGGTACATGTTTGTAGGCGGCGGCATGGAACACTATTTCGGGCCGCGATTCCGCAAATGCCCGCTCCAGGTCCTGGGTATGATTGATGTCGCCGAGAAAAGGTTGAATCCGCAGGTTGGGGTAAAACATCCGGAGTTCGCGTTCGATGTAAAACAGGTTGGAGTCGTCGCGCTCAAACAGGACCAGTAGTTCTGGACTAAAGCGGGCAAGTTGCCGGCACAGTTCCGAGCCGATTGAACCACCCGCGCCGGTTACCAGAATCCTTTTACCAGAAAAAATCCGGCGCATCTGGTTGACATCAACTGTTACCGGAGGTCTGCCGGTCAGTTCGTGGATGCACAGTTTTTCGAGGGCGCCGAGGTCAGAACGGTCTTCAAGAATGTCAACCAGCGAAGGCATCGTTTTTACCTCAACTTTGCCAATCTGATGGAGTCGAGCATAAAAGTCGCCTAAACTGAATCCCGGGTTGGATTCGAGCATCACCATTACCACTTCAATCCGGTACCGTTCAACTATCGCCTCAATGTCATCGGTTGTGCCTACCACTTCGATACCTTGCTCATAGTTGCCAACCTGATTTGGGTCCGGGGTAACGATACCAACGATGTAGTAGTTAAAGTTAGTTAATCGGCGCAGGATGTTTGGGATAAAGTAACCATAACGTGCCGAGATGGCGAGCAGGGTTCGCTTGCCTTCAGCATTGGTGAAGAGCGGTTCGAGCAGTAACCTTCGGCTGCCGCGAAAAGCGGCAAGGAAAAAGAAAATTATAAGTCCAATGAGTATCGGACTGACGGGTGAAAGGGCGCGCCATACGGGAAATAGGCGCAGAAGAAAGTGACTCGTTGTTACAAGGGAACTGGCAGCAAACAACTTTCGTAAATCGGAGAGCGAAAATGTGACCCAGGCGAGTGAGTAGTTACGCAGGGCAAAGTTGGCACCGATTGTAAGAATGATATTGGTAATGGCGAGGATTAAGAGTCGTTGGGGCGGGGAAATAGATAAACTTATCACCGGTTGGGGTACAAGGAGATTAACTACCGCTATTGTTAGAATGGCCACCAGTGCATCACCGAGCAAAAAGAAAAACCGGCGCCGGCTTGCCCTTACCGATAGTTGATGACCGATAAATTTTTGCGTCTGGGTTATTAATTCCCTGAAGTTGCGGCGCTCGAACCTGCCGCCTCTTTCTACGGTGGCGCTAATGCTCATTATGTTTCCCCTTCGGGGGATTTAATGAAAAAATACAATTCGCTCCCTCCTGAAAAGGATAAGAGCAACGATTATGCCCGGAATTACATATTGAGCCCAATTTTATAAGCGGCAAATTTTTAATATGTTATGAAACAGTTCGTCTCTTATAATTGGTGAGACACAGAAGATAAAGTATTGTGCTGTTTTTATAACTTATTGATTCACCACAACTAACAGTGCGACACCTGTTGATAATGCCCGATGCGAGGGCGCAATTTTGGTTTTAATTGTCCAGATTATTGAGAAATGATTTTACTTTATTGATTTCTGGTGAGTTAGGTTCTAATTTGATAAATCTTGTTAGGTAAAATCGGGCGCTGTCCGATTTCCCCTCCAGTGCAAACACCAGCCCTTTGTTTTCGATGGCGGCGGTGTAATCAGGGTAGTATTGTAATGCAAGATTGAAATCGCTGATGGCACCCGTTTCATCGCCCCGGGCGTATCGGAGCATGCCGCGACGGTTGGCGGTTGCAGCAAAGCGGCGGCACAGGTCTTCAGCATAGGGGTCGTAGAATTTTTCTGTAGAGTATTTATCCGGTTCAGGAAAGGTGAATTTGATGTTGGAGTCAAGTGTGGTGTCTTCAAAAGGGCGAAACTCATAGGTCAGTCCGTGTAACCTTAACCGAAACCCGTACCATCCTTCCAGCACATTGGAAAAATCCCGGGGAAAGTAGAATGCCGGTCTGGGTGCAAGGTTCAGGAGCAGGTGAAACTTAATCTCCTGGACCCTTTCTGCGGCAATTGTGCCAAACCGGGTGTTGTTCACTCCCGAAGGTTTTTCCCACAGAGTACGGGCAAGGGTAAAGCAGGTGTCAGGAACCGGAACTGTTCTCGACAACTGTTTCAAATACCAGGGAAATGCGAGGTGGTGTTCACTGATGACGGTGATGTGATGTTCGGATTGTTCAACAATATTGTACCAGTTTAGCGCCTGAAACAGGCTGTAGTCGTCGGTAAAGAGAACGGCACGGTCAGGCATTTCCGCGCTTATTGAGCGGGCAAGGTCAGAAAGCGCGGTGAGATGGGAGCGGTTTTGCCGGGGATAGTTCCAGATGGCGACGCCAATGAGCGCAAACAGGATAATGCCGAAAAGGGCAAGGCGGACTTTGTTCGTCCGGAAAATCTGAAAAGAGGTGCCGATAAAAATCGCCAAGCAGAAGTATGCCGGTAAAAAATAGCCTTCCTTGTCTGGAATGTTGTAGAGAAGTGCGGCGCCGACCGCAAGGGCGATGCCAGTGAGTAAAGCAGCAAACAACCGTTTGTCTTTTCTCAGGACCCAGATAACACCCGGGAAAAGCATAAGCCAGAACAGGGTAAACTGTTTGAGTAAGGTTTGAGGCACATTAGAAAACTGTTGAGCAAGATAACCGGCACCACCGGCAAGGAAGCGGTAACGGTAAACCGCGGCGCTGATGTAGCGGAAGAACTCATTTACGGAATTAATACCCGCCCAGGAGGGCGGTTGTTGAGAGCGGAACGGTAAAGTGAAGTAGAGCAGGGGTCCGAATAACAAAAGTAAAATCAGGAAGAGCCAGTGACGAAGACGAAGGGTTTTTAAAACGGGAGTTTTGAGCAACAGCAAAAACGCTGGAATCCAGATTAAAATGAACAAATGGTTGGCAAGAGCCAGCCCGAAACTAAAACAGAAAAAATAAAGGTAATTGAGGGCAGATGTCTCCCGCCAGAGTAATAGAGCCCAAAGGGTTAAGGCAAAGAGGAAAACCTGGAAGGCGTACACTTCAATCGCGGTTGCCTGCTGCCACAGTTCAAACGATAGCGCCCAGATAAGGGCGCCCAAAAGGGCGGTTTTCAAATCTTTTGTCAGGTGGTTGATAATGTGAAAGAGAATCAAACAGGAGCCTGCTGCAGCAAAAGCTGATATCAGGTTGATGCGAAAAGGAAGGGTAAAGACCGGCAGTAAGGAGACAAGGCTGAGTATGTTGAGGAGTAACGGATAACCGGGCGGATGAACCAAACCGAAAATACGGGTGGCAAGGACAAACTCGGCAGAGTCAAACCAGTACAGGTCATGGCAGGTGGTCAAGAGATAGAGTAGGAACGGTGCGAAAAAGGCGAAAAGAGCGTAAATCGGTTTCGCCTTCTGGAGACTTATTTTATGCACAAAACGATTAGCCTGAAGCGCGCCGCAATCACTGCAGTTTTACGGCGAGGACAATGGGACGATTGAAAGTTTCGGTTGTGCCGTCACCTTTTGACGCCTTGATGTTCAGAAGGTAAATTCCGGCGGGCAGGCGCTGGAGCCGGTCGTCAGTACCATCCCATTTCAGGTCGTAGTAGCCGCCCGGTGCATTATTCAACAGTTGCTTTCTCAGCCTCCCCTGAAGGTCGTATATTGCAACAGAAACACGGTAGCCAGTTCGCGGACTGTTGAGTTGAATGGTGGCGATTTCACCCTGGTCTGGGGCAAAGGGGTTGGGGAATATGGAGTCAATCTGGAGCCGTTCTGCTGGGGGAAAGGCAGCGGTGGTGTCGCTGATGTCTTCAGGAAGTATCGGCATCAACTGATAACCGGTGTTGTAGGGCGGTTCGTAGTCGTACTGTCCTACGATGCCGGTGATGCGTACCCTTCTGCCGGTAGTGAGCCATGATGTCTGAATTCCGGTGTTGTCATAGATACGAACCGAGATTGCCGGTGTGCCGTTTTTGAGCACCATATTGTAGCCAGAGCCGGAGCGCACCGGTGCGGAGATAATGTCGCCGACCACGGTTAACAAATCGGACTCCATTGTTTCGGTAAGCGGTGTGTTGAAAGGCAGAAGTTTTGGTGCGATGGGAGTTGCCAATGTGTCACTGACCCACATCACGCCCGATGCGAGTTCGGTTAAGCCGTTGTACTCGGTCACCATACCAAGGACCGAGATTTCTATGCCCAGGCTGTCAAAGAACGGTGCCTGAGCATCGGAATAGGAGCAGTTGTAAACATTTATGCCCCGGGTCTCATCCTGGATGTAAAGGCTTTTAGCGGTACCGGTGGTGAAGATGCGTGCTGGACCGGTTATTTTACCATTGACTCGAACCCACTGGTCAATAAGTAGCGGGGTGACGCCGTCGGGTCCGGACTGCTGGGCTTCACGGATAGTGATAAGGGGATAATCCTCGGCGCGGGCAGAAAAGTCGTGGCGAAAGCGGGGGAGAAGTTGATAACCGGTCAGAGGCTGGGTGGTGTCCGATGTGTACTGTCCTTTGATACCGATGAGGGTGAATGTGTCCGGGGAAAGAATAAGTCCCGGGATTTCAGTCTGGGCGTCAATGCGCACCTGAGTTGTGCCGGTTGAATCTTCGAGGTTGTAGTTCGTGTTGCCAGCGAGGAACAGGTTGCTGATTTTCACGCCGGGAATTGCGACCAGTTCACCTTCATACTGTTCGGAGTTCATCTCCCGGCAACTGATGACCCTTGGCTGGGGCAAAGTTCGACTACGGGCAAGCAAAGTTATGGTGGCACCGGAGATTTCAGTCTTGCCCCGATACCAGTCCACTGTTCCGTTCACAAGCACGCTGTCACCCAGGTCAGCATTCTGCAGTGTATAACTGAACACATTGACTCCGCCACTGGTGTCCTGAATATAGATATCGGTATAACGGTTGTCAAAGATGCTGTCCGGTGCAGTGACGATGCCGGTTACGGTTACGGTTTGGTCCCGACGGTCCGGCTTGCCATCGCCATTGGCATCTTCGGTTACCCATCTTATTGGTACCACCTGGGCGAGGGCAAATGTCACCAAAGACAACAGACCAAAGGTAGAGTTTCTCACTTTTTCAACTCCTTTTCCACCTCGGCGGCAGCTTCGTTGAGCGCCTTTTTCGGTTCAACACCGGCGCGGATGATTTTCTCAAGGGCGTCACCCAGAACCCGTCTACCGGCAAACCAGGCTTCACTGCGCGGCTCAAACCGCAGGTATTCAAGTTGCTTTAATGCGGCAGATAGCCCGGGTGTTTCCTGAATCAACTTCTGATATTCCGGGGTGTTCAGGGCACTTTTCCGCACCGGTACATAAAAGGTTAGCGTTGCCCACTCTGCCTGCTGTTCGGGACTGGTAAACCACTTGACAAAACGCCAGGCAGCCCGAATCTGTTCGGCGGTGCCGGTGCGAAAGATGCCGATGTTTGTGCCGTAGCCGATTACCGCGGGCTTATCGGCAATCGGCAGGGGCGCGATGCCAACCTTGAAGGTAAAGTTGGGCTTTAAAAACGCCCAGGAGACCGAGGTGCTCTGAATGCAGGCGATACGGCCGGCAAGAAAGTCGTTCTGCGGTTCATAGCCCGCACCGTAATAGACGCTGGAATCTTTGTTAACCAAATCGGCAAGAAACCGGGCGGCATGGACTCCAGCCGCGGAATTGAAAAGCGGTTTTTTGCTCTGTTCATCCAGATGGTCGCCGCCCCTTTGGAGCAGCAGGGTGCCAAACACCCCTTCGTTAACCAAACCAGCGCCACCATAGCGGCCGTTTTTCCGGTCGGTAAGACGTAAAAGCATTGTGCGCAAATCTTCCCAGGTGTGCGGGAACTCCTGATAGCCCGATTGCGCCAGCATATCAATATTGTAAAAGAAGACGGGCAGTGATTTGTTAAACGGCAGGGTGACGATTTTGCCATCCCAGGTGTTGCCCTCAATAAATGGGGGATAAAAGTCGGCAAGTTCTTCGGCTGTAAACCCATCCGGGCTATGAATCAAAGAGTCAAGGACAATTAGTTTGTTCAGGGCATAAAACTGCGTGGTCCAGGACTCGTACATCTGGGCAAGGTTAGGTGGTGCATTCACCTGCACCGCACCCATCAACTTCTGGGAAAGGCTGGAGTAGTTTGCCATCGACACCGGCTGGATGTCAACATCCGGATTCGCCTTTTCAAACTCGTTAATCATCTTATCCAGCGCATCACCCAAAGGTCCGCCCATTGCATGCCAGAAGGTTATTTTAACCTTAGCCTCTTTTTGGGATTGTCCGCGTGGTCCGCATCCGGTCAGGAAAGCAAAAAGCAGAAAAGCGACGAAAAAATAGGCTGTTGATTGACGCATCGCTCAATTTTAACCCGAAAGAAAGGGCAGTCAATTAACTGCAACACCTTGTAGCGCAACAATGTCCGGACCGGCGCATTGACAAAATTGAAGCTTAGTATATAATGAATCACCTGGCAAAGGGCGAGTTTTGGGCATTTTTAAAAAGGAGGTGTTTGATGAAACGGTTCGTTGTGCTCTTTTTCCTCCCCACCTTATGTCTCGCCATCTACGATATGGAGTGGTTTGACCTGAACCACTGGCGCTGCCCGTTCTACAACGACAGCCGCTGGGGTATTGACCTCACCCAGGGCAGCGGTGTTGGTGGCGGCACCTGGCCCTATCCGCTGCACAATGTGTATATCTTTGGTGCCGGACCCTGGATTGGTGCGGTTGTCGGTTCAGATACGCTGGTGACTGTCGGCTACGACCCGAACAGTGCTGGCACCGAGATGCACCCCAGCCTCTGCCGTTACTGGCGTCAGACCCCATTAGATTCTGCCGACCGCATTTACAAGTACCCCGGTGATTGGCCTGCGCCCGCTTCCCGCTTTCCGATGGCGCCACAGGTAAACCGCTCGGAGATGGACTTGTGGTTTGGTGCCGGTGATTCTAACCCGGCAAATCACATCGCACCAGGCAGACCATTGGGTATTGACATCTATGTCACGGTTTACGGCTTTTCCGACTCTATCGCCCGGGATATGTTTTTCTTGAAATATGAACTTGCCAACGTTTCAGGAATCGCGCGCAATAGTGTCTATTTTGGAATGGTGGTTGATGCGGATATTGGCAATCCTGTAGATGATATGACCGGTTTGATTCTCAATAAGAGGTTTCAGGTTGGTAGTGATACCTTCTGGGTGAAAAACCTTGGCTTCTTTAATGATTATGACAATATTGAACCGCGTAGCAGAGATTGGGAAGGTGGTGTTCCGGGTGCGATTGCGCTCCGGTTGTTACAGGCGCCCAACAACCTCGGCTTGACCACATTCAAACGGTTCACGATTGAGATTGACCCAACAAACGATGGCGAGCGGTATTTGACCCTGATGGGCTACAACTACCGCACCGGTGAGTATGAACCTTATGACTCAATTGACCCGACACCAGCAGACAAAAGAGCGCTTTTTGCCACCGGTCCGTTTGACCTTGCGCCCAATTCGGTTCTTACCTTCTGGTATGCGGTAATCGCCGCACCCTACGGTGATAGTGGTCAGGTACCACAGCAAAGGGACACCACCCAGTTGGCGTTGCGTGCCTGGTGGGCAGAACAGGTATGGCAGAGGATACTGGCGGTTGAAGAGGCGGCGGTTAAACCCCAATTCAGGCAGACCATTTATCCCAATCCCTGCCGGCTTGGTGCGCCACTTTATATCAACAGTTCGCAACCGGTCTGGATTTACGATGTCCAGGGCAGGCTGATAAAGGAGTTATCCAGCGCTGGTGTCAAGGTCTGGAACGGCAGAGATATCTACAACCGTGCGGTTGTGCCCGGTGTCTATCTGGTAAAGATTGGCAGCGGCAAAGAGGCAAGCACCCGAAAGGTGATAATTATCGGCAGATAAAGGCAGATAAAATTCGGGCGCATACTCCGATTCGCGATATCGTGCGAAGCTATGTAGCGGAATGGGTTTATTTATTTTCTTTTGTCTTGCTGCCGTTTTTTGAGTTCGCCTTCAAAGCCGCGGTCGGTTGGAAAGTAGTATCTTCTGCCTTTCAGGGATTCGGGGAAGTGTTCCTGTTCAACCCGGGCATCAGGAAAGTCGTGGGCGTATTTGTACTCTTTGCCATAGCCCAGTTCTTCCATTAGGGGTGTTACCGGGTTGCGGAGATGGAGCGGCACCGGTTCGGTTAAACTGTTTAAGGCGTCCTTTTTTGCCATCGTGTAAGCGCGATAAACCGCATTGGATTTTGGGGCTAAAGCGAGATAGATGACCGCCTGTGCCAGCGCGGTGTTGCCTTCGGGCATTCCGATGAAGTGAACCGCATCTTTGGCGGCATTGGCGATTAAAAGGGCGTTGGGGTTTGCCATTCCGATGTCTTCGGAGGCGAAGCGGACCAAACGCCGGGCGATATAGAGCGGGTCTTCGCCTGCTTCAAGCATTCTTGCCAGCCAGTAGAGCGCTGCATCCGGGTCGGAGTCGCGTAGCGACTTGTGCAGGGCAGAAATGAGGTTGTAATGTTCTTCGCCACTTTTATCGTAGAGGAGAAATTTGCGCTGGACGATGTCCTGTGCCAGTTCCAGCGTGACCCGGCGCTCGCCGTTTTCGTCTGGTTCGGCAGAGATGACCGAGATTTCGAGCGCGGTCAGAGCAACCCGGGCATCACCCTGGGCGATGATGGTGAAGTATTCGAGCGCTTTGTCTTCCACCACCGGTTTTAGTTCGGCAAGGCCCTGCGGGGCTTGGAGTGCCCGGTGCATCAGGGTTTTCAGGTTGTCCGGGGAGAGCTGGTTGAGGACATAAACCCGGGTGCGGGACAAGAGGGGTGCAATGACCTCAAAGGACGGGTTTTCGGTTGTGGCGCCGATTAAAATGAGTAAACCCGATTCCACATAGGGGAGAAGCGCATCCTGTTGCGCCTTGTTGAAGCGGTGGATTTCATCAATGAACAGGATGGTTTTTTTCTGAAACATCCGGCGGTTCTGTTCGGCAATTTTTACGGTGCGGCGGATGTCAGCAACTCCCGAAGTTACCGCGGAGATGGTGATGAACTCCGCCTGGGTGTAATGAGCGATTGCCCGGGCAAGGGTGGTTTTGCCCGAACCAGGCGGACCCCAGAGAATCATTGAGTGGAGTTCCCCGCGTTCCAGCATTTTGCGGAATGGCTTATCCCGGGCAAGGAGGTGTTCCTGACCCACAATTTCGTCAAGCGATACCGGTCGCATTCGGTCGGCAAGAGGCGCGCTGGGGTCGATTTGGGACATCGTAAAATTATAGTCCGGGAATTGTGAAGTCAATATAAAGAACGGGGTCAGGAGTTTATCCTGACCCCCCACATAAGAGGAGCCGCCTCTTTATCTGGCACCCACGCCCTACAGGGTATATTATAATATTATAGCAAATTTTTCCTTCGGGTCAAGGAAGTGTTATGGGTTAGATAGTGCAGAAGTGAGGTAGAGCAGAAGAGCAGAAGTGTGATAGCAGGTTTGCCTTGAAGAGTCAGGGTAAATGGGTGTCGGGTATTATTCG
>JBBISL010000003.1:138862-141554 GCA_037441285.1 Caldifarciminota bacterium
GTGATAGCAGGTTTGCCTTGAAGAGTCAGGGTAAATGGGTGTCGGGTATTATTCGGTAAATCAGTGGGTTAGTTATTCGGAGAGTCGTTCGGTAAATCGTTGGGTGAGCCGTTCCCTGAATCCTTATCAGGATTACCTCCCTTGTCCGGTATGAGGCTCTTGTCAGCACGGTTTTGATAATGAAATTCTAAATTGCTTATTGCCCTATCCAATGAAATCTGAGTAAGTTAACAATAGAATAATTTTAATTCAGCCTCTCTAAATGACCCGTTCTATACAATGCGATTTTCGTTGAGAGCTAAGGCTACGAATAAATCGGTACCCACAATACCGATTGGTTGATAGGTAGGTAGCCTATTTCATAATAATAATATAATCCCGCTCAAGCTCCGACATTTCCTACCCATCATTTGCAACCCAGTGAAAAACTGTTTGACAAATGGTAAAATTTGGTTATATAAACGCAGTTAAGCATAAGGAGGTATATATGAGTAACATCAAAAACATCATCCTGACCCTGCTTTTTACCCCCCTTATTGCTGGTAGCACAGGGAACCAGCACTGCTCATTATTATATCTATGAGTCCGGTACAGAAGAAGATTCCGTGGCGTGTATTATAGAAATTTACGGCGAACCAGAAGAAAGCCCAGGACCAGAGTTTGAAGAGGTAACACTTGACGAACTCCATGCACGTGGTTATCTTACCTGTGATGAACAATGGCAGATAACACCACCTGATAGCGTTTCCAAACTTACGAATGAATCAGGTTTTGAGGCAGCGTCCTGGGTTACCCCAATTCCGGACCGAAACAAAAAACGCGTCTGGGCGCGTTCAAAAACGATACGGCGTTATAGCTGACCGTGGTATGTGCATTGCTTTTACCGGCAGTACTATGACGGCGAAATACATATATATAATCCATGACGCGCCCCTCTTTTCGCAGCACGGGGATGGTAATGCCGTTCAATATCGTATGGCCTATTCTCGAAGCCGGTCGAAGATTCATCTTGTGGATGGCAAACACGCCTTCGAGGTTCCACCTGAGGCTTTTATCAAAACTAAAGTTAGACTGGAATATTAAATTAACAATGAACCCCCGGGCGTTTTTGATAGTGCCCCTCTCGATTGCAGTATTTGCGGTTTCTGCTCAACAAATTGCATGGGTAACCTTTTATGACACCGGTAAGTATGACCACTGGCCCTCGGGTGCAATTGACCCCTGGGGTAATGTGATTTTAGGTGGCCAGACTTCGGACGACAATGTAGGTACAAACTCGGTAATTACCATTATTAAGTACACTCCGGAGGGTGAGTTGCTCTGGACCCGCACTTATGACAGCGAAAAAAACGATGTGTGTAATCGTTGTGCCGTCGGTAATGATGGGGGTGTAGTAGTTGCCGGCTACTATTACCCTTCAACCGGATGTGAGTTGATCAAATACGACCGGAATGGTAACCTGCTGTGGGTTCGTTCTGACACAAACCCTGCAAACTAGCGGTCTTATTTTATGGGTGTGACCATTGACGAATCGCTCAATATCTATGCCAGCGGTATTACAGAATTTCGAGGAAATGAAGATTGGCTACTGCGCAACTACGACGCCAATGGCAACTTGCTTTGGTCACGGACCTACGATTTCGGAAACGATTGCGAGGGCATAGATGCTCTTGCCTTGACACCGGACGGCAATATAGTGGGATGCGGAACTATCGGCAGTTGGGAATACTGGACCTTCGACTTTTTATCGCCAAGTTTACCAGAGATGGGGATACTATCTGGAGACGGCATTTAAATGTCAAAAATGAGGACTGGGGTGCTGGTGTTGCGGTGGACTATTTCGGTAATGTATATTGCACCGGTGACGCGTGTCAGTATTTAAACGGCTGGATTGTTCCAGATTCCTGTGTTACCTTCAAGTATGGTCCGGATGGAGAGTTTTTCTGGGTGCGCCTCGCTGGGTTTGATGATTGCTCCGAGGGTAGGGCTATTATATACGACAGTTTGGGCAAACTTATCGTGGCGGGCAGTGCATATGACAGCTTGGGTTATTCATCAAATGCCCTTCTCATCAATTACCAAACAGGCGGAACACAAGAATGGCACTGGCTGTACTGTCCCGAACCTTACAGTTGCGGTTTTACCCGATATTGCTACCCCATCATCAGGGCTGCTATACGCATTTGGCCAGGTCTACAATGAAAACTATGACTCCAGCGATTTTTTAGTAATGAAAATCCGATACCCCTCTGGAATTGGTGCCCCAATCGCCACCTCGGCACCGAGCGCGACTTTGCGCATTTTGAGCCCAAGTGTATTACGGCGAGGAGAGCCAGTTCGGCTATTGGCTTATCGTTCAGGAGAATACCGGCTGACGCTCTGGGATATGACTGGCAGGAAGGTGTCCGATGTTTATAACGGTTATCTGTTAGAAGGGACACACTGTTTTGCGATAGACTGTCTCACAACAGGGACCTATATGTTGATGGTACAAACAAAATACGGGATGGAGAAAAAGCGGGTGACGGTTGTAAAATAACTCCGCGATTATCCTCCAGACAGCAAAGCAGGCAGGGCGGGGTTTACCGCCCTGCCTGTTAGGTTGTGATGGCTCGGTTATTGCAGGATGAGTTTTCTCTTTTCCTGATGCTCGCCCGCCCTAAACCGCAAAAAGTACACGCCATACGGCACT
>JBBISL010000004.1:0-125469 GCA_037441285.1 Caldifarciminota bacterium
GGCTAAAAGGTTTTGTGGAGTCGGAAAATGCTCCAACGAGAATCTTGGTAATCTGCGGTGTAATGCAAAGGGAGAAAATTTCATGCTTCAAAGGATAGTACGCTACACCAACCCGCAACATCCGGGGTAACGGGTCCGACTCACCAGAAGAGGTGTAAGAAATGTTCGGACCAAGGTTTGCCACAGCCAATCCCACAGATAGAAAATCAAACGGTTTGTAAAGGGCACCGGCATCAAACGCCCAGGTAATGCCGGTTCCACCTTGCTCAATGCCCAGTTCGGGCATCGCTTTCCATACCCAATCAGGAACCAAAAAAGAGTAGATTAACTTGGCAGACAATCCCACACCTAAATTGGGCAAAACCGGAAACCCATAAGCCAGCGTTGGCGCTAAATCAAAAGTTGTGTATCGACCAAGAAAATCACCCCGCTCGTTTATTACATCGGTTTCGCCCGTTGTAAGATAAATAATATTCAACCCTGCAGTTCCCCGCTCCTGAAGACTGTGCGCCACACCCAGATACTCATAATACATTCCAGGCCAGAGTCCGGGTAGCCAGTTGCAGTGCATCAATGTTGCATTAGTTCCCTTAAGAAATGCCAACCCACCCGGGTTGTAATAAACACTTGAGGCGTCATCGCTGATTGCGGTAAAGGCGCCAGCAAGTGAGGTGGGGCGCGCTGCGGGCCAAATCATTAAAAACACCGCACCGGGGTTCTGACTGGCATAGAGTCCTATCGGGCTGACACTGAGGAGCAACGCCAGCCAGATAATTCTTCGTTTCATTGCAATACCTCCTTAAACATAACTACATTAAAAGTATAAATAGTTACCTGCTACGGTCAACAGTTACCGAACAATCAGAAACTTATCCCGGACCGTTACACTCTCTCCTTTTCCATCAGAATAAAAACTTTTTGCCCGCAGGGTGAACAGATAAACCCCATTGGGCAATAGATAACCATTTTCGTCTCTTCCATCCCAGGCAATCTGGTTGTAACCGAAACCAACCGCGAAATCTCCCAGGTTACGCACTAACCTCCCGTTTAATGTGTATATTCGGATTCGCACTGTTCCTGGTTGACTGACAACGAATCCAAACACCGCACCGCTTTTTACCGGATTGGGGTAAACCGCGACTGAATCAATTTGAAGAACTGTGTTGAAAAGCGGCTTCAAAATTAGTTTAGCCATTGTCTGGTTAAGAAAGTTGTCGGCAACAACAACAAATAGGGTTTCAGTTGCATTGCTTAAACTCAACTCAATCTGCGCCCGTGCCATAGCGTAAGAACTGTCGTCAAATACGAAACGGTCGCTTATGTCAACAGCCGATTGTGGTCGATTGAGATAAAAATATGGTGCTGCACCCGGAACTGGTGCAATCAAAATCCCTGATTGGTCCCGGGCAATGATATCAAGTTGTAAATTTGCTGGTACAACAGCACTGTCCTGTAATTGGCGTCCCCGATAAGAAAAAATAATTTCGGGTCCGGTGTAATCAACCGGGTTCAACACCCTGTCATTATATGGAATGGTATTATGAACCAAGCCAAGATTAACCGATTCGCCTTGAACCTGAGCGCTGAACCGACACGAATTGACAAGCGGTGCATAATAGCCATTGCCGGCAAAAACCGTATCCAGCGGCACACCGGCCGGGAAAATACCTTCACAATAAAATCTGCCATCTTTTAGGCGGAAAGACCCCCTTGCCAGTTCATACCCGGGAAGAAAATAGTTGGTAACCCCTACCGGTGATTCATAGTATCGATGCCGCAATGGACCAAAAAGCCGCCATTCAGCATCAGCATTGGTTAGTTCAACAATCGTACGGACCCGAAATAAAGTCCCCGGTTGCAGGGTATCAGGTGAGATATGCAAATTCTGAGTGGACATCGTTGGCAATTTGAGGACTGTTGCCGGGTCGCCAAAGAGATGATAACTCCGGTCTGTTACCCAGGCTTTAAAGAAGCAATAGCCTATAGTCCTTGTGCTTTCGGGCGGGAAAAACAGCGGCGTCAATAGATTACGAGCAAATACAAGATTGTTTCCGGAAGGTGTTGCGGTGGATGCCGCAACCGTTGCCACCGCCCCGCCGTTCATTCGAACCAGCTCCTCGGCGATGCATTCGGACTTGGTATCATCAAATCGCCCGACTGAACAACTTCCCAGAAAACAGAATGGAACACGATTTTGATTGACAATCTCAGAAACCCGGGCAACGGTTAAAACCTCTTCATGGGTAAGAGAGTAAGCTGAGCCATGACCAAAAAATACCCAGATTAACGCACCGATGTTCAACTGGCGGATAAGTTCGCTGTTTGCCTGAGGTTTACTTTTAGGACCAAGAAAAGGAAATTCCGTAAGATACACCTTTACTAGGTCCAGCTGATTTTCCGCCAGTGCAGCTATGCCTTCGCACTGCTCAATATGACGGAAACGTAATTCATCGGGCCGGTCCGGGTAGCGCTGGTACTCGTCATCGGCCATTAAAAGGAACCTTCTGGTCCAGTATCCATTACTCCCGATTTCATACTGCTCCAATTTGTCAACAAATTGCCTGAATTCACTCTCACTTCTTGCACACACCCGCCCGAGAATGAAATCCGGGCTACCACCTTCACCCTCTAAATCGGCATACCAAACATCCTGCGCCAGCGCGCTGCGGTCACCGGCATCAGGAATAAGCCCAAATCCAAACTCATAAGCAGGAACACCCGGATGTTGTACTCTGTTGAGGTTGTTTTTATAATCGTAGGTACCATCGCCCACTAAAAGGGCATAAACCGGACGTTTAATTTGAAAGAAGCGTTTAATTGCTCCGGGCTCCTCCAGACCAAAACCGAAGTCGTCGTAAATCTCCTGAAGATTAACCACCCGAACCCGGGCATTGGGAACACCCGCAACCCGATTGGAACGAAACCGCGCCAGTTCCTGTGCCGACTGCATTAATTCTGGCGGCGTTACTATCCAGTAATCAGCCAAAAATGTTTCACTCCATAGAAAACCGGGTGTTTTCAGTTCCATAACTTTGGGTTTCAAAAACTGCTCCGGGGTCGCAACAACAAATTCGGTCCATCCCTGCAACCGTCGGCTGAACACCACACTGTCACCCCGTTTTTCCAATCCTAAACACACCGCCGGAGCGTAAGGGTCAGTTACATCAAGAACAACCGGCACCGTGCTCGCATCCTGAATTAAAAATCGGCAGTCGCCTACCGTATCAACAAAAAAGTTGGAAGGACCAGCAAACAGCGACAAGCGACAAAAATATTTGACCCCAAGATAGTCAAGATAAACCTTCTTTTCACCGCTGCCGCGTAGTTCAATTGCTAATTGATTATCCCGAAAAGACACCGGTCCAATCGAGTCAATAGAGAAATCATAGGGGCTCGGGTAGGAACTGGAACCAAACTGAAAGTTGCCGATTGCCCTGCCGTTTAAGCGAATCGTTATCTCATTACCCGGCGATGCATTGTAAAGCCGCCCGGAAATCTGCTCAATCTGTATCGGATATTTAAGCCCAGGGGCGCAGGTGAATCGGGCAACTGAGGCATCCGCCGCTTTGAATATCTTTGCCCAGACCCACATTAAACCGGCTCGAGCTGGACACTCCAGGTCCAGTTCTTGATGCAACATAACCTTACCGGTACACAAAATCGGTGTTCCTGTGGTATCAGGACCAAAACCGCGACGCATCCTCTTCCCTGAACCACTCCAGGTTAGCCAGTAAACATTATCCCTAATGTATAAATTTTTCACCCAGACCGAACATTTTTTAACCCAGTGGTCTGGTGCCAATCCATAAAAGAGTATTGTATCGTGAGGGTCAAACCTGCCGTCCTCATCACCGGTAACAAAAATTGCCACCGGTTGCAAAGAATCAGGATAAGGACCATTAGGCTCGTGTTCCCCAACTGTCCAAAGGGCAAGTGCCTGCGGGTCTAAACCATTTATCGGCACACCAGCGCGAGCCAGCTCCGCTCCGGTAATTCGGTAAATGCCCGTAGTACCGACTTCAATTTTCAGCCATTGACGAGCACGGTGGTAAGGGTTGTTGGTAAGACGACTTGACTTCAACTTCCAATTCAACGCCTCTTCGCCGTTCAGGAGCATTCCACGAATAAGCCCATCAAGCGGGTCAGGAAAAGAATTCTGCTCAGGAACCGCCTGGAACCTAACCACCACCTTAATCTCATCAAACCAGACCAATTTTCTTTCCCCGAGCCGATACTGAGCAGGATAAATCTTCAAAGTTATAAACCGCACATCACGTAGCACCTCTATCTCCCCAATCTCCACAACCAAATCCGGATACACTGTAGGGTTATCTTCTTCCCCAGCACGCCAGATTGAATCGGCTTCAAATAGAACATAAGGAACCCGTCCCAGGGTAAAATTTTCTTTTACACCGCCCGTTTTTGTGTTGAATTCTACCTTTACACCACCGCGCTGAGGTAATCCAATGCGCACAACTTTTGCCGGCAGGTCATAACTGCCGAGAGATGCGATGGGCTCGGCATCAGGAAACTCAACCCGGCTCCAATTACCATCTTCGCTTTGCACCAGTTCCCCGGGTTGATAAACAAACGAAACCCCATGCTCGTCGGAACTTAGAATCTGAATTTCCGCTTTAAGACTGACCGGGAATAAAAACAGTAAAAAACATATTGTTCTAAAATAGCTGCGCACCAGTAGAAAGTAGTTTATTCCAATATGCAGGCAAGTCAATTTTAAGAGACGCAGCCATCTCTTGCTCCTATAAAGGCAATTGAACTATAAACCCTGCTTGACTCATTTAACCAAAACTTTATACTCATCCTTGCAAATGGCAATCCGTCCCAAATATCGCAACCTATTAAAGGCACTTCTTTATCTCTGCCCGGCATTGCTCATCTTGCTCGTCTTCCGAATTTTCCCGATTTTACTATCGATTCGTATGAGTCTTTACGATTGGGGTATGGCAGGACCTCGTGCCTTCCTCGGCTTGGCTAATTATATTGCCGTACTTAAAGACCCACTTTTCTGGAAGTCACTTCTGAATACGCTCTGGTATGTTATATTTGAGGTACCGGCAACGCTACTTCTATCACTTTGCATTGCCCTGTTACTCAATCAGCGGATTCGGGGATTAAGCATTTACCGGACAATTTATTACCTGCCTGTTGTTACTTCCATCGTTGCGGTTTCGGTAGTATGGAAGTGGATATTCCATCCTGACCGGGGCGTACTTAACTATCTATTATCACTTATCGGCATCTCAAACATCCGCTGGCTTCAAGACCCCCGAGGGATTTTTGAGTTAATATTTGGACCAACAGTTGCCCATTGGCCCTACGCCTTGCGCGGTCCATCTATCGCCCTTTGGTCCCTGGTCTTGATGGGCATCTGGAAGGCGCTGGGTTACAACATCGTCATCTTTCTTGCCGGGTTGCAGAACATCCCGCAAACCTATTACGAAGCAGCACGAATTGACGGTGCCTCACGATTCAAAACCTTCTGGAAAATCACCCTGCCTTTACTCTCGCCAACAACTTACTATGTGTTGATTATGAGTTCAATCGCGGCGTTTGAAACCTTTGCCCAGGTCTGGATTATGACTGGGCCGCCGCCAGGTGGTCCACTCCACACGACAAAAGTGGTAATGTACTACTTCTACGAAAACGCCTTTGAGCTCTGGCGCCTGGGTTACGGTGCCGCAATTGCCTTCATTGCGTTCCTAATAATTCTGGGTCTTACCATCTTACAAAGGGTATTTTTGGAAAAGAGGGTTCATTATGGTTAAACCCCGCAACCTGCCGGTGCATCTCTTATTGATTGTAGGTAGCGTCGCAATGCTTCTGCCCTTTTTCTGGATGGTCAGCACCTCACTCAAAACACCACTTGAGGCATTAAGATTTCCACCTACCTGGTTCCCATCGGTCTGGCAGATTTCCAATTATGTCGAGGTCTTCCGACAGATTCCCTTCTGGCGCTATCTTGCCAATACCGTTTTGATTACCCTTGCCAGCCTGTTGGGAATTTTTATCACCGGCATTCCTGCCGCCTACGCCTTTGCCCGGTTTCGTTTCCCGGGACGGGAAATCTTATTCATGGGCTTCCTTGCCCTGATGATGATTCCCTTACCGGTTTACCTTGTCCCATCTTATATGATTCTTTTCAAATTAGGTTGGATTGACACTTATGCAGCAATGATTGTGCCCTGGATTGTTAACATCTTTTCTATCTTCCTCCTGCGTCAGCATATTAAACAACTACCACAGGATTTGTTTGATGCTGCTCGCATTGATGGCTGTTCCGAACTGTGGACTCTCCTGCGCATTGTTTTGCCCCTGTGCCGTGCCCCACTGGCGACAATTGCGGTATTCAACACCATCTCCTCCTGGAACTCATTTTTCTGGCCACTGATAGTTACCAACTCCGATCGGATTCGACCGCTCCAGGTCGGTCTCGCCTACTTCTCACGGGAACAGTCCACGAACTATACGCTTTTAATGGCAGCAACGACCATGGCGATAATCCCTTTAATCATCCTGTTCTTCGCCGCCCAAAAGCAGATTATCCAGTCCCAAGCCCGCGCCGGACTAAAGGAGTAAAAGTTGACAATCGCCCCTGATTTGTTACGCTGAATTAATTTAACGAAAGGGCTTGCTTATGACTTTCCACATTTACCTTGAGGGAAATCCGGTGTATCGCGTCAACATCATCGCCGAGAAAATCGTTGACGAAGGTGCCAACTACGCCCTTTATGACGAAAAAGGCGTAAAGGTCGCCGAGTTTAAAAAGGAGAAAGTTTTAGGCTACGATGTGAGCGAATATTAATCCTCAGGCTTAAACGGCTCCTCGGTAAAAACCCCATCCTTTTCTTTTATCAACTTAGCCACCTTCAATTCCGCGGCAGCGAGTTTTTCCTTACAGAGCCGGGCGAGTTTTACCCCGCGCTCAAACAGCACCAGTGACTTCTCCAGACTCAAACTTCCTGCTTCCAGTTCTTTGACAATTTTCTCCAGTTCGGTGAGCGCTTGTTCAAAATCGATTGATTCAATTTCGCTATTTTTTCCCGCCAACTTAAACTCCTTTCATTTTATTTTTTACCTGACAGTCCAATCTGCCATCGGCAACCCGCACCTTAACTTCATCCTCTACCTGTACATCATCGACCCTCATAACCACACCGCCATCCGGTTTCTGGCAAATCGCATAACCCCGGGCAAGTTGCGCAAGGGGACTGAGGGCATCAAGGCTCGCTGCTGCCTTTGTCAATCTTGCTTCGAGAGGGGTTTTGATGTTGGAGAACGCTTTATCCAGTCTTGAAGAAAATGTTTCCAGCATTACCCGCCACCTCATCACGCGTGCCGCCGGATTCTGACGATTTAACCGCTCAATTCTCAAATTTAAATCCTGGAAGCAGGCGTTAATCTTCTGGTTTACTACCCGGCTTAACACATTCATAAATAACTCGATTTGGTATTGGGCTTCGCTTAAACGGCGGTGAACCAGTTCAAATCCCCGATGCTTTATCAAGGCTTCTATCTCCTGCTCACGCTCAAAGATAAACTCCTGTACTCTTTCGTTCATCTGGGACCACAAATCATCAAGCCGCTGCTCAAACTCTTCCCAGCCTCGTGCCACCACTGCCGCGGCAGCAGTAGGAGTTGCCGCTCGAACATCGGCAACAAAATCGGCAATCGTCCAGTCAACCTCATGCCCGATCCCGGTGACCACCGGTACCCGGGAACTGGCGATTGCCCGGGCAACTACCTCCTCGTTAAAGGGCCAGAGGTCCTCCCAGGAACCACCACCCCGCCCCACAATTAACAATTCCACCTCTTCGATGGTGTTCATATCCCAAATCGCGCGTGCGATCTGTTCTGCCGCACCTTCACCTTGAACCGCAACTGGATAAATAAGCACCTTTAAATGGGCACGGTGTAACTCCAGAGTTCGCAACATATCATGAATTGCCGCTCCAACCGGTGAAGTGACAATTCCGATAACCCGTGGCAACTGCGGAATGGGACGTTTTCGCTCGGCTTTAAACAACCCCTCCTTCTCCAGTTTCCGCTTCAACTCCTCAAACGCCCTTTGCAGCGCACCCAATCCCTTGGGTTCAATCGTATCAAGAATCAACTGGTATCTGCCATTTGGCACATAAACTTCCACTCGTCCGTGCCCGATGATAAGGTCGCCGTCCTTCAATTGAAACTTCAACCGCTGCGCTGACTCCCGAAAACAAATCGCCTGGATTTGCGACCGTTCGTCCTTCAAAACAAAGTACAGATGCCCTGAAGGGTAAGCCTTAAAATTGGAGACTTCGCCCACAACCCAGATGTCGGAGAAGTCCGACCTTAAACGGTCGTCAACCATCCTGTTGATCTGATAGACCGAATAAATCTTATTTGCCGGTACCGCTGCCATCGCCAATCATTTTCCTCAGGCTGAACCCTTGACCAATTTTCTTAAATACCAATCCGGTTTGGGTAAACCCTTATTTGCCGCTGTAATCGTAGAATCCCCTCCCGGTCTTTCGGCCCAGAAACCCTGCGGCTACCATCCGTTTCAGCAACGGACAGGGGCGATATTTCGGGTCCCCTAAGTCTTCGTAAAGGACCTCAAGAATCGCGAGGACCACATCCAACCCGATTAAATCTGCCAGTGCCAGTGGTCCCATCGGGTGATTCATCCCCAACTTCATCACCGTGTCGATTGCTTCTTTGTCGGCGACACCGGTTTCCAGACAGAATATCGCTTCGTTAATCATCGGCATCAGTACCCGGTTCGAGACAAACCCGGGAGAATCGTTCACCACCACCGGTGTCTTGCCCAGTTCCTTGGACAGACCGACAATCTCTTCAACTACACCTTCGGCGGTCGCTAACCCGCGCACCACCTCAACCAGCTGCATCAATGGTACGGGATTCATAAAGTGCATACCGACGACCTTTTCCGGCCGTTTTGTTGCCGCCCCTAACAAGGTCACCGAAATCGTTGAGGTGTTGGTAGCAAGTATCGTTTCGGCTCGACAGACCGTATCCAGTTTGCGGAACAATTCGCGCTTCAGGTTCACATCCTCAGTTACCGCTTCCACTACCAGACCACTTTCCTGACACGCTTCAACGGTCAAATTGGGCTTGATGCGGGCACGGGTTGCTTCCCCGGCATCAGCGGTCATCTTTCCCTTCTCAACCAGTTTGTCCAGCGACTTTTTTATCGTTGCCAGCCCCCGGTCCAGAAACCGCTGGTCAACATCAACCAGCACAACATCATAACCCGCCCTGGCAAACACTTGGGCGATACCAGAACCCATTGTGCCGGCGCCAATGACTCCAACTGTCCGATTTATCATATTGCCTCCTTTTTATTTAAAATTAGGTGACCAAAAACAAATGTCAATTAATCCCCCGCCATCGGGAAATCAACTCGACCAGCCGACGGCCATTTTCCGGTGTAAACCGAAACTTTCCGCCCGGCATCAACTCCTCAAGCGCCCCCGGTTCTTCGGACTTAAGCCACTTCCCAAAAGACAATGCCGGGCCGGTCAACATTATCCAAACACCCTGGTCAGGCTCAACAATCAAGCCGTCAATCTGACCTTCATTAATAATAAACCTTGCCTCGTAAATCATCGGTTCCACTCCGACCAGATCCAGCCAGCGGTTGGTCTCCTCTAAACGGCAAAAAATGGTATCGCCCTTCACTGCCGGTTCCGACATTGACAGTTTTACATCAACGGTTCGGGCATAACCCAAAAAATCCTTTATTTCCTTTCTGCCCTGTGCGACCACCCCTAAACCTTTGACTTCTAAAAAAGGAGTATCGGTCCAGAACCTGATTAGCCGATTATCACTCTGCCGCCCGAGCCCTTGAACAAAACTCCGCACAACACCCAGCCCGACACCAGTTCGCCCTTCCCCTTTTTCGTGGAAAACCGGCGAACACGCAAAACTGATGAGTAAAAGGCAAACGATTAGCACCAAAACAGTTCGAACCATTACTACTTAGTTTTATCAACATCTTATAACCTGTCAACATAGCCCTCATCGTTCATTACACCCGGCATCGAATGAATTTAACAGTTAAAAAGGTACAACAATCAGCGGTGCCTCTATTTTCCCCCGCTCCAGGTTTGACTATCTCAACTTACTGGATATTCTTACCATCTATGGTAAAGGTTTGCGTTTTGTTTGCCGCGGGCATAAACTGCGACCAGGAAACGGTGTATGCGTTTGAACTCGCGGGCGCCCATGCCGAAATAACCCACATCAATCGGCTAAAAGAAAGACCGGCACTCCTCGACCAGTATCAGATTCTTGCCATCCCCGGTGGTTTTTCTTACGGCGATTACATCGCCTCGGGCCGGGTCCTGGCAAATGAGTTAAAACACCACCTTGCCGCTGAAATCGGAAAGTTCTTAGAAAAAGGCAAACTCATCCTTGGCATCTGCAATGGGTTTCAGGTGCTGGTCAAATCCGGACTCCTGCCCGGCTTTGAAAAGCCTTTTGAACGCCAGACCGTAACTCTTGACACCAACGATTCGGCTCGTTACGAAGACCGCTGGGTATATCTAAAAACCGAACATTCACCCTGTGTGTTCACCACAAACCTCCCGGAAATAATCTATTTGCCCGTTGCCCACGCCGAAGGCAAGTTCATCCCGGGCTCAAGCCAGGTATTAAAGCAATTGAAAGCCAACAACCAGATTGTATTCCGCTATGTCACCGCCCGGGGTGAAGAAGCAAACTATCCTGATAACCCCAATGGCTCAGTTGAGGGAATTGCCGGCATCTGCAATCCTACCGGTCGGGTTTTCGGCTTGATGCCCCACCCGGAACGCTACATCAGGATTGAACACCATCCCCGCTGGCATCGGGAAAGTTTGACAAAACCAGATGGAATTGCCATATTTGAAAATGCGGTACAATATGTTAAAAAGAACCTCTAAAAGAAACGCGCCCACAAGAATTACTGACCATCCGATTTTACAGTTCAATCGGGGTCGAGAGCTAACCTTCTTTTTTGAAGGCAAAGCGATGAAAGGTTACGAAGGGGAAACGATTGCGGCCGCCCTGGTTGCCAATGGCGTTAAGGTCTTTCGTTACAGTGAAAAACACAAGCGGGCTCGTGGATTCTTCTGTGCCGTTGGTAAATGCTCCTCCTGCTTAATGGTCGTTGACGGCAAACCCAATACGATGGTTTGTATGGAACCACTGCGGCAAGGGGTGCGCGTTGAACGCCAACGCGGGAGGGGAAAGATATGAGCAATTTCAAAGACGGCGGCATCGTGATTGTGGGCGGTGGTCCGGCCGGGCTATCCGCAGCAATCACCGCTGCCCAGCTTGGCGCACCGGTCACTTTAATTGACGACAATCCTCGTCTTGGTGGCCAGTTGATCAAACAAACCCACAAATTCTTCGGTTCAAAAAGCCATTACTGCGGCATCCGGGGTATCGACATCGCCACCCTTCTTGAGCAGCAACTTTACGCAACGCCGGCAAAAGTCATCCTCAACACAACCGTAATCGGACATTTTAAGCCCAACATCCTCGGGCTTGCCAATCAACACACCTTTACAAAACTTTCCTATCAACGGCTAATCATCGCCACCGGTGCCAGTGAAAATACCACCCTGTTTGAAAACAACGACCTGCCCGGAATTTACGGTGCCGGTGCGGTCCAGACCTTGATGAATGTGTTCGGGATAAGACCGGGCAAAAATGTTTTGATGGTTGGTTCAGGAAACATCGGGCTTATTGTCTCCTATCAACTGCTCCAGGCGGGTATCAATGTGGTGGCGGTAATTGAAGCACTTCCTAAGATTGGCGGCTATCATGTCCATGCTGCGAAACTTGCCCGTTTAGGCATTCCCATACTCACCTCCCACACAATTAAGGCGGCGCTTGGGAAAGAGTATGTTACTGGTGCAGTCATCTGTCGGGTTGATAAAAACTTCAAACCAATCAAAGGCACCGAAAAAAGATTGAAGGTAGACACGATTTGCCTTGCCGTTGGGTTATCACCCTTAGTAGAGATTCTTTCTCAGATTGGCTGCCAGATGGTCTTTATTCCTCAACTGGGCGGACAGGTTGCCTGGCACAACGAGAATATGGAAACAACCGTTTCCGGCGTCTATGTTGCTGGTGACGCCAGTGGCGTTGAAGAACCCTCCACCGCCAAGCTTGAACCTAGCATCGCCGGCGCCCACGCTGCCGCCCGACTCACCGGAAAGGTAACCGAATCGCAAAATATCATTACCCAGGCAAAATTAGAACTCGCCGCAATCCGGCAGGGTCCTTTTGGTGAAAAAGCGGCAAAGGGCAAGGAAAAAATGATGCAAACGGTCCGTTAACATACCGGACTGGAATGAAAACCAAACCTGCCAAGAGTGCGATTCCCAACCAGCCGAGTAACCGTTTTGTTCCCGCAGTCCCCTATCTTGTCCTTGCCGTTGCGGTAATCTTATTTTTCTGGGAAATTCTCACCCGCCAGAACTTCCTCTGGGAGGACATCCTTTATCAATACTACCCGTTCCACTTCTTCCTCTTCAAAAATCTGCGCCAGTTTCATCTCCCGCTCTGGAACCCGTATATGTTTGCCGGAATGCCGTTTCTCGCCGATATCCAGACCCAGGTTTTCTATCCCCTCAACTGGCTCTTCGCCTTCATCGCCAACACGAACCAAAACTATGTCTTCTGGCTGGTCGAATTCAAATGCATCCTCCATCTGTTTCTCGGTGCCCTGAGTTTTTATCTTTTTATGCGGGAGTTAAAACTTTCCCGCTATTCCGGCGTCCTTGCCGGTATTATATTTGCCTTTTCCGGGTTTATGGTCAGCCACATAATCCACCTTACCATCATCAGCACCTTTGCCTGGTTCCCGCTCATTTTGCTATTTTTTTATCGAACCCTGTTCCAGCGCCGATTACGCGACGCCAGCGCCACCGCCCTCACTCTCGGACTTGCCAATCTCGCGGGCCATCCCCAGATGACCCTGCACATTGTCTACGCCATTTGCCTTCTATTCATTTTATACCTCCTATTCAACTGGCGCGGTGAACTTCCCTATGTATTAAAAAACCACATCCCGCTTTTCCTTTTGACAATTTTACTTGGTTTTGCCGTCTCAGCCGCCGCCTATCTTCCTGCCTACCGTTATTCTATTCATACCGTTCGGGAGATGATGACCTACGCTGAGGCTACCGAAACCTCGTTACCACCCTGGTTTCTCATTACCGTTCTCATCCCCAAATTTTTCGGCAGTATTGCTGGTGGCGTTGAAGAAACTGTGCCCTTCTGGGTTGACCCGGCACGCTACAATTACTGGGAAACCTGCCTCTATGTCGGGGTTGTGCCGCTTATCCTTGCCGGTATCGGAATTTTTTTCAATCGCAACAAACTGCGCTGGCAATTTCTGATTCTTGCCTTTGTAGCACTCTTCTTTGCTCTGGGAAAGTTTACACCGCTTTACCGATTGGCTTTCAACATCCTTCCCGGCTTTGACCGCTTCCGAATACCAGCCCGGTTTGTTGACCTCTTCACAATCGCAATCGCCTTTCTGTCTGGACTGGGTATGGAGGTTCTGGTCAAACCCAATCCCAAGCCCGACTTTAAATCCAAAACCCGGGGTTATAAACTCCTAATTCCGGGAGTAATTGTCCTCGCTTACGGAACAACCATTCTATTTCTACTCATCACCGGCTTTCTCGCAAAAATTTTCCCGCCTCTTCAAGACCCGGGTCTGTTTCGCAACAGCCTGACCCAGAACGGTGTAATGTTTGGATTCATCATCAGCGGGCTACTGGTCATTCTCCTCATAAGAAATTCATCAAAATACCGTCCGTTATTCCTCGGTTTGTTAATTAGCCTCGCATTTTTCGACCTTTATACATTCGGGCGCCGCTTCAGTTTGGGGACAGTTTCCCCTGAAGAGTTTTATCCACCGCGCCCTTTTATCAAGACACTTATCGAAGAGTATAAAAACGACCCGTTCCGCATCAACGCCCGAAACGGACCCTATATGCTCCTGCAGCGCAACGAAGGTCTGCTCTGGGGACTGGAGTTACTGGAAGGTTATACACCGTTAAAACTTACCGACTATGTTACATTTGACATCCCGGTTAGCCGCCGCAACGACCTGTTAAATGTCCGCTACCAGATTCACATCGACTCGGTTCGCGGTACAATGACCCTGGTGCAAAATCCAACTGCGCTGCCTCGCTACTGGCTTGCCGACTCTTTCATTGTCATCCCCGACCGGGCAACAATCCTTAATCGCCTTGCTGATACCACCTTTGACTTTCGCCGGGTTGCAATTCTGGAAGAAAAGCCCGGCTTAAATTTTGAACAGCCATCCCAGCCGAGCCTTAATCTCGCTTCCGACTCCACCCGGCAAAAAAGTATTACGGTAATAAAACGCACAACCGAGCGAATCGAACTTACGGTCGAAACTAACAAACCGGCAATCCTCTTGTTTTCCGAAATCTACTATCCTGAATGGAAAGCGACCATTGATGAAAAACCGGCAAAATTGCTGCGCGGGGACTACTGTCTGCGCGCCCTGCCCTTAACACCGGGCAAACATAAAGTTGTAACCTGGTACGACCGCACCGGTGTCAATCTGGGTATCTTTATCAGCAAAATTGCCCTGCTCGTAATCGTCCTGATTTTCTTTTTTACCCGTTCCCGCTTAAAACCTTTGTCAACGGAAGTAAAGCACCGCCACAACACTTAACAACCACAAAACAATATCGATAATCAGCGGCACATCGGTAAACAAAACCTTTTCCGGCGCGCCGCCCTCCTCTTTGCGATAAACGAGGTAAAGGTAGCGATAAATCCCGTAAAGTACAAACGGCACCGTCAATATCAGGTTGTGGGTTCCAAATTTATGAACCGTCTCCGGCGCAATCGTATAAAGGCAATAGGCGATAACGGTTGAGGATGTTGCCACGGCAATCATCTGGTCTAAAAGTGTCTCCGAATACTTGCCCAGAACACTGCGATGAGAAATCCCGCCGCCTTCAAGATAGAGCAGTTCGTGCCGTCGCTTTGCCAGCGCCAGAAACAGGGCAAGGAGAATCGCACAGACAAAAAGCCAGGGTGAAATCTGGACCTGAACCAGAAATGTACCGGAAATTGCCCGAATCGCAAAACCAGCAGCAACAACCATTACATCCAGGACAACAATCTTCTTCAGGTATGTCGAATATGCCAGTTGAAGAATGAAGTAACCAAGAATCAAAAGGCCAAAACGTCCGGATAAGGCAAAACCGCCACCAATTCCGAGAATTACTATCACCACCGCTGCAATCCCGGCGGTCCCGGGCTTTAACACGCCGGCGGCAATCGGCCGGAACTTTTTCTTGGGATGGGAACGGTCATTCTCCCGGTCAAGAATGTCGTTAATAATATAAACCGCGCCCGAAATTAAACAGAAGGCGACAAATCCGGCAAATGTCTCCAGCAGTTTTATCAGATTGAAAAGATTCTGGGAAAAAATTAAAGGAGCAAAGACCAAAAGGTTTTTAACCCACTGTTTGGGACGCATCGACTTTACAATTGCCCGTAACATATTGATTAGTTTTACCGCAAACGCGCTAACTGTCAATTTATTCCCTGATGGATAAAATTATCAGCGTTTGGTACGCCGGACAATCTGATAGAACCGATTGTTGTCTCGGGACAACTCAACAAAATCCTCGGTCGGGTTAACATCCACCCAGAACAGAGCTTCACCCTCAAAACTTATCGAATCTGAAGGAATTTCAAAGGTCAAAATCCTCAACTGTTGCGGAGTTAGGTTCAACTGTAGCGCACCCACCAGAGTATCGGTAAGCAGGATACCATTCAGATAAAACCTGATACGACAACCAGATTCACCCGAATAGCTACGATTACCGATGTTGCGCAGCCACAACTTTACCGTTAACCGCTCACCCAACCTGATTGAATCCGGAAAAATCCGAACGCTGTCCACCGCCAAATCGGGCCTGCGGCGCGCAGACCGCTCACAGATAAAAACGGGCTGCACTCCAACATTCAACCTCAGCCTGCCCTCGGCATCCGCTTTGACCGTCTTTACCATCGGATTGTCATCATAAGCAAGAGGTATTACCCCAAGGGTATCACAGCCCACCGGCAGTGTTATCTGAACTGTGTTAACTGTATCCTTATCGGTAAATTGATTACGCCCGACAAACCAGACTCGTTTGCCGGTCAAAGGCTGCTCAAACTGATAAATCCGCACCGAATCGTCCCGGGCATCACCTAAAATCACCCTGCCATTACACCGTTTGCCCCTGAGAATGCGGAATGTTTGAGCAAGAGCATAGTAACCTGGTTTGGGTTGAAAGCGCGCATTGAGCAAACCGTAACTACCCTCAATAAAATCACCCCGCGCCAGAAAGGAGTAAAAGCAAATTCGGTCATAGCCACCACCTGGCAATGACTGGCTACCGCATGCCGCCACAAAGGCTTTACCTACCCAGTTTGCCTGCTGTCTTTCCCGGAAGTCACCGTTTTGACCAAGAGAAGGCGTACCGATTTCAGTTATCCACAGTTCACCGTAATCACCGTTTGCGTGCATCACCGCCCGCAAACTCTCTACCTGCATATCAAAGAGACTGGCATTAAAATCCCAATCCTGATAAGGATGAAACGACACCCCACTCCACAACTTTTTCGGTACCAGACGATAGCAGTAACTGAGCATCTCTTCGGGCGGTATTCGGGTAAAAATGGGTGGTTGCGTTGCCACCAGTGAGCCAATCAACACCTTCGCCTGACCCCGGGTTATTGAATCGATTACCGTGGCTGCGACCTCAACCAATCGCGCATAAAGTGAACACAACCCCTGCCGGGTATCGGCAATATCGTATTGAAACTGGGGCGGTTTCCAGAACCTTGCGGTATCGTTTGGTTCATTCCACACTTCATACACATCAATCAGTTTAAGCTCATTGTAGTAATGTCGCACAACACCCTCAACATACCTTGCCCAGTAATTTGAAGGGTGCCATACATCTAAATACAGATTGCGCGGCGGGCTGGACTCCAAAGCGTCAATACGGGTTCCTGCCCAGGGTGCGCAGTAGTTAAGGATGCCAATCACCTTACAGCCCATTGTTTTGGTTGAAAAGAAAACCGCCCGGTCTAACTGCGTAAAGTCAAAATCGGCACTGGAGTCAGGCCAGACCCAATTCCAGAGTAGGTCGATTCGGTCCAGGTAAACACCCGCATTCTGTACCAGTTGGGGAACATTCTGTTTGCGGGCGGCAGTTGTGTCATATGCCGCAATCTGCGCCCCCCAAAAACTACTGTCAATGGTCTTCATCACCCCATACACCCGCATACACAAATCGGCAGAATCCGAAGCAAAACTGTTCAACAACCTGCCGTATTGATAAGGGTTGCGTCGGTCGTAGTAAAACCGGATTGAGTCCGGTTCGGCGCCGCTGAACCTGAACTCGTAATGCTTACCCCGCCTGAAAGAATATCGCCTGCCCCATTTTTCAAACCGGACCCAATTTGAGTTTCGGTTCTGGACCGCCGTACCCCACATCACCTTTTTTTCGCCATCCCAGACCTCAAGCCGAACCCTTTTGCCCGCGCTCCTAAAACCCGCAAACAACTCAACATAAACCAGACTGTCAAAGTTACAGGTAATGGTCTGGGAAACATAACCGTTAGCACCGATGCCCTTTATCCAGCCTGACCAATCAGCACGGACCGGCATCACCTCATACGACTTTACCATACCAGACAATTGGGTGCAGACCCCAACTATTAACCCCAATACACTTCCCCAGCTCCGCGTCATTTCCTGTCCCCGCTATCTGACAGCACTCCCTCGCTGCCGAAGAGTGCTAAATTACGAGCCGTCTTCACACCCCAATTGTAGAAGCCAGAAATTTAGGGTCAAGGTAAACTAACCCCGCTCAATGGATGCTGGTTATTGAAAATATCCCAACCCGGTTTTCTAACTGGAAAACTGTTTGCTCCGGAGACGGAAAAGGGACACAGTACAGTGACAAGAACAGACCCCCTCATTCTGATTATAATATTACCCCTTATACAACCCCGGGAGCCGCAGCAAGGTATGCCCCGGGCTTGCCCGGTAAAACTCCCCAACTTATCTAAAACCGGTCAGTTGTGTGACGAACTATAAATTCCGCCGTTAATTTTCCCTCCGCATGGAGTCATATTTACATAAACAGAACTGACATTAAACCGGGAACCGCTTGTATAACCGCTTCCGGTTTGCCTCAAGCCGCCGGGGTTCTACACCCATAAAAGTAGCCCCATCAACAACCCGGGATTTTGAATTTTCTCTCAAAGCATCAAGCCACTCTTTACCCGCCTCGCAACGCATCAGGTGATGGTCAACAATGAGCAGTCCAGTAGCCTGTGCGAGCCGGACACCATTGGCAAAAGCCCGCATCCGGGTCTCTTTATCCAAAACCGGGAGATAAATCGGCGGTCCGGCAACAAAAACCACATCCGGTTTCCAGGCGATTATTGCATCAACCGTCGCTTCATCAAGCAACTGGATGTCTGAACCGTGGACAAAAACTTCCCCACCATCCCTCACCCTGGTCATCATCACCCTACCCCGACCTTCAGCACCATGCTGAACCGGCAAGGAAAAACTGACATCACTGGCGTTTTTGGCATCGGCTTCAACCACCCTTTCGCCCAGAGTCTGTACAAACGCCCAAAATCTCTCCTCCATCAAGCGGGTGTTGCCGGTTCTACCCTTGACCCAGAGGGAACTCGCACTTAGTTTTGCTACAAAATCGGCAAGGCTAATTTGATACGGGTCAGGTTTCGACAACGGTGCATGGTCACCATGAAAATGGCTAATAACAACATCGGTTGCCATTTTAACCTCGTGAAGAATTCTATCCCTTATCGCCGCCGCCTGACAAACTTCAACCTTGTGGGGAGCCAATCCAAATCGCCGCGGTGCCAGGGCAACACCCGGGTCAATCAATACCCTTCTACTACCTGCTTCCACGACACAGCACATACTCCGGACACCAAGCGACTCGGCGCCGATAATCCTTATTTTCATCGCTCTTACAGCATATCGGCCTTTTCAGTTTAAGCAACCCTTTCTGATTATATTGACTTCCACCGCATCCCGCATAAATTATTCCCGATGAACCAAGAATCAGATTTCTGTTATATCCGTTCGGTTGACTATCCGGATGGTACGATACTGCCCAAAAAGATTGCTCGGATTTCCCCTGATGACCGGGGTTTTTACTTTGCGGATGGTGTCTATGAAGTAATTCGCACCTATCAGGGCAGACTTTTCCATTTCCGCGACCATCTGACCCGGTTTAAGAACAGTTTACAGGCGATTAGGATTAACCTGCCGGATGTTGAGGGTATTGAGAAAATTTGCTACGAACTGCTCCGTTACAACAACCTGACCGATGCCGATGCCTTTTTCTACATCCAGGTAACACGCGGTGTAAGCCCCCGTAACCTCCTTTTCCCTTCCCCCGCGCCAATACCCACCCTTTACATTTCAGTAATGCCCATCACCCCACCAACCGTGGAACGAAAAGATGGCATTAAGGTTATCACCGTTCCTGACATCCGCTGGCACCGCTGCGACATCAAGGCAATTGGACTTTTGCCCAGCGTCCTTGCCCGTCAGGCGGCGGCTGAAGCCGGTGCCCAGGAGGCAATTTTCGTCCGCAACGACATTGTTACTGAGGGCACCCACACCAACCTGTTTGGTGTTAAACAGGGCACGGTTATCACCCATCCCCTTAACAACCACATCCTCCCTGGTGTCACTCGGATTGTTCTTTTAAAACTTTGTGCCCGACTTCGCCTACCGCTTCGTGAAACAACGCTTACCGAATCTGAACTGTATCAACTGGACGAACTGTTTGTCACCAGCACAACCTGGGAGGTCGTACCGGTAATTGAGGTTAACAGGAAACCGGTCGGTTCTGGCAAACCCGGTCTGATTACCCGACAACTGCAAGAGGAATTTGGAAAGTATGTCTGGGAAATCATCAAGCAAAGCAATTCCGCTTGACCGCTTACTTACAATGGGCTACACTGATTGAGGTATGAAAATCCCAAAAGTATTACTGCTCCTGATTGTACTCCTGGTTGGTTCTGGTGCCAGCCAGATTCCCTTGCCCGCGGCGCCCGACTGGAGTTCCATTGACACCGACTACTCGACCGGCGGTGCCTTTGCCGACATCGACGGCAACGGCTATCTGGACTTTTGCATTTCCAATGGCAACGATATGGCAGCGAACTCCAACTCGGTCTATTTCAATCAAAACGGCATCCTTGAAACCGTTGCCTCCTGGCGGTCATCAGACCTGGGTTATTTCGGTCACTGCTATACCGGCGATATTGACAACGACGGCGACCAGGATTTTGCGGTTGCTTATCTTGGCGACTATCAGAACCCGAGCGAACTTTGCGTCCGGGTTTACCGTAACACCGGCACCGGCCTTGAGCCACTTCCCTTTTGGAAGGCAAAAGACTCGGTCTCTTCCTTTGACTGCTGTCTTGGCGATTTTGACCTTGATGGTGACCTTGACCTTGCCATCAGTGCCGGTGACGCCTATCGGGGACAACTGGACCGGGTCCGGATTTACCGCAACAATCAGGGCATATTTGACACCCTGCCCTGCTGGTATGCGAAACTGGACACCGCTTCCGATGCAATCCGTTTTGCCGATATCGACAACGACGGCGATTTGGACCTGTTCGTGGGCCACCGGCGCAAGGTAGTGATGTATCGCAACAACAACGGTTCATTTGACACCATTCCTCAATGGGTTGTACGCCAGGGAATCGGCTGGGTGCTGCGTCTGGAACTGGGCGATTACGACCAGGACGGTTATCTTGACCTTGCGATTGCCGCCAACGACCAGCTTGGTGACCCAAACGGCATAAAAGTTTTCCATAACATTCAGGGCACCCTTGATACGGTTGCAGCATTTACGATGCAAACACGCGGGACATCACTTTACTCCTCCTGTGTTGCCTGGGGCGATGTGAACGGCGACGGATTTCCCGAACTGGCAGCGGGTGGCTGGTGGAAGCCGGTTGTGGTCTATCCCAACCACGGTGGTATCATTGACACCATACCCGCCTGGTCCTGGCAACCTTCTAATCCAAACAACCTTGTTTGTGAAGCATTGGTCTGGACCGATGTGCGCAATTTGCATTTGACCGCCTGCACCGAGCGCCATAATGGTGATGGTATCCGGAAACTTTTTAACCTCACGAACCGTCCGATTCAATTTCTCGACAGCGTGAAGGTCAACGACTCTATTGTCCCGATTTCTGCATACTGTTACGACCCCCATCTCGCCTGGTGTAGTTTTACCACACCCCCACCATCCGGAACCGACAATGTTGTATTCTACTACCGTTACTCCACCACTCCGGACCTTGCCGTTACCAACTGGGCGCCCACTCCGGGCAATCACCTTTTCTTAAACACCACACCCACGGCAATTGCTCAAAATCAACCATCACTGCGCCAAAATGTCCCCACTATTGCTGTCTATCCCAATCCCGCATCCGGACCGGTCCTGCTCACAACTTCCGGACCAACACCGTCAACCGTCGAAATTTATTCTCAGGACGGCAGGTTAATCGAAAAACTCAATATCAAGCAAAGTTCCAAAGTCTGGTACAATCGCAAACTGCCCAACGGCGTTTACTTCATCAAGGCTCCTGGATATGCACCGGTAAAATTTTTGCGGGTAGAAGGCAGATAAGAGGCGACTATGGCTTCACCCGAACAAATTCCCGGTGAACTGCTCAACCGCATCGCCCGTTTCGGCCGGCTTTATCTCCTCGAAACAGTAACATCAACGAATGATTTTGCCTTCTCGCTTGCCGGGAAAAAAGAACCAGCCATCATTGTCGCTCAAAAACAGACCAGAGGCCGGGGCCGATTTCGCCGACGCTGGTTTGCTGATGAAAACAGCCTGACCTTCTCCATTTTACTCTTTCCCCGATTAGACCAGTCCACCCTGTCTTTTTCGCCTGCGACAATAACCCAGATTGCGGGCTTGGCGCTCTGTCAAACCATTGAAACTCTACCCGTCAACGCCGACCCACAATCCTTTCCCAAACCAATGCTCCGCTGGCCCAATGATGTCCTCCTCGACGGAAAAAAAGTTGCCGGCATTCTCTGTGAACAAAGAAACGAGGCACTGGTATTGGGTGTCGGTGTTAATGTCAACCAGTCAACAATACCCGAAAACCTGCCGGAAGCCACATCCCTTCGGCTTGTATACCACCAGCCCATTGGCCGGATGGTACTTCTCGAAAAATTTCTCACCAACCTCTTCACCCTTCTGGAAAAATTGCAGCACGACCGGAAAACCATCTGGGATGAAGTCCGTTCTCGCTCCGCAATCCTCCATCACCGGGTTGAGATTAAAACCCTGCTGCGGCGACATATCGGCACGGTCATTGACATTGACGATGAAGGTCGGGTTATTCTTCGCACCGACTCCGGCAAACTGGCGTTGTTCAGCGCTGGACAGGTTCGTCAACTCCGATGATTCTCACCGTCCTGGTCGGTAATTTTAACACCCGGCTCATCCTGTGGGATAACAATCGTATCAAGATGCGGAAAATCTTACCCACAAGCCAGGTGTCAGACCGACTGAATCGGCTCATCCCCACCCGTGCGCTGAAAGGCGCCGCAATCGCTTCGGTTGTACCCAGAGTTACCTTACAGTTATATCGCGCCCTCTGTCAGCACACTAAAACCTTACTTGTCACTACCCGCACCCCCACACCCCTGAAAATTGTTTACCGCCGGAAGTTGCTCGGTATCGACCGGCTCTGTGCTGCGGTCGGTGGCTTTCTCCGCTATCAACGGGACCTTATTGTTATTGACTTCGGCACCGCCATAACCTTCAACATCGTCCACTACCGAGAAAAGACATTGCTCGGCGGTCCAATCCTGCCCAATGCCCGGATAATGCTTGCCGCCCTTGCTGACCATACCGGCCAGTTGCCGATGGTTAAAATGCGCCCGCGCGAAAATCCAGTTGTTATAACTACCAGCAGCGCCATCCAGTCAGGTGTTTTTAACCTGATTCTCGGTGGCATTAACCGAATAATTGAACAAATCCGCTGCCGGACAAAGGCGCGTTATCAGATTATCGCCACTGGTGGTGGAGCCCAATTTTTTAGTAAAAGATGTCAACTGATTAACAAAGTTGACCCGGAACTCACCAGTTTCGGGTTGGCTCAAATATACTACTTTAACCGGAGGACAAAATGAACTCTCCTAATAAAACTGGTGTTTTTATCGATGTTCAGAATGTTCAGGAAACATTTGAAAGACAGGGTAAAGAGGTTCGTTACGATGCAGTTATCCGTCATATACTGACCACGGGACACCGGGAACGGGAAAGTTGTAAGTTCGTCGCGTTTGTCCCATTCCGTCGTGACGATGAACGACGCCAGCGTTTGATCGACGCCCTATCGTTTCAGGGTTACCGGGTAGTTGCTAAACCGGTGCGGGAAAGACCGGACGGCACAATCAAAGCCAATATGGACATCGAAATCACCCTCGAGATTCTCTCAATGAGTGACTGGCTCGATGAAATTGTCCTTGTAACCGGTGACGGTGATTTTGTCGCTCTTGTCGACTGGCTCTCAAAACGGGGTAAGCGCGTTATATCAATCGGCCTGGGCCGGGGTTTCACCTCGGTCGAATTGATTCGTGCCTGTGACGAATACATTAACCTTGATGAAATTGAAGGAGCGGTGAAAGCACAATTTCCCAATAAGGAGTGGGAACAACCACCTCCGGGAACGACTCTGCCCGCTCCATGAATCAGGTCTATCTTGCGCTCGACACCAGCGGTATTCGGACCGCGCTGGCGCTGGTCCAGAACGATAAGCCGCTCTACGAAACCACGACCACCGCGCCCTATGGCCATAATGAAAAACTGCTCGATTTAATAAAAGAAGCGCTCGACCAGACCGGACTAACATTAAAGCACATCACCGCAATCGGACTCACCATCGGTCCCGGTATGTTCACATCCCTGCGGGTGGGATTGAGTGTCGCAAAAGGACTTGCCTTAACCGGAAAACTGCCTGTTAAAGGGGTCAATACACTTTATGCCCTTGCCGCAACCGCGGGTGAACATTCCCGTCCGGTGCTGGCGTTAATTGATGCCCGGCGCGCTCAACTCTATGTTGGTTTTTACCATAAAAGCAACGCCCTTTTAAGACCAACAGTTCTCTCTCCGGAACAACTACCAGCAATCATTTCGCAACTCCAGTTGACCACCGCTCTACTCTCGATTGCCGGTGATGGCGCTCGAATTGCTATGCCACTCCTCAACCAACTCGGTATCGCTCTTGAACATACTGGCGTCTTGTATCCGTCACCAATTACGGTGGCACAAATCGCCCGAAAACTACTTGACCGGGAAGGACCGGACGACATTAACGAACTTGAACCACTTTACCTGCGCCGAACCGATGCCGAATTAAAACGGACGGGCATTGGTTAAAGCACCGCCTGTAACTGAGCAATCACACCCTGATACCCCCAATCGCCAATCAGAGTGTGATACTGATACCCGATAAGGACCTTCAATCTCCCCTCAATAATATCCAGCCCCAGCGAAGCCAGCGCCCGTCCCTGCAATTTGCCGTTATCCCGGGAAATCATTTCCAGGCGAGTTCCAGGCACAAAAAAACCAAAATCGTTACTTCCTTCAATAAATCCTGCAACCGTCACCCGGTTCTGAAATCGTCGGTAAACAAACTCCATTTGGGACAAAAACCCCTTTTCCTGCAATCGTGCCTCACCCGCAAGCCCTAACCAGCGCACCGCCTCCGGATAAACCCACCCGTAATATCCACTAACACCAAACCAGATGTTCTTCTCGGCGAAAGGCTTGCCGAGAAAACGACCACTAATATCCTTCCAGCCGTTGTTGTCCCCGCTATTCGGCCCTGACCCATTGACAATGGTGCCAAACAATCGGTAATCAAATTTTCCCGGACAGGGTGGAGCATAGGACAAAGTTAGTCCAATATCCCGGATATCACCTGGTTTAAGCACCTCCGAATACAGAAGCGAATAGTCCTCCAGTCTCAAATCCTGTTCCCGGGTTTCGCTCTCAAAATTAAGCGGGGTTTTAAACTGTCCGAGACGCAGCACCAATCCGTTTTCCCCCCGGAAATCGACAAACAGGTCACGCAGATAGAGACGGCTAAAATCAAACTCCATCCGGGCGCCAACCCCTTTCGCCACTTGACCGTTCAATCCCAAGACCGCCAGCTGTCTTTGAAACTCAAACCCGGTTGTTACCCATCCGCTGTTGTCTATTCCCTCCCAGAACAGGGCATAAACTTTAACAACGCCATCAACCGTCAATCGGTCGGGCACAACGGTGATTTCAGCATACAAACGGGAATTGGGCTGATAAATTACAATTCCTGCAACTACCCAGAAAAGAATTGCCCTACGCCTCACTAAGTCACCTTGTTATTCAAAAAATGGCGGAGGCGGGTAGGAATCGAACCTACCGGTCCACTTATCGCAGACCATACGGATTTGAAGTCCGCCAGGCACACCAGCACCCATCCGCCTCCGCATACGCCGTTAATGCTGGACAATAACCTTCCTTACCTCCTTGCGTCCAGCGTCGTCCACCTGAAGGAAGTACACCCCTGCGGGTAACCTACGAACATCCAGTCTCAATGTTCTTGACCCGCTACCACCATCACTATTGAAGGCGAAGTTCCATTTCTGCACCAGTGCACCGGTCCGGTCATACATCCGAAGATTAACATTTCCCATCGGCGTTCCGGTTAAATGCACCAGCCCCTCGGAACGGACCGGGTTCGGAGCAACCGTTACCGCCGATATCCCGGAAAACCGCTTCGGTTCGGCAACCGCCACGCTCTCCTCCCAGACCACAACTTCCGCCCGGAGGGTATCGTTAAACCGCCGTTCATCTTCAGATAGTTCACTCCAGGATGTGACGCTAAATAATCCGCTGCTCTCAGCCCGAAAAACACCAAATTCTATTGTATCAAGCATCCCGGGAGTGAGAGTCAACCAGACACTATCACGATAATCACCTGGACTCACTGCCAGTTTTATCCAGCAACTGTCCCGATTTATCGATAGGTTTTTCACCACCCCCACCGGTACAAATGAATCTTCAATCCATAACGACTCCGGAACAACCAGGGCGGTCATAGCAAAATCGTGCTGTACCTCGTAAAACTTCCCGATTAGCAGGTCGTAACTGGTTGAGTCGTTAAAACTCGCACCGCCGATATAGATGAACCCATTGCGGCTTGTAACAATCCGGTAGCCCAGGTCTTCATTATGACTTGCCGGATCGTCCCAGAGATAAGAATAAAGCACATTGCCGCTGTTATCGTATTTCAGCACCCCAACATCACGAACCGTAGACCGCGTATCAACATTCCCAATCACCAGCACTTGACCTAAAGAGTCAACGACAATATCCATTCCTTCATCTTCTAAACTGGCGCCATCGTAACGCTGGGTCCAGCGTGGCACTCCGGCTGGTGTGTAAGACACCGTGGCAATGTCATAATCGGTTACATCATCAAGACTTGTGCCGGTGACAAACACATTTCCGGAAACGTCCAGCGTCAACCCGTAAAGCAAATCCTCATTATTGGCTGGATAACGGTTGTAAGCACGTGCCCAGAGTGAATCGCCGTTTCGGCTATACTTCATTGTGAAATAGTTGTAATCCTGATTGTCATCATAAACAATGCCGCCGATGACAATTGTCCTGGTTACCGGGTCGAATTTAATCTTCATTCCGTAATCATCGCCCACCCACGGGTAGTTATTCTTGCGCCGCAACCAGCTACGCGTGCCAGCTGGGGTATAGCGGATTGTTGCGATATCGTAATCGGTGCCGTCATCGTAACTGGTGCCGGTAACATAAACATTGTTCGAGTCGTCAACGCAAATAGCATAAGCGATGTCTTCATCATATTCAGGTGTTCGGTTGTAGTACCTTAACCATACGGTATCGCCGGTTGCTCCGTTGTAACAGATAGTGCAGTAATCGATATTACCAATACTATCTGAACAGTAACCGGTAACAATCAGCCTGCCCAATCGGTCCAGAACGAGCGCCAGCGCCGCGTCGTCCTGATTAAACGCCCGGCTCCAGGTCTTTGCCCAGAGCAACTGACCGGTCGCGGAATATTTCATCGTCACCCAATCAATATCTGCCACGGTGTCAATCGTCCAACCACAAACATAAACCTGACCCAGACTGTCCACCACCAGTGCCGCGGCTGAGTCGTCCTGATGCACTCTGCCATCATAGGTGGCGCTCCAGATTAGTTGACCGGCTGAATCGTACTTCTGGACGATGATATCTGAAGTAGGTGGTGTGGTAACCGTGACCCCGGTCACAAAAACATTACCAGCGTTATCAACCACCATATCAGAAAATATCTCTTCGTTATTACCGATGCCATCAAACTGCCGCAACCAGGCGGTATCAAGCTGAGCAATCGCGGTTCCGAATAATGACACCGTTATCAGAACAAACATCTGACAGATATGTTTCATTTGTCCTCCTCGCGGATAATTTTATTCATCTTTTACAATTTACCGCCAAATCCCCCTCCTGTCAATCCATACCAACAGTTATGCAACGCTTGACCAAAAACAAATTATTGACATATTTATATCTAATAAGTTATAAGTTAAACGAAAGGAGCAACGCGATGCGGTTCGTTATTCCCCTCCTATTTATCTTTACAATTGTCTTTGCCCAGTGGACCGCTATCGGACCTGCTGGTGGTCCGGTTTACTCCGGCGGTATCAGTCGCACCAATCCTCCGGTCATTTACTTCTCACCCTATGCCTACCCGACAAAATTGTTAAAGTCCACCGATGGTGGCACAACCTGGGAGTTTACCAATGGTAGTCTCAGCACCTACCCGCGGGATATTATTGTTCACCCCAGCAATCCTGATATCGTTTACGCCCTGACCGGTTCTGCCATTTACAAAACAACCAACGGTGGTGCTTCCTGGACCATTAATTCAATCCCTTCCAATCACTACTTTTTCACATTCACTATCAACCCGCTGAATCCGGATGAACTTTTCGCCGCCGGGTATAATTACACCGGCGGTGCCGCCCGATTGGCATTTGCTCGCAGCACCAATGCCGGTGTCAACTGGACTACTGCTATTTGTGATACGACATCGGCTTCCTATGGTTATTCAATTGCCGTTGACCCGATTGATACAAATGTCGTATATGTCGGTGGCTATCGCAGTAATGGAGGCACTACAACACTCTATCGTTCGTTCGATAAAGGAGAAACCTGGGAAGAAATCGCTCTGGGTATCAATGGTTATTATCCCTATGCCATTCACATCAATCCGGCAAACAACAACATTATTCTGATCGCTCCTTACTCAAGCGGAATCTACCGTTCCACCGATCGCGGTGCAAGCTGGACCCGGGTCTCAGCCCTCACCAGTGTCTACCGAATAGTTAACGCTTCAGGAGAACCAGCGACCGTTTATGCCACAAACAGTGGTGGTATCTATAAAAGCACCGATTCCGGTCTAACCTGGACAAGGATTGGAACTACTGTGCTCGGCACACCTTACTACTGCCTCCTTACAAATCCTGTTGAACCAGGCACAGTTTATCTTGGCACCAAGGTTGGCTTATACCGTTCTACTGACTACGGTGTCACCTGGGAGAATACCACAACCGCCATCTCCTTTAATAAAACTACGGTAATTGCCCTTGCCGCTGATGACGCTACCATGTATACCGAATGCCTTGACAATGCCGTCTACCGTTCAACCGACAATGGTGCATCCTGGGAACGGTGCCCGGAGTTTCTCTCCTGCGGCAACATCTGCGGAATAGCTGTCCATCCTTCTGACCCGCAAACCGTCTGGGCGCTTGAAGGGTCAGGTTGAGGCAACGCTGAGCTCTTTAAGAGCACAGACGGCGGGTCCGTCTGGACACAGGTTGAAAGTTATCTGGTTGATGGTGCCACCCTTGCCATTTCGCCCCACAATCCCGATATGATCTTTACAGCCGGTTACGGCTATATCAACAGTGTCTATCGAATTCAGACCTCTTATAGCACAAATGGCGGTACCACCTGGAACCATGATACCCTTGAGGATTCGGTTGCCCGTGTTAATGCCCTGATTTTTGACCCTTATGAACCAAACCGCATTTTTATGGGCGGCGACTCAATGTACTCCTACAAACTCCTTCTGGTAAGCACTGACCTGGGTACAACCTGGAGCCACACCGGAAATGGCTTAACCGGCACGGTTTATTGTCTCGCTGCTGCACCAACCACCCCTGGGCTGTTCTTTTCTGGTACCAGTCAGGGGCTGTTTTTCTCCACTGATTACGGCAACAATTGGACTCGCACCGGCACCTTCAGCTATGTCAAAGCGATTTGCGTCTATCCGGAAAATGAAAGCATTGTCTATGCCGGCACAAACAACGGCGTTTATATCACAACAAATGGTGGCACGGTCTGGCAGCAGATTAACGAAGGGTTACTCAACCTCAATGTCGTTGCGCTTGCTTTACGCACCGGTGCAAACCCTACAGTTTTCGCCGGAACCAGTGGCGCGGGAATTTTTACAACCTCACCACCCACCGGTTTTGCTCAACAACAACCAGCAGCATCACGGGCGCTTAAACTGACACCCAACCCATCTCGCGGATCCATCAGGTTAATTGGCTTAACCCGGACCGAAAATGAAATCTCCTGTTTAATCTATGACCGCACCGGACGACTCCTGCTTTCGAAAACACCGCAACCGACAATAGATAATAACGCCTGGTATATCGATTTGCACCACTTACCCTCGGGCACTTACTTCCTCGGTATCAAAGATGGTCATCAAACGGTGTTTCAGTCATTAATAATATCAAAGTAGGAGAGGCGAACGGTTTTAGCAACTCTTTAAATCAGTTGACGGTAACCGGAAAAGTGCTATCTTGAACTGGTGGCATTGACAGAACATTACGAGCGTCATTTAACAAACTTTCTTAACTACTTAGAAAAAGAACGCCGCTTTTCTCCCCACACGGTCCGCTCGTACGAAGTGGACCTCCGCCAGTTCTTTGACTTCTGTACTGAACAACTTGGGGCAAAAGCAGTTCAACAACTCACCCGCTCTGACATTCGGGACTTCCTGGGCGCGGTTCTCCGCTACGGCTACACTGGAAAAAGTGCTCTCCGAAAGTTGTCCTGCCTTAAATCATTCTTTCGTTATCTCATCTCTACCGGAGATATTATTCAGAACCCTGCCCGTGGCATAAAAGGACCACCGGTCGAAAAGCAACTCCCCCCCTTTATCACTCAGGTGCAAATCGCCCAGGTTCTGAACAGTGTAGACGATTCACCCCGAACGCTACGCACCGCTGCCATTCTTGAAACAATCTACGGCTCAGGTTTACGCGCTTCAGAACTTGTCGGACTCAACCGTTCTGACATCGACTTTGAGCACAACACAATCCGGGTTCGGGGTAAAGGGGGTAAAGAACGGCTCCTGCCCCTGGGAAGTAAGGAGAAATCGGCTTTGCAAAAATACCTTGCGGTACGGGGCTATCCGGACGCGGAACCGCTATTCCTCAACAACCAGGGTAAAAGGCTCACCACCCGTTCAGTTCAAAATATCGTACGGCAGGCTTTAAGCCAGATTGCTGGTATCACCGCCACTAATCCTCATGCCCTCAGACATGCCTTTGCCACCCATCTCTTAGAACGCGGTGCCGACCTGCGAGCGGTTCAGGAACTCCTTGGTCACTCCTCGTTATCGTCCACCCAGGTTTACACCCATCTTACCGTTGAACGTTTACGCAAGATTTATGACAAAGCCCACCCGCGCTCCGGTACTAAGAAGTAGGTTGAAACATCATTATAAAATTTTTACCCGGCACCGGGGTAACTTCCGCCCTTTCCATGAAGTTTTCCCCAAAATTGTTAATAAAACCGAAGCAAACCCCAACCCGCTGGCAACAGTCATAGCCAGGGGATAAAGCAAAATAACCTTGCGGGGTAATTTTATTTTCATTACTACAATTGTCCAGATTATTATGGCAAGTAATACCGTGCCAACTGCGGCATAGAATTGACCGTTAAAATCCCCCCTGATCAATCCCATCCCAACCTCCACTAATGGATGCCAGGTTATCAATAACATCCAGCACCAGACAAACAGCGCCGGTATCAAACGATAATCAAAAATTGCAAAAAAGTTCTTGCTAAAACCCCGCAATGCCGAAACCAACCCTTCGTACATTCGGGTTGAAACGCAGTCGCTGGCGTCTATCATTCGCCATTTCATTCCCGCCTTTTTGCTCCGCTCCTGGATTACCATCACCCACACTCCTCAAATCTCGCCCCCTAAACCGTGCCAGCCATAATGAAAACATAAGTGAACCAGAACAGAATGAAATAAGCGGGAACAGCAAGCGGATAACCCTCAACTAACCCTCCGAATTCCCGGGTTGACGCAAATTAAGTTGATAATCGTCGTGACGTTCGTAGATTTTGATACGCCGGTGCATAATTTCAACTAAAAATTGAGACGCAAATCCATTTTCAGCCTGAACTCCTTCGGCAACCAATATCCCTGAACCAATCCGTAATCAATCACCATTTTGGCATCAGTAACAACAAACGACAGGCGCGCCGGGACAAACTCTAACCGAACCACATCTCCTGAATTGACCCTTACATAACCTATGCCCCTGATGTAATAATCATCGGCACGTCGGGGAATAAATTTTACCATTGCGACACTTTCCCCTTGCCAAACTTTGGTACCGAGTACCTCATAACGATAGCCGTCTCTTGTTTTCAAGAAAAAAGGGCATCCTGGTCTGACGCGCTATCAGCCCCTTTTTCACTAAATTCTGAGAGACCTGTATCTTTTCTCGCCCGGAACCCACACGCCCATCAACACTTACTTGCAGAAAATCATACTCCTGATAAGTAAAGTTTGCATAGTACACGACACCCGCCAGTTCGCTTGCAATCTGACGTTGAGGAAGGAATATTCGATTGTTGACCTCTTCTTCATTAAAAGCCCAGAATAAAATTAGCAGCCCAATAAGTGTCAAAAGGCATTATCTTTTTATGCTACCATTTGTCAAGGAGTTAAAACTTGCCCAACATCTTAATAAGGGTAAACTTGTTTAGTATGGATAGTGGAAAACCACGGGTGGTTTTCTCCGCCTGTTTGGGATTTGAGCACTGCCGGTACAACGGAGAAATCATCAATGATGATTTTTGTGAGCGCCTAAAACATTATGTTGAACCGGTTCCGGTCTGTCCGGAGAAAGCAATTGGCCTCGGTGTACCGCGTGAGCCAATCAAAATTGTCTATCAGAACGGCATCCCCCGACTTATTCAACCCGCTACCGGTAAGGACTTGACTGAATCGATGCAACGGTTCGCTACTGAATTTCTCGGTCAACTGGATGTTGTGGATGGGTTTATTCTTAAATCACGTTCGCCCTCGTGTGGCACCCGTGATGTTAAATCCTACAACGCAGACGGCAATCTCAGACCATCGATTCACCGCCGGGGCATCTTTGGTGGCGCAACAATCGAGCGGTTTCCTGATAAACCGGTTGAGGACGAAGGCCGACTGAAAAATTTCCTCATCCGGGAAAGCTTTCTGACCCGACTTTTCTCCCTATATCGGCTCCGATTATTGCGTTTAGCCCCGTCAATGGGCAATCTCGTGGAATTCCACACCACTCACAAACTTCTCTTGATGGCATACGACCAGAATTTGCTTCATCGTTTAGGACGCATCGTCGCGAACCCGGACCATCGACCGCTTCATGAACTGCTCGATCAATACGAACAACTTTTATCCCACGCCCTTGCGCGACCACCCAAGTACACCAATGCGATCAATGTCCTGCTGCACACGCTCGGTTATTTTTCTCGTAATCTCAGTGCCGCCGAAAAGGGGTTTTTCCTCGACACCCTGGAAAGTTACCGCGCCGGCCGCCTGCCATTGAGTACCCCGGTCAGCATAATTCGCTCCTGGATTGTCCGCTTTAATCAACAGTACCTCGTCCGACAGTGGTTTTTCTTCCCCTATCCCGAAGACCTGCGCGACATCAGCGATTCGGGCAAAGGACGCGACCGATGACCATTCGTATCGGTTATCCCTGTATAAACCTATCCCTTAACTGCCGTAGTACGAAAACATTCCGTCTCCGCTCTTATTCTGAGGAAAGATTCAAAACCACCGTAACAAGTAATCTCGCCTGTCTGGAAGAAACAGTTAAATGGAACATCGAGCACGACATCAAATTCTTCCGCATCAGTTCGGACCTCATTCCATTCGCCTCTCATCCTATCTGCACATTCCCCTGGCAAAAGTTTTTTCGTCCTTACTTCCGTCGTTTGGGTTATTATATCCGCGAGCATCGTATCCGGGTCTCAATGCATCCTGACCAATTCGTTCTCCTCAACGCCCTTGATAAAAGAATTGTCGGCAACTCTATAAGGGAATTAATATATCATGCTCAAGTCCTTGACCTCATGCAACTCCCGCCGGATGCTAAAATTCAGATTCATATCGGCGGTGTATACGGTAATAAAGAAAAAAGTATCCAACGATTCGCTCAACAGTTTCAGAAACTTCCGGCAAATGTCCGGCAGCGATTAGTTGTAGAAAATGATGACCGCTTGTATACCGTGAGCGATTGCCTGAAACTGCACTGTCTTATTAAAATTCCGGTGGTATTTGACTCTTTCCACCACGAGGTCAATCCCGACGGTACCGATATCAAAACTGCCTTATTGCGTTCCATGCGAACCTGGCGCCGTCGCGATGGCGTCCCAATCGTTGATTACTCTTCCCAGGAACCAAAAGCTCGTCTTGGCTCTCATGCCCATCACATTAACCAGAAGCATTTTCGCTCTTTCATCGAACAACTTCCCAAACATGACTTCGACCTGATGCTGGAGATAAAAGACAAAGAAAAAAGCGCACTGGTGGCTTTGAAACTGTTAAAAAATTTGGTGTATCGGCAATACGCTTTTATAGTTTGATTGAAATATTTGACTGCATTCAAACCAAGCATATAATTACCACCAATCTTATGGGTAAATTTCGTGGCGGAATTCATCACCGCGAGCATAAGGAAGCAACCGAATACAAACCGATTGAAGTTGCTCCTTTGCCCCAGCGGGTATCCATTCCTTTATCTCAGCACGCCGGTGCACCTTCGAAACCGGTTGTAAAAATAGGCGATAAGGTCCGCACTGGAACTGTCATCGGCGAACCAAACGGCACGATTTCTGTCCCCACCCATTCATCAATCTCCGGCACCGTCTCGGAGATAAAAGAACTCCCCCATCCACTTACCGGTAGATTCACCACAACGGTCACCATCGACTCCAACCGTCAGGATACTCTCGACGAAAATATCAGACAGCGTGATCTCAGCAATATCACCCCTGATGAAATAATTTCCGCAATTCGTAACGCCGGGATTGTCGGATTAGGGGGCGCGGCATTCCCGACTTTTTTTAAACTGTCTCTGCCCAAAGATAAACCCGTTGACACTCTAATCATCAACGGTTGTGAATGCGAACCATATTTGACCGCTGACCACCGTTTAATGGTCGAAAAACCGGCAGAGATTATTGAAGGGACCACCTTTATCGCGCGGGCATTGGGCGTAAAAAATGTCATTATCGCCATCGAAGACAACAAGCCTGATGCTATTGCCGCGATGAAGGAAGCTGCCAGCAAAACCAATTTTACCGTCCAGAGTCTTAAAACTAAATACCCCCAGGGTGCCGAAAAACAGTTAATAAAAGCCTGTTTGGGTCGCGAAGTTCCTTCCGGTGGACTACCGGCTGATGTCGGCTGTATTGTGCAAAATGTAGGTACTGCAGTAGCAGTGCGGGAGGCGGTCCGGTTCAATCGACCGCTTTATGAGAGAGTCGTAACTGTCACCGGTTCCGGGGTCTCGGAGCCCAAAAATCTTCTTGTTCGAATCGGAACCCCCGTTAAAGAGTTGATAAATTTTTGCGGCGGTTACCGGGGAAAACCGGAAAAACTTATTATGGGTGGTCCGATGATGGGTATCACATTAGCATCGGATGAAGTTCCAGTGTTGAAAGGAACATCCGGTATCCTTGTTTTCAACACCGCCGATTTGGCTGAAGAACAGGACTGTATCCGCTGTGGTCGTTGTATTGAAGCCTGCCCGATGGGCTTATCACCCACTCGTTTAAACTACCACATCAAAGCCGGAAGACTCGCTCAGGCAAAAAACGAACACCTTCTCGACTGTATTGAATGTGGCTGTTGTGCCTTTGTTTGCCCGGCAAAGATTCGGCTCGTCCATAACTTTAAATACGGCAAAGCGGAACTCGCACGCACGAAAGGGAGATAAAAATGGACAACGACGGAGCAACCCAACTTATAGTCACATCGTCGCCCCACATCCGCTCGAACGTGACCGTAGCAAAGTTAATGTGGGCGGTTATTATCGCTTTGTTGCCGGCACTAGGCGGTTCAATCTACTTCTTCGGTGTTAAAGCGCTCCTATTGATTGTCATCACCACCGCCGCGGCGATTTTATTTGATGCCCTGGGACAACTGATGTTCAGACGCAAGATTACCATTGATGATGGTAGTGCCGCAATAACAGGTTTACTTCTTGCTTTTAATTTACCACCCAATGTCCCCTGGTGGCTACCGATTGTCGGTGCCGCTTTCGCCACCATTGTTGTTAAACAGTTTTTTGGGGGACTGGGCCACAACTTTATCAATCCAGCCCTCGCCGCACGCGCATTCCTCGTCGCTTCCTGGCCCACACAGATGACTTCTACCTGGCTTGCCCCGCATACCGGCAATGTATCAGGGCTTTCGCCCCAGGCGCTCACACTATGCACCGACGCAATAACCTCTGCAACACCACTCAATGTCTTAAAACAGGGCGCCAAACTTCTTTTGCCCGGCTGCGACCCCCAACTACTCTATCAACACCTCCAGTCCTGGGATACAATTAAAAACCTCTTCTTTGGCAACATCGGGGGTTGTTTAGGAGAAACATCAGCCCTGTTATTGCTTATTGGGGGAATATTCCTGATTGCAACCAGAGTCATTGACTGGCGGATACCACTCTCTTATCTCCTCACCGTTGCCGCACTGGTCCTAATTTTGCCCGGACACAAAACTGCGGTTTTAAACTACACATTATTCCACCTCCTCTCGGGTGGACTTATACTCGGTGCCTTTTATATGGCAACTGACTATGTGACATCGCCGTTGACTCATAAAGGTCGGGTAATCTTTGGAATTGGTTGCGGAATTCTTACCGTTGTTATTCGTCTCTGGGGCGGCTACCCAGAAGGGGTGTGTTATTCAATCATTTTGATGAATGTTGCCACACCGTTAATTGACCGACTCACTTTACCCCGGGTATTTGGCACAAGGAGAAAGAAATGAAAGAAAGTAAACTCTGGATGGTTCTTTCTCTATTTATAACCTGCTGTATTGCGGCTTTTGCCCTTTCCCAGGTTTATGCAATAACAAAGCCGAAAATCGATTACCAGCGACAAGTAGCAGGATTGCGCACCACACTCGGCGCGGTAATGCCCGAAGCGGACCGGTTTGAACCGGCAAATTCCGACTCAACAGTCTGGTTTGCCTATGCTGGTGAACAGCGCATTGGCACCGTAATCCGAGCCGCAAAACAGGGTTATGGCGGGCTGGTGCCGGTTACCGCAGGAATCGACCTTGAAGGCAAAATCGTTGCCATCCGGGTCGCCGGCGCTGCCGAAGGATTAAAGGAAACACCAGGATTGGGACTTAAGGCAACTGAAGAAAAGTTCCGCGACCAATTCAAAGGCAAGACCTTATCCGAAGTTCGGCTGAAAAAAGACGGTGGTACCATTGAAGCGATAACCGGTGCAACAATTACATCTCGGGCAGTAACGGACGCGATTAGGGAAGCGATGGAAAAATATCAGGATATTATTAAAAGCAATGAGTAGCAAGAAAGAATCCCGTCTTACTTACCTAACATCAGGAATTATTAAGGAAAATCCGACACTTATCCTGATGATTGGGCTTTGTCCCACTCTTGCCACAACCGTCTCCGCCCGTGATGGCTTGGGAATGGGACTTGCCGCCTCATTTGTTCTCATTGGTTCAAATATCGTTGTTGCTGCGGTGCGGAAACTGGTACCCGATTCAGTGCGCATCCCGATTTTTATTATCGTCATCTCAACCTTCGTTACAATTGTGGATTATCTTATGCAGGCTTATCAGCCCGGTTTGTACCGAGTGCTTGGTGTATTCGTTCCCTTAATTGTCGTAAACTGCATCATACTGGGCCGGGCTGAGGCATTCGCCTATAAACATGGCATCTTTGATTCATTTTTGGATGGACTTGGTAAATCAATTGGTTTCACGCTGGTTCTGTTTATCATGGGCACGATTCGAGAAATCGTTGGCAACGGCACCTTCTTCGGTCAACCGGTAACACCCACCTGGTACCGGACTGCACCGATGCTATTTGCCATTTTCCCACCCGGTGCCTTCTTATTAATTGGTTTGCTCAAGGCGCTCGTCAATAAAACAAGACTCGGGGGGAATAAATGACTCAAATGAATCCCGCCAAAATCTTCCTCGCCGCCTTTTTGGTCAACAACATCATTCTGATGCGATTCATTGGCCTATGTCCCTTCTTTGGCGTATCAACATCGCTCAATACCTCTGCGGGAATGAGTGCTGCGGTCCTGTTCGTAATGCTCCTTGCCGCCTGGGTTTCCTGGATTCTTTATCACGCCCTGCTAATCCCTCTGGGACTCGTATTTCTTCGCACGGCAGTGTTTATTCTTGTAATTGCAGCACTGGTTCAGTTTGTTGAAATGTTCCTCAAGCGTTATATCCGCAACCTTTACTCAGCAATGGGTATCTATCTACCTTTAATCACCACCAACTGTGCCATCTTAGGCGTAACATTTCTTAATATCGATTACAAATTCAACATCCTTCAAGCAACAATCTTCGCCCTGGGTACCGCTTGCGGCTTCGCACTCGCCATCATCCTGTTTGCGGCGATTCGCGAGCGGCTCGAAGACGCGCCCATCTCGCCGGCATTTAAAGGTTATCCCATCGCCTTCATTGGTGCCGCACTGGTATCGTTAGCTTTTATGGGCTTTACCGCTCTTTTCGGGATTTCGTAAATGGACTGGCTTCTCATCTTCAAATCGTTATTAGCCCTTGGCGGTCTTGGTCTGATTCTTGGGGTCATTCTCTTAATCGCCTCGCTCAAACTTACCGTCAAAGTTGACGAACGGGAAGCACAAATTCGCTCCATTCTCCCCGGAGCTAACTGCGGCGCCTGTGGCTACCCGGGCTGTGATGGTTATGCCGCGGCAATTGTCGCAGGTAAAGCACCATTAAATGCCTGTTCGGTTGGTGGACCCACTGTCGCCTCAAAAATTGGTCAAATTATGGGACAGGAGGTAACAGCCACCGAACCGCAGGTTGCGGTGTTAATCTGCCGCGGAGGAAAAGAAGAAGCCCCACACCGATTTGAATACCGGGGTGCTGAAGACTGCCGGCAGGCAGCGCTCCTGCTTGGTGGACCGAAAGCCTGCATCTACGGCTGCGTTGGTTTGGGTCACTGTGTTAAAGTCTGCCCGGTCAACGCAATTAAAATGGGAGAGAACAAACTCCCGATTATTGATGAAAAAACCTGCATCGGCTGTGGAAAATGTGTCAAAGAGTGTCCCAAGGGAACATTGCGATTAATTCCGCGTTCTAAACTGGTCTACCTTGCCTGCGTGTCACACGACCGGGGCAAAGCGGTTAAAGATGTTTGCAAGGTTGGCTGTATCGCCTGCAGTTTATGTGTCAAAGTTTGCCCGGTTGGCGCCCTGAAAATGGAGAACAACCTGCCGGTTATGGATTTTAGCAAATGCATCGACTGCGGCATCTGTGTCCACAAATGTCCGACCAAATCATTTATTGACCGGGCGCCCGGTCGACCAAAAGCCTCAATCAACCCTCGTTGCAACGGCTGCGGTGAATGCGTCAAAGTGTGCCAGTTCAAAGCAATTGAAGGCGAACCCGGAAAACAGCACCGGGTTACTTCCGAAAAATGTATTGGTTGCGGTCAGTGTGTCCTGGTCTGTCCGGTTAAAGCAATTGACCTGGTTGGTGCCCTCGGGCACGCAATGAAAACCGTCTGACTTTTGCCTCTCTCATAATTCAAATTTACTATTCTCGTTGCCGTCTCCTTGACTGTTTTATTTTTACCGCTACTATCCAGTAGTGTCCAACCGATTTGCCCTCATCCTCCGCAACAAAAATTTTCTTTTTTTAACCTTCGCCGGAGCGATGTCACAGTTAGGCGACCGCCTTTCCCATATGCTCCTAATCACGCTCATCGGTCTCACAACACCAGGAAAACTGCTCGCTTATTCGGGGGGCTCCCTCACATTCGTCATACCGACCTTAATCCTCTCGCCCATTGCCGGTGTCCTGGTTGACCACTGGGACAAACGCAAAACCATTAGTCGAACCCATTTCCTCCAGACCGCACTACTGCTCTTAACCCCTTTTGCCATAAGACTCACCCACAGTTTCACCCCCTTCTGGATTGCATTAACCTTATTCTTTGGCCTTGACATCTTCAATAACACCGCCAATCCAGCGCTCTTGCCCAATGTGGTATCGTCTGATAAACTACTCCTTGCCAATTCGGTAAGCCTCGCTTTTGCCCGCATCGCCACCGTTCTCGGAATGGTGATTGGTGGATTTCTGATAAAATGGGTGGGCTGGAACAACGGAATATTTATCGATGCCTCCTGTCATCTTATTGCCGGAATTTTAATACTTAACATCATCACTACCCAACAAACAAATGCCCTCTCCTCTCCCCCTATCGCAACTCGTCCTAACGAACCCGCACTGGTGCTGAATGCTCTAAAACAGTACTTTAACGACTTACTCGAACTCATCCGCCTGGTTTTGCACAATCGCATTGTCGCCTTTGTCCTCGCTTCCATTGTCATATCCACTTTTATCTCCGCAGTCTCTTACACAATTCTCATCTACATTGTGCAACAGGCTTTGCATATGGGACCAAGAGGGGTTGGTATCTTCGCCGGAATCTTGGCAGTTGGGATGATTGCCGGTGCCGCGGCGATGGGTCTTCTCCCTCAAAATATAAATCGACCTTTTATTATCGTCCTGATTACATTCTTATATGGCTTGCTTTTTTTTATCGGTAACTGGCTTATCACGGTCTGGTTTATGATTATCGTTGCGCTCATTGCTGGCATCGCATTTTCCTGGTTAGGAATTGTGCAAAACACAATGTTACAGGAGGGAGTTGAGCCAACGATTCGGGGCCGGGTGTTCTCCACTCGCGAATTTGTCACCAATTGCACTTTTCTCATCACCACACTTACCATTGGTATTCTCGGTGATTTCACATCTTACCGCACCGCGATTCTCGTAATCGGCATCGCTTTAATTGTTCTGGGAGGCGCTGGTTTTCTCTGGGTCCGGCACGGCCTGCGCCCGGACCGCAGATTAAACTCGGACAATTAGATTGTCAATCAATCTTGCTTTACCAAAATAGAGAGCCAGGGCTATAAGCACTTCACCTTTAATTACTTGTACAGGTTTCAAACAAGTTGTATCAACAATTTCCACATAATCAATTCTGCCCAACGAGGCGGTCTTGATTAATTGGCGCATAGCCTGTTTGACTTTACGGGCATCCCGTTCCCCGCATTTTATCATCCGCTCCGCATGCCCCAGTGCCTGGTAAAGCACCACCGCCTGCTGCCGCTCTTCAGGCGTTAAATAGCTGTTACGGGAACTCAACGCCAAACCGTCAGGCTCGCGCACCGTCGGTACAACGACAATCTCAATATCGAAATTTAAATCCCGCACCATTCTCTTTATCACATATGCCTGCTGGGCATCTTTCTGACCAAACACCGCAAGGTGAGGCTTAACGATATTGAAAAGTTTGGCAACCACCGTTGTCACACCGCGAAAGTGGCCGGGCCGCGACCGACCGCACAGATACCGGGTTAAACCTTCCACCTCAACATAAGTAGAGTAGTTGTCCGGGTACATTTCTCGAACATCTGGATAAAAAATTACATCAACGCCCATTTCTTGAAGCATTTTCCGGTCCCGGGCAAAGTCCCGCGGGTATCGCCGGTAATCTTCCTTTGGCCCAAACTGAATCGGATTGACAAAAATGGAGACAACGACCCAATCGCACCGCTGCTGCGCCACCCGTACCAGTTCCAGATGCCCCCGATGCAAAGCTCCCATCGTCGGTACAAAGCCTAATTTTCCCTTTTCCCGCAGTTGGGCGGCAAGCCGTTGCATCCCTTTTACCGTTTTAACGATTTTCATCAGTGTAGAATGTGTGCTCCGGACCGGGAAACTTTCCTTGGCGCACTTCATCAATATACGCCTGTACCGCCTGCTTCGTCAGCCGGGCGAGTTCGGCATAACGTTTTACGAACTTGAACGGCTCATCTTCAAACATCCCCAGCATATCCTGCAAGACCAGCACCTGACCATCACACTCCGGTCCCGCACCAATTCCAATCACCGGAATCTTTAACGCCTTTGTTACTTTTGCCCCTGCCTCAGCCGGAACCTTCTCAAGAATAAGGGCAAAACATCCTGCGGCTTCCAGCGCTTGAGCGTCGGCAAGCAATTTTTCTTGCTCCTCAGGTCGTCGGGCTTGAAGCCGGTAGCCACCCAATTTATGAACTGATTGCGGCGTAAGGCCAAGATGTCCCATCACCGGAATTCCGTAATCAACTAAACGGCGCACCGTTTCCAGAACCGGACCTGAACCTTCAAGTTTTACCGCTTCGGCTCCGGCTTTGAGCAACCGCCCGGCATTCTCAATCGCCTGTTCCACTGACACCTGATAAGATAAAAAAGGCATATCACTTACGACCAGGGCTCGTTTTACGCCACTTACAACAGCTCGAGTGTGATAGACCATTTCATCCATACCGATCCCGAGAGTTGTCTTCATTCCGTAAACCACATTTGCCACCGAATCCCCGACCAGAATTATATCTACCCCCGCATCATCCAGAATTCGCGCAAATGGATAATCGTAGGCGGTCAAACAGACTATCTTCTCGCCTCGAGTCTTTTTTCTAACCACCCGCAGAGTGGTAATTTTATCAATTGGGGTCACCATTCATTTAGCTCCTTTACCCTTTTTGGCTCCGGGGCGAATAGAACTTTCTACCTCGGTCGTGTCCAACAATCGCCCGAAACAGCTCCTCGAAATCATCCTGATTGCCCACGAAATTTAGCCGGTCAGTGTTAACAATTAAAACCGGGGCATCTTCGTAATGAAGGAAAAATGAGTTGTAAAGATTGCTCAAATTGTTGAGATATTCGGGCTCGATGTTCGCCTCAAAACTCCGCCCCCTTTGCCGAATCCGTGCCAGCAGGACATCAACCCGGGCTTGCAGATAAACAACCAGGTCTGGCTTCGGGATATCAACTTTTACCAAATCGTATATCCGGTAATAAAGCGCCAGTTCGGGTTCGCTCAGATTTAGTGTTGCAAAAATGCGGTCCTTATCAAAGAGGTAGTCGCTCACCACCGCCGGCTCAGGAACCAGTTCTCCCTCAACCAGAATCATCCGGGTCTGAAATATCTCCCGCAACTGACGATGCCGGGAAAGTAAAAAAAACAGCTGGGTTTGAAATGCGTAACTGCGGATATCACGGTAGAATTTCTCCAAAAAAGGATTCTCTTCGACCACTTCCCGCACCAGACGCGCCGACAAACGCCGGGCCAGCAACTCTGCCAATGCCGTTTTTCCAACACCGATTGGTCCCTCAACCGCAATGTATCTCAATCGTTGTTCCACTTCCTCACCCCTTTTCGAGAAACCCTGCTTAACATCTCCTGCACCGTCATCCCCAGTATCGGATGTCGTAACCCTGGTGCCAGTTCGGCCAGAGGCACCAGCACAAATGCCCGCTCTGACAGCCGGGGATGAGGGACAATCAACTCGGGCGAAGAAAAAACCTCATCACCATAAAAAAGGAGGTCGATATCAATTGGACGGGGTTCTTTTTCACCACTCTTGTGCCGCACCCGGCCCAATCTTCTTTCAATTTCCTGGAGCACTTTAAAAAGTTCAAGGACCGGACGGTGGCTCCACAACCTGACTACACCATTAAGAAACAACGGCGCGCCCGGCATATCTACCGGTTCCGTCTCATACCAGGAGGAACGTTCGAGCGGACCCAATCTAATCAGTTCTGACAGCGCCCGTAACAGATTAACCTCCCGGACACCGAGATTCGTGCCCAGACTCAGAAACACTTCCTTCACTAAAATAAGAGTAGAACAATCTCGGAAACTGTCAACTAAGAACCTCTTGAATTCTCGGGTAATATTTTGCGCACATTTATTGCGCGCGGTCCCTGGGGTGTTTCCAGCAGCTCAAATTCAACTTCGTCATCAATTTCCAGTAAATCTTTTTTCCCGCCGTCCACATCAGCAAAATGGACAAACACACTGCGGCCATCATCTTTGGCTTGAATCATCCCGTAACCTTTATCAGAATCATACCACTTTACTCGACCTTTAAGCATAGAACCCCTTTCGCTCTATTTAAAGAAATAAATCAACTAAGAAAACTTTATTGAAATCTGCTTCGGTGTCAAGCGTTTTTCCCCCTCTTCGATTCTTATTCTTACACTTCGTCATTTGCCCGGCTGTCCTATTGACATCGTGTTCCTTCCTTCTATAATTTAATACTATGATTCCACTTGTCCCCGGTTCCTTGATGAAACTAATCGACCAGAAGGCGATGGAAAGTTGGGGAATAAGTGGATTGGTGTTAATGGAAAATGCCGGGCGAGCAGTGGTCGACCACATTGAGGAAGAAACCGGCAGCGTGGCAGGAAAAAGGTTTGTCGTTGTCTGCGGTAAAGGTAATAATGGGGGCGATGGTTTTGTCATTACCCGCCATCTGCTAAATCGGAGGGCAAAAGTTGATTGCCTCCTGTTGGGGGAACTTGCTCAATTAAAGGGAGATGCGCGAACTAACGCCGCAATTCTGCAAAATGCCGGCATAACAATCCGGGAAGCAACCAAACTCGATGAAATATCACCAATCATCAGCACCGCCCCTTTTATCATCGACGCCATATTTGGAACCGGCCTCTCTGCGCCCCCGACCGGTATCTTCGCCCAAACAATTCAACTCATTAATCAAAGCTCGGCTTATGTGATAAGTGTTGACCTTCCTTCCGGACTTGATGCCGACACCGGAAAGGTTTTTGAGCCCACGGTTAAAGCCCACCTTACGATAACGATGGGCGTGCCAAAGTTCGGCTTAATTCTTTACCCGGGAAAAAGTTTTACCGGAAAGTTACGCATCGCTGATATTGGAATACCGAAATCGCTAATTGAACAACAGGCAGATACCTTTTTAGTAACGGAATCGGACATCCGGCAAAACCTCCCGCCCCGACGCCCTGATGGCCACAAAGGAACATTTGGGACATGTTTGGTGATTGCCGGTGCCCGCGGCTACTCGGGTGCTGCCTGCCTTACCGCAATGGCGGCGATACGCGCCGGTGCCGGATTGGTCCGTCTTGCCTTCCCTCAAAGCCTTGCCCCGATAATAGAGTCCCGGGCTCTTGAACCCGTGAAACATCCGCTTCCGGAAACCGCCGACGCAACGCTAAGCCTGGATGCTGCTTCCCCAATCCTTGACCTTGCCGCTAATGCTACCAGCATCGCTATCGGTCCAGGAATTTCTACCCATCGGGAAACAAAAAAGTTAATCCAGGAAATTCTACCCCGGCTCAGTAAACCGATGGTGATTGACGCTGATGGCATTAACAACCTCGCTGGTGCCGAAGATATCATCAAGCAGTGCACCGCGCCGCTTATCCTTACACCCCATCCCGGTGAACTCAGCCGATTAATCGGGATTACCCCGAATGAAATCAATACCCGGCGCATAGAAATTGCCCGGGAAACCGCTCGCCATTTCAATTGTGTGTTAGTTCTCAAGGGCGCACCAACTGCTATCGCAACACCACAGGGGAGGGTGTTTGTCAATACAACGGGAAACTCCGGTTTAGGTTCCGGCGGCACCGGTGATGTTCTTACCGGATTGATTGCTGGATTACTGGCGCAGGGTGCCTCACCCCTTGACGCTGCTCTTATCGGTGTTTTTTTGCACGGTAAAACCGCAGATATCGCCGCCCAGGAGCTTACCGAATACTGTCTTACCGCCCGTGACCTTTTGCAATTTCTTCCCCGTGCCTTTGCCGAACTTGTTTTAGTTTGATGTTCTCTCTTATCTCCCTCTTTTTAGCCCTTTTTTACGAACCCCGTTACTGGCTTGCCTATCCCGCACTCAACGAAGTCCGGTCTATAACCTTCAGCCCTCGCGCTGTATTCGTCGGAGTTCCCAATGGCATATATATCTTAGACCACAAAACTCTTACTCACCAGAAAACCATTACGGCACTGGACGGTGTTGAAGGCGAAATCCAGCTCTGCGCCTACAACCCTGCCTACAATGAGTTGCTTATTGTCACTGACCTTCACCTCTATAACTTTCTCCCCCTCACGGGCCGCGTGCTTACCCTTAATCCGCCTTTCCAACAAACTCGTTCCATCGGCATAACCCGGCAGGGTGCCTATTTTGATACCGACCAGGGGCTCTTTCAGAAAGTACGTACTGCCGACCTTTATCAACCGGTTTCTACTGTACCCGAACCGGTTATCTGGTATGGAGACAAAGACACCTTTTCGCTTCGAAACTACCCATTTCTCACCCCTTATTTTATTCCTGACGCCCAGTTAAACCCCTGTCCCTTCCTCAAAGCCTGGCACAACCCCTATGATAACCGGTTGTTTGTCTTCGCCCAGAACTACGGCATTCTTGTCTACAACGCCCGCACCGGTTGGAAAGAAACCGAAATCCGTATCGGGCCACTGATATCTAACATCGGCCGCATCTTGTCCGTGCAAGACAAAATGTTTTTTTTCAGCCCAGACCACTTCCTCACCCTTGATTCAGCTGGGAACTGGAACCTATTCTCCTCCGAACCCCAACAACTTTTCTCTTCCAGCTGGCAACCGTTTATTCGCTACTTATACCGGCTCAACCAGATAGAAAACATCACCGCCATCCTTATGCAAAACGGAGTCACCACCTTAATCGGAACCGAACACGGTGTTTACCGAATCGGTCCCGAAGAAAAATCCGCCTTTTTCCTCCCGACCGGCGCCACCGTAAATGCGCTTGCTCAGGTAAATGACTCAATAATTGTTGCAACCGGCAACGGTATGTTTCTCCTTATCAACGATAGTTTGACTTCGATTTCAGACCCGTTTGCCCGCAGTGACTGGGGCGTTTTTGCTATCACCGGTAATAATCGTAAAACATTCTTCGGCACTCAGGGGGGTGTCCTGGAACTGGATTCAAATAACACCTGGACCCATCTCATTCCACCGGGCTTTGACCTTTCCCAGCCGGTCCGGGCACTTGCCGCGGGCGACCGTTTTCTCTTTGTCGGTTCAAAAGACGGTATCGATGTTTACGACACAAAACACAACACCTGGACAAAAATCGTTCTACCTCCTCTTTTAGCGATAAAAGAGCTGTATGCTGATAACCGCTACCTGTGGCTGATTTTCCGGGAAATGGTTGCACGCTACGAATACCGTTCCCAGTTACATTGAACCGCCTCTATGCCATTAAACCTACCAGTCCAGGCAATCATATTTGACCTGTTTCACACTCTAATATCTTTGCAACTGTCAAACGCACCCGGACCCGGCACCGCCGAACTGCTTGGTATCGACCCGGATGAATGGAACAAACACTGGCTTGCGGACCCTTCTGACTATGTCCTGGGCTTGGCCCCGATTGAGGTTCCGTTCCGCCGCATCGCCCGGTTGCTCAACCCTGAAGTCACCGAAGAGCAAATCCAGAAGACGCTTGAAATCCGGCGTCAGCGTTTTCGCCACGCCCTGCTTAATGTTGAGCCGGAAACAGTCGCCGGTTTAAAAGCCCTTCGTGCTTTGGGTTATAAGACCGGTCTCATCTCAAACTGTGGTTGGGACGAAATTGCCGCCTGGAACGATTCGCCCCTTGCTCCGCTATTTGAAACGGTCCTTTTCTCCTGCGAACTAAAACTAAAAAAGCCCGACCCGGCGATTTACCACCTTGCCGCCCGTAATCTTGCCGTGCCCGCAGCGCACTGTTTATTTGTTGGTAACGGCGGTTCCCAAGAACTCACGGGCGCCCGCAACGCTGGTATGACACCGGTTCTTCTAACCCGTCACCTTGAAGTAATAAAACCGGAGCGGATTATCGATGTGCTACCCGAAGCGCGGATTGTCGTCCGCACGGTTAGCGACCTGATATTGATTTTAACTGGTAAACCAGTTTAATCCTCAACCAGGGCGACATCAACAACCGCATCTCCCTTTTCCACCGCCATCACCTTTACCCCGGTTGTTGCCCGACCACACTTCCGGATTTCAGAACACTTCACCCGGATTACAATCCCCAGTTTTGAGGTAACAATTATCTCGGAAGTTTCGCTCACCGCCTTGGCACAGGCAAGACGGCCGGATTTTTCAACCGGCTTCGCCGCAATAACGCCTTTGCCCCCGCGCTTCTGGGTTGGGAACAGCTCGAAATCGGTGCGCTTACCAAACCCGTTATCAAATATTGTTAACAGCGAACTACCCGGTGCACAAACCACCGCACCAATCACCTCATCACCCTTACCCAACTTAATTCCCCGAACCCCAGCCGCACTCCTGCCCATCTCCCGGACATCAGTTTCCTTGAACTTTATGCCCATACCATTTCTGGTCACCAGTAGAATTTCGTCCTTGCCCGAGGTCAAAAGCGTCGCAATCAACGCATCATTATTGTCGACCGTCATCGCAATAATACCCTTGCGCCGCGGATTCGAAAATGCCTCGAGGCTTGTCCGCTTAACAACCCCCTGGCGGGTGACAAAGAAAACATACTTATCAGCCGAGAACTCTCGCACCGCCACATAGGAAGTTGTCACCTCGCCCTTCTCCATTTCAACTAAATTGGCGATGGAACGCCCTTTTGAGGCGTAAGAACCCTCAGGAATTTCATACACCTTCTGCCAGTAACACCTTCCCCGGTCGGTAAAGAACATCATATAGTCGTGGGTTGAGGCGATGAACAACCCTTCAACAAAATCCTCTTCTGCCACCGGAACCCCAGTTCGTCCCTGGCCCCCGCGCCCCTGACGACGGTAAACACTCACCGGCATCCGTTTGATGTAACCACGATGCGTCACCGTCACCGCCATATCCTCTTCCTTGATTAAATCCTCTATCGAAACTTCGGCCGGTTTTTCAGCAAGAATTTCGGTGCGCCGCTCATCTCCGAACCTCTGCTTCAACTCCAGTAACTCCTGCCGGATTTCTCCCATCATCAACTTCTTTGAACTCAAAAGGCTCTTCAACCGGGCAATCTCTTTAATCAACTCCTTATACTCGGCATCAATCTTCTCCCTTTCCAGTCCGGTAAGCCGCGATAGCCGCATCTCAAGAATCGCATCCGCCTGGCGCTGCGAAAGTTTGAACTTATCCATCAAACCTCGCCGCGCCGTCTCCACATCCTTGGACCGCTTAATAAGTTCAATAACCGCATCAATACTCTTTAAGGCAATCTTCAAACCCTCAAGGATGTGTGCCCGTTCTTCCGCCTTTGCCAGTTCAAATTTGGTTCGCCGAGTAACAACCTCTAACCGAAATTCAAGAAACTTCTCGAGCAACCATTTTAAGTTCAAAACCTTGGGTTCACCGTTGACCAGAACCAAAAGAATTGCCCCGAAACTGGACTCGAGCGGCGTCCACTTAAACAGTTGATTCAACACCACCTCTTTCGGTGTCTCCTTCTTCAACTCGAGGACAATTCTCATCCCCTCCCGGTCAGACTCATCACGCAGGTCCGCAACCCCCTGAATCTTCTTCTCCCGCACCAGTTCGGCGATGCGTTCCACCAGCGCCGACTTATTCACCTGATAAGGAATTTCCGTAATCACCAGCCGGTCGCGGCCGGCCTTCACCTCTTCAAAGATTACCTTACCCCGAACGATAAAACTACCCCGTCCGGTTTCATAAGTTTGCTTTATCCCATCCAGCCCAACAACCGTTCCACCGGTGGGAAAGTCTGGACCTTTAACCCAGCGCATCAATTCACTTACCGTGATATCGGGATTGTCAATCAGGGCAACCAGCCCATCGATTAACTCCGTCAGATTGTGCGGTGGAATACTCGTTGCCATTCCCACCGCAATCCCGGTAGCGCCATTGGCTAAAAGATTGGGAAACGCCGCCGGCAAAACAATCGGCTCTTTTAACCTTTCGTCAAAATTGGGTTGGAAATCAACCGTATCCTTATCAAGGTCCCGGAGCAGTTCCATCGCCAGCGGTGCCAGCCGGGTTTCGGTGTACCGATAGGCGGCAGCCGCATCACCATCAATCGAACCAAAATTTCCCTGCCCCTGTACCAGGGGATAACGCAACGAAAAGTCCTGAGCCATCCGCACCAGAGCATCGTAAACCGCAGCATCACCATGCGGGTGATACTTACCAAGGACATCACCCACCACCGCGGCGGACTTTCGGAACGGACGATTAGGAAACAACCCCATCTCCTGCATCGTCCACAAAATCCGGCGCTGTACCGGTTTTAACCCATCCCTGACATCAGGCAGCGCCCGGGCAACAATAACCGACATTGCGTAATCCAGAAAGGATTTACGCACCTCGTCTTCAATATATACCGGGATTACCGAATTGTCATTCACGCTTTGAAATATACTCTCTCCGCCACCAAAGTCAAATATCTTACACCGTTCTAAATGCCGAATTCAACAAGGGGATTAATAACCGGACCTTTTCCGATTTTCCTCGGAAACTCAGTTTTTAACGGAGGCGCGGCAATAACATCGCCACCCGCTGGAACTGGGCAAACTCAGACTTTAGTATCGGTGCTAATGCCTTTTCCTCATACCGTGCTTGAACTAAAATCAACGGCAGCCCCAAAACCCCTACCAGGAGCAACCCACCCCAGGAGTTGAAAATCAGTGCAATCCCGGTGAGCTGGACTAAACTACCAAGATATCGAGGGTGACGACAGACCTTTTGCCATTTAAGTTCTAAAAAACGCCGGGGAGAAAAAACGACCTCGCCGGTATTGGGCTTTATCTGGGCAATTTTAATCAATCCGAACAATGTTGCCAGTCTGATATACACACCCAGGCCGAAAATCAAAAGTCCCAACACCCCGAAGATATAATGAGTTATCGGAAACTGGGTCAGGCGCCACCAGATAAAGTCGGCAACCACATAGCCGATATACGGATAAACAAAAAAGGCAAACACCCCCCGCCATAACGGTGAAGGCTCTACCACCCCGGACTGAAAAAAGGGCGAGCCAAAATAATACTCCACTGCCAGCCACAGGACAAAAAGATAAGCAAATATTATCGGAACAACCATCCGGTCCGGCACCGCATCGGAAAAGAAGCTGGTGAAAAACACCAGAAAATAAAGACTGACAAGCACCGACCAAATGAGTCTGCCGCTTTTGAACTTTAAAACAAAACTGCTCACCTCTTCCCCTGTGCCTGAAGGATATCCCCGGCATACTCCCACAACTGCCGGGAGGAAAGACGAAACCGTTTGTCTTGCGCTTCTTGATTTGTCTGCAAAACTTTTAGAGTTGTTACCACCTGGTACCGCTTGCGTGCCATAATCCGCCTGCCGCGCAATCCAGAACGGGTTTCCATTACCAGTTTTCTGTCACTTTTCAGCAACCGATTTATCTGTTCGCCTTCAAGCTCTATCAATGCCAGCCTTCCCGGCTCAGAAAGTGCCGATAGCAGCTTCATTCGGGTAATTGTTCCCGGTAATATCGTGTCTCGGACAAAACCGGAACTGTCGTAAATAAAAAGGTCAGCCTCGCGTAATCCCAGATAACCATCAACTATCACCCGACTTAACACCCGGGGAGTAATCTTGACCCTTGTCTCAACAATCGGGTACGAGCCAATTGAATCCAGCACCATTCGCAACGAATCAACCGCCCGCGCTACTTTGGGTTCGGGTTCACCCATCTCCAAAGAAACGACCTCTTTTTTTACACTTTGGACCTTACCATTGACCAGAACAAAATCATAGCGTAGCAACGCCCCATCCGCTGAATTCAAAAATACATCAAAACCCGAAACAGCGCCCGAATCTAATATAAGAAGCGCGGTCAAATCGGCTTTACTTTTTAGTAAGGTCAACAACTTCTGCCCTGCATAACCCGGCAGGGCAAATTTCACCCCTTTCAGGCGCAAGAGCACATCAGTTGAATCAAGAAATAGCCCGCTGATTGCCAGATTTATCCCGGCAATTTTCTTTATCATCCAGGGATGGACCAGGGGCAAATCAAAACTGTCGACCAGATTGTATGCCAGCACCCGAAACCGTGCCCGGTCCGTTAATTGCTTTGCCCGTTCCACGCCCAACTTCAACCAGCCTGGTGTTAAAAGCACCCCATCAACTCCGGCAAGAGAAAGTAAATCTATATTCGCCGCGCCATCGGTCAGGGGCGCAAACTTCTCGTCAAAAACCTCACCGGCAATAAACCATAAACAAGGACCTTCCTCTTTAGCCTGAGAAACCACCCGGCTGATAACCGGCAACTCTTCAATTTTGCAATCACCACTGACAAAGATGGAAAAGCTTTCTACCCTGACCGGTTTTGCCATCCGGGGTGCACAACCCGCAATGACCAAAATTGCCCCGATGAGAGCAAAAGATAAAAATCGCACAGCCGATTATACCCTATCTCAATTTGGTGTCAAGTGTAATGTAAGCCTGATACCTTTGCGATGTATTAATAATGTTAGTACTTCAGATGCTTTTTGCTCAACCCTGAGAAGGAAATTGTATTCTTAGTTGTCCCCACTTCATCAAATCAACAACAATGGCAAAACGAGACTGGATTTTTATACCAACGGGCAGATGGAATTACCCCCTTCGACCGATAGATAGTGTGTGGTGCATAATAGAGTTAATACCTGACAACGGAATAAAGCGAAGAGGGAAGCCGATATCATTGGCGTATTCAAAGCCAGCATATCCATCAAAAATCAGGGCAAAATTTGACCGGGATACTATCCCGGTAACGACCCTGTAGTCAACCCTATAATTAAATCTAACAATAGGGCAATTATTTGATAAAATGCAACTTACAATTGGGAATTGAAATTGGAGCGTTAACCGTTTCAAATTTTTGGGTCTTAATAACAAGAGCCTCTGGCTGAGTTTTCTCTCACTATACGCAACACCAGCCAACTAACTATATCCGTTGCCTGCTATCCCCGGTCTTTTAATCAACATTGCCGAACTAATTCCCCCTATATATATGATGCCATTACAACCTCAATTTGCTCGCTTGACTTTGGTTCAGCGTTTTTTATAGTATTTATTCACTGGGGGATCGTCTAACTGGCAGGACGGCTGGCTCTGGACCAGCTAGTCGGGGTTCGAATCCCTGTCCCCCAGTATTTTTGCTAAAATCGATACCGAACCCCAAAAAATATTTCATCCACCCTGTTGAGCGGCGCGAATGCTGAACCATTACCACCATTAAATACCATTCCACCCAGGTCAATCTCAAGACCATCTACCGGCAGAAAACGGATTAGGGGAACCAATCCCAATGACCTCTTTTTTAAATCAACCACTCCACTCAGCCGGGTCAACACCCTATCGGCAAACAATTTGCGTTCCACCGCGCCCAGAATAAAATCCTTCATCCATTCCTTTTGTAACCGTGCCAGGGGAAAATCGCCGTGTAGATACTGAAGGTTGAGATAAAACCCGGCAACAGAGTAATCAAAACCACCAATAACCGAGAGTTCGTCCTTAACCAGTGTATCGTTATAAAAGGCATATGCCGCTTCAGCCCAGAGCCCAACCCCAAAAAGGTTCCCTGCTATTTCTGCGCCCACCACCTTCTTCTCCGGAAACCACTGCCTTAGAACAAAATCCAACCGCTGCCCTATCACATCGATGTTCGTTACCGGCTGTGCTGCTGGTAAAAAGTCATAGCCCCGTAAAAAGCTCAGGGCAAGGTCAAAGTTTCCCAGATGGCTTTTTAATCTTCCACCCCAGGTAATATCCCGGAAATTTCTTCCGGGCAGTTTTATCTCTTCCTGCGCCGTTATCGTATAAGCATTGGCAACCTGCCACGCGGTAACAGAATCTAAACCCTGTCGGATGAACTCTTCCACCAAACCGTAACGCAGTTGCTCAATATCCGGCAGAACCGCGACTGAAAACCATTCAGGTGAGGTTGCCACTGCCGGCTCAAAAATCGGTTTTGCACCGAGTTCTATTCCGAAGGCACTAACCGGCATATAGCTGAGATGAACCATCCATACTGGTCGCCGTTCATCCCAGACCAGAGGGTCCGAATAGTCCGGAGTGGTGAAATTGTCCGTAGGATTAACCGCATCGGCTGTGCCCCAATGAACCTTTTGCCGTCCTGCCGTCAAATTCAACCCGGGCAAAATGTCATAAATCCGGACAAATACCTCGTCAAGCATCAGAGATACCGGCTCCAGTTTACTGGCATCGCTCAAATCAGAAGCACCAGTTAAAAATGGATAACCGTTTGTTTTAACCGTCACTCCCAGCTTTGTCTCGAACCGGTCTGAAGTAACCGGCACAAAAGTTAAACTCGCCCGGGTAGAAAACCAGGTAAACTTTGTGCTGTCTTTGCCACTAAATCTAAGATGTGCCCTGGTCCCCAAATCGCCCTGGATTGAAACCTGCGTTACAACCAGGATGTTCAGTAAAATTGCGCCGATGCCCATTTATGCCCCCTTTTTCATATTCTCTTCGGTAAAGTAACTGTCCTTAATCCCGACATCAATCTCAACATCAAGGAGTTTTAACTCGGTTATCGTGCCCCGTGCCAGGTTGTCCAATCGCACCGTTCGTGGAATCCAGACTTCGTTTGCCTTTTGGAAATCGGCAAAAACTAACGATTTTGCCACACGCCCGTCTCGGGCAATCTTCTCCAATCGCAATGGGAGAAACCGCTCCTTCTCCACCCAGAGTCGGCTCTTTTCCCCATCCTGTTCCAGCGTAATGAGATAAGCCTTTACGCCGTTGAGTTCCACCTCATCCGCCTCCCCGTGGGCAACGCTCGTTCCGAAAGAAATACTCGCCATTTCTTTATAGGAAAAGTCGGACCCGCCAAAACTCTGGTCCGCAGCACTCCCGGAAATTCTCCTTACCCGGCCCTGCGCCGGCAGATAGACCCACATATTTTCGGGCGATGTCGTAAGAAAACTCACGCCTCTTAACTCAGCGGGCGAAATAAAAGTCACCAGCATCTTCTTGTCACCCTTCATCACCATCCGCAAGGTGCGTTCCTGCACCCTTTTGCTTTTATCGGTTATCCGCATCACCGCTTTAACCCGGCGGTCCTGAGCTGTGGTTGTGTTTCGTAACCGATTCAAAACCTCCTGGGCGCTCATCGCGTAAACCCCTATAAAAAGTCCACCCAGCAGCAACATCGTTCTTCTTATTTTACCCATTTTGACCTCCTTTTATCTTGCTTTTTTATCTCTAAATCCGGCGAAAATCGCTGGTAGTAAAACCAGTGCACCGATGCTGGATAGAAGCATCGCACCGGCAATCAGCAGCCCGAACTTCTGAATTATCACCAGAGAAGCAAACGCCAGCACCGCAAAGCCAAGACCGACCGCCAGGGCATTGATGACAATTGGCGGTCCTACACCTGCAAGGGTACGGCGCAGGCACTCTCTAATATCAACCCCAACCCGGCTTTCCTCCTGAAAACGGGCGAGAAAATGACAGGAGTAATCAATCCCAATTCCCAATGCGATTGCCCCCAGCATCGCAGTGACAATATCAACCTCAATACCCCAAATCCCCATAACGCCAAAGGCAACCGTGAGAGTAAACCCGATTGGAACCATTCCGGCTAATCCAAAACGCACCGAGCGGAAAAAGGCGGCGACAATAATAAATACCGCCAGGAATGCCACGACAATGCTCCACAACTGGCTTGTGGCAATCGCTCGATGCAAGGCATAAACTGCCAGGGGCATCCCCCCCAGTTCAACCTTTACATCAGAACCAAAATTGCGCTTTAATAGCTTTTGAATCTCTATCACCGCCTTACCAATCTCACTGCTTTTCTCCTGACTGAACTGGGCGGTAATCCTTGCCCGAGCGTAGTCACTGGTCACCATATCAGCCAGATAGTCTGAACCGGAAAAGGAAAGTAACAACAGAAATTGCGCAATGCCCTCTCTCGTATCAGGAATTACCTCAAACTTGGGGTCGTCGCCATGAAACGCCCGATTTGCCCTTTTTAACACATCAACAATCGAGGTGATATGGGTGACATACCGCACCTGTTTTAGCTCGTTAATAAACTTATCTATTTGGCACAAAACCGCCGGGTCCTGAATGTCCCCATCAACAACAATCTCAAATTGTAACTCACCACCAAACTGCTCATTGACAATTTTTGCCGCTCGGGTCGGACTGGAACCGGGTTTAAAGTAGCGGACAAAATCGGTTTCGGGTTTCACCTTCACACCCCAAAATAGCGACCCAATCATAACAATCCCGGCACAAATTAGAACTGGTGTGCGCGCCCGCCGAATCCAATCTGCCCACCTTTCAAAAATCAAGCCTCTGCCTTGCGCCATCGCCTGCGTCTTTCCAATATCACACCGCCTTCTCCGCTCGAGTAAAACAAGCAACGCCGGCAAAAACAGTACCGCCAGAATAAAAGAAAATATCACGCCAATCACCGAGAAAATTGCAAAGGCACGAATCGCGTTAATTCGCATCACCACATTAGCCCCAAACCCGACAACCGTCGTCGCCATCGCCAGAAATACAGGCATTCCGGTATTACCCACCGCCGTCTGAACAAGTTCCAAACCACATTTGCCCATCCGCCTTTCCTGCAACCAGCGTTCTACGATATGAATCCCATAAGCACTCCCTACCGAAAGCACAATCGGAGGCAAAACAATCAAAACTACGGTCAAAGGTTGTCCGGTCAAAGCAATCAGCCCCAAAGTCCATAGCACCGCAATGCCCACGGTCAGGATGGGTAGAACGACACCCTGCCAGTTACGAAATAGAAAAACAAACACCAGCACCAATACGAGTACAACCAGCGGAATGAGTCGGGTCAGGTCCTGCATCATCCAGTCCCGCATAAATTTCATCAATGCCGCAGAACCGGTCAGTGATATCCGGGTACCGATTCCCTTCTTCTGCACTTCCCTTTCAACTTCCCGTACCGCGGACAACTTATCAACACCGGGCTTGAACCGAACCAGCAACAGCATGCTATTACCATCCTCAGCCAGTAATCTCCCTCGATACCGTTCATCGCTTAAAAGCCGTTCCCTCAGCTTCTTTAACCCCGTTTCACTTGTCGGAATCGATTCAATCACCCGCGATATTTGCACCTCATCTCCGACGCCGACGACATCTTGAAGATTGGTGAGCGCCACCACTTCGTTCACGGGCGTCAGCGCTTCCAGACTCCGCACCAGGCTGTCCAACTGCAAAAGCCCGCCGGATGCAAATAAATTATCGGCCTCAACCAGCACCACCACCTGGTCGGAGCCCCCAAAATCTTCGTCCACGACTTTTAAAACCCCCACCCCGGACTCGTTTTCCGGCAAAAGCGAAATTACATCTGCCTCAACCCTCAACCGGCTTAGCAGCAAAACCGCCCCCAGCGTCAGCAGACTGACCACCAGGACAATCCACCCGGGAAATTTAAAAACCAGGTAGGCAATTCGTTTCATCATAGACTGATTCCTTTAGTTTCTGCAATAAACTTTATAGTATTAAATATTAATATTATAAATAATACACAATGTTAATTATTTGTCAAGAAAAAAATTAAAGGTCGATCGGGGTGAGATTTTATATGCCGCTGGTTACTTTTTCGCCACCAAACCCTGTGCCAGTTGTTCTAAGGTATCGATAAAAACCTTCAGGTTTTGGTCCGGGATACGCCGCATCATCTTCAGCAATCCCTGACGGTTCAACCTTGCCAGGTGTTGCGCCATCTTGACTCCGGCTGGGGTTAATTGAACCAAAACCACCCGCCGGTCCTCGGTGGAACGGTCGCGTTCTACTAACTTCTTTTTCACTAAACGGTCGACCAGACCACTGGCATTGGCCTTAGAAATTCCCAGAACCTCGGCAAGTTGATTCATACTTGTCTGCCGCATATTCAATAGGGTAATAAGTACCATCGTCTGGGAAAAGGAAAACTCCTGCCCTAACGCCTCAACCGAACTTAACAACCTCAAACCCCGGACGAGAATCGGTCCGAGCCATTCCAATTTTGCTAAATAAAAATCCTCTTTCTTGCCGATATATTATTATTCTATTTTCACGGCGGTTGTCAATCACAACTTTGAAGATTAAAAACCCATTACCAAAACAGGAAAAACTTTCCCCTATTTATCTTGACTTTTGCCCGCAATGCCTTACTCTTTAATAACAATGCTATCAAAGCAAGGAGTTAAACTATGACCGCTAAAAATCTTTATGAAATTGACCCGGAAATTTTTGACGCGATTGTCAAAGAAACCAACCGGCAGCACTCCAATTTAGAATTGATCGCCTCAGAAAATTTCTGTTCCGAGGCGGTGCTCGCGGCTCTCGGTTCGGTTTTGACCAATAAGTATGCCGAAGGCTATCCTAAAAAACGCTATTACGGCGGCTGCCGTTATGTCGACATCGCCGAAGAGTTAGCAATTCAACGTGCCAAGGAGCTATTCGGCTGCGACCATGCCAATGTCCAGCCCCACTCTGGCACTCAGGCGAATATCGCCGCCTATTTAACTCTGGCGCAGCCCGGCGACACTATTATGGGACTATCGCTTTCCCACGGTGGCCACCTTTCGCATGGCCACCCCATCAACTTCTCTGGCCGCTATTTTAAAGTTGTCCATTACACCGTTGACCCGAATACCGAAATGCTTGACTACGAGGCGATAAGAAAACTGGCGCGGGAACATAAACCCCGCGTCATTGTTAGCGGCGCCTCGGCTTATCCGCGAACCATTCATTTCGACCGATTCCAGGAAATTTGTGATGAGGTCGGTGCCGCGCAAATTGCCGACATTGCCCACATCGCTGGACCAATTGCCGCGGGGCTTCATCCTTCCCCAATACCTTATGCGGACATTGTGACAACAACAACCCACAAAACCTTACGCGGTCCCCGCGGGGCAATTATCATGTGCAAGGCAAAGTATGCTGAAGAACTGGACAAAGTAGTTTTCCCGGGGACCCAAGGCGGACCACTCGAACATTGCATTGCTGCCAAAGCGGTGGCATTCAAAGAAGCGCTGACCCCTGAATTCAAGGAGTACCAACAACAGACCCTCGCCAATGCTAAAACCTTAGCCGAAGAACTTGCAAAACGGGGATTCCGGCTCTGCACCGGTGGTACCGACAACCATTTAATGCTTGTCGACCTGCGACCTAAGAACATCAAAGGCCGGGATGCGGAACGGCTTCTCGGGAAAGTGGGCATCACCGTAAACCGCAACACCATTCCCTTTGACCCGGAAAAACCATTCATTGCCTCGGGTATGCGGCTGGGTACACCCGCCCTTACGACCCGCGGGATGAAGGAACCGGAGATGGTAAGAATTGCTGAACTGATTGACCGAACTATTACCGCGGGCGACGACGAAGCCAAACTGGAAAAAATCAAAGCCGAAGTAAAAGAACTTGTCGATTCTTTCCCGCTTTATCAGGAACGAAGAGCCGAATATCAAACTATTATCCCGAAGGAATAATTATGGCGCGACCAACAATTGCTCGTTTTACCGCCCGGGAAATTCTTGACTCCCGGGGCAATCCCACACTTGAAGTTGACTGCATCCTTGCCAACGGAATTATGGGAAGGGCATCGGTTCCATCCGGCGCTTCGGTTGGTTCGTTTGAAGCCCTGGAAATGCGCGACAAAGACCCGAAGCGCTACCTCGGTAAGGGCGTGCTCAAAGCGATTGCCAACATTCACGATGTTATTTCACCCCGCCTCGTCGGAATGGATGCCACTGACCAGTTTCAGATTGACCAGATGCTGATTGAACTGGACGGCACCAAGAATAAATCTAAACTCGGTGCCAATGCCATCCTCGGCGTTTCCCTTGCTGTCTGCCGAGCCGCCGCGGTGTGTGCTGGACTCCCCATCTACCGTTTGCTGGGTGGTGCCGGTACCAGATTTACCCCAACACCGTTTCTGAACATCATCAACGGTGGCCTGCACGCCCCTAACAATCTTGACTTCCAAGAGTATATGATTGTTCCCGCCGGTTTTCCAACATTCCGCGATGCGATTCGGGCCGCCGCTGAAATCTACCAGACGCTAAAGAAAATTCTTGAAGCCAAGAACCTTCCCACAACTGTTGGTGACGAAGGCGGCATGGCACCAAATTTCTCCAGCAACGAAGAACCCCTGCAGATAATTATGCAGGCAATTGAGCAGGCTGGCTATATTCCCGGGGAACAGGTTTACCTGGCAATTGATGTTGCCGCCAGCACTATTTACCGTGATGGCGTCTATCTGCTTAGCAACCCTGAGAAACGAACCGTCACCGCCAATGAATTGATCGGCCTCTATGCCGAATGGACCGAACGCTACCCGATTATCTCCATCGAAGACGGTCTGGCAGAAGAAGACTGGGCAGGCTGGCATGAACTAACCTCCCGACTTGGCAAAAGGGTTCAACTGGTTGGAGATGATATCTTTGTCACCAACATCGAGCGCCTCCATCGCGGTATCCAGGAAGGTGCTGCCAACGCAGTTCTGGTAAAACCCACCCAGATTGGCACGGTAAGCGAAACCATCGATTGCGTCAAAGTCGCAATGGAAAATGGCTACCGCGCGATTGTCTCGCACCGCTCGGGTGAAACCGATGACCATTTTATCGCTGACCTCGCCGTAGCGGTTAACTGTGGCCAGATTAAAACTGGAGCACCCTGCCGTGGTGAACGAACCGCCAAATACAACCGATTGATTCGAATTGAAGAAGAAGACCGCCTGCCTTACGCTGGTCTTAAAACCCTATCACGATGAGCGGCAAGCGTAAAACCGTGTTGATTTTCGCCGGCGGCTTATTTATCCTGCTCGGCACCATATTTCTTCCTGGACCAAACGGACTGGTCCGGGTTCTTTTAAGACTGTATCGCATCAAACAGCACCAGCGTGCTCTCGTACGATTAAAGGCAAAAACTGACACCTTAGAACGCAAAATCAAGCTCTGGCAAAACCCGGATTACGCGGCAAAAATGGCACGCACTCTTCTGGGTCCGGACACCTCCTCCCAATCTGACACGAACAAGTAGTCGCTAAACCGGTGGCAATAACACCTGAGGCCTTCCAGTAAAGGGATGTTTCGTTACAACCGGTTCCAAACCGTAGGCAGCGTGGATTAAATCCGGGGTCAGAACCTTTTCTGGTACATCGCAAGCGACCGGTTTCCCTTTCGCCAGTAATAGTAACCGTGAGCAAAAAGCGGCTTCATTCAAATCGTGCGACACAAGTACAATTGTTTTTCCCTGGTTATTTAGTGTTTTCAGGATTTGCAATATCGTCACCTGGTGAACAAGGTCCAGGTGGGCAGTCGCTTCATCGAGTAAAAGAATTTCGGGCTCCTGTGCCAGCGCCCGGGCAAGGAGTACCCTTTGCTTTTCCCCGGCTGATATTGAGTTGATGTTTTGCCCGGCAAGCATTTGTACCCCGGTCAATCTCATCGCTTCGGCTGCCTTCTTTAAGTCCTCTGCTCCTGGCCGCTCCAGGAGTTTTAGATATGGGTTGCGCCCCATCATCACCACCTCCTGGACCGTCCATTCAAAAGCAAAAAAACTCTCCTGTGGCACAAAGGCAATGGTCCGAGCAATCTCTCGCCGAGACAACTGGTTGAGCTCTTTCTCCATCACCTTGACAACGCCCCGCTGTGGTTTTCGCACGCCGGCAAGCAAACGCAAAAGGGTTGATTTACCTGAACCATTCGGGCCAATGATGCCGAGAAACTCACCCGATTCAATCGCAAGAAAAAACTCTTCAAAAATCAATGCTTGCGTATAGCCGAAACTTATCTTTTCCGCGGTGATTGCTTTCATACTTTCGTGCGCAGGAGATACACAAAAAACGGCACACCAATCAGCGCCGTTACCACTGATAACGGTAATCCCGCGGGCGTCAACACCCTTACCAGCACATCCGCAAAAAGCAAAACCCCTGCCCCGAGGATAAAAGAACCGGGCAAAACCTGACTGTGCTTGGGACTAAATAGCATCCTTACCAAATGAGGTACCACCAACCCAATAAAACTTATCGCACCAGTCCAGGCAACAATCAATCCAACCGCAACCGACCCGATAAGAAAAACCATTTTCGTCATTCGCTGCACCTCAACACCTAAACTCAGTGCCGTCTCTTCGTTCAGGGAAATGATATCCAGCTCTCGGCTGTGAATCACCAACCAGATACATCCCGCTAATGCAAAACTGGCGGATAGGATAAAAAGCCCCAATGACTTTCGGGTAAAAACCACCCCCAAACTTCCCATCATCAGGTAAACCGCTTCGCCCAGAGACCGGTGGGCGATAACCATCACCAGCATCACTAAACTGGAAAAGAAAAAACTAACAATAACTCCTGCTAAAACCAGTCGGATAACAGTTAAACCACCCCGGCTTCGAGAAAGCACATAGACCACGCCAATCGCCAGAATTGCTCCCGAGAAAGCAAAAATCGGCAAAAGTATACTGGACCCGGTACCAGAAACGAGGGCAAAAGTCGCGCCCAGCGCGGCGCCGCTGGCGACACCAAGCGTCCAGGGGTCAACAAGTGGATTACGGAGAAGTCCTTGAAACGCGCCCCCCACAACCGCAAGCACCCCACCCGCAATAATCCCAACTAAAACGCGGGGCAATCGAAAAAGTAGAATCTGATTGAATTGCCTAAAAGAAAAACCGCCGGGTCCGGTCAAAATTGAGAGCACAACACTTAAAATCAATAAAAGAACTATGCCAATCCAGTTCAATCGTGCCTTGGAGCGCATCAGTGAAATTTATCCGGATGTAGCAATCGAGCAAGCAAAACTATTCCATCAACTACCCTGGGACCGGGACGGAAAAAAAGGTCTTCATCCAGACCGGAATATACTCTGCCTGAACATACCGCCTTTATGCTCGACCAGCCTATCCGCTGTTTAATCTCCCCCTCACTCACTAACGGATGAAGCAACAGGATAACATCCGGATTTGCCTTTGCCACCAATTCCGGGTCAACAACCGGATAAGGTGTATTGAAATCTTCAAACACATTTTGCCCGCCGGCGCGGTGAATGATGTCGTTGATAAATGCACCCTTACCGACACTCATCAATGGCGCAACCGAAATTTCCACATAAACCTTCGGTTTATCCGAAAAGGTCGGCAGCGAATCCAGCCGCCGACGCAAATCTGACACCAATCTCCTTGCCTCTTCGGTTCGGCCCAGTATGACGCCTACCGACTCAATTTCGGCAAAGACCCCTTCAATGTCTTGGGGATGAGATACATATACCGGTATCCTTAACTCTCTCAACCGCTCAATAAGTTGCCGGTGCATCGGTACAGTAGTAAAAACAATATCGGGCTTCAACGCTAAAATTCGCTCAATGTCGGGCGATTGAAAATCACCCACTTTAATTTTCTCTCTCGCTCGCAACGGGAAATCACACTGATTTGTTGTACCAGAGAGCATTTCCTCTGCTCCTATGGCATAAATTATTTCCGTAATACTGGGCACAAGCGAAACACAGCGCAATTTCTTCTCGGTTGTTAAGCTACGTTTCCGAGAACCACAACTAACCACTGTCAGCAAAAAAAGGAGTAGAATGCAATGGAAAAATACTCGCAAACTGACACCTCGAAACGAGTTTTCTACTATTATTATCTCACACCTCACCTGTCGCATTTTCTTCTTCCGGGATTGTGGCTTTATGGGCGAACACAAGATAAGCAGTATGGGCGACCATTCTATCTACCGGCCTAATTCCGGTCTCACGTAAAAACAATCCCCGTTCCAGAATCTCTTTTGCTCGAATTCGAACAAATCCTTCTGCACCCAGTGCCGTATTTAACCGCCGCAACTGTTCCACAGTTGGAACCAGAGCAGCCAGAGCATAACCGTTTTTCAAAGACTCTCTTGATGGTTTGACCAGCGTCCAAGGTTCGGGCACATCAAGGAAAACCGCGTCAACTTCCTTTTGTTGAAATCCCTTCTCGGCCGGGTCTGAAACAAAAAACTCACAAATTCCTTGAAGCCCGTAACGCAGGACATTCTCCCGGGCAAGAGCGCTAAATTCTGGTCTTCGTTCGTATGAATAAACTCGACCCTGAGGGCCTACAAAAGTAGCGAGAACTACCGTCAGCCCCCCGGAGCCAGAACCAACTTCAATCACCTGCGCGCCCGGAAATACCAGTGTTTGCAAAAGCATAAAACCGGTGTCTTTGGGATAAACGACCGTAGTTTTTCTTTTGACCTTTAATAACAGGTCAGCGAGGGTCGGCTTCAAAATATAAAATCGCGTGCCCATTTGTGTTTCTACCCAATCACCGTACTGTTTTCCCACAATATCTTTGAACTCGATATTTCCGCGATGGGTAGAAAACTTCCCCTTTTCCTCAACTCTAATAAGAAATTTCATATCCTCGGAATGGTAAAGCAAAATAAAATCACCGATTTTAATCATTGACTGATTGTAAAACTTTGTATCAACAGGTCAAGTTAACCCGCAACCTCTTCCCAATCATTGAACTCCGCTGTATCCTTGACTTTTCTATCATTGCGAATATCATCCTATCGGTGTGCATAATATTAGCGGTTTTGCTTTTTTCTGAAGCAACGACTTTAATTTCCCCGCCCTTTTCCCATACTCTCGGATTTACCCGAATCAGTAGCTTTTACCTCAATATGTATCTCGGTAAAGATTTTCGGGTTGATAATCCTCAGGGATTAGCCTGTGCCAAAATCAAAGAAGAGGAAGATACGACAACCTGGCGCGATGATGCACTGTTAACACTATTTGCGGTCAATTCCAACACCGGTCAAATTGTTTATAATGTAAAACTAATTCGCCCCGGTATTTTTGGTTCCACGGGCAATGGTATTGGTCAATTCCACCACCCCCATGGCATTGCCTGTAATGAAAACGGAGATGTTTACGTTGCCGACACCGACAACAACCGTTTGGTCCGGTTACGTTACACTGGCGGAAAACTGCACTGGATTACCGTAGTTGATTCAACCCTCAATCTTCCTTATGATGTTACAATGGATTCGCAAGGGCGAGTATATGTTACCGATATGGGCAATGACCGAATAGTGGTTTATGGACCAGACAACACCCGAATCGCCACATATACTCCGGGTCTGAAAAAACCGAGCGCAATCGCTATTCTTGACCACAATGCACCTTTTAACGAAACCGGTTTAGACCTTCTGGTTGTCGTGGACAATTGGGGCACCAGAGTCAATCAACTGTCAACTTCCGGAGAAATCGTGCGTTCGGTTGATTGCCGCCGTATCGGGTTAGATAGCGCTTGTTTTGCTTACTGTGCATTTGACCGTCATGGTAATGTTTATGTAACCGATATGATAAATTCGCAAATTCACATTTTTGCCTCTGGTTTAAAATACATCGTTTCTTTCGGTCGCACTTCTTCGAGCAACTCCGACCAGCCTATTTTTAATGCACCGCGGGGCATTGCCATCGGCAGAAAATTTGGCCAGTTATTCGTCAGTGAAGCAGATGGCGGTCAGTACTATTTAATTGCACTCGATGGATATCTCATCGGCTGCTACCCGGAGCAGTTTAAATCTGAACAACCCGGCACTACCATCGCCCTCTACCTTACACAGCGTGCCGAAATTGTTATCGAAATTAGTGATGCTCAAGGTAATATCGTTCGAACCCTTACACCTCCTTATCAACAGGGACCGGGTGAAGTACTTATCGTCTGGGACGGCAGAGATAATAACGGCAACATTGTACCGGAAGGTGAATATCTTATAAAAACAACCATCCGCCCAACCTATTCCCGCCCCAGATACACCCTTAAAAAAGAGTTTGTTACCCGGGTCGTGCGTTTACCGGGATAACTTTAAGGAGGCAGCTTAATGATAAAGAAATTAGCCCAGCTAACCGCTCTTATATTGTTCTCCACCACCTGGGCAACGAAGTACGCCGGCGACTTTGAGGAGTTGGGAACATCGGCACGCGCCATTGGTATGGGCGGTGCGGTCGTTGCCAGTGCCAGCGATCCCAGTGCTATCTACTATAACCCATCGCTACCTTCTCGTCTTAGGAGCCGTTCAGTTCTGCTAATGCACTCCGAAGACTTTTCCGGCCTGGTAAAACACAATTTCATTGGCGTTAGTTTCCCGGATGGTTGTCAGGCTTTCGGCATCGCCATCCTGCACAATGGCATACCAGGGATAAAACTCACTAAACTACCCGACTCAACCCAGGAACCCGGTGAAAATAACCGACCTTATGTTGATAAAATTGTTAACGCCAACCAAATTGTCGGATATTTCAACTACGCTCGCAATCTGTCCCCCTATTTTGCGATTGGCGGTAACGCCAAAATAATCTATCAGGAACTGGGAGGCGTAGGTTCCTGCTTTGGCATGGGCATTGACTTCGGTTTGGTAGTGACAACATTACAGAGTATTGATATCGGTTTCCGGGTAAGAAATGTTAGCGCCTCTCCCCTCTTCTGGGACACAAAAACCAGGGAATATATCACTCCGCGGGCTGCCTTTGGTATCGGCAAACTATTTCAATTCGGGCGCAACCGCCTTCGTCTGGCAGTTGAAATAGAAAGCGACTTCGAAGAAAGAACAATGTTTTCCAACTGGGGAATGGAATATGCATTTCGTGAAGCACTTTTCGGGCGCATAGGCTTGTACCGCAACAATTTCAGTTTCGGACTGGGATTTAGATTCAAGCGTTTTCATCTCGACTATGGCTACGCCACCGGCACAGCGCCTGAGTCAAGAGAGTTGGGTACACCCCAGCAGATTTCAGGAGGTGTCGAGTTTTAGGCCCGGAGCTTGGCAGAAAATTAGCGCACCTTATCGCCCTTGTTATACCGTTGGCTTATTATGCAATTCCTAATCGGAATCTTTCGCTTGTCTTAATGGCAGTTGCCACGGCGATATTCCTTATCGTCGACCTGCTTCGTCTCCGTCTTAATCCATTTAAAGATATATTTATTATTCTCTTTGGTTCATTGTTGCGCCGGAAGGAATTCTCCTCGTTAACAGGTGGAAGTTACCTTATGGTCGCAGCACTTGTTGCAATGTTACTCTTCGGAAGCAATAAGGGCGTTTTTATTGCCGCCCTGTCTTTTCTGGCCATCGGCGACACGGTTGCCGCGCTCGTTGGACTTTCTTTTGGTAAAATTAAGGTATTTCGAAAAACCCTTGAAGGTACTATTGCCGGATTATTTGCCTGTATTGCTGTCGCCGTCGCGGTCTCTTTTCTTCCTGGTATTGACATGCCGCTATTTATTGGTATCATTGGTGCGATATCCGCTTCAGCTGTTGAAGCTTTGCCGTTTGAAATAAACGACAATGTCGTTGTCCCGCTTTTCTCCGGGACAGTGATGATGATTGCAATACAGATTCTCCACTGAAGCGGAATGATGGTGAAGTTCACAAATAACTTAAAATTAAAAAGGAGGACAGATATATGAAGAAATATTGCACCATTATCCTGCTCGGAATAACAATTTGTCTCGGGGCTAAGACAACTTTTCCAGAACTGGACAGTATCTACTTCTACTACGCAGAGCAGGATTACGATAAAGCGTATACGCTGCTGACAAAACTTAGCGGTCAAAAGTTAACTCCGCAGCAGCATTTTGCCCTGATGCTCGAGCTCGGCGACTACTACCTTGATAAAATTCACGACTACCATCGTGCCGAATCAATCTACCAGCAACTAATCAAACAGTATCCCAAGCACACCCGATTGCCCGATGTGCTATACCGCCTTGCCCTTGCCCAGGAACTTCAGGAAAAATTCCTTGACGCCGCCAAAAATTACGAGCAGGTAGCAACAAAACACTTTAAATCTGCCTACGGACCGGAGGCACTCGATGCGATTGAACGGTGCTTCCGGAAGAATTACCAGGAACGGGTTGCATATGTCAATGGTTTTCCGATTACTCGTATTGAACTTGATGACCGGATCAGTCGCAACCCCTCGCTCTATGAAACCTTCGACAAGAAGATGGCATTACTTGATACGATGATTGACAATCGTCTGCTTTATGAAGCCGCCGTGTCCCAGGGAATGGAGAAAGAACCGATGTTGGTCCGCAGTATCACAGATACCCGGAACCGATTGATGTTTCAAACCTGGTACGAGCGTTATGTCACCGGCAAAGCTGAGCCCAGCGAGAAGGAATTAAAGAAGCTCTACCGCAAAAATCGTTCAAAGTACACAATACCGGAAAAAATCCGTGCCTATCAACTTGTCGTCACATCTAAACCCCTTGCCGATTCGCTCCGCGCACTCCTGATTACCGACGCAACAAAATGGGATACCCTGGTAAAATTTTATTCAATTGCACCGGATAAAGAAAAAGCGGGCGACCTGGGATTTTTTACTCGTGGTGTGCAACAAAAGGATATTGAACAAATCGCTTTCAAGCTTAAACCGGGTGAAATCAGCCAGCCGTTAGCAATCAGAGACACTTACTATATAATTCGTGTAACCGAAAAGGAGCCCCGTAAAGTCAAACCTTTCGATGAAGTAAAAAGCCAGATAGCCGTTGAACTGCGTCAGGACCGGACGAACCGACTTTACGAGCAGGAAATTGACCGCTTGAAAAAAAACAGCCAGATTGTTCAGGATAGCCTCGCAATTGAGCAGAACAAAGAAACATTAGCGGTAATCAATGGTGTTCCGATAACCCAGGAACATCTCGAACAACGCCTCAACGCAATTCCGCCCTTCTTCCGGGGGCAGTTTGAAACACCGGAAGGCAAGCGCCGCATTCTTGACCAATTAATCGTGGAAAAACTGCTGCTCCGGGAATGTGAAAAAGAAAAACTCTGGCTTGCGAACCGGGTAATCGACCAAATCATCAATCGCAAAACCGCCCTGCTCATCGATGCCTATCGCCGTAAACATACAACCGAAAAAATTCAAATCGATTCGCTTACCCTGATGCAGGAGTATCGGGCAACATTAAATGATTTCAAAGAACCCACTCGCGTCCGTTGCCGCGAGATAGTTGCTCGTACCAAAGAAAAAGCCGAACAGCTGCGCAAATGGGCCACCTCGGGCCGGATTCCGGAACTCGTCAGCGGAATAGCCTTGCTTGTGAATGACGAAGAAAAAGCTCGTGAACTTTCCGGAATACTCGCTCAAACCACGAATACCGATTCAATAATTGCGCTCGGTGCACTTGCTGACCCCAGTGTTCGCATTTCTGGAACACCCCTCCAGAACATTTCGGGCCACGATGTTGTTGACTTATCCCAACCCTGTCAGCTCACCGGACCGTTCTCGGCTGCAAGTTTCTACGCTTTTGCCTTCACCGACATCTCCCGTCAAGATAAACTTTATGAGCCGCTACTCATTACCGTTACCAACACCGAGCAGCTGCAATCCCTCCTGAAGGAAAATCCCCCACCGTTCACGCTCGGAATCATCGACTCCACCCGTTTGGGTACTTATGTTCGTCTTACCAATTCACTTCCAACCCGGTTTGTTAATGAGCTCTTCACCCTGGAAACAGGTAGTGTTTCTCCTATTTATAAAACTGCTAACGGTTACCTAATTGCTAAAGTAACGAAAAAAGACACCTCTCAGAAAGTGGACTTCGTAGAGCTTATTCGCCGTTTCTCAACCTCGGGTAGTAAATGGGCTGGTGGCGAGATTTCCCTTACCCGCGATGACAAATCCCGGGATAAAAAAATCGTTGATGCTGCCTACTCTCTTAATAAAGGAGCCTACTCGTCCGTTATACGACTCAATGACACTACCTACACATTTATTAAAGTGGAAGAAAAGAAGCCGGCTTATACTCGTCCATTTTCTGAGGTGCGCAGCAAAATAGAAAACAAACTCCGGCGCCAACAGGAAAAAGAGCTCTACGAGCAACTACTTAAAGAACTACGCGCAAAGGCTAAAATTGAAATCTTGATGAAAAAGGAAGATTTCGAACCTGGAGAACCGATAACACCCCCTGAACAACAGAATAAATAAATAACCCCTAACATTAAGGCGGGGTAACAATTGCTGGTTACTCCGCCTTTTTATTCTCAGTTAAACCCCAGAATTTTTATACCAATCTTTTTTACTAAACTCAACACCTCTGCCTGACGGCTCAACTCCCCTTCCGCAAGTTTCAAACGCAGGGCATTGGCGGGAAATTCCCCAAAAGTAGCATCAACTGGTATCCAACGGTCAAGATAAACTTCATTCCAGGCATGGTAGTAAAATGCACCATCAAGATAAACTAAACCAACAACAACTTTTGACGGAATACCGGCAGCTCGAGCCAGAGCGGCGTAAAGCACCGAATGCTCATTACAATCACCTTTGAGACTCTTCAGAACATCTAAAGCATTGGGCAGAGAAGCAACCGCTTCTTTCTTTAACGTTCGGTGTACCCAATACAAAATATGTTCCGCGGCAATCGCGGCATCATCGGTTCCGGCGATAATCTCGGCCGCCTTTCTCTTAATCGGTTCGGCATCAGCCTGGACCGAAACCGTTGGCTTAAGAAACTCCGTCTCCGCCTTAACCGGTAGTCTTACACCCCGTGCATTGGAGGGAATTACAATCTCAAGGCGCAATGGACTTTTTGTTACTACCCGTTGATAAGTGCCGTTAAGGTCAAACTCTGCCGTATCGAGCCCAGTAACCTCCAAAACAACCCTTTTTACCCCTGCCGGCTGGCGAATCACCGTATCTACCGGCACCGCAAAAAGTCGCAGTAAATCAACAGGGTAACCAGATTCTCCAGTTAGCGCCTCTTTCTCTGTAACCCGGTAAGAGTTCAACCCCATTGGAGACTCTTCCTTAACTGTCATGCCATTCCTATCCAACCAGGTAGTAACCTCAGTTTTTGCCCGTTTTACTCTCACCTTTAATACCGGAATCTCCTTGTCATTTGATTTTAGAATCTCGTGCCCCAAAACGGTAACAATTGCTGGTAATGTATCCATTACGGTGCCGTCAAAAGTCAAATAATTCAATGTCATAGCGGAGTCGGGCTTTGACTCAACAATTACCCGGCCCAGGGCTTCAATTGGATAAAGTTGTCGGCTCAGTTTAACCCGCTGACCAGCTCTTGTTCCTTCACCGCTCAATATCAACCAGCCATCCTTGACCGTTCCGGCGGCTTTAAATGCGCCGTCTTGCGAACCCAGTTCAAATTGGAACGAGCGCATGGTCCAATCGGTATTGGTAATGACCTGAGAACGGACACTTACCTGCTGGACTTTACCCAGCATACTTATGGTCATTCTCATAATGTTGTCGAATCTATACCCGTCTGTAATCTGATTATATTTCGTCACTGCCCAACCTACTTTCTTGCCCATCAGATATGTTGCCAGCCAAACACCGTCTGAATCGTTACCCGCATTTGTAAGAGCCATATTTTTTCTATCCGACTTACCACCACAGGCAAGAATTAAGGCAAAAAATAAAACCAAAATTCCTTTCTTCATAGCTTAAACTTAACAAGTAATCAATTCATGTCAACAGGTTCTGGTATTGACTTTACCATTTAGTTATTTTACAATTTCGTGCGCCGAAGTGGCGGAAATGGCAGACGCAGCGGACTCAAAATCCGCCGCCCAGCGATGGGCTTGTGGGTTCGACTCCCACCTTCGGCATTCACTGTTTAAAAACTGGAAAAGTTGCCAGGACCGGGCGGTGGTCAGAAATCAAACGCAGATAATCAACTATTTCATCATCGAGTCGCACCGTAAACGTTCTGCCCCCGGTATATTCGGTCAGCGCATCACTCGTCACAAGGATATGGTCAAAAAGCACTCCGGAAGTAACAAGCGACCCATAAAACTCATCTCCTGCTAAAGGCAGTGTCAAAAACTGGTAATCAATTGTATCGACAAGAAACGGCAGAAATACATTTTCTCCTTCTGGTTTATTCAGTTCATCATTCCAGTCACCCGCAACCACAAAATCCTGCTCCCCACCCTGTGCCCGTTGATTATCAATATACGCCTTTAATAACCGGCAGGCACCAGCGCGTCGTGCCCGGTCCGAGATAGCCGACCCGGCTTTAAGATGTAATACAATTAGTCTGAAATCAAATGTACCGCCGTTACTTGATGCAGTAATCGTCATCTCCAGCGGCGGCCGGGGAAAAGAGTCGTTGTTCCAGAAAATCTGATGTACTTCACTGACCTGAACTATTTCGCTTTTGTATATCACACCTGTCTTCTGATAAAACGAACCATAATCATCACGCGAATAAAGTCCACGATAACCAGGCAAACCGTCCAGAAGATGTATAAAGGCGATTGTATCTTCAATCTCCTGGATACAAAACAAATCAACATCCATCCGGGCAATCAGCGTTCGCAGCAGCAAAAGAGTTGAATCACCTTTTTGGGGGAAATTTTGTATATTCCAGGTAACAATCTCCAGCGTTGTATCGGTACCGAAAGATGGCACCGCTCCGGGAAATTCGATTCGGAAAGGTGCGAGCGCCACGATTGAACGCGCCCCGGAATCGTCAATTGCCTGGAGAGAAAAAAGGTGATTGCCCCACGAGAGGTTGTAAAGGGTAACCCCGTTTAATTCGGTGAATATATCGGGAACGGAATCATTCAACCCATAAAAAAAGCCGATAATCCTGCCGTCAATATCATTCCCCTGCCATTCGAATCGAGCAGAATCAGCATCGGTGATTATGCTGGGCTTCCGAGTAAACACAACTGTCGGACCTTTATTACCCTTATCTAACGGTTTAATGCAACTCAGAACAATTATCAGCCCTAAGAACCACCTATTCATTGAATTAGCTTATCCTTATCAAAGGCATTGTCCAGAATAGTCGTATGCTTGACTCCATTTAAAATAAAAGTTATAATCAACAAATAACAACAGGCTGACATAATATAACATAGAAAAGGAGAAATAAAGAAAGCGATGAACAATAAAGAAGTTGCCAATCTTATTGCCCAGATAGCTCGAATTAGAAATGTTGATATCACATACGTTTGCGAAATTCTGCGAATGAGCATCGTTGCCGGGTTAAAGCGCCGTTTCGGACCCAACATCGAAGCAGAAGTCACAATCAACCCGGAACAGGGCGAAATCAGGGTGTTTTTAACTAAAAAAGTTGTGGAACGAGTTAACAACCCTGGGCAGGAAATAAATCTGGAAGAAGCCAAAACAGCAAACCCTGCCGCCAGTATTGGTGATGTCGTCCGAGTAGAAATGCCGCTTGACGAACTGGGGCGGATTGCAATTCGGAAGGCATCCGATGAATTGATGCTCAAACTTCGCGAGGCGGAACGCGACCGCCTCTACGAGGAATACAGTCGCAAAAAAGGTGAAATTGTCACCGGCACCATTCAAAGAATTGGCGAACGGGAAATCATTGTTAACCTTGGACTGATCGAAGCCACTCTTCTCAATCGTGACCAGTTGAAAACCGACCATTACCGTCAAGGATTACCCATCAAAGCCTATGTATACAAGGTAGAGAAGACACCTATTGGTCCCCGGGTTTATCTCTCACGAACCCATCCTGAATTCCTGCGAAAACTCCTGGCACGCGAAGTCCCTGAAATCAAAGAAGGGGTCGTTGAAATAAAAGCTATCGCCCGGGCTCCTGGTTCGCGTTCTAAAGTTGCGGTCGCATCGCTTGATGATAAAATTGACCCAATTGGTGCCTGTGTCGGCTATCGAAAATCGCGCATTGAAAACATCATCAAGGAGTTATCAGGCGAGAAAATCGACATTATCCAGTGGAGCCGGGACACTCAGATTTTTATCGCACGTGCCCTCGGTCCCGCAAAAGTATCAGAGATAATTCGTGAGGGTGACACTTACATCGTTGTTGTACCTGATGCCGAGTTCTCCATCGCCATTGGCAAAAAAGGTCAGAATGTCTGGCTCGCCAGCCTCCTTACTAACACCAAGATCGAAGTGCTAAAAGAAAGTGATTACCGCAATCGGCAAATTATGAGCCGCGCCGCAAAGGTTTCTCTAAACGAACTTGGCTTTTCCGAAGAGCTCCTGGCAAAGTTACAGGGCGCCGGTTTAAAGACATCTTTTGACTTCCTCAATCTTCCCGCTGAGGAATTGGTTCGTATAACCCAATTGACTGATACGGAGATAAACGCTCTTAAAGAACAGACCCGAGAGAAGGTATGGTCAAGTTAAAAGTATTTGAGGCCGCCAAGCAGCTGAACCTCTCCAGCGAGGCGCTGCTGGCACTCCTCAAAGAACTAAACTTGCCGCCCCGCGGTTATACTTCTTACATTACCGAAGATGAATTTGAGGCGGTCAAACAAAAACTGCGGAAAGAAAAACACCAGTTCAAAGAATCCATCCGTCGCCGGAAATCTTCTGAAGCATCAGCCCTAAACACAAAAAAAATCGACGAAAAAGAAATCAATCAAAACATTAAACAAACTCTGATAAAAGTTCACGGCCGAGATAAAAAGAAGCAAAAGACTCCTCGGGAGGAACTAAAACGTCAACCGAGCGAACCAAAAACATCTACCGCGGTCAAGGTTACTCCCTATATGACCGTCACCGAACTGGCGCACGCCTTCAACATCCCAGTTTCGGAGATTATTAAAAAGTGCTTAGCCATCGGATTGCGCGCCACCGTTAACCACCGCCTCGACCTCGATACCATTATGTTGATTGCCGACGAATTCAAAATCGCAGTTCAACAAGAAGAAGAAATCGAAAAACCAATAGAGCGGTGTGATTTTCGACCTCGCCCGCCCGTCGTTGTTGTTATGGGCCATGTTGACCACGGGAAAACCGCACTGCTTGATTACATCCGAAAAACAAAAGTTGCCGAGCAAGAAGTCGGCAGAATAACCCAGCACATTGGAGCTTATGTTGCTCACTACGGAGACAAGCAAATCGTTTTTTTGGATACACCGGGCCACGAAGCGTTCACCGCCATGCGGGCGCGCGGCGCCCAGGTCACCGACATTGCTGTCCTCGTCGTTGCGGCTGATGAAGGCATTATGCCCCAGACTCTTGAAGCCCTTGACCATGCTCGGGCGGCCGGTGTTCCGATTATTGTTGCCATAACTAAATGTGACCTGCCGACGGCAAATCCGGACCGGGTAAAAAGTCAACTCGCCAATTATAATGTGAGGGTAGAAGAGTACGGCGGTCATACAGTATGCATCGAAACCTCATCAGTGACCGGTCAGGGAATTGAGGCATTACTTGACGCAATCGCAGTGGTCAGCCTGGAAATGAATCTTCAGGCGCCCTACGATGGACCAGCCCGCGGCGTGGTGATTGAAGCTCGGGTTGACCGTGGTCGTGGTAACATTGCTACCGTATTGATCCAAGAAGGCACATTAAAACGCGGTGACCCCTTTGTTGCCGGCGAGCACTATGGAAGAGTCCGCGATATGCTTAACGAAGCATTTATCTCCCAGGAATGCGCCACACCGTCCATCCCCGTACAGGTTCTTGGATTTTCGGGATTACCTCAAGCCGGTGACCGCTTTGAGGTTGTTGAAGATGAACGTACCGCCCGCGAAATTGCCCGGCGTCGCCTTCTGGCAAAACGGGACCGCATCATTGCCGCCAGCAAACCTAAGGTGTCCCTCGAGGCACTTCAGGACCAGATTGCCAAAGGTCAGGTCAAAGAGTTAAAAATTGTCCTTAAGACTGATGTATCTGGCTCCGCTGAGGCGCTCAAAGATGCCCTCGAAGGCTTGTCCCTGGATGAAGTAAAAGTAAAAGTCATCCACTCTGGCGTGGGACCCATAACCCAGAACGATGTCCTTTTAGCCCAGGCATCTGAAGCAATTGTCATCGGTTTCAATGTGCGTCCTCTCGCCGACGCCCGCCAATTTGCCGAGCGGGAAGGGGTCGAAATTCGTACCTATCGGATAATTTATGCGGCAATCGATGATGTCCGGGCAGCAATGTTAGGCATGCTCGAACCGGAACAGAAAGAGGTAGTATTAGGTAGAGCCGAAGTTCGGCAGATATTCTCCGCACCGCGTATCGGCTTAATTGCCGGTTCATTTGTAACCGAAGGCAAAGTGGTCCGCGGTGCTTTGGTTCGGGTCATCCGTCAGAACAAAACAATTTTTGCCAGCGAAGTGGTATCGTTACGGCGTTTCAAAGATGATGTCAAGGAGGTTGCCACCGGCTATGAATGCGGTATTGGTATCAAAGATGCAACCGACCTCCAGGAAGGGGACATTCTCGAATTTTACCAAATTGAAGAAGTAAAGCGCGGGGCCAGCGCCTCGAATGAACGGTAAAGTTGACCGCTCAGTACAGTTAACAGATGAGTGTTGGTTTATTACTTGTTGACTGCTTTCTGGGAAACAGTTTTTCTCTAAAAGAAAAGCGGCGCGTACTGTCCAGCCTAACCGCCCACCTCCGTCGTTACTACAATATCGCACTTTGTGAGGTCGAATACCAGAACCAGTGGCAACGTGCTAAGTTGGCAATTGTTTTCGTTAATACCGATTGGCAAATGGTACTCCAGAATGCGCAAAAAATCATCACGCAGATTGAACAGGATGGCCGGGTCAGCGTATTGAACTCGGAAATGACGCGGCTTCGTTAACGCAAAAACAACAAAACTGCAAGACCAACGAACCAGCAGTAAATTCCAAACAAAAAGAACCAGCGACTAAGTACCAAACGCCGCAGCAACAAAATCATGAAAAAACCGGCTACACCAGCTGTAATAATCCCAAGTATAACCGGTCCAAGGGCAATAACCGAAAAGTCAAAATGGAGTAGTTCAAAGACCGCCGCCCCTACCGTAATCGGTATTGCCAGAAGGAATGAAAATTCAAATGCTTCATACCGCCTAATGCCTAACAGTAATGCCAGACCGATTGTTGTTCCCGAACGCGAAATTGCCGGCAATAGCGCCGTTGCTTGAATCGTTCCGATCAGCAGCGCTTCTCCCCAGTTAATAGATTTATCCCGGTTGGGAGCAAATCGTGTTGCCAAAAGCAAAAGCCCGTTGAGGCAGAAAAACCACCCAATTGCCTTGGAACTGGTAAAAATGTTTTCAACAAATTTACCAAATAGCAGACCGACAATAACCGCCGGCAAAGAGCTTACAAGCACCATAAATACCAGCTGCTGACTCTGACTGCGCTGCGCGGGCTCGATTGCAAACAACCCCCGGATAATATCTGATAGTTTTGGGGCAAAGAATACAATGAGCGCGACCGCTGTACCAAGATGAAGTGCCGCGGTCAAATTGACCCTGATGTGTTCTGGAATGTTCCACAGATACTCTAAAACTGCTAAATGGCCATCGCTCGAAACCGGCAGGATTTCCGTAACCCCTTGCACTAACCCCACTACCAAGCTTTCTAACCACCGCATCTAAAAACCGGCTCCAAAGCTAAAATGAACCTTACCCTGTCCGATACTTTTCCCCCAGCCCAACCCGTAATCAAGTCCCACAACACCGACTTTTGTCTGCCACCTTCCACCCACTCCGTACCCCGCAAGCCACTGATAACCGCCCATCAAATTTTGAAACACTCCGGTATCGAAAAAAAACTGCACCCGGGTCAGCGTTGAAAAGTTGTACCTTAACTCACAATTCCACCAGCCTGTTTTAGGAGTAACATAGGCGCCTTCGCGATATCCGCGAACGCTTAAAATCCCACCCACCTGGTAAAACTCGGGAACACTCAAATCGTAGCGAGCAAATGCGGTTCGAGCCGCAAAATGGTTGACAAGTACAAAGTTACCCACAAGCGGGACAGCAGGCTCGAAATCTAACTCTAACTTTGTTATCACATCCTCTTTTTCACCACTCCTCCGTTGGCCAGCGCGGCTAAAAAGCCTTGCCCAGAAGCCGCTTCGGTTATTAACCACCCGGTCCCGATAGTCAACAATCAAACCGCTTCCCAGCCAGCGGGTCGTATTGCTCTCGGTCCCTGCTATTCGGTCAAACCCTGCCCCAACACTGAAACTCGCGTTTCCAGTAGTATATGTCCCGGTAACAGATATTGTGGTAAAGGAATAACTAGTGTCAAGGACATTATGTTCAACGCCTCCCTGCAGCTCAACCGGTAAACGAAAAACCCAGGGTTCCGAATAATTCAAATTGTAATAACTATATCCGCGGAACGAACGCCATTCACCCTCAACCTTTCTTCCCGAGTTCATCAAATTTAAAAGCCGCAACTTTACCCATCCCGTCCAGTACCGCTCCTCAGACAGATAGCCTGCGCTACCGAAAACTTCACCGCTACGATAAGCAGAAATCCAGTAGCGCAACCCATAATCACCTTCGCGTCTCATTACAATATCCTGACTATCAACTACCACCCACCCGCTCTTTTCTAAACCCCGGCGCCAATTAACAACAACCCGTGGGGAGTAGGGCACATATTGTTTAAACCCGGTATACCGAATTAATAATGAATCAGAATTTAGCAAGTTACCGCCAAAAGTTATAAATTTTACTATTACTCTTGGACCGGTATCCACCGAAATGATAGGAAAAAGAAATCCAGCAGTTTCGCCAATGCCGGCAACACTTACCGATACCCAGGGAAAACCAGCATCACGGTATGCCCTTGCTATTTTCTCTTCCAGTTTATTTATCACCTTGGCGGTTATAATCGTGCCCCGGGAAGGCAAACCAGCCAGTGGTATTGTAATAACCTTTGACCCGCCTTCAAAAGACCAGCCACCTAATCGCGCCCTCTTTACACTATCAACCTGATATGTTACCGCCACCCCATTTTCATTTATGGCGGTTTCTACAGTTACTTCATTCGGCCAGAAACCCCGGTCAAACAACTGGCGTCGGATATGTTCCTTGCCGGCTTCAATTATTTCACCGTTAACACTTTCCCCCACTTCAAAACCGGGTGAAATTCCCCGGGGCAACCCTTTACCCTTGATTGACAAAGAAACCACCCATTGACTCATTCCCAAAACCGAATCTCCACCCAGAAATTCGAAGATAAAAACCAGTAATAAACTGCGGCTAACTGATAAATAAGTACTGACGCCAATCCTCCGGAATATCTCCCAGCGCATTCAAAGCAAATGTCACATAGTGCGGCGCCTTGGGCTTACGGCGTAGTTTCATATTTGCCTGTGCCGGAGTTCGGCTGCCTTTTCGGGCATTGCATTGAGGACAGGCGCAAACCATATTCTCCCAGGAATCAGTACCGCCCAATGCTTTCGGAATCACATGGTCTGCCGTCATCACTGGTCCGCGTGCACCGCAGTACTGACAGGTGTTATTATCACGGCGCAAGATGTTGCGTTTCGTTAAAGGAACTTCCCGACGCTTAACCCGCACATAATAGTTCAACCGTAGAACGCTCGGCAGAGGAAAACTCATATTAACCGTATGTAACTCGAGTCCCGAACTCTCAACCGGTTCCGCTTTTCGGGTTAGAACCAAAACCAGTGCCCGTCTTGTCCGGCAAACCGAAATCGGCTCGTAATTTTGATTCAAAAGCAAAACCGGACGATTTAGCATCTCATCTTTTTAAACCTACCGGACAAACAACTCCTTGTCAATAGAATTGATACTGTTGTCGATATATTCAATCTGCGCCCGGCCGTAACTGGCTAAACTTGTATCGTTAAGCGCCTTCTGGTAATAGCCCCGTGCTTCTTCATACAACGCTTTCGCCGCTCGCAGATTGGCGGTTGATGTCTGGGCAAGATTAGTGCCTCGCTTCCCATCCGCCTGCTTGCGACGATTGTCTCCCAGGTCAACATATGCCTGGAGCAAATTCGGGTCCAGTGCCAGCGCCCGCCGCAGATTCGCATCGGAAGCCCCAAAATTACCCTGCTCACTCAACGCCTCGCCCTTATAGAGATAGGCAATCGCAAGAGTTGAGTCACTGGCAATCACCTCATCAAACTTCTTTATCGCCTCCTTCATCTTGCCCTGACGCGCGAGAATCATCCCCTGTCGCAACTTTACCTGATAATTCGTCGGCTCAATTGTCAAAATCGTATCAATCTGTGCCAGTGCCCCTTTATAATCCTTCAACTCAACCATCGCATCAACCAGTTTCGCCCGCAAACTTGTCACCTGAGGAAACCGCGCTGCCAGCGGCTTCAAAGCCTCCACCGCCTCGCGGTACCTTCCAACTTTATAGAGAAACTCGCCCCAGAGCCTTTGCACCGCCAAATCATCGGGAAAACGTTTCAAAGCGATGCGATAAACTGAATCGGCTTGGGACATCATTCCTTTCCGCACATAAATATCGGCAACGCCATTGTACAAATCGGCAAGGCTTGAATCCTGCGCCAACCCTTCTTGATAAACCTCCAGCGCATCATCGACCCTGCCCATTTCCAGATACATATCACCCAGCGCCTCATAAGCCTTTGCCTTCTTAGGGTCAATTTTCATCGCCTTGCGATAGTACTCCTCTGCCTGCCCCGCATCCCGTTTTTTCCGCCAGATATTACCAATCGCAATGTACGGGTCGTAATAAAGCGAATCGTAAGCCAGTGCCTGCTCAAAATTCTTGAGCGCCGATTCAAAATCACCCTGTTGATAATAACCAGCGCCGATACTATAACTTTGCTGTGCCGAATCCCGCCGCGCCTGCAACTGCTCATCGGAAAATTTGGTAACCGTCTGAGTTGGGGCACATCCTATTTCAAATACCCCCCAAACTAAAAACGCCGCTATTATAAAAATCCCCGCCTTTTTCATCTCTTACTCCTTATCCTTTCCTTATATCTTGAACTATCCGTCAAATCCTACCTCTCCCAAACTATGGAGCCGACGGGATTCGAACCCGTGACCTTTTGACTGCCAGTCAAACGCGCTCCCAACTGCGCCACGGCCCCAGAATTATAACCGCCATAAACTACACACAGTTTAATCAAACTTTATTAAGTTTTACTCAATTTCCATCAAAAGTCAAGGTAATAATACCAGTGGTCCTACACCGACATCAAAACAACCTCAATCAATCTTTACAGAAAAGTAGAAACTAAAAATCTGCCGCTAATGCTAAAACAAATCTCCTCATTGCAAACTATTGCTCCCTGCCTCATTGAACTTGACTAACACAGGTTCTTTGACTACCATTATATGTAATTAAACAATGAGGAAAGGGAATTTTACGCCAGTTTACTTTAACCGTCCCGGTGGCAAAAATACCGCTCAAACCATCACCCTTGCCTTAAACCGCGCCCGGGAACTGAATATCAAACACATTGTTGTCGCCTCCACCACCGGCAAGACCGCGCTTGCGCTTCTCCGTCAGACAAAAAATCGGTTCAACATCGTCTGCGTGACCCATCATTGCGGTTTTGCCGAACCCGGTAAATCAGAACTTTCACCAACCATCGAGGCGAAACTGAAAACTCCCGGAGTCTCAGTTTTACGAACTACCCATCTCTTTGCCGGAGTTGACCGTGCCCTGCGCCTCAAATTCGGCGGCGCGTACCCGGCAGAAATCGTCGCCAGTACATACCGGACCCTGGGCGAAGGTATTAAGGTGGCGGTGGAAATTGCGGTTATGGCACTTGATGCCGGCATTGTTCCCTATGGTAAAGACCTGATCAGCATTGCCGGCACCGGAACCGGTGCTGACACCGCCATCGTTATCCAGCCCGTCCATTCCAACCGCTTCTTTGAAACCAGGGTAAAAGAAATTATCTGCAAACCAAGAAATTTTTAAGAGGAGTTCATTATGAGTGAATGCCCTTTTTGCGCGATTGTTGCTGGTAAGGCACCCTGCCGTAAAGTTTACGAAGACGAACACACCCTGGGTTTTCTTGACCTTTATCCAATTTCCCGGGGCCACTGTCTTGTCATCACCAAAAAGCATATCCGCTGGTTTACCGACATCCAACCCCAGGATAACATCGCCGGGCCCTTTCTCCGTGCCTGCTATCTTGTTGCCCGCAAAGTTAAAAACGCCTTTGATTGCGAACACATCACAATGATCATCCGCGGTACGAGAGTGCCCCATCTCCATATGTTAATTGTCCCAACTATCAAAAATGAAGAGAGCATTCTTGACAAAACGCTCAACCTCCACCATTTCTGTCAGTCACGCCTGAAACCACAGTTTTCTGAAGCCGAACTGGATGCCATCGCCGAAAAAATAAGGGTTTCCCCGGTATAAAACTTTTCTTATAAAATGCGGGGCGGTGATCCGCCCCGCTTCATTGTTTACCTCAGTCGCTTGCCCGCGCTATTCCACAACCAGTTTCCGGGTTACGGTGGATTTACCAACCAGTTTCACAAGATAGACACCGCTGGGCAACATCCCAAGGTTCACCATCGCCTGTTCCTTCCCCAGCGGCTGAGAAAACACCATCCTGCCAGTCGCATCAAAAATCTGCAGCCGCATTCCTGCCGTCGCACCGGAAATGAACAGCACACCTTTACCGCGTACCGGATTGGGCGCAATGGTCAGCGAACCAGACATTTCTTGTATCGTTCCCATTACCCCCTTCCTGTCCGGGGAATCAGCAAAGAGCGTATCGGCGGTAACATAGCACCACAACTCCGGCGTCTTATTGCCTTTCAGGGCAAAGAAAATCCCGTCCTCATAAAGAACAATGTCGCCACCGCCTTTCACCCGCTTTTTCCTTCCGGTCGAGCCAACCGATGGCATCGTATCCAGTTCCACCCAGGAGTCACCCAGCGCATCATAACGCCAGAACTCACAGGTGTTGCCACCTTTAAGCGCATAGATTGCATCGTTATACCAGGCACCGGAACTGCCATCCTTACATTTCTTGGTCTTCCCTAACTTCCCGACAAAAGGCATCCCCGACAGCGGTTGACTGAACCAGGTATCAGCCAGAACATCGTACCTCCACAACTCGTGCACCTTGGCTTTGTGCGCATAAATATAAAACTCATTTTGTCCTGGTCGCGCGTTATAAACCATCCAGGAACCCCGGTCCCATCTCCTGCCGGTCGCAGTCACTGGTGCCGGTGCCCTGGTCTCCCATACACCGGAAACGGTGTTGAACCGGTAAAACTCATCGGTATAACCTTTCAGAAGGTAAACATAACCGGTATCGGTATGGGGCCTTTTGATATAAACCATATCCGCGCCGGCTTTCACCCGTTTACCACTTGAACCCAGCGGTACATTCTCCAGCTGTAGCCAGGTGTCAAGTTCTACATTGTAAGCCCAGAACCCCAAGGTGTTGTTACCCTTGGTGGCATAAATATAGTCACCGCCCGCAACCCCGACTGATGCGCGCCGCGGTGGTCTGCCTTCGGCACCCAAAGGCATCGGCTGTAACTGATGCCAGGTGTCGGCTAATGGGTCATAAAGGTAAAAGTCGCCCACCTTGTTACCTTTAAGCACAAACAGACAGCGTGTCCCGCTTACCCGCATTTGAGTCAGCCATCCCCCATCACTTACCCCTTTATTAGAAGGTGCCAGCGGCACCTGACTAACCTCTTGCCAGCCATAGGGCCAATGAGGAATACGCCGCACCACGAAATCGGCGCTGCGCACATCGTTGCCCGGAAATGTATCATTGCTACAGAATGTTGAACACCGGACGGTCCAGGTTCCAGGTACACCACCAACCGAATACACCGGGAAGGTAATAATCGTGTCCCTTTGACCGGCAAGACCGGTTATTGGTAGCGATTCGTTGTAGACGAGCGTGCCCGCAGCATCAAACATCGTGAAATAGGCACTGAAATCTGCTGGGTTATCTCCGCGATTCCACCAGCGCGCCCGCGGTGTGACCACCGCGCCACTATCAATTGTACCACTGGGCGCTTGAATCTGAAACATCTCGATGTCGGTGGTGTAAACTGTAAAATTTCCTTCCTGCACATCGTTCGTTGAGTTTTTATCCGGGATTGCGGTGGTTGAGCAGCGCACTGTCCATTGCCCGGCATCATTCACTACAAAATCGGGAAAGACCAGGGTGCTTTCAACACCCGGTGCTAAACCGGCAACATTGAGTGATTCCGAATAAACCCGATTGCCTGAGGGGTTGATGAGGAAACAGAACAACCAAAAGTCCACACTATTGTTAGCCCCGAAATTGCGACAGACCACCCGGGGCGTTACGGTAGTTCCCGGCATTATCAATCCTGATGGTGATAGAATCGAAGACACCCCGGCGTCAACCAGCTCGCCCCGGATGTAATACACATCGTTGTCACCGTCGTAATTGTCATACCAGACAATATGCAGGTCATCAAACTCGCCCGCGGCTAAAGCCGGATAGTAAAGACCGGTCTGAGCCCGATTGGTCAACTGCATCACCTCGCCCCAGTTGCCCGCCTGCTTCTGCCGGCACAGGATTTCGAACCGGGTAGGCGAGATTTCGGTATAACCCCGCCAAACAACACTAATTACACCATCAACCTCGGAAACAACCGGGTCGTATTGATTACCATTGGTATAGGTACTTACAATTTCGGTTGTCCCCCAGCCCGACCCGGTTTTTGTCCGATAAAACACCCGGTCGTAAGTAGAACCTGAAACATCGCCATTCCAGACCACATAAACCGTTGAACCGTCGCTGTTCACCGCCACCACCGGTGCGAACATATCGGCATTTGCGTTGACATCGGACACCTGCTCAATATCCCGCCATGTGCCACTACCGCTGCGCCAGCGATAAAAAACCTGCCAGTAACCAGCCACCTTTTTCCGCCAGACAACATAGACGCTATCTGCCCGGTCAACCGCAACCGACGCCTGCATACTTGAATCGCTCGGGAAGTTATCAACAATAGTAACAGCACTCCACCCGGTACCAGGGGTGTACTCAATATGTTTGATTCGGTAATAAGTCGGGTTCGAAGCATCTCTGCCATACCAGACGATATGGACATTGTTGCCGCCGGGGCGACAGGCAATTGATGGATAGTAGTTAAGATGAGTGCCGCCGGGGTTGTAAAGATAAACCGAATCTCCCCAGGTGCCCGTTGCAACATTCCACCTTTTATACCATATCCCGTAGTAAGGCGATGTTGAATGATACCAGGTAATATGGACATTACCCGAATCGTCACAGGCAACCGCTGGACGATAAACCGCAACCGATTGATTGGTCACCTGCGTAATTGGACCCCAGCTGCCACTTGCTCTTGACCATTTTCGATAAAAAACCTGGTTGCTGCCGGTTCGGTTGTCATACCAGACAACATGGACATTACCACCGGTATCGGTTGCCACGGTATGCTGATAACCATAACCCATATACTGAGTTGTGGCATCATCCGAAAGATTAACTGGCCCAGCCCAGCCATCGATTTCTGCGGCTGGAATTCCGTTGCTGCTCGCACTCATTACCATTAACCCCAGCAGCGTGATAACTACGCCGTTCATTTTAACCTCCTTACATTTGCCTAACAGACGCCTCCATTCTACGATAAGTCAACTTTTCAAGGGAGAGTACAGATGTAACCCGCCAGATAAACTATAATCCATTTCTAATATCTTGTCAAGGAAATTATCAATGGCAATTTCCCTTACCATCCCCGAGATAACCCCGGGGTTAGTTATGGAAAATCACTCCTCGGGTGTTTAACTCGTTAAAATACAAAGCGTTATGTAAAATGCCCGATTTCTGGTGCGTGTACTTATAAGTATACGCCACTTAAACACCCCCAGGAACAATAACCTATTCCTTACCAACCTTCTGACATCCGGGTTCTGCTATCAGATTAATTCAGACCTCTCTGCATCCAATGCGAAACCAACCATTTCTATCCTGCAACACCCTGTTACCTCAGGGCATCTTTTCCTTGACAATCCGTCTTATCTAATAGAATATTTATAGGTGTCCAAATTCTATTTGCAGGTTTACGGCTGCCAGATGAATCAGTACGAAGCCGAACTCGTGCGTAACATTCTTGAACAGGCGGGATTTACCGAAACCGAGAAAGAAGAAAAAGCCGATGTGCTCTTAATGGTTACCTGTTCAGTCCGTGAGCACGCGGAACAACGCGCCCTGGGAAGGCTGGCAGCATTTCAATCGTACAAAAACAGCGCGCCGGAAAAGATTGTTGGCGTTCTCGGGTGTGTTGCTCAGAATCTCAAAGAAAGGTTAATCACCGAATATGGCGCCGATATTGTAGTTGGACCTGATGGGTACCGCCATCTCCCGGAACTGATAAGCCGCCGGCAGAGCGGGAATCCACCTCAACTCTGGGTCCAGTTTAGCGAAGAATGCTATCCCGATATTCACCCTTTAATCCGAAACACGGTAACGGCAAATGTAACAATAATGCGCGGCTGCAACAACTTCTGCTCTTACTGCATTGTCCCTTATGTAAAAGGTCCCGAACGCTCCCGGCCCGTAGAAAGCATTTTGACCGAAATAAGGCAACTGGCGCGTCGCGGTGTCAAAGAGGTAACGCTTCTGGGACAGAATGTCCTTGCCTATCAGGACCGGGAAACTAATTTTTCTGAACTGTTAACCTATGTGTGTGCGGTTGAGGGTATCGAACGGGTCCGCTTTCTTACCTCGCATCCCCGCGACCTGTCAGAAAAAATCGTCGAGCAGATAGCCCATTTACCCCGAGTCTGCCCGCAGTTTCACCTCCCATTACAGTCGGGCTCAAACCGCATCCTGCACCTGATGAACCGGGGTTATACCCGCGAACAGTACTTAGAGAAAGTGCAAATGATAAGAGAGAAACTGCCCGAAGTATCGATTACCACCGACATCATCGTTGGATTCCCGACTGAGAATGAAAATGATTTTGCCGCCACAATGGAAATCGTCCGAACCGTTAGATTTGACTTTGCCTATATGTTCAAATTTTCACCCCGCTCCCAAACACGCGCCGCCGAAATCAAACCGCCGGTGCCCGAAGCCATTGCCCGACGCCGCCTTGCTGAACTGATTAAGTTGCAAAACCAGATTACTCTTGATTCCAATCGGGCAATGGTCGGCAAAACTTACGAGTTGCTGATTGAAGGACCGAGTCCGCGCGGTCAGGGTAGTCTGGGCAGAACCCCTCAGGGCAAAGTTGTCATTCTTGACGAAAAAATTCCACCGGGTACTCTGGTCTCAACCGTGGTCAAGGAAATTCGCGGCTGGACACCGATTGGCCAGGTACTCGATGGGATAAAAGTACCGGTTACAGGAGGTTGTTAAATGGTTACTTTTAGAGTCATTCTTATCCTGCTTGCCTTTGTTGTCCTGTTCATTCTGGGCTGGCAAAATCAAACAACCGTGACCGTTCAGGTATTCTGGCGCACCTTTTACAATGTTCCCCTTGCCTTTGTCATGCTCTACTCCTTTGCCTTTGGTGCCCTCTGTGTTGGCATCTTCACCATTGTCTCGGAAATCAGGTTACGCACCAAACTACACCAGCAACGCCAGGAGATTGAAGCCTTAACCGAAGAACTGCGCAACCTGCGTAATGCGCCCCTGGACATAATTTCTTCTCCCAAAGAAACGACGCGAACCGAAATACCCATCTCTGATTCAACCCAAAAAGGAGCATAGATATATGTACCCCCTGTTAATTGTTATTCTTGCCCTTTTAGTTGTCGCTCTTTATCCGGTCATCCGCGACTTCTTCCGCCAGCGCCGCGCCACCGTCCCCGCCTATGTTGAAGGTCTGAAACTGCTACTCGATGGCAAGGTCGATGAGGCGGCACAAAAGTTAAAACAGGCGGTGGAAGAAGACACGGGCAATGTCGATGCCTATATCCGACTCGGCACCCTTTTCCTCGAAAAGGGCGACATTGAAAGGGCACTGCGCATCCATGAAAACCTCGCCCTGCGTCGCAATTTAAAACCGGAAGAAGAAAAAGCGGTTTTTCGGGCGCTGGTTAAAGACTACATAAAGATTGGCCGCAAGGTAAAGGCGATACCCTTACTTGAAGAACTGATTCGCGCCGACCGCAACGACATTGCCAGCCGCGCGTTGCTTCTTGAACTGTACATCGAAAACAACTCCTGGGACAAGTGCGAAGAGATTCTCAAAGATTTGCAAAAAGGCGACCCCTACCGGGCAAGCCGACTCTTCGCCCTCTATGGCTACGCCTATGGCAGGGTTAATCCGAAAGCGGGCATAAAATGGCTCAACGACGCCCTCAAACTCAATCAAAAGTCCATTATTGCCCGAATTCTACTCGGTGACATGTTATTAAGCCAGGGCGAAGTTGACGAAGCGATTCGAGTTTGGAAAGAGGTGGTGGAGGTGGCGCCCGAAAAGAACTACCTGGTCCGGGAACGGTTAGAACGGGCGTACTTTGAAATCGGCCATTACGAAGAAATCACCAACCTCTACCGCCGCTTGCTCGTACGGGTCCCGCAGGATACCGGACTGGTTCTGGCGTTAGCCGAAATCTACGCTAAAATGGAAAAGTTAAAAGAAGCCCGCACCATCCTCGAAAAGGCAACGAAAAATGGCGATGCGGCGACCCGCATTTTCCTGGCGCAGATTCTGCTGCGGGAAGGTGAAACTTCCTGGGCGTTATCCACGCTCAATGATGCGATTCGAAAGTTAACCGTTAACAACCGGCACTGTGACAATTGTCGCGCTCCAATCAATCAAACTGAAATCCGCTGCCCCAATTGTGGCGCCTGGCAGAATGATGTAACATAAATCACCGAAAGCGGCAACACGCTCCTCAATGGCAGAAAAACTAACCCCGCTATTGACCCAATACCATCGAATTAAAGAACGCTACCCGGAAACCCTGCTGCTATTTCGAGTCGGTGATTTTTATGAGATGTTTTATCAGGATGCGGAAACCGGTGCTCGGGCACTAAATCTGACCCTTACTTCCCGGTCGCACGGTCCCAACCATCGTGTTCCCCTAGCTGGCATCCCGGCAAAATCGCTTGATACCTATGTTGCCCGCCTTGTCGAACAGGGGTTCAAGGTTGCGGTGTGTGAGCAACTCGAACCACCGAACCGGGGCAAACCGGTCGTTGCCCGTGATGTCGTTGAGGTCATCACCCCTGGCACGCTGGTGCGTGACACCCTCCTCAATGAAAGTCGCAACAACTATCTGATGGCGCTTTCCCCGGGCTCAAACTGGGGAGTCGCTTTCGCCGACCTGTCAACCGGTGAATTTTATGTTGCTGAAATTTCCCCATCGTCTCTGGCCGAGGAAATCACCCGCATTTCCCCTTCCGAAGTTCTTCTTCCCCAGAACTGGACTGGCGAACTACCCGCTTACCTTCCGGCACGAATAACCAGAATGGACGATTACTACTTTACCGCCGAGTTCGCCTTTGAAAAACTCACCTCTCATTTTGGCGTTGCCAACCTTGCCGGTTTTGGTGTTGACCACCTTACCGAAGCAATTTGTGCCGCCGGCGCAATTCTTGAGTACTTAGAGCAAACCCAGTGCACGACATTACCGCACCTCCATCGTATCATTCCCTTTCACAACACCGATTTTTTGCTCATCGACCGCATCTCACGACGCAACCTCGAACTACTGGAAAAACTCCATCCCCAAAACAAAGGCGACCGTGAGACCGGAACGCTCTTCTGGTTACTAAACCGGACTTGCACACCCGCGGGCACCCGACTCCTGCGGCACTGGCTGCTCAGCCCATTACTCTCGGTTGAAAGAATCAACGAACGCCTTGACGGCGTAACTGAATTGGTGGCGCCCGCTTCGCCACTCGAACAACTGCAACAACTCCTCAGCAAAATCGGCGACCTCGAACGGGTCGCTTCCCGAATCGCCCTTGACCGCGCCACCCCGCGCGATTTAGTTGCACTCCGTTCCTGGTTAACCGTCATTCCGGAGATAAAACAACTACTAAATGATTGCTCCACCCCGCTTCTGAAACAGTCCCGCGATGTCATTCCAGACTTTACCCATTTGGCAAACGAACTCGAGCGCGCCTTATCCGATTCGCCCCCAAACACCATCACCGAAGGCGGTATCTTCCGCCCCGGCTATAACCAGGAACTGGACAATCTCCGCGAACTCACCCAGCATGGCAAAGAGTTCCTTGCCCGGTTGCAGGAATCCGAACGGACCCGCACCGGTATTCCTAACCTCCGCATCGGCTACAACTCTGTTTTTGGCTACTACATTGAAGTCACCAAATCCTACCTGCGTCTTGTGCCGAGTGACTACATCCGGAAACAAACCGTTACCGGGGGTGAACGCTTTATCACCCCCCAGTTAAAAGAGTACGAAACCAAAATCACCAACGCCGAAGAGCGCATCAAAACCCTTGAATACGAACTGTTTATCGACCTGCGCAACCGCATCAAACCACACTGTAACAAAATCATCGAACTGGCAACCGCCCTTGCCACGCTCGATGTCCTTGCTGCTTTTGCCCGGCTTGCCCGCGAGAAAAACTACTGCCGCCCGGTTATTGACAACTCAACCACCATCGAAATCAAAGCGGGCCGCCATCCGGTCGTGGAAACAATCTCCAGTGAACCCTTCATCCCCAACGACACTTACCTTGACACCACCAGCAATCAAATCTTAATCATCACCGGTCCCAATATGGCAGGAAAATCCACCTACCTGCGCCAGACCGCCCTGATTGTTATTATGGCACAAATCGGCTCCTTCGTTCCCGCCCGCTCCGCCCGAATTGGCGTTGTCGATAAGATATTTACCCGCATTGGTGCCTCAGACGACCTGGCGCGCGGCGTTTCCACCTTCCTTGCCGAAATGAATGAAACCGCCAACATCCTGAATAATGCCACCTCCCGCAGTTTAGTAATCTTAGATGAAGTGGGCAGGGGAACCGCCACCGAAGACGGTCTTGCCATCGCCTGGGCAACGGTTGAGTACCTCCACGGTGATGAAGAGTTCTGTCCCCGAACCCTCTTTGCCACCCATTACCATGAACTCACCCGGATTCCTGACCATCTACCCCGGACAAAAAACTTCAGTTTTCTGGTTCGGGAAAAGGGTGATGAAGTTATCTTCTTAAGAAAAATCCACCCTGGTCCGGCTGATAAGAGTTACGGCATTGCGGTTGCTAAACTCGCCGGTTTACCCGAACGTGTCATCCGTCGAGCGCGAGAACTTTTAACCTTCTTCACCAGAAATGAGCAGATAAATTTTGAGCAGTTAACAACCTCCCTTGAAAAACCTATCGTGGCTGACGCTTCCTTTTCTCATCCAGTGCTGGAACGGTTGCGCGACTTAAACATCAACGAAATTTCGCCCCTTGAAGCGCTCAACCTGCTCGCCGAACTCATCCATCTTGCAAAAAATCAGTAATCGCCTCAATTAAACTAACCGTTATAACCATCACAACAGAAGACCCGGCAAGGACTGTCGCACTCGTATAACTCACATAATTTCAATGCAATAATCACTAAACATCAAAAGAAATCAAAATTTTAGACAATCTTAGTTTTCGCTTCTCCGATTGTTCAACTATCAGTTTTATAAAAACTTATGAAATTACGCCGTGTTTTTATTTATGGGAACACATATTGCTTATTTAAGATTCGGAAAGGGTAACGGGATGGCCCAGGTTAAGGGGTTACATCCGATGGAGCGATAAGTTTATGGGCCATTCCGTTGCCTGCGGGATAGTTGTAAACAAACAAACGAGGGGGTGAAAAATGTTTGCAGAACTACTTACCGTCGAACGCAACGACCTTATGCGTGACCTATTGGCAACTTACCCATATAAGCCTTATCTCTGGGCACTGGGTAAAGAGAGAGAAGGCGCCGCCGACAACTATATCTTATCCCAGATAAATGAAGCGGTAAAAGCCGGCGGTATCGCCCGCACCTATTATCTCGATGGCAAGGTACAAGGGCTGTGCGTAGTTAAACCCGACCACCTTGCCACCCGAGAACTCAACATTCGGTCCTATCGAATAACCCATCTTATCGCGATGGGGAAACCGGATGTTCAGATGCTAATCAAAAATCTCCTCATCCGGGAAACACTGAGAACATTGCCTAAAAACAGTTGCGTTGTTGCCCGTTGTCCGTATTCAGACCTGACCTCGGTCAATGCCCTGGAAAGTTGCGGCTTCTTCACAACTCACACCGCCTTAGTGCTCGCAAAAGATTTGACAAACAACGATTGGCTAACCACACCAGCCGAAGATTACGAGGTTACGCCTTTAGACCCAAACTACATTGACAATTTTGACGAGTCGGTTCTTGACATTCCCGAAGGGGTTCTGGGCTGGGACATCAACCTGCCCCGGCGCGTTTTAAGTAAAGTCCATCGTGATTGGTTGCGCACCTATGCCGCACCGACTCCTGTAACTGCGGTGCAATCAAAGGCAGTTGCCCCTGCCACAAAATCGAACGGTGTAAATCAGGCGGTATTTGCTGCTATCGACCACGGTCTCATCGTCGGTATCGTCGCGGAACGGACTAAACCTTATGCCTCTCACACATTCGGTTTTAATGTTGGTAGTATCGACATCTTAACCACCGCACCTGAGTACCGGGGCAACGGTGTTGCGACCAAACTGCTCAAGGAGTCGCTGAATCAGTTTGCCCAGAATGGCGTTCGCGTCGCTGAACTGATAGTTCATTCTTCTGACGGTGTTCAGTCCCACTCTTACCAGGAAATGGGGTTCTTCACCATTGGAACAACTTTGACGCTTGCATATTGTGGAGGCAAACAACCGGACCGGGCAAGATTGGCACGAATCAGGGGGTAATATAGTAGGAAATTTAAAAACTACAGCGCGCGGTAATTCAAAAACATTAAGGAGGAAGTATGCGTAAAATAACGGTTGTCAGTTTAGTCGTTTTAGCCCTACTCACACCGCTGATTGCCCAGACTCTCAGCGGAACAGTTGAGCAGTACCAGAACACGCCCGTGCTTTCAATTCGGGCTTCAATCTGGGGTCAGGTTAACCACCCCGGACAGTACTCTTTCAACAGCTCTGCCGACCTTTTTGAACTGATTTCCGCGGCAGGTGGTCCAACCAGCAACGCCGATATCAACCGCGTCATCGTTCTAAGAGAAAAAGACGGTACCCGGCACCGGTTTAACCTCAACCGCCTCGCTTTATCCGGTCAAAGGTTTTTTCTCTCTACCGGTGATGTCGTCATTATCCCGGAATCGTTCTGGAGCAAATTCAAGAATGGCCTGCCGGTAATCACTGCTGTGGCCGCAGTCGCCAATGTTGCTATAACCGCGATAATTCTATCGCAACGATAGTAAAGTAGCCGTTAAGGGCGTGATGACGACATTCAAAGCTCCGGCTTCCAACAAAAAAAGCCCCTCAATACTCATCGTTGACGACGAATTAGATTTTGCCAATACCATCAGCGACATCCTCTTCGCAAAAGGCTATCAAACACTTGTCGCCAGTTCAGGCTGGGAGGCAATGAGTCTATTGGAGCAAACCACTCCGGATGTGGTTCTGGTTGACCTGCAACTTCCCGACACCAATGGCATCAACCTGCTGCCCGAAATCAAAAAGTATGCCCCGAATGCCGAAGTCGTCATCTTGACGGGCCATGCCACCCTCGAAACGGCAATTCAGGCTTTGCATCAAGGCGCCTTCGGCTACCTGCGCAAACCATGTTCAACCGACCGGTTGTTTCTTACGCTGGAAAATGCCCTGCTCCGGCAACAGAACACTAACAACTCACCCATTACCCTGGGCGAACTCCTCTTCCACGCTGCGCTTCCGGCGTTCACCTTTGACCCGGAAGATGGCACAATTCTAAACTTCAACCCAGCATTTGATAAGTTAACAGAAACATCAACCACCCCTGCCGCAGCACGCAGTCTTTTATTTCTCCTGAACGAGAAACAACTCGCCACCTTTCTTAACACCCTAAAATCCGCCACCAGCGCAATAGCATTAGTAAAAATCAAATTCCGCGAACTTACTCGTCATTACCGGCTGTTCTCCTTTCTAACCCCGAAAAATCCCAACCGGGCACTGGGCGTAATGATTGATATCACCGACCAGTACCAAGCCGAGGTCGCCGCCCAACGCCGCTCCGAATACTTTCAGAGTATTTGGGAAAACCTCGCCACCGGCGTGGCGATAATCGATAGCGATTACACCATCCAACAGGTAAACCCCTGCTTTGCCCGCTTTTACGGGACAGACCCGGAGACGCTGATTGGAAAGAAATGCCACACCGTCATTCATGGTTTTTCCCGACCCTGCCACCAGTACGGTGAAACCTGCCCGATTGTCAATGTCCTGGCATCCGGAACAACCTTTCGGATAAATCATCGGCACCAAAAACCTGATGGCGCAGTGCGCTACTTTGAAACAACCATCGCTCCGTTACACGATGAAACCAATACGATTGTCGCCTTTCTGATGATTCATAACGACTTCACCGAGATGAAACTTGCCCAGGAGGAATCTGAGCAGAAAAGTCAAGAACTGGCGGAGTTAAATGAAGAGTTGCGCTTACAAACTGAAGAACTCAAAAAGGCTAACTTTGAACTACTTCGTCTCAGTACCGCCAAAGACGAATTTATCTCCGTCGTCTCGCACGAACTGCGCACTCCGCTCACCGTCATCGCCGAGGTGTTAAACCTGCTGCAGGACGGTTCGGCCGGAGCACTATCGGAAAAACAAAATCAACTGATAGCAGTGGCAAACCGAAACTGTTCCCGGCTCACCGGTTTGATCAATGACATCCTTGATATGTCAAAACTTGAAGCCGATAAAATAAATGTCCATCCCACAAAATTCGACATCTGTACACTGATAGAAGAGGTCAAAAAGTCGCTATTACCTGCCGCCGCCGAAAAAGGACTTACACTTGAAACTACGACACCAGCCGCACCGGTAATCGTCTACGCCGACGAAAAACACATCCACCGTGTTTTGATAAACCTTGTAGGAAACGCAATAAAGTTTACCGAACAGGGTGGAGTTACCATTGCCGTTGAGCAGAAGGAAAACGAGGCTCTTATCTCGGTAAGTGACACCGGGATTGGCATTCCGGAATCCGAACAATCCTGCGTCTTTGACAAGTTCTACCAGGCGCACCACTGCACCGGGTTACGGGTTCCGGGCACCGGTCTCGGACTGGCAATTACCAAAAAACTGCTGGAACTGAACCATAGCACCATCGGACTGGAAAGCAAACCTAATGCCGGCTCCAGATTTTATTTCCCATTGCCGCTAATTAAGTTAGACAAATCAATAGAAGAAAATAAAGATGTTGAGGTTAACGATGGCTCCAGCAATTGAAAGAAATAAAACAGTACTCGTGGTTGACGATGAACCGGATATCAGACTGATTCTCCAAGCCCGGTTAGAAGCAGCCGGCTACCGGGTTGAAACCGCAGGCAATGGTCTCGAAGCGTTAAATCGCATCCGAACCCAGCCCCCAGACTTGGTAATTCTCGACCTGATGCTACCCGGAATGGATGGTTTTGCCGTGTGCGCAATGCTGAAGCGTGACCAGCGTTTCAGTCACATTCCTATTGTCATCCTCTCTGCCCGCTCGCAGGTGCAGGACAAAAAAACCGGTGCCAGTCTTGGAGCTGACGCCTATATAACAAAACCATTCCAACCCCAGGAGTTGCTTAGCACCATTGAACAACTCATTGAGCAACGAACCCCGGCGGCTCCTGAACCAGGCACTGATTAACAATGAACGAAACAAGACTGCTTAAAATTCTACACCAGCAGTTCGGGCTTAATGACCAGATGTTAAACGAAATAAAAAAGGAGGCAATGCACACCGGGCAAAGCCTCGAGGAAGTTGCCCTGCGTCGCGGGGTTATTCCCAACCGAACAGCACTTTACGAATCTTATGCCAACGAATTAAACATCCCTTATATCGACCTTGACCATTACACCCCGGACCCTCAGGCAATCGCCGTGGTTCCGGCAGAACTGGCACGCAAGTTTAAAATTATGCCCCTGTTACAGCTGAACAGCACCCTGATTATCGCCACCGCAACCCCCGAAGACATCGCCTTACTTGACGAACTCAATCGGCAACTCCATCTCGAAATAAACCCGGCACTGACGCCACCGGAAGCAATTGAACAGGCAATTGAACGGTACTATCCGCCGGAAACACCCCAGCCCCAGATCGACACCGAACTGATTGACCTTGAAGCCGAAGAGGCACTAAACAGTTATCGCCTTGACCAGGAGACCACCTGCCTTGAAGAACTGGCGAATCAGGCACCGGTTGTTCGATTTGTCAATGCATTGCTTGAACAGTCTCTTGCCGAGCATGGCTCGGACATCCATATTGAACCCGAAGAAGATGCCCTGATTATCAGAGTCCGAATTGATGGCTTGCTGCAGGAAAGGGGCAGATTTTCCCTCAACCTCCATCCCCTTGTTACCTCCCGGATAAAACTGCTTGCCGGAATGGACATCTCGGAAAAACGGAAACCCCAGGATGGCCAGATGGAGTTCAGAACCAACTCCCACCGGGTTGACATCCGTGTTTCATCGTTCCCGACGATTTATGGCGAGAATTTGGTTCTCCGTTTACTCGACAAATCAAGTGGACCTTTATCGCTCACCGACCTGGGAATGGAAGGAACGATGGTTCAACTGTTTCAAAAGTTGATTCATCTACCGCACGGAATCATACTTGTCACCGGACCAACCGGTTCTGGAAAAAGTACCACCCTCTACGCCGTCCTCAACGAGTTGAACACCCCGGAAAAAAACATCCTAACACTGGAAGACCCGGTTGAATATCGGTTGCCTGGTGTCAGACAGTGCCAGATTAATGTTCGTGCCGGGGTCACCTTTGCCTCAGGGTTACGCGCCATCCTTCGTCAGGACCCGGATATAATTATGGTGGGTGAAATCCGCGACTTTGAAACCGCGGAAATCGCCTTTCAAGCCGCTCTTACCGGCCATCTGGTTCTTGCCACACTCCACACCAATGATGCCCCAAGCGCCCTAACCCGAATGATTGATATGAAAGTAGAACCATTTCTCATCGCTTCCAGCGTCATCGCCATCCTTGCCCAGCGTCTGGTGCGCAAGATTTGTGACCGGTGTTCAGAAAATTATATCCCGGAACCTGAACTCCTCAAACGCCTGAACCTCGCACCTGGTACCACCTTCCGCCGGGGTAAAGGCTGTCCGGCTTGCGGTAACAAAGGCTATCGAGGCCGGCTCGGAATCTTTGAACTTCTGCCGGTTCTACCCGACATCCGTCATATGGTAATGGAAAACCGCTCCAGCGAAGAGATTGGGACGGTTGCAATTCGCAACGGGATGAAAACCCTGAGGCAGGACGGTATCGCTAAAGCTCTTGCCGGTTTAACAACACCAGAAGAGGTTCTCAGAGTCACCCAGGATAAATAAAATCAGGGGGCACAGTTTCCTGCGCCCCCATCGTTAAATCAGTAAAACCTACTTTACCCAGGGCAGGCAAGAAGAAAGTTTCAACACCAAGCCGAGCACGACAATTGAAACCATTGACTGCAACTTAAGGAGGATGTTCAATGAAGGTCCTGCCGCATCCTTCAATGGGTCACCAACCGTATCACCAACAACACCAGCCTTATGCGCATCCGAACCCTTGCCCCCGAAATTACCCTTCTCAATAAACTTCTTCGCATTGTCCCACGCGCCTCCGGCGTTAGCCATAAAAACCGCGAGACAGAATCCGCTTGCCAGTCCGCCAATCAAAAAGCCCGCAACCCCCTCCGGACCTAAAAGAAGCCCGGTTATCACCGGCGCAATTATTGCGGTCAAAGCCGGCGCCACCATCTCCTTTTGTGCCGCCCTTGTGCATATCGTAACCGCCTTCGCATAATCCGGTTTCGTCTTTCCTTCCATCAATCCGGCAATCTCCCGGAACTGCCGCCGCACCTCCTCAGCAATCTTTGATGCGGTTCTACCTACCGCCTTCAACACCATTGAAGAAACCCCCATTGGAATCATTGCGCCGGCAAAAAGCCCGGCAACAAGACGGGGATTCAACAACGAAAGGTCAAGCATCTGCGTATAACCGAGAAACCGTTGACTGACAATTCTTACCTCATCCCGATAAGCCGCAATCAACGCCAGCGCGGTCAAAGCCGCCGAGCCGATGGCAAACCCTTTACCCGTCGCAGCGGTTGTGTTGCCCAGCGCATCCAGTGCATCGGTCCGCTCGCGCACGATTGGCTCTTGATGGGTCATCTCGGCATTACCTCCAGCATTGTCCGCTACCGGACCATAAGCATCGGTCGCCAAGGTGATGCCGAGTGTGGAAAGCATCCCTACCGCCGATATCCCAATCCCGTAAAGACCTAACCCGGGATTACCACCACCGGCAAGATAATAACTGAGAATAATCGCCACCACAACAACCAGTACAATTGGCATCGTTGACCTCATTCCCACGGAAAGCCCTTCAATCACCACTGTTGCCGGTGAAGTCCTTGCTTCCGCTGCAATCGCCCGAGTTGGCGCATAAGAGTCCGAAGTGAAGAGCTCGGTAAAGAAACCAATCAACACCCCGGCAACAAGACCGGAAAGTATTGACCAGTAAACCGACCAGTACTGGGGCAGTAGCCACTTGGTGATTAGAAATCCGACAATTGCGGCAAGAATGGACGCACCGTAAATCCCCCGGCGCAGTGCGGCAAGAAGAACACGCTGTTCCGCCTTCTCACCCGCACGCACCAGAAAACTGCCGATGATTGAAGAAACAATCCCCACACCGGCAAGCACCATCGGCAACAACACTCCGGCAATTTCAAAACCGGTACCGCTGAACGCCACAACCGAAAGCGCCATTGAAGCGATAATTGAGTCAACATAAGACTCATACAAATCAGCACCCATTCCTGCGATATCACCAACATTGTCACCAACATTGTCAGCAATCACTGCCGGGTTACGCGGGTCATCTTCGGGAATCCCGGCCTCAACCTTACCGACAAGGTCGGCTCCCACATCCGCCGCTTTGGTAAAAATACCGCCGCCGACCCGCGCAAAAAGCGCCTGAGAACTCGCCCCGATTCCAAAGGCAAGCATTGTTGAAGTGATTAACTCTAACTTATGCACCAGTGGCTCATGGGCATAAACCGCATTCAGAATCACATACCAGATGGAGAGATCAATTAACCCCAACCCTACGACCACCAGACCCATTACCATACCTGAAGAAAACGCCACCCGTAAACCAGAGTTCAGACTTTGCTTTGCCGCCCAGGTCGTGCGCGCACTGCAACGCACACCGATTGACATCCCGATGAAACCGGCAAGTCCGGAAAAGAACCCACCGGTCAGAAAGGCAAAGGGCACAAACGGCGACTGCAACTTCAACAGTGCCAGAATGCCCAAAAGGACAAACACCACGGCAAAGAAAAGACTCACCCCTTTATACTGCTGCTTCAAATAAGCGGTTGCACCCTCTTTAACTGCCCGGGCAACCTCTTTCATCGGTTCAGTACCTTCGCTTTTCCGTAGACTGCTTATCGCCAGATACAAAGTAAACCCCAGCGCCAAGAGCGCGCCTGCTGGAGCAATCCAGAATGTTGGTGCCATAAAATTAAACTCCTTTCTTTATAAAATTCGCCATCCAACTATTAACTTTTCCCCTGTACGAAGTTTTGAATATAATACAACCCCTTTCTACTGTCAAGAAATGTATAGAATAAAACCAATTGACAGCCAACTATTAAATGATAAATTAAATTGATAAGGAGGCATAATGAAAAGCGAACTGCTGATTTTAGCCCTGTTTTTTGCCGCAACACCGGTACCGGTGACGGCTCATAACATAACCATTGACAGCGATGAAATTCCGCTCGTCATTGATGCCTATGGCAGATACCGGCAAAACCAGTCTGTTTTCTACTGGACACCGTTTGACTCCACCCAGCAGGTTTGGGACTTAACCCGCTACCCGGGGCAACTGCGCGCCCGGGTCGGTTTACGCGACTACACCGAAGGCCGCTATCCGGCACCCGATACAATGGAAAACGACCCACCCGACCCGGATGTGTGTGAATTTGACACACTGGGCAACGATGCCGAGACCGAAGTGTACCTCTACTTGGACGAGTTCGGGCTTTACGGCGACGGCATTGACTTTTCCCAGCAAGGTTTTCGCTTCCTGGGCAACTATCGGCCTGATGGTGTAATCTACAACCTGCCGATGTACTACGGTTCCAGCTGGATAACCGCCTGGTCCTGGCAGTACGAAATCATTCCGGGAATCCCTTACCAGGCAACTGAACAGCACCAGAAACGGATTGTTGCCAAAGGCAAGGTGAAGGTTCCGATGTCCGGTGAGTACTTCTGGCCCTGCCTCGTAATCAAAGACTATATGGTGTATTCCGACAATATGGGCACCAACGACCGGCGCTGGCTTTACGAATGGGTTGTGCCGGGCCACTTCTGTGGCGGCAACGGCGTTGCTGCCGCCCTGAGCCAGAACGGCGCTTCACCCGACTTCGTAACGGTTGAGACCTTTATGCAACTTGACACCCTCTACATCCCGGGTTGGGACCTCTATCCCCCAAGATTCGGCGCCACCACCATCTGGACCGACACATCCTTTACCGGTCCATTTGTCGTCGCCTCGGAAATCACCGACAACGATGCGGTAGGCGAAGAATCGCTCTTCTACCGCGTCAACCTCGCGCCCACCTGGACTTCAGTACCTGCCGACTCCCAGCACGGCAGCACCTACTATTTCACCATTCCCCAGGTTACCGCACCGGCGCGCATCGACTACTTTATCTGGGCAATGGACGGGTTCTGTGCTGACAACGACATTGAATTCTGGACCACCTTTCCGTTCTGCTCACCCGAAAGCACAATGATTACCTTCAATGTCAATCTCACCGGTCAGGAAGAGTTTAAACCCCTGCTCCCGGGTCAAGCGCAACTAACCATTACACCCAATCCAGCAAAAGATATAGCCTGCTTCCGCCTTAACCATCCCTATGCCCGCAACGCCCGGGTTGAAATTTACCGTGCCGACGGCACCCTGCTAAATTCCCTGACACTCCAGCCCGAATCCAGAGGAACACTCTCGGCCTCCTTCTTAACCCGGCAACTTGCCGCCGGCACCTACTTCTACCGCTGCCTTGCTCCCGGCTTCACTCAAACCGGCAAATTTACCATCTCAAAATAGGAGGAAAAATGGAAATAAAAACGGTCCCGATTGAAAAACCGGCAGAAATCAACCTCATTCTCGGTCAGTCCCACTTCATCAAAACGATAGAAGACATCCACGAACTCCTTGTCACCGCCATTCCCGGCGTAAAATTCGGCATCGCCTTCTGCGAATCGTCCGGACCCTGCCTTATCCGCCACTCGGGCACCGATGCCGAACTTGAACAACTTGCGGTCAAAAATGCCCTTGCCATCGGTGCAGGCCACTCATTTATCATCTTTCTCGGCAACGCCTACCCCATCAACATCCTCAATGGCTTAAAACAGATTCAGGAAGTGTGCACAATCTACTGCGCCACTGCCAATCCGGTCAAAGTTGTTATTGCCGAAGACGAAACCGGTCGCGGTATCCTCGGCGTAATTGACGGCGAAAAACCCAAAGGGGTTGAAACCGAAAAAGAGATGGAAGAGCGCAAAAACTTCTTAAGAAAAATCGGCTATAAACAGTAGATTCGAACCCTGCGCCCTGATTGTGGGCTGATTTAATAAACTCTCTCTTGTCAAGTAAAAATTGTGTGTGGTGCCGTCTGATTAACCTTTTTATAAGATTAACCGCCTCTAAATTCGCCATTTATCGCATTGGACTTTACCTCTGTCACCCCACCGAGAATGGTTCGGTAAGTCAATCGAGTAACCACTCAGGGAGTCGCTCCCTGATTCACTTATTGAGTCACTTACTGAGTCCTTTCCCAGACCCCATCCGAACCGGTTTTGGCGTTTAAGCCCGAGAGTATAACCGATTAAGAACCAAAGAGTTATACTTCGGGGATGTATTATGCCATTAAAGGTGCCGTCCGGCAGGATGCTTTCGGTTCAATTCCGTTTCGGGTATTGGGCGCTATCTGTTATCCGGTTTATCGGCAAGATTGCCGCTTGATTTTAACCCCTATCTTTACTCACAACACCTATTGAAAAGTCGGCTTGTTTTCCCTCTTGACTTTGGCTTATCTCGCCTTATCCTGAAATGGTGATGTTGCGTAGATTCGCACTTATCCTTCTCACTTTTTGCTCCCTTGCCCTTGCCACCCGCATCTGGACACCAGAAGAACTGAATAGCCACCTTTTGCGGTATCAGCCGGTCTGGACCTGTCGTCCCGAAACGCTGATTCTTGGACCAAGGCGGTTCAACTACCTGCACCGGATAAAACTTTTGTGCGACTTTCTTGTCCGCTATCAGGTCGCTGACTCCTTATCCCCGGATTTCGGCGGGATAATTGAAGCGGAACACCTGCCCAATATAGTTGAAACCGACAACACCCAGGAGGCGCTCTGGGTCTGGACCCGCTGGTATGAACTCACCGGCCGGGACGATTATCGGCAAAACATCAACCGCGCCTGGCACTACATCCTGAACCATCCGGCATATCAGGAGCATCAGGGCAACCCCTCAAACATCTGGTACGCGGTCTGGAACTGCGGACTCGGAATGTGGGCAGAAGCGCTTTATCACCGGGTTTATCAGGACTCAACCTACCTGTTCTATGCCGACTCCTGCCGCAACTTTTACCTCGCTCATCCGCTCAATCCGGCAAACTATCTTGACAACTTTGTTACCGCCCAGAGTTCGGGAATGGCTTATGATTATGCCCGGGAAAGAAACGACCTGACTTTGAAAGATACGGCACTTGCCCGGGGGGTAAGAATTAAGAACTGGATTCAAGAGGATGCCTGTAACCGGCTCGGTTTTCAGAACTGGGCGATGTGCGGCGGCACCGCATTCTGGGGTGTTGCGAAAACATTCTGTCAGGAAGACACGGTAGCGGGCAGGCAGTGGCTTTTGACCTATGCCGAATCCCTGCCCGGTTTTTACCCCACCGGCACCTGGAACTGCTCGCACAACATCTGGCTTGCCAATGCCTATCGGGCTGCCGCGGAGTTGACCAACCATCCGGACTACTTTATTTACCATCAACACCTCACCGACACCCTCTTGATGAAGGACACCGACCTTGATGGTGCAATCCCGGCAACCTGGACCGACCCGAACACTCAGGACCAGACCTGGGTCTCAACCTATCTTGACTTTATGGGAATGGACCGGCTCGTGAGTCCGATTTATGACCAGGACCTTGCCCTGTTGCAGTTTATTCAACCCGAAATCGGGCGTCTTTACCTTGTAGGGGACACCATCAATGTCCAGGTGCCGGTTGCCAATGTCGGCAGAAACAATTCAACTTCCGCAACCCTGACTCTATTTGTTTCCGGTGTGCCGCTCGACTCCACAACGGTACCGGCACTGCCCTTTCTTGCCACCGACACCTTTGCTTTCTCTCCCCTGCCCCTTAACACCTCCGGTCCGCTCGAACTGCGTGCTGTCTTGAACCCGGACCAGAACCCGGCTAATGACACGGTTCGTCAACCGTTAAAGGTGTATAACCATTGCACGGTTACCGGCACCTTAATTGATTCACTTAACCGTAGCCCGGTAACCGCGAAAATCAAAGCACAACTTTTCGGCAGAAACGAAATCTGGGACTCAACAACCACCGACTCCGCCGGCAACTTCTCTTTGACCCTGCTTGACTCGATATTTGTTGTTACCGTTGAACCGCCGCCACCCTACTACAACTTTACCCAGAACATCCGATTTAATAACGACACCATTATCACCCTTTATGCCCAGCCTGCCGCGGTGCTGATTGTCAACAACGACACTTTGGAAAATTACACCGGCTATTACACCACAACCCTTGACACCCTGACTGTAACCTACTGCGTCTGGTTGCGAAGAAGTCAGGGACCGATTCCGGGCACCTTACTTGACCGATTGCAAAACCGCACCGTCATCTGGTTTACGGGCAACACCCGATACCAGACTGTACCGGTTTCGGACCAAAATACCCTTAGCCAGTTTCTCCATCGCGGGGGCAACCTTTTGCTTACCGGCCAGAACATCGCTGAGGACCTTGCCGGCACAACATTTTTGGAAAGCATTGCGGGCTGCCGGTTTGACTCTTCCGGTTATTCAGGATTCTTAGTTTTCGGTAATCGGGCAGACTCTATAGGCAGAGAGGTAACCGGCACCGCAACCGCGGGTGGCAATGGCGCCAACAATCAGACATCAAGGGATATCATTGCGCCAGTCAACAACAGCCGGCTCTTCCTCGTTTACGACACCACGACCAATATTGGTACAGGAGTGAGAAACCAGTTGAATTCGGGCGGTCGGGTTATAACCCTCGGTTTTGGGTTTGAAGCGGTCAATAAGCCCGCATCCCGACCCAGTTATTTTACCCGGGTGCAATTGATGAACACAATGCTCCATTGGCTTATTTATGGCACCGGCATCACCGAAACACCCGGCATTAAAGCCCAACCCCGGACATCGCTTACCGTCTTCCCCACAGTTTTTCGGCAACACCTGCTCCTATTATCTTCTAAGCCCGTAACTATCACCATTTTTGACCTATCGGGCCGAGCGGTTTTCTCAACCCGAATCCCTGCGGGAAAGACCCGATTAAAACTATCCGGTCTTGGTGCCGGTGCCTACTTCCTGCGCGCCGGTGATATTGCTCCCACCTTATTGGTAAAACTGAAATAAAAACCGCAACTCTTTCACCATTTTTGTGGTCTAATAGATGACGATGGCAAACAGTATAATTTGACTTTAAGGCAAAAATAACATAAACTTTTTATGGATATGCAGGAAAGATTTACCGAGAGGGTTCGCAAAGTAATGTCTTATGCCCGGCAGGAGGCAATCAGGCTCCATCACGACTACATCGGCACCGAACACATCTTACTGGGAATTGTAAAAGAAGGTGAGGGTGTTGCCGCCGTTGTCCTCACCAATTTAGGCATTAACCTTGATGACCTGCGTCGGGCAGTGGAAAATGCGGTTCCCGCCGGATTTGAAACCCTGGTCTTAGGTGAAGTCCCGCTGAACCAGGAGGCAAAATCGGCGCTCAACTTTGCGGTTGATGAAGCCCGCAAGATGAACCACACCTATGTCGGCACCGAACATCTCCTCCTCGGACTACTGCGCGAAGAGCGCGGTGTCGCCTGTCAGGTACTCCAGTCTCTGGGCATTGATATCGAACTGGTGCGTCAGGAGACGATTCGCCTTTTGAGTGGCGATAAAGGACCTGCCGGTGCCAAGACCCGTTCCAAGACCCCGGCGCTGGACTACTTCTCGCGTGATTTGACCCAGCTTGCCCGCGAAGAAAAACTGGACCCAATCATTGGTCGGGAAAAGGAGATTGAACGCATTGTCCAGATTCTTGCCCGGCGCAAAAAGAACAACCCGGTTTTAATCGGCGAAGCCGGCGTCGGCAAGACCGCAATTGTTGAAGGACTTGCCCAGCGTATCGTCGCCGGCAGGGTGCCCAATGTGTTAAAGAACAAACGGGTTCTGGCGCTCGATATGGCAGCGATTGTTGCCGGCACCAAGTACCGGGGCCAGTTTGAAGAACGGTTGAAATCAATTTTGAACGAGATTCAGCATCATGGCGACTGCATCATCTTCATTGATGAAATCCACACCATTGTCGGCGCCGGTGCCGCAGAAGGCGCAATTGACGCCTCCAGTATCTTGAAACCGGCGCTTGCCCGCGGTGAGATTCAGGTAATTGGCGCCACGACTCCGGAAGAGTACCGACGCTACATTGAAAAGCACTCCGCCTTAGAGCGCCGGTTCCAGAAGATTATGGTTGAGCCGCCCACGGTTGCGGAAACGGTTCAAATTCTCCAGGGGCTCAAAGAGAAGTACGAACTGCACCACAATGTCACTTACGAAGACGCCGCGCTTTATGCTGCCGCCTATCTTGCCGACCGCTACATTACTGACCGCTACCTGCCGGACAAGGCGATTGATGTCATCGATGAAGCCGGCTCCCGGGTAAAACTGCTGCGCCCGGTAATCAATCCCGAACTGGACGAAATTGAGAGCAAGATTGAGAAAATCACCCGCGCCAAAGAGGAGGCGGTTCGGCGCCAGGAGTTTGAGCGCGCTGCGGAACTGCGCGACGAGCAGAAGAAGCTGACCGAATACCTCAAACGAAAACGCAAGGAGTGGGAAAAGAAGGGCAGTTTCCCGGTTGTTACCGAAGAGGACATCGCCTATGTCGTCTCCTCCTGGACCTCAATCCCGCTTGCCAAACTGGAAGAGAAGGAGTCTTCCCGACTGTTAAGAATGGAAGAGGAACTGAGACAGTGGATTGTCGGACAGGATGAGGCGATTACCGCGGTTGCCAAAGCAATCCGGCGTTCCCGCGCCGGCGTCAAAGACCCGCGCCGGCCTATCGGCTCCTTCATCTTTTTAGGTCCGACCGGTGTGGGCAAAACCGAACTGGCACGGGTACTTGCCCGGTTCCTGTTCGGCGATGAGAACGCCCTGTTGCGGTTTGATATGTCCGAGTATATGGAGAAGTTTAATGTGTCGCGACTTGTGGGCGCACCCCCGGGCTATGTTGGCTACGAAGAAGGGGGCCAGTTAACCGAAAAGGTCCGGCGTAAACAGTACTCGGTTGTTCTATTTGACGAGATTGAGAAGGCGCATCCGGATGTGTTCAACATTTTGCTCCAGATTCTTGATGATGGCCAGATAACCGACTCCCTGGGCCGAAAGGTCAACTTCAAAAACACCGTGATTATTATGACCTCAAACATCGCCTCAACCGAAATCCGGGGTCTATCCGGCATCGGCTTTACCCCGGCAACACCCGAAGTCAACTACGAAAATATCCGGGACAAAGTTATGACCGAAGTCAAGAGGGTATTCAGACCGGAGTTCCTCAATCGGGTTGATGAGGTGATTGTGTTCCGGCCCCTGGATAAGCCGCAGATGGAGGCGATTGTCGATATCCAGTTGCGGGAACTCTCCCGGCGTTTGGAAGAGAAAAAGATTACCATCGAATTGACCCCGGCGGCAAAAGAGCTTCTGGTCCAGGAAGGGTTTGACCCGCAGTATGGTGCCCGACCAATAAAACGGGCACTGCGCCGCCTGCTTGAGGACCCGCTTGCCGAAGAACTGCTCCGCGGTGGTTTGGCAGAAAACACCACGATTATAGTCGACCGGGATGGCAACCGATTAATCTTCCGGGAATCCCCTAAAGGAGCCGAAGCGCCAATCAAGGAATGAGTTCCCTTTTTCTGGCGCTTTTGCTCGCCACCCAACCCGTTTTAGATACCAATCGCATCGTTCTGCTCGACATTACCGCCCAAACCACCCACACCGACCCCGGTTTGGTTATTCGTACTGCCGGATTAACTCCGAAATCGGTTTACACCGCCACCAGTTTCCGGACCGCATTAGCCGAAGCCATAAGAAAGATTTACGAACTCGGTTTTTTCTCGCAAATCGTGGCAGAAACAACGATGATTGCCGACGGTGTCAAACTGAACTTTATCCTTGAAGAGTACCCGAAACTGAAATCGGTCCAGTTTGAAGGGTATCGCCGGGTTAAGAAAAAGGACCTGCAGTCAAAGGTAAAACTGCGGGAAGGCGAAATTCTGACCGACAAAAAGATTTTTGACCTGAGGCAGGAACTGCTTAAGATGTACAAACAGAAAGGGTTTCTCCTCGTCGAAATCAAGCCCGAAAAATCGCCCCCGGATTCAACCGGTGCCGTTGTCCTGACCTATCAGATTGACGAAGGTGACCCGGTGCGCATCCGCAAGATTGAAATCTACGGCAATGAAAACTTCACCGACCTGCAGATTAAAAAGAAACTGACCAACAAAGAGAAAACCTGGTATCGTAAGGGGCAATTAAAGGAAGAAGAGTTTGCCAAGGACCTGGACCGGATTGTTGAATTTTACAAACAACGCGGTTTTATTGAAGCCCGGGTCCTTGACTACGATATGAAGTACGACCAGGGCTGGGTGGACATTACCATTTATGTATCCGAAGGTAAAAAGTACTTTTTTGGCAACTTTACATTTCAGGGCGATTCGGTCATTGCCCCGGAACGGCTCAAACAACTGGTGCGCTACCGACCAGGTACGGTCTACAACATCAAACAGGCACAAACGACCCTGACCGACATCTATTCACTCTATGCCGAAGAGGGCTATATTTACGCCCAGGTTACACCAATGGAACAGATTAGCGCCGACACCGTACACATCACCTATGAAATTATCGAAGGAATGCCGGCATTTATTCGCCTCGTCCAGATTGAAGGCAACCACCAGACCCTGGACAAGGTTATCCGTCGGGAAATCAGCTCTTTACCTGGTTACCCGTTCAAACGGTCTGAAGTCCTGCGCAGCCAGCGCGACATATTCAATCTCGGCTTCTTTGAAGATGTCTCCCTTGACTATCGCCGTGTTGACACCCTGGGCGCCATTGACCTGATTTACAAGGTAAAGGAAAAGAGTTTCTTTGGCACTATTGGTGCTGGTGTTTCCTATTCTGCCCAGGACCAGTTTACCGGCTATGTTGAACTTCAACAACCCAACCTCCTGGGCAGGGGCTGGCGTACCAACCTCAAACTGGAAAAAGGGAGCAAGAAAACCAACTTCCAGTTGAGTTTTACCGAACCCTGGCTTTTTGACACCCCGACCTCTGCCGGCTTTGATGCCGTTTATCTAACCCGGGACTACGACTATTACAATAAACAGGAAATCAGTGGCGGCATCTCTCTATCCCGGCCCCTTCCCCTTGACTACACCCGTGCCTATCTCGGTTTAAGAGTAAGCGACGCCTATGTCCCCCCTACCTCCATAAGTTCAAGTTACAAACCTTCAAAACTGTTCAATGTTTATCGGGACACCGTCCATAAAACTTCCTTTGTTCCCTCAATTACCTTAACCCGCGACTCCCGGGACTACATCTACAATCCGCTAACCGGTTCCGCAATAACTTACACCCTTGACCTTTCCATCGGTGACATCCGCTTCCAGCGCCACACCATTGACATCACCCAGCATCTCCCCCTTTTCTGGAAATTCGGCTTAAAAGGCAGAGCCCGTTTCGGCTACATCACCGGCTTCTCCGTGGCTGATACCGTACCCCTTTACGAAAGGTTCTATCCCGGTGGAACCGGTCCGGATGGTATCCGCGGTTATGGCGAACGCACGGTTGGACCTTACGACTTTGGTTATCCAGTTGGCGGCAGAATGCTTTCCATCTTCTCTCTTGAATACAAACTTCGACTCAATCCCCAGCTTTCCTTTCTCGCCTTCTTTGATGCCGGTAACACCTGGGACCGAGTAAACCAGTTTAACCTTTCCGACCTGAAACGGGGTGCAGGTATTGGTGTCCGACTGGAAATTCCGATGCTCGGATTAATCGGCTTTGATTTAGGCTATGGGTTTGATAAAGCCCGACCGGGCTGGGAACCTCATTTCCAGTTAGGAACCACCTTTTAACCTTTCAAATCTCCCGCCGGTAAAGAGCAGCCCGTCCGAACAATCACTGCACCTTAACTATCCGGACTTTTCGGCTTTCCCGTGAACCAACAAGAAAGTACACACCCGGCGCAAGCCTGTGAATATCATTCCGACCCTTGTTTAACCGCATCACCCTTCTACCCATCGGGTCTACGACATCGGCAAATTCCATACCGGTTAGAGTTACCGCATCTTTCAACATTATCGGGGCAAAATTACCGGTAAACCGGACAACTGGCTCTTCCTTAACCACCTGCGGATACTGCTCAATCGGTCCAAGCGGGTCAAGATTGCGTCCCCGCAAGCCCGAGTAGTCAATCGGGTAACGCCGCGCCTTAAACACCTGATTCGCACCCGCCGGTAAAATTCTGCCCTGCTCTTGTGGACCATGTCGCGTTACCGGATTAACATACTTCCAGACCTCGCGACCATCCGGCGTTACTTCCAAAATTGTTCCGTTCAACCCGCTACACACCAAAGTATTACCATTGGGCAGCCGCTGACAACCGGAAATCAGGCTGGAGTATAGACTCTCCGGCAGTGCTGGAACATATTGCCATATCGGTGCCGCAGGTCCATAAGCCGAATCCGCACCAAGATGGTAAAACCCCAGTGAATCCATCGGCGGCACAAACTCGTCCACAGTGGAATAGGTTGGAACCCGTCCATAACCGTTGTTGAAAAGTAAAATGTGTCCGGCACCGGGCAATCCCGGTTCAATCCACTGCGCATCATGCTGGCCAAAAAGTGTTTGACCTATCGTTTCCTGACGGCGATAAGTGCGGGGGTTTCCCCAGCGATAAAGTAAATCACCGCCTCTGCCATAACGACCACCCGAGTGGCTACGGGCTTGCTCAATTGTGGTTGAGTGGTCAATCACCCACACTTCGGAAAACTGCCGGCTGCTCAGTAAAATCTGGTCGAGTTCTTGATTGTAGGCGACGCCGTTGCAGTGATTCCAGTCGGCAACCGCCATTCCTGACACATAATTCAGGTCAATCAACTCGGGATACGCGCGGGGGTCACCGTAATTGGGCTTAGTCGAATCGTAATCCTGAATCAGATGGTCCCAGATATGCCACTCCCAGACAATTGAATCTGTTGCCGGGTTGACTTCAACCAGATGGTCGGGCCAGAGTGCGTTATAGACCAGAAGGTCGGGATTTCTACCTGCTGCAATCGCCTCTTCCCGACTCTTCAACTCCCAGGCAATCATCAAAATATTACCATTGGGTAACATTATCGCATCGTGATGCTGACAATAGGTTGAAGTTGAGTAATCAAACGCCCAGACCACCGCACCGTCCCAGTCAACCAGTTCTACCCGACCGCCAGAACCACCGCCACCAAAAAACACCCCATTACCTACCTGGCAGGTCCGTAACAGTAGCCCGTTTGGACATAGATAAACCGACAACCCTGGCCAGTAGGTACCGGTCCAGGAGTGCACCATCATTCCATTGTTGTCAATAAGGTAGGCTACATTGTAGGACATCGGCGCAAACAAGGTGTAACCGGGAAAGTCCGCAGTTGAGTCCCGGAAAATCAGCCCCATCGTTCTGATGTCGGCTGCGTAACCCGGGGTGGCGAACAACAGGAGGCAAAGAACTAAAAGAGCAATACGGACTCGGTTAAACCAAGTCACAAACACCTCCTTTAGTTAACAGCTCCACTCAAAGTCCGGACGCAATGCGCCCCTCACCAGCATAAACATATTAGCCCAATTTGACGCTGAGTCAACAGGACTCAACGATACTAAAACCCTGCTCCGCCTCTTGATAAATTGACTTTGCCGCTTTCCCTGTTATAATTATACAATAGGAGGGATAAAATGAGAAAGAACAACAACGAATCTGTGCTCATCAACATCGGCATCTGGTTTGCCTTAACAGCGGCAGTCGTCTCAATGGCTGCCGACATCATCGTGAAACCACCTCTTCTCTGGCTGACCCTGATGCCCGCTTACTGTCTTGCTGTATTTGCCTTGCTTCACAGTTTGAAGTTCTGGGAAACAAAGCAGGCGTTGTGGTTTCTGGCACTTGGTTTAATTCTTCCCTACATCGCCGAATACCTCGGAACGAATTTTGGTGCCATCTTTGGCAGCCACTGGTTTTCCCGAATCCATGACCTGCGCCTGCAGGTTGGGGTGATGCTCCCGGGCAGAATACCATTAAACACAATTCTCCTCTGGTATAGCCTGCTCTATCTGACATTCTTAACCGGAATCTTTATTGTAGATGCAACCCCAAAATATTTAAGCGCTTACAACACTACTCCTCTGGCAGCAGCGCTCCTCATCACATTATGGCAGTTGTCTGCTGGTCCGGTAGCGATAACACGAGGAGCCATCGGCTTTGTCAGCAGGGGTTTCTATCACGGCATACCGCTGTCTAACTTTGTCGGCTGGTTTGCCACGACCCTGTTTATCATCTCCTTCTTCCAGGCGATAGAACCCAATGTGACGAACGCTGCCTGGTTTTACGAATCTAAGAGCCCGGTCACTATCCTGCCAATACTTATGCTGGGCGTGAACATCCTGTACAACACACTCCTTTGCTTCCGGATGGAACTTCTCGGTGCTGCCTGGTTGAGCGTTGCGGTACTGCTTTTGTTCTCGCTCGCCATTGCCATCAGGGCAAAAAGCCACCCGGCAATTCAACTGGAGGCATTAACCGCAGCAAAGTAACATCTTAAAGGTTGACTTGTTTTATAGTTCAATATAATAAAATGGATGGTGTTGTTACTCGTTTTACTCACAACCAGTCCCACTCTTACCAACCTTGTTCAGCAGCAGGACTATCCTGCCGCGGCTCAGTACTGCTACCAGCAGTTAAACAGGAAACCGGATGACCTGCTAACAATCAAAAACCTCGCCCGGGTGTTTGGCCTCTGGCACAAGTATGACTCCAGCCTGTACTGGTGGGAAAGGGCGCTAAAGATTAATCCCAATGACGATTCGGCAATTGTCGGTCGCTGGCAGGCGCTCTATGAGCAGAACAAAAACGACTCTTCTCGTCTCGACTCAATCCGGCTTGTGATTAAGAACGAGGCGCTCCCCTATTTCCTCGACACCTCCTCTTATCGCAGTCAGGTCCTCGGTTATCAGGGGCTGTCCCTTGCCGACACCGCTCTTGCCCAGCGTGCCGCAGGTGTTTTAACCGCGCTCTTCCCGGACTCGGCTCTTGGTTACGAGTTGATTGGCGCAATGTTCTACGACTCGCTTTATCCGGTCTGGAACAACGACACCGCCAAAGTGCTTGTTATCTCCCGTTTCCTTGCTCGCTACCCAAAAACCGAATGGCGCTCGACATTTTACTTCTTCCTCTTAAGTTCGCTTTACGGACTTAAAGATACCACCGGGCTGGCGCACATTGCCCAGCAGATGCTTGCCGACGACAGCCTTGACCCATTTCGCTACCGCTACGCCGCCGCGCTATTTAACCGGCTACGGTTTCGACCCGCAACCGCCGAACTTTATGCCCGAAGGGCAATCCAACTGGAACCGCGGGCAAAAAAACCACGCAACAAACCTCTGGAGCAGTGGCAACTCGAATACCCGCCCCTGTACGGTCTTGCCCGTGCCGCACACGCCGAAGCGCTCATAATCCAGAACCGGCACCTTGAAGCCCTACCCTATCTCAAAGAGGCAATAAACCAGTTCCGCTGGGATGTTCAGAACGAGATGACCCCGGCACCCTTCTACTGCCTCCTGGGCGAAGTGTATGAGCATCTGGGTAAAGTTGACAGTGCGGAACTCGCCTACCTGAAAACGCTTGTTTTGGGCGACTCCCGAAACTACTGGGCAAGCCGTGCTGACACCGGACTCCAACGGTTGGGTATTACCGGTTGCGAACAACTAAAACGGGCGCGCCAACTTTTAAACTACACCGGACCGGTTTTCACCGAGATAACCGACTCGGTTGGACTCACCGGCCGCACTGAAACAAGGGTTGCCTGGGGTGACTACAACAACGACGGGTTTGAGGACATTTTGCTTAACGGCTGTCGTCTGTTCCGGAACGACGCCGGCATCCGATTTACCGATGTAACCGACTCAATTGGCATCTCGGGAGTTAAAGGACGGGGTGGCATCTGGTTCGACCTCAACAACGACTACTGGCTTGACCTTTATGTCGCCGGTGCAGACACGGTGGACTATATTCTGAAAAACCATTTCGGTAAATTTACCAATCTCACCGAATCGCTCGGCTCGCCTTCTGACCCTTATCCAACCGAAGGCGTTGGTGCTGCCGATTTTGACCAGGATGGCTGGGTTGACCTTTACTGCGCCAATTACGAAAACTGGGAAACCCACACCTACTACCCGGACCGGCTCTACAAAAACGACCAGGGGTTTTTCAAAAATGTCACCGAAAGTGCCGGTATTCTGCCACCACACGGAGAAAATCTTGCGGGCCGCGGGGTCAACTGGGCAGATTTTGATGACGATGGCTATCCCGACTGCTATGTCTCAAACTATCGTCTCGGCCCGAACTTCCTCTGGCACAATAAACGAGACGGCACATTTGAAAACCTTGCCCCCAAATTAGGTGTCGCCGGGAATGAGGTAAAAGGTTATTATGGGCACTCAATCGGCTCAACCTGGGGGGACTATGACAACGACGGTGACCTTGACCTGTTTGTTGCCAACCTCGCCCATCCCCGCTACATAGAGTTTTCCAATCGCTCAATCCTGTATGAAAACCGGGGAGAAAACGCAACCCCCCGATTCGTTGACCGGCGCGCACAACTGGGTATCCGCTACGAAGAAACGCACTCGGACCCGGCTTGGGCGGATGTGGACAACGATGGTGACCTTGACCTGTTTATCACCTCAATCTACGAAGGCAGACGCTCCTTCTTATATCTCAACCAGCTGATTCCCAATGCCCCTTCTGCCATTGACTTCGGTAACTTCCGATTTACAGAGGCAACCTATCTCTCCGGAACCCGCACTTTTAATGGCTGGGGCTGTGCCTTTGCCGATTTCGACAACGACGGCGACCAGGATTTGGTTGTTGGTTCTGGTTCGGGTGTTAAACTGTTTCGCAACGATACCCGTAACCAGAATCACTGGCTCAAGGTAAAAGTGGTCGGCACCAAACACAACGCCGCCGGCATCGGCGCCCGGGTCATTGTAACTCAGGGGAAAAAACGGTATGTCAGGGAAATTGAAGGCGGCAAAGGAACCACGAGCCAGAACTCATTCATCCAGCACTTCGGCTTGGGAAAATCAGGTGCGCCGGTAACAGTTGAAGTGCGCTTCGGCATAAATTCTAAGGTGATTCTGAAAGAGGTTCATCCGGACCAGCAGATAACCGTTACCGAACCCTGATTAAGTCCAGTTCACCGGTAGGGACCGATGAAAAAATGAGAAAAGGTATTAGTTGACATTATTCACTTTGCCTTTAAAATAAATGCGCTGCCGGGATAGCTCAGTTGGTAGAGCACGGGACTGAAAATCCCGGTGTCCACAGTTCGATTCTGTGTCCCGGCACCTTTTAGCAATAAGCCAACGGAGGACGATTGGCAAAACGAACTTTATCGGCAATCAGGCAGGCGAGAAAAAGTCTGCGCCAGCGGATGCGCAATCGCGCTCGTAAAACCGCCCTGAAAAAGGCGGTCAAACTGGTCCGGGCAGCAAAAACAAAGGAAGAAGCGTTAAAAGCCTTTGTTGCCGCTCAATCGGTAATCGACCGATGTGCCCGGCACCGTGTCATTCATCCGAACACCGCCAGCCGGCTCAAGGCACGCCTGATGAAGCAAATATCCTATCTCTCATAAATTCAGCGCCGCTGCCGGGGTGAACAGGGTGAATGAAAGTCCTTTACATCACCACCGCTTATCCGAGGTCGGAAAGTGATGTCATAACCCCCTGGCTTGTTGAAACCATTCAGCGCCTTCAAAACAACGGGGTTCAAGTAACCGTATTCACATCTTCTTACAAAGGCTTAGGCAACCAGACAATTTTCAAAACGAGGGTAATAAGGTTTCGCTACTTTTTCGCCCGTTGGGAGAATCTCACCCACGATGAAACCGCAATTGACCGGGTGCGCAAGGGGTTTCTGAACAAAATTCTTGCCCTCTCGTATCTGCTCTGTGGCACAATCGCCATCTGGCGCCTATGCCGAAATGAGAAGTTTGACATTATCCATATCCACTGGCCCTTACCTCATTTTCTGTTTGGTTATGTTGCGGCAAAGCTGTGTCGGGCACCAACCGTTATCAGTTTCCACGGTGCCGAATTGATGGCGGTCCGTCATAAATTCAAAATCCTGCGTCCATTCGTCCGCTGGGCGATTGCCAGGGCAAACCGAATAACCGCCAACTCCACCTACACCGTTAAGGCAATTCAGTCGATACTAAATCGGCCCGTGGACATCGTGCCCTTTGGCGCTGGCTTACCAGAAAATCTCCCCAACATCACAAACCAACCCCAGAGCCAAAATGAGTACAACATCCTATTTGTTGGTCGCCTCGTGGAACGGAAAGGGGTCAATCATCTAATCGAAGCCGCGGCGATTCTCAAACAAAAACTGCCGGTGAAAATCAACATCGTTGGCTCGGGTCCGGAAATGAACCGACTTCAGCAACTCACGCGCCATCTTAAACTTGAAGACACCGTGCAGTTTCATGGCCAGGTTTCTCCGCAACAACTTCAGCACCATTATCAAACCTGTTCGGTATTCGTCCTGCCCGCTGTAATTGACTCTAAAGGCGATACCGAAGGGTTGGGTGTTGTCTTGATTGAAGCGCTCACCTACCAGAAACCGGTAGTGGCGTCAAGCGTGGGTGGTATCACTGACATAATCATCAATGAAAAAACCGGCATCACCGTGCCGCCTGCTGATAGCGCCAAACTGGCAGCAGCGATTGAACAGCTACTTACTGACCCCGAACTCGCAGCCCGTCTCGCAGCTGCAGGATGCCACCACATTCAGGCAAACTACTCCTGGACAACAATCGTCGAGCGTCTGATTGGTATTTATCAAAAGTTACTCGCCGAAACACGCACCTGAGATGTCTTTTCAAAACGCATCGGCAAAAGGGAAGCTCAACTGGCTCCGCTACACGCTCGGTACCCTGATTGTGCTTCTTTCCTTTTATTTTCTCATCACTCGACTCGTCCGGGATTGGCGTTCTATACCGTTTGCTGAACTGCACTTCAACCCTTTACTACTCATCCTATCTTACCTCATCCTCCTCTTAATCCACTTTCCCCTCGGTGCCTTTGCCTGGACTTTACTCCTCAACGGCCTGGGTGAAAAACTTTCCCCTTTGCGTGCCCTTGCCATTCTAACGGTAACCCAGCTGGGCAAATATGCTCCAGGAAAGGTGTGGTTTACAATCGGCAGGATGTCATTTGCCGCCCGGAACCGGGTGCCAGAAGCCAAGACGCTAATAAGCGTCGTTGTTGAAACCGGATTCCTACTCCTCGCCGCGGTCTTCCTCTTCGCCATCGCCATCATCTTTTTACCCCGCGCTGTCATACCGCGTGGCGTCTATCTATCCTTTCTGCTCGCGCCATTAACCTTAATCGTCACCTATCCACCGATTCTCAACCGGCTGCTTAAATTACTACTCCCGATTTTCAAACAACCGGTGTTTTCCCTTAGGCTTTCCTATGTCCGACTTCTTGCTATTCTCGGTGTCTATATTCTCGACTGGTTTTTTCAGGGACTGGGCTGTTTTGTTTTGATAAACTCCTTTTATCCCCTCGGTATTGACAAATTACCGATTTTGCTCGGCGGCTATTCAATCTCCTGGATTTTAGGATTTATTATTCTGATAGCACCCGCTGGATTGGGGGTTCGGGAAGGAATCTATACATTCATACTGAAACTGGTAATGCCCCAGCCTGTTGCTATTATATCAGCGTTGATTACCAGAGTCTGGATGAGCACCAGTGAAGTGGCAATGGCACTCATCTGCCTGCCACTACTGCGCAAAGGAGGCAAAGATGGCAAAGAAACACCGCAACCGCCAAATTGAAACAAAACCGGCAGCCGTTCCGACGCGGCACCGGACCGTTGACTTTGACCAGCAACCCTATCCGCGACTGGCAATTTTAACCCTCTTTCTCCTGCCCCTTGTTTTTTATGCCCGATTCCTCACCGGTTCGGTAATGCTCTTTGGCACCGACTTCATCGGTGCCGGTGGTTATGCTGCCCACCAGTTTATGTCCGAATACATCAGGCGGCATCTCGCAATTGCCCTCTGGCAACCCCCAATCCTCTGCGGTCAACCAACCGTTGCTGCATTCTTTGGCGACCTGTTCTATCCCACACTTCTTCTCCGTCTGTTTTTGCCGGTTCATATTGTGTGGGCATGGACCTTCTATATCCACACCTTTCTTGCCGGTCTGGGAACCTATCTCTTCTTAAAAGAACTGAAACTGAACACCCTTGCCGCATTCCTTGCCGGTGTTGCTTATATGTTCTCAGGCAGCCTCTTGACACTCGCTTATGCCGGTCATGACGGCAGATTGATCGGCTCGGCGCTTATGCCTGTTGCCCTGTTTTTTCTCTGCCGGGGAATCAATCGGCGCCAGTTCCTTCTGTTTATCCTGACCGGTTTCATACTCGGCTTACAGCTCCTCTCCGGTCATATCCAGAAAGTTTATTACACCGTCCTGCTGCTGGTCGCCTACTTCGTTTTTGCCTTCATTCGCACAATTAAACAGGAACACAACCCGAAACTCGCCCTGCGTCTTTTATTGTACTTTATCATCGGCTCCCTGTTTGCCTTTGGTTTTGCCGCCATTCAGTACCTGCCCATATATGGCAATCTGCCCTACGGCGCCCGCGGCGCAGAACGGGGCTACGAATTTGCCACCTCCTGGTCGATGCCTATTGCTGAAATCCTTGACCTACTCACCCCTCACTTCTCTGGCAGCCTCTGGCAATACTGGAGCAAAAACCCGTTCAAACTCCACAGTGAGTATTTAGGCATCCTGCCTCTAATCTTTGCACTGGTGGCGATTTCCCGAATGCGTAAAAAAGCCGAGGTTAAATTTTTTCTTATCACCCTTATTATCACCATCCTGATGGCATGGGGCGGTAACACCCCATTTTATCGCATTCCTTACCACCTTCTACCCGGCATAGCCAAATTTCGTGGTCCGGGAATGATATTCTTCATCGCCAGTTTTTCCATTGCGGTTCTCGCTGGCTACGGCATCAACCACCTTTTAAATTCTGATGAACCGAAAGGAACGAAAACGATAAAAAATCTCCCCCGCGTCCTGCTCTACGCCGGCGCTGTCATTCTGTTATTTTTCCTCATCGCCCTGATCGCGCGCGGTTTTCTTGCCGGGATTTTCAACCCCGGTCCACGCCTTCCCCAGTTTGAAACCAACTACCCGTCATTCACTACCGGCTTACTGTTTACCATCCTGATCTGGGTTCTGGGCTGCTTGTTAATTTATCTCCTCAATCGTAAGCAACTGACACCACTGCCTTTCACAATTATCGTTGCTTTGACAATGACCGTGGACATTGGCATTTCCCTGAAACTCTGGAACAACAATCAGGGCTACATCCGTTCTTTACCACCCCCTCAGGAGTATTTTGCCCCGGATGAAGTGGTGCGGTTTCTCAAAACCGACACAACATTTTATCGCGTTCTGCCCTTGAACTACGAACGCTCCGATGAAGGCGAACTCTGGCTGCACAACATCTTCTCTACGGGGGGCCAAATACCCAACCCGCTTCAAACTTATCAAGATTTTATCGGTGCGGGCAAAAGTGTGATGTTTCAGGCGAACAATCTCCTCAACCCCAACTTTATGAACCTATTGAATGTTAAATACATCATCACCTACAACCTTCCCGATGATGTCTCCCGTTACGACGCCCAGACCCAGCAATTCATCAACCAGTTAAAACTTTACTTCAGCCAGCCCCAGTTCAAAAAGGCTTTTACCGGTGCCCGCTATGCCATCTATGAGAATTCCCGCTACCTGCACCGGGCTTTCGTCGTCAAAAACTGGGAAATCGTCCAGAACAAAGACCAGCTCCTTGCCCGCCTTATGCAACCCGACTTTAACCCCGCACACACCGCCTTGCTCTATGAAAATCCCGGAATGGCTTTAACCCCGGACTCCTCTTCGAGCACCGTGCGCATTACCCATTACGACGCCAACCGTATAACAGTTCTGGCTTCCCTCACAACTCCCGGGCTCCTGGTCCTAAGCGAAAACTACCATCCGGACTGGAAGGTAACGGTTAATGGCAAACCCGCAAAACTACTTCAGGCTTACCATACCCTCCGCGCAGTTATCCTTACCGAAGGTGAACATCAAATTGAGTTCCGCCACCAACCTCGCTATTACAGCCTGGGTATTGTCCTGACCCTGTTTTCAACTCTATTTCTGATTCTAATCTTGCTGGTCCAAATTTTCCGGGGTCGGCACAACAGGATAACCAAGGCTGATGCTCGCTGAAAACGGGCGATTGACCCGAAAAGAATTTTTTCTTGCCCTGTTTGTTTTTGTCATCACCCTGACGGCTCACCTGTTTCGCCTCAATTACTGGACCCCGCTGCCCGATGAAATCAACTACGCCCTTTCCGCCCGATACCTCGTTACTCATCGAACACCCATTGGCAACGACATTATGTTTTTCCCGCCCCTCTTTGTCTATATTGCCGCGTTACTTCAGAAATCTGGTTCCGAACTGCTTCTCTCAGTCCGGTTGATTTCGGCTGTCGCCGGGGCTCTGTTACTTGCCTCTCTATATTTTGCCCTGCGTTCCCATTACCGCCAATTAACCGCTCTTATTACTACTGGCGTTGTCTTCTCGTTATTCGCCTTTCATTTATACAGCCGGCTCGGTCAGGTTGAAATTCTCCTGCTGATGTTTATCGTGTTCAGTATAACATCAGTTCTCTATAAAAAACCATTTTGGGCTGGGCTGTTTTTAGGTATGGCACTATGGGTAAAAGAAACCGCTTTAGGCGTACTTCTCAGCTTCCTTATTTTTTACTTATTGCAACCCACAAACCGGAAACGGTCAATCGCCCTATTCTTTGCAGGCTTGGCGGCTCCGGTCATATTGCTCATCACCCTCGGGTATGTTTTCGGGCAGAACCTGCTTTTCGAAATAAGCGCAAGCCGGGGTTACGACATCAATATGTTAAAACTATCACCTTTTGCCAACTTCATCGCTACCGGCGCCAACCTTAGCTTCAACCTTTTCCCTAGGCTGTTTTACAAATGGGAATTTCTGACATTTATCCTCTTTGCGCCCCTTACCACACTTTTTTTCCTATCCCTGACGATTTTCCGGGCGGTGAAATTCCGCCCATTCCCGTTGTTAGTAACCTGCTACCTTTTAGTTCATCTGACTTTCTTCTTCTTTTTCTCCCGCAAGTTCGACTACTACTTCCTGCCCGCCGCGCTCCTGATAACAGCCGGAGGTACCTGTGAACTGTTTGAAAAAGAGGTGCCGACTCGATTGCGGTTTATTGGAAAAGTACTGGTTTCTCTGCTGGTAATATTCAACATTTATGCCAACAGTTTTCTCTACTTTAACCGCGGCACCCACCAATCCTTTGAAACCGCAATCAGCAAAATCCCAGCCCGAACCGCAGTCGCAACATCACACCCAACGCTTGTTGCCTATCTTGCTCAACGCGCCAGAAAATATCTTGAAATTGTACCACTTTTCGAACCACGCGGTTATCATCTAAATCAAAAAGCATTGACCGATTCCACTGTAACCGCCGTCATTGTAAAAAAGTACTACTTTGACCGTTTGCGCAACACCTATCCTATCGACTGGGACAGTCTTCTGTACCGGTTCCCGGTCCAGGAAGACCATATCGACTCAACCTGGTCGCTTTGGCTGATTACAAAAAATCAAATTATCCGGCAATCCAGTTTTCTCAAAAGCCTTGCCGAATTCGCCAAAACCACCGGCGTTGTCATCCTTCGACGCGCCTCCGAACCATACTAATTGACACCCGGCGGTTTCCCAACTATTCTTATATTTAACAAATGTCGATAATCTTTCTCTTCTGGCTCCAACTTTACTCTAATTTCGCTCAAATCCGGTTGCAGCAGACCACGCTGCACACCTCTGTCGGCAACAAAGTTTCTCTCTACATCGCTTCTACCCGAACCCAACAGATGGAAAAAGACACTATGGACGAACACGATGTCGGTACCGATGCCATCATCGCTCCGTTAGGTACGCTGCGTGCCGGCGACACAATCATCCCCAGTGCCACGATTCGCAACCTCGGTACTTTCACCGAACGTTACTTTGATGTCCGGTTCCGAATTGGCATTGATTACGACGCCACAATTATGGTTAACAGTCTACCTCCATTTTCAGTTATTGAAATAACCTTTCCAGTTTGGATTGCACGCACCGGCACTTATCCGGTCACCTGTTCAACTCAGCTAACAGGCGACATCAACCCCGAGAACGACAAAATTACCCGTACAATCACGGCTAGTGAAGTCAAAAATCTAACAATCGAACCGGACCAGAGCGACACCATCCAGTTAGGACAGAGAAAATCCTACCGATTCTATGCCCTGCTTGATGCCGACACCGGTTATATCGTCGAACTAAAGCCACCAACTGATTTATCAGGCTGGACTGCACTCTTGCTTGACTCCAACGACCAAACCCCGCTTACCGATAGCGATGGCGATGGCGACCCGGAACTGGGATTTGTTAGCCCGGGAGAACGCCGTTACTTTAATCTCGGGCTCTTTGCACCAACCGCGCTTATTGGCACCCCGGCCGTACTCAAGGATACAGTTGTCTTCTCACTTTATGGGTTTCTCGCTAACGATACAACAGTTAAAGATAGTGTTCGACTCAAAATCACGATTAGACCGGAACTGGACATCCACAACTACCCCAATCCATTTAACGCGAGGACAACTTTTGTCATCAGCCTACCTGAACCGGGTGCGGTTACCCTTACTGTTTACCTGCGAACCGGTGAACAGGTTTGCCGGGTTTTGCAGGGTGAGCCGTTAGCCGCTGGAATCCACTTCATCCCCTGGGACGGGAAAAACAATCAGCAACAAACGCTTACTCCGGGTACCTACTATTATCTGCTGGAATATCAAAACGGTAACCGGGCAAGAAAAATCCAGAAAAAACTGGTAATCCACAAAGAGTAATGACGCCGATAACTGTTCTTTTAACCATTTTAGCCCTTTTTAGTGCGCCTGGTGGTTCCGTTTTTCCGGTTTTAAAAATCGCTCAGGGCGTAAGGGCCGCGGGAATGGGTGAAGCTGGTATTGGTCTTGCCAACGACGGCAATGCCCTCTACGAGAACGCTGCCGGCTTAGCGAGCTTTTCTGACTACTCAATTTCGCTTTCTCATCAGGAATGGTTTAGTGACACGAAAGACGAACTGTTCCAGGCAATTCTTCCGGCAAAAACCGGTGCCCTGGGTTTTGGTGTACTCTACTCCCAAACCGGTAGCATTGAACACTGGGATGCAGACAACAACCCGGGCAACCTATTTAGCACCTGGAACGGGGCTCTTTCTCTCGGCTACGGAATTAATCTGTTTTCTAATTATGCAATCGGGTTCGTTGCAAAAGGTTGCTATGAAAACCTATACCAGCGCCACGGTTACGGGGCTGGTATTGACCTGGGATTTCGGGGACAACCTTTAAAATCTCTGGGTGTGGGCATTGCCTGTCGGAACCTCGGATTGATGGACTACAACGGCATTTACTCTTTACCAGCAGAAGTGGGCGCCGGTTTGTCTTACAGCCGGAAAAATTTAACAGCAGTTCTCGATGGCATTTTCTCTTTTGACCAGAGATTCAATTTCCGATTAGGGGTTGAATACACTCCAGTAAAAGAGCTCTCACTCCGAGTCGGATATCGCAGCGGCCCTGAGGACATTTCCTCGCTTGGCTACCTCAGTGCTATCAGTGCCGGTCTTGGTGTCAACCTAAACAATTTTTCCATTGATTACGCTCTCACTCCGTATGGTAAATTGGGACAGGTGCACCGGCTGGGACTACGCCTGACCCTGGAGCGCAAAGGCCAGGGCGTATTGAGAGTCCGGGTGTTTGATGAAGAGACAACTGAACCGGTCTGGGCAACGGTAACCATTTCCGGAGTAAAGCAGTTCCGGGGGGAAACCGGCCGTAAAGGAGAACTTTTAATTGAAGGAATTTTGCCCGGACAGATTGTCATTAACACAATCGCCAACGGTTATCTACCCCGCACCGATACAATGCTAATTCTTGGTGACCGGGAGCAGTCCGCCGCCCTTACTCTTCGACCGATAAAATACGGCACAATCACCGGCACACTTTACGATGCTACAACCAGCAAGCCAATTTCTGGGATTGTAGTTTATCAAGGCGAGGTTTATGGCGAAACACAAACCGACCCGACAATCGGTACATTTGCGATTCAAACAATCCCCGCTGGTAAATACATCCTAACCGCTCGGGGACCAGAAAATTACTTTGCTCAAACCTGCACCCTTGAGTTACAGGGTGGAAAACTCCTGCGCCACGACTTTTACCTTCTGAAGCGCCAAAAGACGAACCAATCCATTCCTAACAACGGTCTTCAACGAGAATAACCGACGCTGCCAATTATTGTCACCGTCCCGGAATCGTAGTTAGCAACATAAACTTTACTGTCAGCGGAGTTGGCACATAGGGCAATCGGCCGTTGCCCCACGGCGATTGTCTTGCGTATCGTATTGGTAGCGCAGTCAATCATATTGACCGTTTCTCCATCGTAGTTAGCACAGTAAAGTTTATCAACCCAGCCTGCCCAAGTTAGACTTCGAGGATGATTGCCCACATTCATCGTCGTAACTAGAGAGTAATTCTGGGCGTTGATAACCGAAACATTGTTACTACCCGAGTTGGCAACATAGATGCGGTTGTCAACTGCATTGTAAGCAAGCGCCCAGGGTTCGCTGCCAACATTTATCGTCGTAATCACCCCTTGATTGTTTCCGTTGATAATGCTCACCTTACCAAAAAGCCGATTCGCAACCGCAACATTACCCTGCCCGTCAACCACCAGCGCACAAGGCTGATAATCAACCCCAACCGTACCCAGCACCTGATTGGTCGCACCGTCAATGACCGTTACACTGTTGCGGGCAAAGTTAGCACAGTACACCTTGTTGTACACCGGGTTGTAGAGCAGCGCGATCGGACTGGAATCAACCGGTATCGTAGTAAGCACCTCATTGTTAACACCGTCAATCACCGTCACCTGGGCATTACGATAGTTCGCAACATAGACACGATTGTTGGTTGTATTAAAACAGAGCGCCTGTGGGAAACTACCAACATTGACCGTCGTGAGCACCTGATTCGTAGCGCCATCGATTACGGAAACTGTCCCCGCCCCATAATTACTTACATAAATCCGGCCATTTGTTGGGTTCAGGCATAGGTCGTAGGGATTGGCGCCAACCGATATATTGGTAATTACCTGATTGCTCATGCCATCAATCGCCGAAACACTCGCGCTGTTATAATTGGCAACGAAAATTTTGTTGTGCAAACTGTCCCAGAGCAAAGCCCGGGGCTTTGAGCCCACCGTTACCGTTGCCAGAACCGTATCGGGTGTGCCACCGGTACCGGCTACGGTAAATGTTCCACTTGTTCCTTCGCTTGTATGATTACCACAATACGCCCGAACCCGGACCTGGGCGTTGTTAGTCGTTGGCGGCGGAACTTGCCAGACAAAGCTACCGGGCACAGTTGTTTTGCCCTGACGCAACCAGTCTATACCACCGTTACTCGAGTAGAAAATTACCGTTGACTCCATCCCAAAGGTTCCGCCCGTCCAGGTAATGGTCTGGGTTGAACCTACGGTCCAACGCGCCCCAGGAGCCGGCGAAGTTACCGTAATCGGCGTCGGTGGCAGTGAGTCGTAAACAACATAGCGCTGACTTGTTCCAACCGAAGAATCATTACCCAGATAAGACCGGACCTGAACCCGGGCATTATCGGTCGCAGGACCAGGAACGAGCCAGGTGTAACTGCCCGGTGCGGTAGCCCGACCGTGCCGTATCCAGTTTGCACCGTCATCTGTTGAATAATACACTGTTGTTGAATCCGGTGCTGAAGGACCACCAGTCCAGGTGACGGTTTGATCGGAGCCTTCACGCCATCTGGTTTGAGAAGTGGGTTCGGTGATTGTTATTGCCGGCAGCCCTTCAATCACCCGGAAGGTCGCGCTGAATCCGGTCGTTACTGAATCAAGACAGTACGCCCGTACCCTGATTTTTGCCTGGTCTGTGACCGGTGCCGGTACCGTCCATAAAAATCTTCCGGGTCGAGTTGTTTTTCCCTGTCGTGTCCAGACCAGGCCATTGTTGGTTGAATAATGAATCACCGCTGAATCCATGCCCAGAAAAGTACCGCCGGTCCAGAGAACCTCATGGGTTGAACCGATGGTCCATTCTGAGAGCGAATCCGGTGAAATCACATTTATCGCTGAGGGCTTTCGTGTATCGTACACCTCAAACTGCGCCGAGGTGCCAAGCATCGTATCCTGACTGATATATCGCCGCTCCTGAATCCGTGCACTGGTAGTAGGTGTCAGGTTAATTGGCAGAGTCCAAATGTAACTGACAGCTGAGGTAGTTCGGACAATACGAGTTGGAGAGTTAAC